>NZ_JBALBY010000047.1:0-88166 GCF_036919575.1 Nostoc sp. | reverse complement strand
TGGCATTGCAGGGTATTGCATTGGCATTGCAGGGTATTGCATTGGCATTGCAGGGTATTGCATTGGCATTGCAGGGTATTGCATTGGCATTGCAGAGTATTTCATTAGACTTCTTGCATAAATCAAAAAAAGAACCCCACCCCGCCTTTGACTTACGTCAAATTCTCCCCTCCCCGCAGGCGGGGAGGGGCTGGGGGTGGGGTGTTAGGGACTTTTGCAAGAGGTCTATTGCAATACTGCGTAGGTTTTGAGTCGATCCCCCCAACCCCCCTTAAAAAGGGGGGCTAAAAATGCCTTATTTTTCCCCTTTTTTAAGGGGGACTAAGGGGGATCTCAAATAACTATGCACCAAAAACCGAGCAGTATTGTATTTCATTGGCATTGCAGAGTATTGCCAAATTTAATTATGGGATGGGCATCTTGCCCATCCCAGTTTTTTTGTCGATACCTAAATCTTGATTTTTTGGGCAGATTATTGTAATCTCCCCAAAACCCCAAGGCTCTCAACGTTTAATAATTTTGCGGTTTAAGCAATTTGTGTATTACTAAAGGGAACAATAAAAAATAAATGCTTTTACATTAATCATTAATGTTTAACCGCGCAACGGCTCTCACCCCATCAGAACTGAAGTTTGCGATCGCCCGCGATCCCCTGATAGTTAAACCGGATACAACGGTGATGGACGCGATCGCTCAAATGATCAACGTGCCGGCTATGTATAATACCACTAAAACTGCGGATGGGCAACTGGATCAACTCTATCTAGAAGCACGAGCAAGCTGCGTGTTGGTAGTGGAAGACGGGCGGTTGCTAGGTATTTTGACAGAGTGGGACGTGGTGCGCCTCAGTGCCCAGCAGCGTTCTCTGGAGAATCTAGCGATTCGGGGGGTGATGGTACATCCAGTCATCACCCTGCACGAGTCTGCTTTTATCGATTTATTTTTTGCGATTAATCTGCTCCAGCAGCATCAGATTCGCTACTTACCCATCCTGGATGAGCAGGATCGCCCGGTGGGGCTGGTGACTGATGAAAGTCTACAGCAAATCTCCCGCCCGATAGATATTTTGCGGTTACGGCTGGTGTCTGAGGTGATGACGAGTGAGGTGATTTGCGCCACGCCGGATACTTCCATGCTAGCGATCGCTCAACTCATGGTAAAATACGAAGTTAGTTCGGTGATAATTGTGCAAACTAGCTGCCAAGCTGAACCTCTGCAAATTCCGGTGGGGATTGTTACCGAGCGAGATATTGTCCAGTTTCAGGCATTGGGTTTGAACCTAGAAACCTGTCTGGCAGCCGCCGAATTGCAGCGTCAAGTCGCAAACAATGCACTACATCGCTTGAATCAGGACTTGGAAGGGAGGCTAAAACAACGGACTCAAGAACTCCAAGCGCGAGAGGCTCAACTGCGCGATCTCTTCGAGAACGCCACCGATTTAATCCAAAGCGTTTCGCCCGACGGTCGGATTTTATTTGTCAATCGGGCATGGAAAGAAACCTTAGGATACAACGATGCCGACCTGGAGCAGTGGTCCATTTTCCAAATTATCCATCCCGATGACCTTGGGCATTTCCAGACAGCGATTCAAAGCCTATTTACTGGCGCACTCAGTTTAGATATCGAAACCAGATTCCTGACCAAAGATGGCAGAGAAATCATCGTCGAGGGAAATATCAATTGTCAGTTTCAAGATGAACAGCCGATCGCCACGCGGGGAATCTTTCGGGACATTACCCAGCGCAAACAATCTGAAGCCAAACTCCATAAACTATCGCAGCGCCTCGCCTTGTCCTTCAAATCTGGGGGGATCGGCTGTTGGGACTGGGACATTGTAGAAAACACCATCCTTTGGGATGAGCGGATGTACGAACTGTATGGGTTCACCAAACCATCTGATTCCGATGTGGTCTACGACATTTGGGCAAACAGGCTACATCCCGATGACCGCACCCCCGCCGAAGCATTGATCCAGCAAGCCGTTTTAGGACAGGCAGAATACGATACTGAGTTTCGGGTCGTGCATCCCGATGGAAGTATTCACTTTATTAAAGCCTATGGGGTGGTGGTGCGAGATGCTCAGGGCAATCCCCAGAGCATGATTGGGGTCAATTTTAATCTTAGCGATGTCTACGACGAGCTTCGCTTACGCAAACAAGCCGAGAAAACCATTCGCCAACAGGTCGAACGAGAACAACTGCTGCGAGAAATCACCCAGAAGATTCGTCAATCCCTAGACCTCCAGACCATTTTCGATATCGCTTGTCAGGAAATCCGCTCAGTGATTCAGGCCGATCGGGTGGCTATTTTCAAATTTTATCCCGAATCCAACTTTGATGACGGCGAATTTGTGGCTGAATCAGCTGTAGAAGGGTTTTCCTCAGTGCTGGCGATTCGGGTACACGATCACTGCTTTGGCGAAAGCTATTCATCCCTCTATGCCTTGGGTAGGTCTTATGTTGTGGATGATATTTATAACGGTGGGATGACAAGCTGCCACACTGACATTCTGGCTCAGTTTCAGGTACGTGCCAATCTGATTATGCCGTTCCTCTGCGGTAATAAGTTATGGGGCTTGCTGTGCATCCATCAATGTGCAACAGCCCGCCATTGGCAGCAGTCTGAAATTGACTTTACCCTACAACTTGCCAACCAGTTAGCGATCGCCATTCAACAAGCGAATCTCTACGAGCAAATTCAGTCAGAACTCTTGGTGCGGCAGCAAGCCGAAGCGAGAATTGCCCTCGAACTGCGACGACAACACGCCTTGGGAGCGATTATCCAAAAAATTCGCCAGTCGCTAGATATCAACGAGATCCTGGCAACGGTGACTCAGCAGGTGAAAGACGTGATGCACAGCGATCGCGTCATCGTCTTCCGGGTCTTTGCTGACGGCAGAAGTCAAATTGTCGAAGAAGCCTTATCTGGTGAGTTTCCCGCCCTCAAAGACCGCCACTGGGACGACGAAGTGTGGTCTGAAGAAATCCTCGATTGCTACTGGCAGGGCAAACCCCGGATTGTCCCCGATGTGATGAATGATATTTGGACAGATTGCCTAGTGGAATACTCCATCATTGGTCAAATCCAGTCTAAAATTGTCGCACCGATTTTACAAGAAGTGCGAGGCAGCGAAACCCATCGCTGGGTTGCCCCCTGGGAAAATAACAAACTATGGGGGGTTTTGGTTGTCCATGCCTGCCAAGAAAAACGCGTGTGGAAAGACTCCGAAGCGCAACTCCTGCAACAAATTGCCAACCAGTTGGCGATCGCCATTCAGCAAGCGAGTCTTTTTGAGCAATTACAGCAAGAACTCGCAAAAGGACAGCAGGCAGAGGCAAAGTTAACCGAGAGCAATCAAGAACTCGCCCGCGCTACCCGCCTCAAGGACGAATTCCTGGCGAACATGAGCCACGAACTTCGCACCCCCCTCAACGCCATTTTGGGCATGACCGAAGGGCTACAAGAGGAAGTCTTTGGTATCGTCAACGATCAACAAGTCAAAGCCTTGCAAACCATTGAAGGTAGCGGCTCTCATTTGCTGGAGTTGATCAACGACATCCTCGATGTGGCAACAATTGAAGCCGGACAGATTAAACTAGACTGCACCTCAGCTTCAGTGGCTGATCTATGTCAATCCAGTCTGGCGTTTATTAAACAGCAGGCATTCCAAAAACGGATTAAGGTTGAAATCAAACTTCAGCTAAATCTACCTGACCTGCTCGTGGATGAACGCCGCATTCGGCAAGTGTTAATTAACCTGCTTAACAATGCGGTCAAATTCACCTCAGAGGGGGGACGCATTACCCTAGAAGTTGCTGAACTTTCCCCCGACACTAGCGATTCCTCAGAGCAACACTTCCTGCGAATTGCCGTGAACGATACAGGCATCGGCATCTCGCCAGAGAATATCAAACAACTATTTCAGCCCTTCGTCCAAATCGATAGCGCCCTGAACCGTCAATATCCGGGTACAGGCTTGGGACTGGCATTGGTGAAGCGAATTGTCGAACTCCACGGCGGTAGGGTGGGGCTAACTAGTCAACTGGATGTGGGCAGTTGCTTCACGATTGAGTTACCATGTACTCCCGGTTCTCTCTTGTCGCCGGAATTGACGGCAGGTAATCAACCCCCTGCTACTCTCAAACTGGATTTCCCTCCTGTCAACGAAACCAAAAGCCCTGCCCTGCTGATCTTGTTAGCAGAAGATAACCAAGCCAATATCAGTACAGTTTCTAGCTACCTCGGTGCCAAGGGCTATCGCATTCTGTTAGCAACAAATGGTCAAGAAGCAATCGACCTAGCCACAACTCACCAGCCTGACTTGATTTTGATGGATATCCAAATGTCGGGAATGGACGGTTTAGAGGCAATGAGACAGATTCGCCTCGATCCTAACTTAATTGATATTCCGATCATTGCCTTGACAGCGTTAGCGATGACCGGCGATCGCGATCGCTGTTTAGAAGCAGGAGCCAACGAGTACCTAACTAAACCCGTGAAACTCAAGCAACTAACCACCACTATCCAACAGCTTTTAATTGCAACAAAGGCTAACAATTAAAGCAGGAGTCAGAATACAGAATTCAGAATTGGTGAATACTCTACCCATCAAGGGATAGAGTATTAAGGCGAGAATATTTTAATTTTTTTCGCTTGACTTCGGGCGAGGTTTTGACCAATATTCATCACCCACTCGTACAGAATTCAATTCTGAATTCTGACTCCTGAGTTCTGAATTCTTCTTATAAATATGCCCTCTATTTTAGTAATTGACGATCAACCCGATAATTTTGATGTGATTGAAACCCTCTTAAGTAAGCAAAATTATCTGCTGCACTATGCTGCCAGTGGTCAAGAGGCGATCGCATCTCTCAACTTATTTCAGCCAGACGTGATTTTGCTAGACCTGATGATGCCGGGAATGGATGGGATAGAAGTTTGCCAGCGAATTAAAGCTATGCCGCAATGGCAGCCAGTTCCGATCATCATGGTTACGGCTCTCACCGCCAAAGAAGACCTGGCTCGCTGCCTAAAATCAGGTGCCGACGACTTCATTAGTAAACCCGTGAATGCTGTGGAATTGCGGGCACGCATTCAGTCAATGCTCAGAATTAAGCAACAGTACGACAACATCCAAACTTTAGCGAATATCCAAGTAAGTACCATCAAAGTCTTGGAAAGCTCACTGAATGAACTGCGCGGCAACTTGCTTTCTAGTTTACCACATGAATTAAATACACCACTAAATGGCATTGTCGGAACCATCAGCCTACTCATCGAAGATATTGACAACATGGATTCTGCCGAAATCCGTGAACTTTTAGGCATGGCAGATCAATCCGTCCGTCGCCTAGAAAAATTAACCAAACAATTTTTGATCTATTTAGAACTAGAGTTATCAACGCACCAGCAGCAAAACAGCAAACCTCAGTCAACTCACTTTTCAATGGCAGCGATCGAAGCGGCTTTGCAATCTCATGCTCAAAGTGTTAATCGCAGTAACGATTTCATATTTGCAATTGAAGAGGCTGATGTGTCAATATCGGATCGATATCTAGGGATTATCCTCCATGAATTAATTGGTAATGCGCTCAAATTCTCCCAGACTGGGACAGCAATTAAGATCAGTAGTCAGCTGGTAGCAGGAATGCTCAATGTCTCCGTCCATGATTTCGGACGGGGCATGACAGAAGAACAGATATCTAAAATCGGTGCTTTCATGCAGTTTGAACGCAAAACTTACGAACAGCAAGGCACAGGCATGGGCTTAAAGCTTGTCCAAAAAATCGTCGAACGTTGTGGTGGGCAGTTCTCAATTTCAAGTGTCTATCAGCAGGAAACAACAGTACATATTGGAATGGCATGCTTAAAAAGCCGAAACACTTGTGATTTAAGCAGTTTGTAATTACTGACATAATTCATGCCGAGGTTTATTTCAGTATTAAAGCGGAAACAACATGAATTCACTTTCTGAACTTCCGCAATTGCCACCAAGACAATTGCAAAAACACAGTGTAGCCTTTAACTAGAAAAACAGTATCAAGCAGTTCCTAGACAAAATGTTAAGTATTGTCACTAAACTTTTATAAGATTTTGTTGTTCTTATGACTCCAAAACACACCAAGATTAAATTTCCCCTTTGGCAGTATCTCAACCAGCCCTTATTTAGTCACGATACTAAATTGGTATTGAATCCCCATCGGTTTGCATTGATCTGGCATCTTCAACTTCTAGAACGCTGCTGGACTAAAGAATGTGATGCCAAAGGACCTCAACAGCATTAAAACAAGTCGCAAGTCGCAAGTCGCAAGTCGCAAGTAAGTTTTGTGACGGGGATTTAGATTTAGGCATTAAAACGCCCTGCTTGATAGAAGCTCTTTACTTAAACCCCTAAACTTTGTTAAATGTCTGAAAAGCTGACGAACTAAGCCTCATCTACAGAACGGGGCTTTTTGCCGTCAAGTAAAGCACTAACAGTCATGTCTCCCATGACATTAATCGCAGTGCGGCAGCGATCTAGAAACCAGTCTACAGTAACTAGCAAAGCGATGTACTGGGTAGGTAAGCCTACAGAAGTGAACACCAGTGTCATTGTTACCAGTCCAGCATTGGGAATATTCGCCGCACCTACGGATGCAAAAATCGAGGTCAGGATGACAATTAACTGCTGTCCCAGATTTAGATGTTGCCCAATCAGTTGGGAAATAAACAACGCAGACATTGCTTCATAAAGAGCAGTACCATCATTATTGAAATTTGCCCCTACCAATGCGCCCAAAGCAGCAGAAGATTCCCTTAAACCGACTTTTGTTTGCAAAACCTCAAAGGTTACGGGCATTGCCGCCGCCGAGGAAGAAGTTGAGAAAGCTGTCAAAAAAGCATCAGAACCGCCAGCGAGGAATTTTAGCGGGTGTACCCAAGAACCAAATTTTACTCTAATTAAGTAATAGCACGCCTGCAATAGCAGTGCTAACAGCACCGCCAGGATAAATGCACCCAAAGATTTAAACGGTGTAAATCCTTGCATAGCAACGGTTTTAGCAACAATCCCAAAGACTGCGAAAGGCACTAAGGCAATTACCCAGTTGAGAACACCGACTACCGCTTCAAATAAAATCCCGATGACATCCTCTATCGACTGGTATCCTTTTTTCCCTTGGGCGATTTGTTCAGATTTTAATCCCCGCAGGATGATGCCAAAACTCAGGGCAATCACAATTAGTTGGATGACATTATTATCAACTAATGGCTTGAGGACAGCTTCCGGTACAGCATCTTTGAGTATTCCCCAAGGGTCAAGATTTTGAGGAGTTATTTGTGTAGTTGTTGAGGTGGCTACATTGCCCCAAGTTCCCGGATGCAGAACATTTGCTACCAAAAGTCCCACTAAAATAGCTACGGTAGTATTAGTTAAAAGTAGCACTGCCAGCCGCCGTCCGGCTGTACCAGGGATATTGGTAGTCATCAAGGTATGCAGCACCGCTACCAGAATCAGGGGTGTAGCCAAGGCACGGAGAGCCTTTAACACCAATTCAGCCGGAATTGCTAAATTGTTGATTAAGACGGCATTGCTGGGATTGGGATTCCCCGCACCAAGGGCAATTCCGACGCTGACTGCGGCTACTAAGGCGATGACAATTTGTAAAGTGAGAGGGATACGCTGCCACCAGGGGCTAGCTTTGGTTTGAGGCGAAGTATTGCTCTCTGTTTGACTCATTGGCTAGATACTGGTTAACTGCTGTAACTATTAAAACTTCACTTTCGGAAGTGAAAATTTCGGAAACAAGTTAATCTAAGATCCCGTTGCTTTGCAAAATCCGGCTCGAAAGGGTATGCGACTGGGTAGACCCCTAGCGATCGCCTGATTAGCACTAATGCTTGCGGTAGTTATATTTCTTGATTTTTAATTTTGAATTGCTTATGTCCTTTGTTCCTTTACATATTCACAGTGACTATAGTCTACTCGACGGGGCTAGTCAGCTACCAGAGTTGGTGGATCGAGCGATCGCACTGGGGATGAAAGCGATCGCCCTTACCGATCATGGTGTCATGTATGGCGCGGTTGAATTGATCAAAATCTGCCGTAGTCAAAATATTAAGCCGATTATCGGCAATGAAATGTATGTAATTAACGGCGATATCGAGAAACAAGAACGCCGCCCCAAATATCATCAAGTTGTTTTAGCTAAAAATACCAAAGGTTACAAAAATTTAGTCAAATTAACCACAATTTCTCACCTCAAAGGTGTTCAAGGTAAAGGAATTTTTTCTCGTCCTTGTATTAATAAAGATTTATTAAAAGAATATCATGAAGGCTTAATTGTCACTAGCGCTTGTTTGGGTGGAGAAATTCCCCAAGCGATTCTCAGTGGTAGACCAGATGCAGCCCGGAAAGTTGCTCAATGGTATAAAGATGTATTTGGTGATGATTATTATTTAGAAATTCAAGACCACGGTTCCCAGGAAGACCGAATTGTTAATGTTGAAATAGTCAAAATTGCTAGAGAGCTAGGGATTAAAATTATTGCTACCAATGATTCGCATTTTATTTCCTGTTTTGACGTAGAAGCACACGACGCTTTGCTATGTATTCAAACTGGCAAATTAATTGCTGAAGATAAGCGGATGCGTTATAGCGGCACAGAGTATCTCAAATCTGGTGAGGAGATGCGGCAGCTATTTCGTGACCACTTGCCGGATGATGTGATTATCGAAGCGATCGCTACCACTGAAGAAGTTGCCGATAAAGTCGAGCCTTACCATATTATGGGTGAGCCTCAGATTCCTACTCCCCCCATTCCCTCTGGTCATACTGCTGATACTTACGCCGAAGATGTTGCATGGAACGGACTTTTAGAACGGTTAAATCGTAAATCTCGCCAGGAAGTCGATTCCGTCTATAAAGAAAGATTGGAATACGAACTGAAAATGATTCAGCAGATGGGTTTTTCCAAATACTTTTTAGTTGTATGGGACTACATCAAATTTGCTAGAGATAACAACATTCCTGTGGGTCCCGGTCGGGGTTCGGCGGCTGGTTCATTAGTTGCTTATGCAATGCGAATTACTAACATTGACCCTGTGCATCATGGGTTACTATTTGAGCGTTTCTTGAACCCAGAACGTAAATCAATGCCTGATATTGATACGGATTTCTGTATTGAACAACGGGATAAAGTTATTGAATATGTAACTGATAAATATGGTGCAGATAGAGTTGCCCAAATTATTACTTTTAACCGCCTAACTTCTAAAGCAGTTTTAAAAGATGTCGCCAGAGTATTAAATATTCCCTACGGGGAAGCTGACAAAATGGCGAAATTAATTCCTGTAGTGCGGGGGAAACCAACAAAACTCAAGGTGATGATTTCTAAGGAAACCCCAGAACCACAGTTTAAAGAGAAATATGATAAAGAACCTCATGTTCGCCATTGGCTTGATATGGCGATGCGAATTGAAGGAACTAACAAAACTTTTGGTGTTCATGCAGCAGGTGTGGTAATTTCTGCCGATCCACTTGATGAAATTGTCCCGCTACAGAAGAATAATGACGGTTCTGTAATTACCCAGTATTTCATGGAAGACTTGGAATCAATGGGTTTATTAAAAATGGATTTTCTGGGTTTACGGAACCTGACGCTGATTCAAAGAACCGTTGATTTAATTCAAGAAACGAGAGGATATCGGGTTGATCCTGATGAAATTCCCCGCCAGGAAAGAAAAGCCCAAAGGATATTAGCTAAAGGCGAACATAGCAACCTGCCAAAAGATGTCCAAAAAACTTATGAATTATTAGAAGCAGGTGAGTTAGAAGGGATATTTCAATTAGAATCTTCTGGGATGCGCCAGATAGTTCGAGATTTGAAGCCTTCTAATATAGAAGATATTTCTTCAATTTTGGCACTTTATCGACCGGGGCCATTAGATGCGGGATTGATTCCGAAGTTTATTAACCGCAAACACGGGCGAGAAAAGATTGATTATCAACACACCATTCTAGAACCAATATTAGACGAAACTTATGGAATTATGGTCTATCAAGAGCAAATCATGAAAATTGCTCAGGATATGGCTGGATATACATTAGGACAAGCTGACTTGCTGCGCCGGGCGATGGGTAAAAAGAAAGTTTCTGAGATGCAAAAGCAGCGAGAAAAATTCGTTGATGGTGCAGCGAAAAATGGCGTTCAGAAAAAAGTTGCGGATGAATTATTTGAGCAAATGTTAAAGTTTGCTGAATATTGTTTAAGCTATGACACGGAAATCTTGACAGTAGAATATGGATTGCTGCCGATTGGGGAAATTGTCGAAAAACGCATTGAATGTACTGTGTACAGCGTTGATAATAATGGAAATATTTATACGCAACCTGTGGCACAATGGCACGATCGCGGACAACAAGAGGTGTTTGAATATTGTTTGGAAGATGGTTCATTGATTCGGGCAACAAAAGACCACAAATTTATGACTGTTGATGGTCAAATGTTACCAATTGATGAAATATTTGAACGGGAATTGGATTTGATGCGGGTAAAGGGTTTGCCGGAATGAGAAATTAATGGAGATAGATTTACATGAATATTTATATTCCTATTCCTGATTACGATAATTATGATCGCTTCTATCCTCTGGATCAAGAAAATTCACATGACATTTTATCAAGGTTTCTTAATTTTGCCATGTATCAAGATATTGAAGAAAAGAGTGAATGGATACCTTTACCAGTGGGAATTGAATCATTCGGTACTAAACGAGGTGATTTCCTTGGAGTTACTGGATGGACTTTTGCTTGTAATAATAGGGCTTGGAAAATTTTAGAGCCTTTAATTGGTGATAGCGTTAAACTGCTGCCATTGCAATGCAATGAAGGTGACTTTAATATTTTAAAAGTAATTAATATTATTGATTGCCTCGATCGTTCAAAGGCGGATTTGTTTATATTTGAAGAAACTGGTAAAGTTTTAAGGATAAGAAAGCATGCTTTTAAAGAAGAGTTAATTCAAGATCAGCATTTTTTTGCAGTCCCAGAATGTCAATTCGGAATATTAGTATCTCAAAAGTTCAAGGACTTAGTAGAGCAGAATCAATTGGAAGGGCTGAATTTTAAGCAAGTGGCTTAGGATTAAGTACCAAGACAGAATTAATTACATATTGGTTATTTACCAATTCTTTGCTAGTGGAACTTAGACAAAATTTAAGCCCATCTCCGAAAAAGAATATCAAAGTCTTCTGGCTGGAAATGCGCCGCTAATGAGGCAGCAACCCCCTCATTAGCGGCAATCTTTATAGAGAAAGGGTGATGCTATGCTTGCTATAAAAAGAGTTGAGGATAGAGTACCATGAAAACTCGCCGCTTTGCAGTCCTCATTTATAAAGAGGACGATATGTATATAGCTGAGTGTCCCGAAGTTGGTACGGTTGATCAGGGAAAGACAATCGAACAGGCAATTGCTAGCTTGAGAGAGGCAACGCAGCTTTACTTAGAGGAATTTCCTCTACCTGAAACTTACACCGGAAGAGTTCATAGAAAATCTGTGAGCGATCGCTTTTTGGGCTTTCTAAGTATAGTCTGTTGAGAAATAGTTAAAATGGATTCACAAAGCATACTGACTCTGGCGAAACAAGGTGACGCAAATGCGATCGCGATACTGATAAATAACTCCTTAAAAGGAAAACGTATTATTGCTAAAGTCACCAAAAAAGATAACTGTTTACAGGTCATTCTCGAATCGCCAGAAGCACCAAGCCAAGAGTTGTTGGTTAACACTATTCGCAAGGGTTTAATGTCGTTAGCTCCTAAATCTATTAGCCACGTCAAGATATACGCGCATCAATCAGAAGGCAGTCACGTAGTCTGGAGTGAAAGATTTAAGCTTAACTACTAGAGAAACCCCAAGAATACCCGATTTTAGTCCATCAATGAGTGCAGAAGCATCTCAGGAACTCAAAAAAGAGGCTCGAAAAAGAGAAATAGAGCTTGGCTTGGTATTTTGGGGCTTAATTTTCTTATTTAGCGCCTGTGGGATTATTGGAGTTTTTTCTAGTCATTCTAGTGATAGCAGTTGCTATGGACAAGGAGGACAAGATATACTCCGGCGCGAAGGTAAAAAAGCGTTGTGCTGTTAACACAACGCTTTTTTAAGAATTTAATCGCTGTTAACTGGCTTGCTGATTAACCCGCCTTTGCATTTCTGTATCTGCTTCTTCATCTGTTGTGCAAAGCACACCAGGACGAGAGCGAATAATGCTTAGATAATACTGAAAAGCATCTTCATCTTGAGGATTGCGCTGCACGTAATCGCGTAACTCTTGTTCTGTCAATGATTCATAATTTGGTGTAGTCATTCGATTAGTACCTCTCCACTTGGAAGTATCTCTATTTGTATTGTCTCTCCAACTAACATAACTATTCGGTTGGTGCGGCTATCAAGCCTTACTAGGTTGATTGGCTGAAGCAAATTACTTGCTCTTACACATCTTTGGTAAAGTGCTTTTAACTGTGCCGATGTCGGTTCCAATTTCACCTCGTATATTTAGTTTTCAAGGTTCTGTAGCCCAAGGCAGAGGAAACGATGGCTGAAGTCATCTCACAGGGCATTCATGCCACAAATGGCTAATGATAATGAGGCAGCAGTACACCGTTTTTATCCCTCTGAGTGGGTGGCATGAATACAAAGTGTCGTCAGCAAATCGTATTCACGTTTGGCGCGATCGCTTTTCTGTGATAGCAGCAGTCAAAGACAAAAGTACTTTTTCTGACTTTGACTACTGGGTAAGTGTGATCGCCCTGGTGATGACAAAGCGATCGCTCTTGTGGAAAGTTACCTTTCCGAATGCGGATGTATTTTGCATCCGTTTTTGAAAAGTTAACTAAGAGTGAAAAATTCTCAGCAAGTGATAGATGTGAGTTGATTTTGGGCTAGATAGATACAACCACATTCCTTTCATCATGAATAATCCCCAGAAGAAACCTTTGCAGTCTGTTCCGCCCAAGCAGATAAACCCAGCCGTCGATGAGCTTATAGCGTTGCGTCAAGAGTTCAGCAAGTTTAGAGAAGACTTTAACGATTTTAGTAAAGAGCTTTCTGCAAAAATTGCTTTTGGCGTTATCGGATCAATCATCCTCATGTCAATCCTTGGTGGGTTTTTATCTCTTCTTTTTAGGGGATAGCAGTATGAAAATTAAGCCCTGGCCGCGTTACGTCTGGTTTGTTGCCAGTATTTTGGTAGTGTGCGGTGCTGTATTTGTGTATTCTCGCGCCTCGCTATCGCCTAGTAAACAACCGCTCATTAGCTCAGACTTGACTTATGAGGATTTACAAATTCTGGAAGAACAAAAAGGACAGGAGATTGAGCAAATAACTCAAGAGTACAAGGACTGTATAGTTAAATATCGGCAAAAAAGTGAGTGCCAATATGTAACTGTTAAAGCCCAAGTCGCTTGGAACGAGAGGTTAATTTTAAACAAAAGAATGATTGATATGAATGGTTTTAATACTATGTCCTTACTTTGTGAACTTAAACCGGGATCTTCTCAATGTGATGAGGCACAGAAGTTCAAACAAAAGCTTGCTGACCTTAACAACTACAAGTAGATCGGTTGAAAGCGATCGCTTTCTCCTGACGGGGCGATCGCTTTTTAGGCTTTCTAAGCATAGTCTGTTGAAAAAATAGTTAAAATGAATCCACAAAGCATACTGACTCTGGCCAAACAAGGTGACGCAAATGCGATCGCGGCACTGATAAATAACTTCTTAAAAGGAAAACGTATTATTGCTAAAGTCACCAAAAAAGATGACTGTTTGCAGGTCATTCTAGAATCGCCAGAAGCACCGAGCCAAGAGTTGTTAGTTGGCACAATTCGCAAGGGTTTAATGTCGTTAGCCCTTGAATCTATTAGGCATGTCAAGATATACGCGCGTCAATCACAAGGTAGTCACGTAGTCTGGAGTGAAAGATTTAGCTTAACTAATACAGAAGCCCCAAAAATACCTGATTTTAGTCCAGCAATGAGTGCAGAAGCATCTCAGGAACTCAAAAAAGAGGCTCGGAAAAGAGAAAAAGAATTTAAGTTAGTATTTTGGGGCTTCTTAATTTTCTTGTTTGGCGGATGCACTATTATAGGGGCTTTGTCTGGTACTTATAAAGACACAAGGGACGAATGCTATCAAAGAGTTGAACAAGAGTTAACCGAAAGTCAAGGTGACAGGAAGGTAACTAACTCTGATATTCAGCGTGCCTATGATGACTTTAGTGGACAGTGCGAGCAGAGGAAACATTAAGCTTTAGACTCCCTCCTTCATTGGATGCATCGCTGGCATTTACAGTGCATTCAGTTTTCAAGGTTCTGTGGAGGGATCGCCTTTGGAACAAGCGCAAGCGATCGCTTTTCTGTGATAGCAGCAGACAAGTGACTGCTGCGATGGACGCGATCGCTGGAAGCACACCTTTGGTGCGACCCAAAATGAGCCTGCATATTATACCCATAGGCTAGAAGCATAGGGCTAGATTTAGTGAGATGATCAAAGCAGCTCATGTTTTTAATTACGAATTACAAATTATTTTATATTGTCATATGAAGATATTGGTATTGAATGCCGGATCGAGTAGCCAAAAGAGTTGCCTGTACGAGATTGCAGATGAGGCTCTCCCCACCGAAGTACCCCAACCTCTTTGGGAAGGGAAAATCAACTGGACTCAAGATCGGGGTGCGGCAGAAATTGAGGTAAAAACCGCTACGGGTGCAACGCTGGAAGAATCAATCTCTGCTGATTCCCCACAGGCACACCTCACATATATGCTCCATACACTTACTTATGGTGCTACCAAGGTAATTGATCAGTTGTCAGAAATCGATGTGGTGGGGCATCGGATAGTACATGGTGGACAGGATTATCGAGATAGTGTGGTAATTACTGAGGATGTCAAAAAGGCGATCGCACGTCTGTCTAATCTTGCCCCCGAACATAATCCAGTCGCTTTAGAAGGTATAGAAGCAATTGAAAAACTCTTCAAAGATGTCACCCAAGTAGCACTCTTTGATACCGGATTTCATACCACTCTACCCGATGCAGCAGCAATCTATCCCGGACCCTATGAGTGGGTGGAAGAAGGTATTCGTCGCTATGGGTTTCATGGTATCAGTCACCAATACTGTTCTGGTCGTGCTGCCCAAATTCTCGGTCAAGATGTTCCCCCTGAGCGGTTAATTACCTGTCATCTGGGCAATGGTTGCTCTTTAGCAGCGATTAAAAACGGCCGCAGCATTGATACCACTATGGGATTCACGCCTGTAGAAGGATTGATGATGGGCAGTCGTTCTGGTTCAGTTGATCCGGGGATTCTGATTTATCTGTTACGATACTGCAATTACTCCGTCGAAAGGTTAGATCATGTATTAAATAAAGCTTCTGGATTAAAGGGAATTTCAGGTGTATCTAGCGATATGCGTGAGGTGAAAGCTGCTATCGCTCAAGGTAATTCCCGCGCTCAATTGGCGTGGGATATCTACGTACATCGCCTACGTTCTGCGATCGGTGCAATGCTTACTAGTTTGGGCGGATTAGATACTTTGGTATTCACAGCAGGTGTGGGTGAACACTCTCCAGAAATTCGCCAAGCAGCCTGTGAAGCCTTTGGATTTATCGGACTGAAAATAGACCTTGAGAAAAATCAGCAGCAACCTGTGGATGAGGATATTGCGACACCCGATTCAACAGTACGGATATTAGTTATTCATACTCAAGAAGATTGGGCGATCGCACAACAATGTTGGCAGTTATTAAAAAAGAGTTATAAATAGTCATAAAGACAGAAACCGACGGATGATAAGTCTCCAAACTCGCGGCCCGATAAAACTTAAAATGCGCTCTGCAAGTTCTGGGGCGATAAATGACAAAAGTGGCAATAATAAGGCAATAACATTACTAAAACCACTAGTAGCACCAACAACAACGCTAGGGATAAGACAAATCAGCGTCCATATAAACCTATTTATAAATTTAGAGTTAATGGAAGTACGCCTTTGAAGTTGATTAACAAGTACATAGCGGGTAGTAGCAAATAATATAGTTAACCCTATCCAAGCAAATATTGATATCATTGCATTTGCTAGATAGAGATTGTAAACTACAAAACCAGCAGGAGACAGCGAAGCTATCTCCCAAACTAGCAGATTTAGATTAGTCCGAAGATAGTTTAGTATTTGTTCAATAAGCCAATAATGCACATAAGTAATATTTAAACACTCAGGATTTTGGATAAAATCACTCCTGATTTTGTGAATTATGTCGCCATAAAATAAGACATTACTTTGTAAAACAATATCTTGTTCTTTCCAAAAATATAAAGCTGATGAATCTTCTCGATAATAAAAATTAAAAGTAAGTCCATGCTGTAACGTCGATTTATTTTGTAATGATTTAGTCCACAATAATTTAAGAAAACTTACTATAAAAGTATTGTCAAAAATTTGAAACTTTTTTTTAGTAATTACTAATTTATTATATTGCACAGGATTTTTACTAAAGCAAATATTATCGCTAAAGCAGTTGTAGTACCAAAGATAAGCTAGTAATTTTGGTGGAATGTACAGAGAGCAGCCTATTTTTTGCGCTTGCTCAATTTGTTTTAAAACTGCCTTATTTAGATAAAAAGTATACTGTCCTGGCTCAACCTTAATTTCAAGTTCTATAGGAGTGCCTTGAGGGATTTGCACAAAGAAAGAGAGTTGGACATCAGCTTGATGATCTGTGTGTGTTTTATAAGCGTTCATTATCGGGATAATTTGGTGAGACTTTGTATAATACCAATCAGAAAATCTAGTGTTCCACGCCACTGTTTTTCTCCAGCAACTATCCCTTCATTATGTATTTTTAGGATTAAATCTCTATCACCTTCAGGTAATTCAAATAGTTTTTTATGGTAACGACTGATAATATCTCCATCTAACTGCATAACAGTTTGAGCATAAATAACATCAATATCTAGGCTGGTAATATGACCACCATCAAGTGCAGCTTTAAGTTCAGATAATTTCCGCAGGGCACGAATAAATTTACCATTATTCAAAAGTTTTTCAATCTCTTGCCACCTTTGTGGTAAATTATTTTGATTATTATCTTGTTTATCTGCAACAGGAGTTGGAGCAGGCAATATTGGTTGAGCTAATTTTATGTATACCGGATCATCTTGAACAATATTTGCTTGATGTTCTACTTTATATCTAAGACGCTCGTGATATTGTATTATCCTGGGATCTGGCTGATTAGTCTTAGTACTTTCTTCAAGAAGAATGTAAAAATATTCTCTTTCAAGTTGCGAAAATAGACTTGTATAACGCTTGCGTAGCTGTTGAGCTTGAGTTTTTTCTGGTTCTGTTAAATTGTCTGGATTTGGAATTCCTTTGACATCAAAATAGTCTTTGTCATTTATTGAATAAATCTCTTCATATCCTTGCCAAGCATTAAACTTTGCGCCAGTAATTTGCTCCACAACCATCGTATTCACTTCTAAAGCTGTAATATCATCGACTAATCCATGTACAGATGAGACTACTTTCTGTAGCAAATCTGTGGCTTGTTCTTGAATTTCGTTAGGCATAGTAATAATTTCCTTAATTTCTTTAAAGCAAATTAACCTATAGGGTTTGACAGGAGCATCCCAATTTTTGAAAAATTCACGGTACTGATGCAACAACCCTTTACAACTCTCTTACCTTTGCGACGGCAGTCGCTACAACGGGGGGAACCCCCGCAACGCGCTGCCTCCTCTTTGCGTTCTTTGCGGTTCGTTTCGTCCGGTTCGTTTCCTCATTCTCTTATTCCTATCTTCAGGCAGGATAATAGTAAAATTCAAAATTTGGGATGCTCCCGGTTTGACCGAATTTTAGATTTTAAATTTTGGATTGAAGATTCAAAATCCGTCTTGGAAAGTTTACTCAAGTCGGCAGAGCCGCAAGAGCAACTTTCCGCAAAATCTAAAATTAAATGACAGAGCAAGTGACTTAATTGCTGGGGTCAATCTAAAATCTAAAATCCAAAATCCAAAATTATTTGACAGGTTCCTATGCTGTAGATATTTCAGTGTGACTATTAATAAATAACGACTACTATGGACGCGATGGCGATTGTTGTAAAGTTTTGCGAGACTTGATAATTTCTATAAAAAATCCATACAACTTCTGCAAACTTTCTATATTTTTTTGCATAATCTCCCGACTTTCTTTGATTTGACTTAGATGAAATTCACGAAGTTCTGTATATGGTCCGCTACCAACAAACTGACTACCAACTTCATTGTTTATATCACCATCAATTAGATTTATTATGGTATACATTCGATTACCTGGCTTCGCAATTTGTTGCCCTTGGAGTTCTTCAAACTGAGTAGACGAGTCTGGAACCCAAGTGGTGATTTCTAACTCAACAACTTCAACTATTGCTGTTTTAATAGCATCAATAACGTCATCAATATTGAATCCTTCCCCCTTAGTATTCAGCTTGTTAACTTTTCTTTTAAATTCACTACTTGGCTTGCTAATTTGACTATTATTTTCTCCATTTTCGCTAGCTTGACCATTGCTTTCTGTGTTTTCGTTAACAGTATTATTCACCATGAGATTTCGGAGGTTATAGTTTAAACAAAATACAATTATAGGTGATGTCAAAATTTTCAATGCTTTTACTTAATAAAAGTAACTGAAGTCAAAAAAACTTAATAATTTAATTAGCTTTTGGGCGTTTAGTTTTATTAAGTATAAATTATATCTTGCTTGTACACAAATAAACTTAAAGTATATCTCAAAGCAAAAAATAATACAAGTATAAAATAATGCTACGATTTACAGCTATTTTCAGGTAAATAGACCACGCGGGTAGGGGCACAGCAATGCTGTGCCCCTACGATAGATGTGGTTCAAATACATGAAAACTGCTGTAAATCAGTTTATTTTACTCCACCTGTTTTCTATTTCACCTAGCAAAGCGTAAACGCGCAAGTGCTGGCCGAGTTTTCCTATATCACTATGTATACAATAATATAACTATGCGGAGAAAAACAAGAAAAGTATGTTGTTATCGCGTCAAGCTTTTGCTACACCTTTAGTAGCTTGTGTATGTATATTAGGAGTTGGCTTGATTCAATTTCCCCAATTGCAAAAACTGATAAATAGCAAACAATCTGCCTCTTTAGAAACTTTAGAAAAAGAAATAAAATCTGAAAAGCTCCATCTTAATTTTCTCCAAAAAATGCCTAGTTTTGGTTATGATAATTTCATCGCAGATTTGGTATATCTCAATTTTTTACAATATTTTGGAGATGATGAAGTTCGGGATAAAACAGGTTATAGTTTAAGTCCAGAATATTTTGAAGTAATTATAGAACGTGACCCGCGATTTTTAGCAGTGTATCAGAGTCTTTCTATCAGTACTTCATTGTATGCTGCCATGCCAGAACGCGCGATCGCATTGTCAAAAAAAGGCTTAAAATCACTATCTCCCTGGGTTCCCGAAAAGTCTTATTATGTGTGGCGTTATAAAGGAGTTGATGAGTTATTATTTTTAGGCAATGCTAAAGCTGCCCAACAATCTTTTGCAACGGCGGCAAGCTGGGCTAATAACTTTTCAGATGCAGAGAGTCAGTTGATAGCTAATACTTCCCAAAGAACTGCTGAATTTTTGAGTCGAAATCCTAACAGTAAATATGCTCAAATTTCTACCTGGGCAATAGTTTTAAATAATCAAGTTGATGAGAAAAGTCGCAAACGCGCAATTAGGGCAATCGAAGCTTTGGGAGGAAAAGTAATTACAACTCCTGAAGGTACTCATAAAATTGTATTTCCCCCAAAGGATTAAAATAATTCGTAATTCGTAATTTTTAGGAGCAATACTAGTGTCAATACAATTAGGAGAATCTGACTTTCAAATATTAAAGTGTTTTCCTGTTATCTCCCAGTTGCGCCCTCACCAAGAGCCGGCTAAGTTTGTAGAACAAGTTCGATATCAAATGAAAGAAGGATATCAACTTGCATTCTTGGAAGTAGAGGAGCAAGCTGTGGCAGTGGCTGGATTTCGCATTTCTACGTGTTTAGCATCAGGAAAGTTTTTATATATTGATGACTTAGTTGTTGATGAGTTAAAGCGGTCACATAGCTATGGTCAACAGTTATTTCAGTGGCTAATTGAATATGCAAGAAATCATGAGTGTAAACACCTGAGCCTTGATTCTGGTGTTCAGCGATTTGCCGCTCACAGGTTTTATCTCATGCAGCGCATGAGCATTACAAGTCATCACTTTTCAATAGAGTTGTAGCGACAAACAAAATGAGTGTGAAAAATCACATTTTTTGGTATGACGGTAAATTAATTCATTCCCAAACCCTAGAATTAGATATTAATGATCCAGGGTTACTTTATGGGGCGACTATTTTTACAACATTGCGGGTTTATCAGAACTCGCTAGATAGTAGTTTAACCAATTGGCTCTCACACTGCGATCGCCTACTTTTCTCAATACAATCTTTTGGTTGGCAGCAACCCGATTGGAATCGTCTGCGTCAAGGTGCCGAAATTCTCCTCGCACATTTCCCCGTTCTCAGAATTACCCTTTTTCCCGATGGACGTGAGTGGATAACTGGCAGATTATTACCACAAAATTTGACAGGAAAACAAAAAACTGGTATAATCTCCGCCGTTGCTAGCCCGGAATTTTATCGCTCTCTCCCCTCTCATAAAACCGGAAACTATTTGAGTGCTTGGTTGGCAAGAACTAGCTTAGATGCTGATGAAGCAATATTAGTGGATGCTGAAGGAAATTGGCTAGAAACCAGCACAGGCAACCTTTGGGGATGGTACGATCGCAGTTGGTGGACACCGCCAATAAAGGCAAAAATTTTGCCGGGAATCTTGCGATCGCAACTAGTAAACTGGTTGCAAAACCACCAGCAGCCAGTGCGAGAAGAAACTTGGAGCGTTGAGTTAGTCCAGAGATTTGAAGCGATCGCCTACACTAATAGTGTGGTAGAAATTATTCCGATTCATACCGTTCATCAGCCCACAGGATCGCTACAATATAATCCCTACCATCCTAGTTTTCAGCAAATCAGGGAGCTTTTTCTAGCAAGATAGCTACGCCATGTTGTTACACTTAAGATAAGTTAACATAATTCTTAACAATGACCTTTCCGAGCAGAGAAGCTAGGCGATGGCGCGAAAAATACAGGAGGATAGACCTTAGTGAATAAAAAATGGAGAAATGCGGGGCTGTACGCGCTGCTGTTTATTGTCGTCATTGCGCTGGGAACAGCATTTTTTGACAAACAACCCCAGAGCAGAGAGACATGGCGATATAGTCGGTTTATTCAAGAAGTTCAACAAGGCAGAGTAGAAAAAGTCAGTTTGAGTGCAGATCGCTCTACAGCACTGGTTACACCCAAATATGACCCAAATAAACTGATTGTTACCTTAGTCAACGATCCAGACTTGATCAATACTCTGTCTGCAAAAGGCGTTGATATTTCTGTTTTGCCCCAAACCGATGAAGGATTTTGGTTTAAGGCACTGAGCAGCTTATTTTTTCCTGTATTGCTTTTGGTTGGCTTATTCTTCTTGCTACGTCGCGCTCAAAGTGGCCCAGGTAGCCAAGCGATGAACTTTGGCAAATCCAAAGCCAGAGTCCAAATGGAACCACAAACTCAGGTGACATTTGGCGATGTCGCTGGTATTGACCAAGCCAAGTTGGAATTAAACGAAGTCGTAGACTTTCTGAAAAACGCCGATCGCTTTACCGCCGTTGGTGCAAAAATTCCTAAAGGTGTGCTGTTAGTTGGCCCTCCTGGTACTGGTAAAACCCTCCTAGCTCGTGCGGTAGCTGGTGAAGCAGGTGTACCCTTCTTCTCGATCTCCGGTTCGGAATTTGTGGAAATGTTCGTCGGTGTCGGTGCATCCCGCGTCCGCGATTTATTTGAACAAGCTAAAACCAACGCACCTTGTATCGTCTTCATCGATGAAATTGACGCCGTAGGTCGTCAACGGGGTGCAGGTTTAGGCGGTGGTAACGATGAGCGGGAACAAACCCTCAACCAGTTGCTCACAGAAATGGACGGCTTTGAAGGTAATACTGGCATCATCATTATTGCTGCTACCAACCGTCCTGATGTCCTAGATGCAGCGCTGTTGCGTCCTGGTCGCTTTGACCGTCAAGTTGTGGTAGACCGTCCCGATTATGCTGGACGTAGCGAAATTCTCAAGGTACACGCCCGTGGCAAAACCTTGGCGAAAGATGTGGACTTGGATAAAATCGCCCGTCGTACCCCTGGATTTACTGGCGCAGATTTATCCAACCTGTTGAATGAAGCCGCAATTTTGGCAGCACGCCGGAATTTGACTGAAATTTCGATGGATGAAATCAACGACGCGATCGATCGTGTATTAGCTGGCCCAGAGAAGAAAGACCGGGTAATGAGCGAAAAGCGCAAAACCTTGGTAGCTTATCACGAAGCTGGTCACGCCTTGGTTGGTGCTTTGATGCCAGATTACGATCCTGTGCAAAAGATTAGCATTATTCCTCGTGGTCGCGCAGGTGGTTTAACTTGGTTTACCCCCAGTGAAGACCGGATGGACACTGGTTTGTATAGCCGCGCTTATCTGGAAAATCAGATGGCAGTGGCTTTGGGTGGTCGAATTGCTGAAGAATTAATCTTTGGTGAAGAAGAAGTTACCACTGGTGCTTCTAACGACTTACAACAAGTAGCACGGGTTGCCCGTCAGATGATCACCCGATTTGGCATGAGCGATCGCTTAGGCCCAGTTGCCCTTGGTCGTCAGCAAGGTAATATGTTCCTGGGACGCGATATCATGTCAGAGCGTGATTTCTCCGAAGAAACCGCCGCCGCCATTGATGAAGAAGTCCGCAAACTTGTGGATGTAGCCTACACACGCGCTAAAGAAGTGTTAGTGCGTAACCGCCACATTTTAGATGAGATAGCGCAAATGTTGGTTGATAAAGAAACCGTAGACGCTGAAGAATTGCAAGAAATTCTATCAAATAACGATGTGACAACCGCCGCCTTTGCCTAATTAATCAGTAGTTAGGAGTTAGGAGTTACGAGTTAAAAACAATTCCTAACTTTTAAAATTCGGGGTAATTCTGGGATTTTCCAGAGTTACCCATTTTTTTAACCAAATTCGGTGGGTTTAAGTCCCCCGTTACAAAACTTAATTACGAATTACGAATTACGAATTATTTAAGTTCCTTGTCAAAAGCCCGGCCATGATGACCGGGCTTTTAATCCGAAATGGGGTTATATTCCCCGAAGGTTTGTTATAGAGTTTCAGTATAAATCGGTAGTCTGATAGATACTACCACCTGAGCATAATCAATTCCGGAAAATTAGAAAAATTTTTGTAGAACTGTTGGAATGTGGCGAGTAGGTTATATTTCAATACGCTTGGGTTAAGGCTAAAACTCTTTGTCGAAATCAATTTTTTTAACGAACCGCAAAGGACGCAAAGTAGAGGCAGCGCGGTCTTGGGGGTTTCCCCCATGAGCGGACTGCCGTCGCAAAGGAAGAGAAGGAATAAATGTTAACTGAACTAAGTAAGTCGTTGGAAATAAACCAAATTATGTTACGAAACGTAAATAGGCTTAAAACCTTCACCAATGACGAATACTTCGACCCTTCGGCAAAGCTCAGGGCAACGCGTCGCTCAGTACAAGTGACAAAGGACAAAGGACAAAGGACAGCCCCAGCCAGTTAGCTTTAATTGCGCCGACTTACTTATATTGGGTTATATTACTCCAAATCACGAAACTCCTTGCCATGCCATATCCGTAGCACCTTGATTACCTCCTCAAGGCGCAGATATCGAACAGCATAATCACCAACCACAAGTTCACGAATATTCTCAACCTCCGAAAGGGGGCGCCCGATATCGGGGTTCAGTACCAGTTTTGCGATCGCCTGTCGGAGTCGAAGAGATATTCGTTCTGCTGCTTTCGGGTTGTGAACCGCGATAAACTCCCTCAGCCGGGTCAAATCCCTGACGGCACTGACCGAGAACTCAAGCCTCATAGCAAAGGAGCTTTGGTTTCAGAGGGAGTTCCCCAAGTCTCTAGCCACTTCATCACCTCTTCCCCGGAGACTACACGACCTGCCTCAATATCGGCGATCGCCTCTTGAGTCTCTGCCATCATCCGCTCTTTCCGCTCCTCCCGTTCAATGTACTGGCGTAGGGCATCGTTGATTATCCAGCCCCTAGAACGCCGAAGGCGGGTAGCGGTGGTGTCAAGTTTCTCTTGCAGGTCATCATCCAGCCGAAAACTTGTGGTACTCATAGTACTCCTAAAATAATGCACATTGCTACAATGTATTATTACAAAGTAACTCATGATTCATCAACTTACTCAACCAGTCGCCGATCTTAAACTCTAGATGTCGGTTTCAAAAATAGCCACGCCACAAAGAATGTCGCTGCTGTGAATAGTTGCGTCAAATCCAAAGCAGATAGATAGCCATCGGCAAATGAAGCAATACTGCGATCGGTAATGCCAAATACCCAAGATGACAGCCCAAACAGCCAAATCCCATTCTTGAGATTTCCGACGAATTGCTTAGAGTCTGATGGTTCTTGGTCTTTCATGATCTACTGTTCCGTTGGTGAAGAATTTGGTGATTGATGCGAAATACCTGTCATTAGGAATTTTTTCGGACTGCTGACGCTGAATTTACACTTCCTATTAATAATATTAATAAATATTTCAGCTACTTGACTTAACAAACCAAAGGTACATCTCATAATCTTGACATTCCTCTTTTGGTTCTGTCACCTCTGATAGACGGCAAGACGTTGAGTGATAAGCATTACAGCGTCAGGTTTGAATGCTGAGATTACATAATCTTTAAATAACTATATAAATATTTATTTATAAAATTAAAAAATACTCTATACGATAGATGCGTCTCAGAAAATGACTCATATTGAAATTACGTGGATAGGTCGTAGTGGCGCACAGATGTGCGCCACTGCGCTATGAGCTAGATTTCTGGGTCAACCAAGCGAGTAGTGGGACGACTCTGATACAAATCTTGAACTACTTGCCCAGCAGAAACTACAGCGACAAGGGCAATGACTGCAACAGGTAACAAACCTTTGCCTAAGATGGCGATCGCTAGCAGCACAACTGCACCCCCAAGTCGATACTGGGAACGGATTTTGCAATAACGGATCACCCCAACTCTGTGGAGAATACTGACAGCTAGAGAGCATAATGCTACTGAACCACAGATGAGCGATCGCAAAACCAATCGCATAGCGAGTAGTCATTTGTATACCAATCAACAGTCGATGTCCGACATCATCGCTGTCAAAGCGGTTGGCGTAGAATGTAGTGCCAATCCATGACCACCAAACAGTTATAAATAAAACTACAAACCCAAACAATCCTGATAGAGAGATATCTTCGTTGAGATTGTGAGCGAGTTGAGAAACTGCAACTACAAAAACCAAATCATAAAAAAGTTCTAGCCAAGTGGCGCGTCGTTCTTCTTCAGTATCTTCGCCAATGCGTAACCTTGGCGGTTGGAGAAAATTTGCCATAGTGCTAATTGCGAATCGCTAATTGTTTTTTACCATTAGCTGCCATCAATTAGTGAGAGTTAGCGATTGAAATGGGAAACCTAAGCCTATCCGCTCGAAAATGATCTAGTGATGAATCAGATGATCGGCGATCGCCCCATTTTATTTGAACCCAATCCTCAACGCAGTGATGACCTGAGTTTGTTGCAAATGGTTGATCTGATTGCTGATACATTCGGCATTCACATTCAACCACAGTATCAAGATACATTAAAGAAAAATCTTTTGACTCGCATCCGGGCACTGGGATTATCCTCACTCAATGATTACTACCAGCGCCTGGTAGCAATAAATCAATTGATTCCCAGTGGAACAGAGTGGCAAGAACTAATCTCTTTATTCACTGTTACTGAAACTTATTTTTTTCGAGATCAGGGGCAAATTTCGCTGCTCAAAAATCAGCTGCTCCCAGAGTTGATCGAGCGCAAACGGCAGCTTAGTTTAACTCACTGCAACGCTGCCAATGGAGAATTTTATCGACCGACATTACGGCTTTGGAGTGCCGGGTGTTCGACCGGTGAAGAAGCTTACTCACTTGCGATTCTGCTGAAGGAACTGATCTTCGACTATCATGCGTGGGACATTCTGATTTTAGGCACAGATATTAATCAATCCGCGATCGCCCTGGCTGAACAAGGAATTTACAGCGATTGGTCTTTTCGGACAACCACTCCAGAGATCAAAAGTCGCTACTTTCAATCGCACAAAAAAGGTTGGGAAATCGATCCTGCGATTCGAGCAATGGTCACATTTCAACCTGGAAACCTGATGCAGGATAGTTACCCCGCTTACGCGGGGAGCATTCACGATTTGGATTTGATTCTTTGCCGGAATGTGTTTATTTATTTTGAATTCAACGCGATCGCCCAAGTTATAGACAAGTTTTACTGCTCTCTGACACCAGGAGGGTTTCTGCTCACAGGTCACACAGAATTACATGGCCAAAAAACTGAACCGTTTCAAGTCAAAAATTTTCTGCAATCTGCGGTTTATCAGCGACATAGACCACATCTGCTTCAGCAAGGCTCAGGTCAAAGGCTAACGCCTGCTCCCAAACTTGAGAGAGGGGAAACCGGAATTTCTAACCCCTCTCTCCCCAGCTTGGGAACGGGCTTCGACGTAAGCATAAACACTCAACAAACCCTTTTAGATGCAGCCAAGCGATCGCTAACTCAAGAAGCTTATGCCGATGTCATTCAAATAGCAGAACAACTGATTGCTCTTGCTCCCCAACACTTTCAGGCATATTGTTTGATGGCAGAAGCTTACGCGAATTTTGGCGATTACTCCCAGGCGAATCAGGCGTGTCAGCAGGCACTCCAGATCAACCCATTGGCCAGCGAACCCTATCATTTGTTGGCTCAAATTGCTGAAGAGCAAGGAGATCAGATCAGTGCCAAATTATTCTTAAAACGGATTATTTATCTGGCTCCCACTTCTGTTACTGCTCACCTGGAATTGGGTTCTATATATGAACGTGAAGGAAATGTAAAACAGGCTCAAAAAATCTGGCGATCGCTTCTAGAAATTTTGCAAAATCTACCCCAGGAGCAAGCGATCAATTCCAATAACCAGCAAACCACTGCTGAATTAAAAGCACACGTTCTTAAGCACTTAAATTGAACCAGTTATGAACGATCAATCTTATTTAATGTTTAACCTTAACGACTCACGCTATGGCATTCCAGCTACAGCCGTGCAAGAACTCTTCTTTCTGCCAGAAGTGACGGCGATCGCCGAAACTCCTAGTACAATTTTGGGCGTGATTAACCTGCGAGGCAAGTTTCTGCCTGTGATGGATTTATATCACCGTTTAGAACAAGCACGTCCCCCCTTTCAACTGACTGACAGCATGATTGTGCTGGAGTGGCAAACTCAACGAATCGGAATTATCGTTAGTCAGGTGGATAGTGTGCAAGCGATCGCAGCCGATCAGATCGCTGCCAATGTCTGCGATCGGTCAAAAGAGAGTTTGCCCGATGGATTGGTGACTGGCATTGCCAACGTTGAGGAGGGCATCGTTACATTGCTCAATCCTGAACTGTTGGTGCAACACGCCCTTATAGAGACTGCTTTCAATCCAAATTCTGATTTTAACAACGGCTCAGTCAATGACGCACTAAAACACCCATCTGATTCAGCCCTAAATCAGGGCTTATACGATCATTTCGATTCCCAGGAGCGGCAGATTTTTCAAGAGCGAACTGAAACTCTCCGATGTGCGATCGCTGACGAAGATTCGGCGTGGCTCTTGCCTCTGGCAGTTGTGGGGTTGGGGGGTGAGTACTTCGGGTTTGGCTTGGAAACGGTGCATGAGTTTACCGATATTCACAAGATTACCCCGATTCCCTGCTGTCCGGCGCACATTGTTGGCAACATCAACTTGCGGGGTGAAATTGTCACATTAATTAACATTAATCATCTGGTTGATTTGCCCATGAATCCAGTGCGAGCGCATCAGCAAGCCGTTGTGGTTCGTCTGGATCAACGAGTGGCGGGCATTGCCGTCGATGACATTTTTGATGTGACGTATATTCATCCCTCCGAAATCACCACAGCTCCAATTGCTCTGCATTCTGCCAAAGACGACTATCTCCAGGGGGTCGCACCTTATCGCGATCGGATGATGAGCATCATCAATTTGTCCAAACTGCTCACTTCAGAGGTGTTGGTTGTGAATGAAGAAGTCTGAAACAGAATTCAGCATGAATTCTGACCAAAGAGACAGCGATTAGCACTCACAAACTTAATGAGGCAGCCTACAAACTACAGAGTGTTGTGTGACAAGGAGTCAGAAGACAGAATTCAAAATTCAGAATACCCCACACCTGAAGTCAATCTAAAATTTAAAATTCTGTGACAGCAATATCTGGAAATCATTGAACTCATTTACTCACAGGAGATAACAAGATGGAAAGTAGACGAAATTGGAAACTGAGATACTGGATTATTGGCGGGTATGCCGTTCCCGTGCTGGGACTGTTAGTTTCTGCCGGTGCGATCGTTATGAATATCAGCACTGTGAACCAACGATCAGAAGACTTAGTTCATTCTTATAAGGTGAATTCAGTCGTTAATAGCCTTGCTATTAATGTGCAAAGTTCTGCTAAGTCAATGCGAGGCTATTTGTTGTCAAAAAATCAACAGACGCTTGAGAACTACCGCAAGGCTCACAAGAACTCCAAGGAATCTCTAGCAAAAATGACGACATTTGCCCGATCGGAACAGGAACGACAGTCTTTAACCAAACTGGAGGGAGCGCTGAATAACCTGATTGCTTTGCAGGAAAACCTGCTTACAAAGGTAAATCAGGGCAAAGTCAGAGAAGCCGTTGAAACCTGGATCAAGGGAAATGTACACGCTCAGGTTGAGAAAGTTTCAAGCCTGATCCAAGAAATACTGGATCGAGAAGACCAAAATTTTGCAACTGCCGCGAAACAGCAGCAAGAGGCGCTCAAGGCCCTTAAGCTGACGGTAATGCTAGCAAGTGGACTCTCCCTCCTACTATCTATTTTGGTTGGCATGTGGGTGATTAGCCGCACTGCCCGACAGATGAACGCCTCTGCCAGTGCGATCGCTACCTCGACGGCTGAAATTGCCACCACGATCGAGCAACAAGAGCGCACAGCCAACCAACAGGCAGCCTCGGTCAGCGAAACCACCACTACAATGGACGAACTCAGCGCCTCTGCCCAACAGTCTGCCCAGCAAGCATCCACTGCCTCCACCAGCGCTCAACAGGTCTTAAATTTGGCAGATCAAGGCAATCAATCACTGAACCTTACCCTGGAAGGAATGGCAGCCTTGAGCCACAGAGTCAGTGCGGTAGCAGACCAAATGCTGCGCCTGAACGAACAAACCAAGCAAATTGGCAGTATTTCCGGGTTGGTGAGTGACCTGGCAAATCAAACTAATATGCTGGCGCTAAATGCGGCAGTAGAGGCAGTCCGGGCAGGGGAACAGGGCAAGGGCTTTGGAGTCGTCGCCGCCGAAATTCGCAAACTGGCAGACCAGAGCAAGCGATCGGCTGAAAAAATTAATGTGCTAGTTAATGATATTCAATCCGCCATCAACTCAACCGTTGTGATGACAGATGAAAGCACAAAAACTGCTAAACAGGGGGCGGCAATGACTAAGCAGACGGTGGAGGTCTTTACCAGTGTCACCGATGCCGTCAATCGGATGGTATTGAATATTCAGCAAATCTCGCTCAACGCCAATCAGCAAGCAATGGCGGTTCAGCAAATTTTACAGGCAATGAATGCACTCAATAGCTCTGCTAGAGAGACAGCCACCGGCATCAGTCAGACTCGCGTTAGCACTCACCAACTCAATGACGCAGCCTCCAGACTACAGAGTGTTGTATGAGAAGCATTCAGAATTCAGAATACTTCACCCCTGAAGTCAATGGGGTCAGCCCCAACTCTTGGAGACGCACTCGCGTTCGGGGAAGTCAAAAGTCAAAAGTCAAAAGTCAAACATTTACCAAGCCCCTAAATTTATTTATGGGCTTGTACCTTTTTCTTTTTGGTCAATCTAAAATCTAAAATCTAAAATCTAAAATCCTCTCATTGTGTGACAGCAATATCTGGAAATTCTCGAACTTATCGACTTACAGGAGATAACAAGATGGAAAGTAAGCAAAATTGGAAACTGAGATACTGGATTATTGGCGGGTATGCCGTTCCCGTGCTGGCATTGTTAGTTTCTGCCGGAGTGACGATCATCAATATCAACACGGTGAACCAACGGTCAGAAAATTTATTGTCTTCTTATGACATTAACTCAATACTTGATGATCTTTCTGTTAGTGTGCAAAGTAGTTCTAAGGCAAATCGAGGCTATTTGTTAGAAAAAAATCAGCAATCGCTTGAGAGCTACCAAAAGACTCAAAAGGATTCCAAGGAATTTCTAGCAAAACTGATCGCACTTACCCGATCGCAACAGGAACGACAGTCTTTAACCAAACTGGAGGAACTGCTGAATAAACTGATTGCTTTTGACGATAACCTGATGGCAAAGGTGGATCAGGGCAAAGTCAAAGAAGCCGTTGAAAGCTGGAGTAAGGGAAATTCCCGCAATCAAGGGCAGGATGTCGTAGACATGATTGAAGAAATGCAGAATCGAGAAGATCAGACTTTTGCAATTGCCGCAAAACAGCAACAAGAGGCGCTCAATGCCCTTAAGCTAACGGTGATGTTAGCAAGTGGACTCTCCCTCGTGCTATCTATTTTAATTGGCATCTGGGTGATTAGCCGCACTTCCCGCCAGATGAACGCCTCTGCCAGCGCGATCGCCATTTCCACCACTGAAATTGTCACGACGATCGAGCAGCAAGAACGCGCCACCATCCAACAAGCCACTTCTGTCAACCAAACCACCACCACAATGGATGAATTGGGGGCTTCTTCGCGCCAGTCTGCCGAACAAGCAGAAGCCTCAGCCGCAGGAGCGCGGCAGGTGTTGTTGCTGGTAGACGGTCGCACTCAAGAGGGGCAGACTAGCGAATCGAGCCTACGAGAAAAAGTAGGCGACATTGCGATCCAAATTCTTCACCTGAGCGAACAAACCAATCAAATCGGCATGATCTCCACCCTGGTTAGTGATCTGGCAAGTCAAACTAATATGCTGGCACTCAACGCGGCAGTAGAAGCGGTGCGAGCCGGGGAACATGGTAAAGGCTTTGCCGTCGTCGCTGCCGAAATTCGCAAACTGGCAGACCAGAGTAAGCGATCGGCTGAAAAAATTAATGTACTGGTCGTAGACATTCAAAAATCGACCAATTCCACCGTCATGGTGACAGGTGAAGGCACGAAAACCGTGGAAAAGATTGTGGATGCTATCAAAACGATCGCATTAAACGGTCAGCAAATTTCCCTGACTTCCAATCAACAGGCGATCGCCGTGCAACAAGTGGTAGAAGCTATGAACTCGCTGAATATTGCCGCTAGAGAAACCGCCTCTGGCATCAGTCAAATTAAAGTCGGCACGCAACGGCTCAACGATGCCGCTCAGGAACTAAAAGCCGTTGTCTAAAAATGTCTTGGAGTTACAGCTATGTTGAAGAATATCTCTCTGCACGGAAGATTGATGGGTTCATTTTTTCTCATGGGCGGTGTCGTTTTGGTCATCGGCTCTGTCGGCTGGTGGGGTATCCATCAATTAAGCAGCCATATCGACACCCTCAGCCTTAATAGCCTACCCAGCATCGACGGGTTGTGGAGAATTAATCAAGGGCAGAGCCAGATCCAGTCGATAGAGCGAGCGATTAGCAACCCCGAACTAACCTCCGCAGCCAGACAGTCTGAGCTAAATCGAATGCAGACAGCCTGGAAGCAGATTGACGCAGGCTTTGAGGAATATGATGCCGCGATCCGCACTCCCGACGAGGACAAACTCTACCAGACGTTTAAGCAACAGTGGCAGGCGTGGAAGCAGGATGATGCTGCCTATTTTCAGGCTTATCAGGACTTTGCCCGGTTAGGTATTCCCAACCCCACTGCCAGACAGCTTGAATTGATCAGTCAGAAGCTGGAGAATTCTCCAGAAATGAAGGTGGCGATCGCTGCTGCCGCTCAACTCGCAAAAATCAGACAAGATGCTGTTAGAGAAAATGATGTTTCCTTTACGGTTGCAGATGAGACATTGTTGCAACTCGTCAAAATGAATCAGGATACTGCTGAAGATGCAATAAAAGCCGCCAGTCAGGATTCTCAACTGACGACAAGTTGGGTGATTACTGGTATCATTGCCGGACCTCTGGGGGCAATCTTACTAGGACTTTTTCTGAGCAACAAAATTGCTAAACCATTGACAGGCAAAATTGCTGAAATTGTGCAAACAATGGCTGCCTCCACCAATGAAATTGCCGCGGCAGTTGAGCAACAAGAACGGACTGCTACCCGGCAGGCAGCTTCGGTGAATCAAACCACCATCACCATCGATGAATTGGGAGCCTCATCGCAGCAGTCAGCCCAACAAGCAGAATCGGCGGCGGCAGGCGCACGGCAGGCGTTGACCCTTGCAGGCAAAGGTACTGAAGCTGTAAAACGCACACTGAAGGGCATGGAAACCCTACGGCAGAAAGTGGCAGCCATTGCCGATCACATCACACGCCTAAATGAACAAACCAAACAGATTGGCAGTATCTCTGGTCTGGTGGGCGATCTGGCAAGTCAGACCAATATGCTGGCGTTAAATGCGGCTGTAGAAGCAGTCCGGGCAGGGGAACACGGTAAAGGCTTTGCCGTCGTCGCTGCCGAAATTCGCAAACTGGCAGACCAGAGCAAAAAATCAACCGAAAAGATCAACACCCTGGTGGGCGACATTCAATCTGCCATTAATACCACCGTCGTCGTCACCCATGAAGGCACTAAAACCGTGGAAGAAGGGGCACGAATTGCCGAGGAAACGTCAGAGTCCTTTGCAGGTGTAGAAGGTGCAGTGAATAACATTGTCCTCAACAGTCAACAGATTTCACTCAATATCAACCAGCAAGCGATCGCCATTCAGCAAATTGTCTCTGCCATGAATGACCTGAATATTGCGGCGCGTGAAACTGCCAGTGGCATTGGCCAGATCCGCTCTGGTACTCAACAACTAAACGAGTCAGCGCAAGCACTCAAGGCAACCATTTAGTCAGCCAATTTTGGATTTTGCGAAAAGTTGCGTGCGGGGGTTCCCCCCGTTGAGCAAACTTTTCAAGACAGATTTTAGATTTTAGATTGAAACCAGCAATCAAGTCAGGCGCTTGTCACTTAATTTTAGATTTTGGACTCGACAAGCTCAGTGCAAAAACGCTACTTCGACAACGCTCAGTACAAGTCAGTCGAACGCTTTTAAATCCAAAATCCAAAATCCAAAATTTAAAATCCAAAATTTAAAATCTAAAATTCCCTCACCCCTGCCATAACACCATGATGATCGATGATGAAGAACTGAGAGATGTTTTCAAAGTAGCCAGCGAAGAACACCTGCAAAACCTGGATGATGGATTGCTGCATCTGGAAAACCATCCCGATGATCTGGCTGTCCTGGAAGCCTTGATGCGGGAGGCGCATTCTCTGAAAGGCGATGCCAATATGCTGGGAGTCAAAGATGTGGGCACTCTGGCACATCAGATTGAGCATGTTTTGATTCAACTCAAGCGGCAAGAAAACCCGATCTCCGCACCGGGCAATGCTGCGACAGACACACCCTATGAACGCCTCGCTCATGCGATCGCCGCTATCCGCAAACTCGTTCACGAAGCCGTCACCGGAGAACCTGCCAGGGTTGATACCTTTTATGCTCTGGCAGAATTGATGGGAGCGGGGAAGAGGGAAGGGGCAGAGAGTGGGAGTCAGGAGCCAGAAGTCAACAGTATTGAATTCACAAATACAGTAAAAAACAATACCTTTGATAGAAATCAAGAGCAAGAGGAAAACGGATCAATCCAAAATCTAACATCCAAAATCCAAAATCCAAAATCCAAAATCCAAAATCCAAAATCCCCCTCCTACCGCATCGAAACCATCCGCGTTGGCACTCGCCAGCTGGATACGTTGATGACGCAAGCAGGGGAGTTAACCGTGACCAAAATTCGGATTGCTCATCGGCTGGGAGAAATTGAGGCGATCGCTAATCTGTGGGAAGAATGGAACCGAGATTTGTTCACTAATCGGTTTGCGTTCAGCCGAGAGCAAGAGGGTAAGGTCGCCCTCCAGCGTCTGGAAACTTTTCATCATCACTCTGAAGAACGATTAGAGCAACTGGGTCATTTGGTGAAAACCCTGCGGAGTTCCCTTTCAGAAGACACAACCCGACTGGAACAACTGAGTGGCGATCTAGAAGAAGGGATTCGGACTCTGCGATTACTGCCCTTTGCCACGATCTTCAATCTCTTCCCCCGGATGGTGCGCGATCTGGCGCAGCAGCAGGGAAAATTGGTGGAGTTGATCACAGAAGGCAAAGACACCCTTGCCGACAAACGCCTGTTGGAAGAAATGAAAGATCCGCTAATGCACATCCTGCGGAATGCGATCGATCACGGGATTGAACCACCACAGGAACGGGAACGGCTAAGAAAACCAACAACGGCAACGATTCGGCTTAGGGCTTACCAGACTCCCACTAACATTGTGCTGGAAATCAGTGATGATGGACGGGGACTTGACCTGGATAAAATCAAACAAATAGCGGTGAAACGGGGCATTTGCGGGGAGGAAGAATCAGCGACAATGACTCCCAGCCAGATCCAGGCGTTGATCTTCGCACCGGGGTTTTCAACAGCACCCCTGGTTACAGAAATATCAGGACGGGGTGTGGGGCTGGATGTGGTGCAAACCAATGTTGAGAAATTGAAAGGCTCGATTGAGGTGGAATCGTTACCTGGACGGGGATGTACGCTGCGCGTCAATCTCGGTATCACCTTGGCAACCGCCCATGTCTTGATTGTGCAAGTGAACGAAATGCCCTACGCCATCCCAGTCGAGTTTGTGCAAACCGCCTGCTTGATCAAGTCAGAAGAGATTTTTCCTTTAGAGGGACATGATACAGTAATTCGGGATAGCCAACCCATTTCGATTGTGCAATTGGCTGATCTATTAGAACTGCCCCCGATGCCATCTGGGTTAACTCAAGAAACGGCGCTTTCCTGTATTATTCTTCAGGTTGGGCAAGCACAACTGGGTGTGGTGGTAGATGCCTTGGTGGATGAGCAAGATGTAGTGATTAAACCCCAAAGTCAGTTACTTAAACGAGTCCGCAATGTCTCTGGGGCAACAATTTTAGGCACTGGAGATGTGTGTATGGTGTTGAATCCCCAAGATTTGGTGAAGTCAGCCCGATCGCGATCGCAGTCCATCTCTTCTACCCAAACTCGTCAATTTGCGCCCACAAAACAAACCATCTTATTAGTGGAAGATTCTATTGCCACACGCACTCAAGAAAAGCGGATTTTAGAAACCGCAGGTTATCAAGTGATTACTGCTGTGGATGGTCTGGATGCATTGAACAAACTGCGATCGCACACCGTGGATGCCGTTGTCACCGATGTGCAAATGCCAAATCTCGATGGCTTGGGGTTAACTGCCAAAATCCGCCAATATCATGAATATAGCGATTTACCAATTATCCTGGTGACTTCCCTTGCCAGCGATGAAGATAAACGTCGGGGTGCGGAAGCCGGAGCCAATGCCTACATTATCAAAGGCAGCTTTAATCAAGAAGCTTTACTATCAACTCTCAAACGCTTAGTGTAACGGTTTTTGGATCATTGAAAAACAATTTTATCGTAGGATATGAACTTACTGTCAACCGATGAAAAACTCTGCCCCGATTCGCGTCTTTCTGGTGGAGGATTCGCTTGTCGCCTTAACCATCCTCAAACGGATTCTGGCGAGTTCCCCGGAAGTGAATGTGGTGGGAACTGCTCCCAATGGCGTGGAAGCATTGGAGCGCATTCCAGCCGCACAGCCCCAGGTAATCTGCACCGATCTGCACATGCCCAAAATGGATGGACTGGAACTAACCCGCCGGATTATGGCAGACTATCCCCGTCCCATTCTGGTGATCAGCGCCTCCGTCAACACCCAAGAAGATTCCCGCAATGTTTTTAAACTGCTGCAAGCGGGTGCCGTGGATGTCTTCCCCAAACCCAGTATCGACTCCCTTTCAGACTATGAACAGGTCAAACACGAATTAATCAACCGGATCAAAGTTCTGGCGGGGGTTACAGTCTTTACTCGCCACACTTCTAGAAGTACGACGCCAGAAGCCAGAACGCAGCCTGTTAGCCCCAAAATTCAGCCAGAAGCATTTAGCCCGAAACCTGTCAGCAATTCGCAATTCGTAATTCGCAATTCGCAATTCCCCCTGCCCAAAGTTGTAGCGATCGGAGCCTCTACAGGCGGACCCCAGGCATTATACACGATCCTGAAACAACTCTCGGCAAACTTTCCCGTACCCATTCTCTGTGTCCAACATATCAGCGAAGGATTTTTGCAAGGATTGGTAGATTGGCTAGCAGCAGAATGTTCTCTGCGGGTGACGATCGCCCAAGCGGGAGAATTCCCCAAATCGGGTACTATCTACTTTGCCCCCGAACGACAACACCTGCAACTCGACACTCAAGGGCGATTAATCACCGTTGGCACCCCTCCCGTTTCTGGGCATCGTCCCTCCGTCACAGCGTTGTTTCAAGCCGTTGCCACCTGCTACCCGCGATCGGCGGTTGGCATTTTGTTGACTGGCATGGGACGGGATGGCGCAGATGGATTACAAGCGATCGCCCAAGCCGGAGGCACCACCATTGCCCAGAATGAACAAACCTGCGTTGTCTTCGGGATGCCCAAAGAAGCGATCGCTCTGGGAGCCGCCCAACACATTTTGCCAATCAGCGAAATTGCTCCCATGCTCTTGAATCGAATCTGCTACATGAACTCTAGACATCCTTAGACATCTTTCGTCTGTGTAATATCTATAATCAGGTGTCAATAAATTTTCGTACAGCTTCTCGCAGTTGTTCAGCATCAAAAGGTTTGATCAGATATTCTGTTGCACCCGCCAGATGCCCCTTCACTCGATCAAAGGGTGAATCTTGAGATGTCACCATAATCACGGGCAAATGCTGAAACTGGGGCAGACTCCGCACTGTGCGGCAAAACTCCAACCCGTTTACATCCGGCATCTGCACATCCAATAGCAACACTGAAATCCGTTGATGATAAATGATCGACAGGGCATCAACCGCGTTAGCGGCTGTCATCACCTGATAGCCAGGTTCTAACGCTCGTTTAATCAGTTGATGAATGACCGGGCTATCATCAAGTGCGAGAACGATCGGTGAGCTTGTCGTACCATTTGACATACTTTACGACTCCTGATGTGTAAAGCCCCTGTCATTCATGCAGGGGATATAAGCGAGTAACCGAATAAATTGGTCATGGTATGAAACAATTAAGTGGGCATGGCCACAAGTCCATTGGGCTAGATGATATCAGACGGGTTATACCTGCAATCATTGTTTGACCCCAGAATCCCTCGTTTTCTAAACGGGGGAGTATGTCAAACCCTCTTCAAGTACTTTTAACCACAGGCTCAACCGGAATTTGAATCCAGAACTCGCTGCCTTTCCCCAGTTCTGATGAGCATTTCAAAATGCCGCCATGTTTTTCAACCACAATTTGATAGCTGATGGACAGTCCCAGCCCGGTTCCCTTGCCAACGGGTTTGGTGGTGAAGAATGGATTGAACAGTTTTTGCTGGGTTGTTTCTGTCATCCCAGAACCGTTATCCCGAATCCGAATCACTACACTATCTGCGTGGGATAGATGAGAACTACTCGATTTTTGTCTACTAATAAGTTCTGTGTCAATAGTAATAATCGGATTAGGCGTTTGATCTAAGGCATCGATCGCGTTACCCAAAAGATTCATAAATACTTGATTCAATTGTCCCGCATAACAATCAACAACCGGTAAATTTTCGTATGCTTTAATCACCTGAATCTCAAACTTGGCACTGGTTAATTTCAAGCGACTCTTCAAAATCAACAACGTGTTTTCAATCCCTTCATGGATATCCACAGGTTTCATCTCGGCTTCATCCAGGCGCGAGAAATTCCGCAGAGACAGGACAATTTGCCGAATTCGTTCTCCACCCATTCGCATCGAGGACAATAGACTGGGCAAATCTTGCTTTAAGAAATCCAGGTCCATCGCCTCCATCTTTTCCTGAATAGCAGTAGTCCCATTGGGATAGGTTGCTTCATAAAGATGCAATAGTTCCAGCAAATCCTGGACATAGTTGGTTGCATAAGTAATATTGCCGTTAATAAAGTTGACCGGGTTGTTGATTTCGTGGGCAACTCCGGCAACCAATTGCCCCAGGCTCGACATTTTCTCTTGCTGCACCAGTTGCATTTGGGTTTGCTGCAACTGGCTGAGTGCGTTCCCCAGATAGGTGGCTTGAGTTTGGGCAGCAAAGGCGGTTGCTTGTGTTTGGGCAAGCAGTTCTGCCTGATCAAGGGCGATCGCTACTTGATCGGTGACAGCTTTAAGTAACCGGACTTCGCTATCAGTCCATTGGCGAGAACCGCGACAGTGATGGCAAATAATCGCACCCAATTGACCAGAATGGGTTCTGAGTGGCAGCAACAGCACCGAGGTTACTGCCAGTTGGCGCAGCAGGGCGCGATCTTCCGGGGTGAGTGCCTCTGAGGTAGCAGAAACATCCTCAATTTTTAGCATATCTAGATTTAAGATAGTTTCTGCCAGAACTGAGCCATGTCCAAGGGAAAGTTCCCCCAGCGCCATCCGGATCTCTGGGTTAGTCGCCTCGTGAGTCACCATAAAGTTCAACCGATCTTTGTTGGGCAGACACCACACAAAGTCACAGCGATCGACTTGCAACAGAGTCTGAATCTCATTCACCGCCGTTTGTAAAATCGTGTCCAGATCCAAAGAATTACGGATTTGATTTGCCAGATTAAACAGAATTGAATCTTGTTGACCAAGCAATTCCTGAGTCACCAACTGCTGTTTTAGTTGTTTGATTTCCGGGATCATTTGACGCAGTTTTGTGGTGTTGCGCTTTAGCTCCAATTGCGCTACGACTTGATGGCTGAGTGTCTGCAATCCCTTCCGTTGTTTCTGGTTCAGGTCACGCGGTTCGGAATCCATGACGCAGAGCGCACCCAGGACGCAACCGCCAGCCGTTACGAGGGGGACTCCGGCATAAAACCGGATATTAGGAGCATTTATGACAAAGGGATGGGTGGCAAAGTGGGAGTCAGCCAGGGTATCTGGAATCACAAAGACATCTGACTGGCGAATGGTGTGGTTACAAAACGCAAGGTCTCGGCGAATTTCTATCAATGTGATTCCGACCTTAGACTTAACCAACTGGCGATCGGCTCCGATAAAACTCACCAGCGCCATTGGAGTTTGGCACAGATCAGCCGCCAGTGCTGTCAAGTCATCCAATGCCTGATTGGGTGTAGTATCCAAACCCTGAAACTGATACACTGCTTTGAGTCGTGTCAGTTCGTTGGTGCAGGGCATCGTTGTGCAGGAGAGCATGGAATCAAGTAGCAATTCAGGAATTTTCATAGTTTTTTAATTGAGTCGCGATCGCCAATTTGACAGTGAAACAGGTACATTGGTTGGCGCTTTGGGCCGCAATCGTGCCAGCGATTTGTTCCACCAACTTCTTGATCGGCGTCAGTCCCAAACCAGTACCTGTAGTAACCTGCAATACTAATGGTAGTAATTATGCCAAACTACGGCGATCTCACGGTAACATTCGCTTAGTGCAGAATGGGAGCAAGTTCGTAGCGAATCCTCAGTATATAAAAGTACTTTTACTTTTTGCTTGCTCCTAAAACAGCGATCGCCTTCCTGCTTTAGGCTGCATCTTGGTCATAATCATTATCGAACAGGGTATTGGCTAACCATGTTTTAAACTCAGGTTCATCAGTAAATTTACGGTATGCTTCTGTATGGTCGAAGATGAACTCTTGAAACTTATCGACTAGCTTTTTCTCGAAGGTGATTCTGGCGTTTTGGCGGTCTGAGTATTTCTTGGCGTTCTGATATTCTTCGTCTTTGCTGACTTCGGCGGGTAATTCTTCAAATAGGAAGCGCCGCACTTTATCTTTTTCTGTCCATTGAATATTACCGAAGCGAAGGATTTTATCTTCGGTGGTTTCTTCTTCCTCACCAGCTTCTTTACTCAGGGATGCACTCATGTTAGCGGCGCTGCTACCACTTTGGCTGGAGTGGGCTTCATCAATTATAATCGCAAACTTTTTATTGTTTAATGATTGGATTTCTCGAACAATATATGCAAATTTAAAAACGGTGGTGATAATAATTTTTTTGCCTTCTTCTAGCGCCTCTTTGAGTTGCTTACTACCTTCGGTGATGGCTTCAACTACGCCTTTGACTTGGGCAAACTGTTTAATGTTATCGCGGATTTGTCTATCTAAAACATTCCGGTCTGTAACCACAATAATTGAGTCAAATATGGGGTTGGTGTCGCTGGTGTCGGTAAGTTCTACGAGTTGGTGACTAAGTTAAACAGGGTTTCTTTGGGGTCACGGTCTGTTTTATACTGCTTTATGGCATCTTGGACATTTTGCGTAGTCAGGTTGTTTTTCAGTTCAAAGGTGATGAGGGGTAAGCCGTTGATGAAAATTACTATATCTAGCGATCGCCTTTTTTGATCGTTGCTGAAGTATACTTGGCGAGTGACGGAGAAAATATTATCCTTGTAGCGTTGGCTGGCTTGGGGGTTAAGTTGGGATGTGGGTAAGTTGTAGTAGAGAGTGAGGCTGACTTCTCCGGCTTTGATACCGTTGCGGAAAACATCAACAATACCTCTGGTTTTTATTTGGTCGGATATGCGTTGAAACAGTCTTTCTTCAAAGCGTTTGCCGTAGCTGGTTTCTAGTTTGGTGACTTGGGTGGGTTGGGTTTGGCGGAGGAATTGCAGAAGTTGAGTTTTATCTATGCAATAGTTGCGGTCATAGTCCCCAGATTCACCTTTTATGTAAGCTGCTTCTGTGAGTAGGCTTTTTTCTATGAGGGCTTCTAAGTCTATATCTTGGCTGGCTTTGGGAGTAATAAAAATGCGTTGGTTCATCTTGCTGGCTAGGGCAGTTTTTTGACTAACTCGGCTCTTTTTTGTTGCCACCATTCTTCTGTAATGGGGATGGGTGCGCCACTGTCTAAGCCATCGATTAACATGGTTTCTAGCTTTTCTTGGGTGTTGCGTTTTTGGTCTTCTAGAATTAGGTGATATATATAGTCTTCCAGGTTTTTATAGTCACCTTGGCTAATTTGTTGGTGTAGGTATTCTTCTACTGCTGGGGGTAAGGAAATGTTGAATTGTGTCATGGCTGAGTTATGAGGATGAGTTGGTATTTTATTTATTTTATCTTTGGGATGAGTTAACTACTATGGGTCAATTCTCTCACGTCTATTTTTCCAGTCACAGCGTCGGAAATTAGGGTGGTGCGGTATTCTTGGATGAGTTCGATCTCTTTTTCTATTTTAGCGATCGCTAGTTGAATTTTGGCTGATTCATCTTCTATAAAATTCAAAATCTTAGTCTGTTCGTCAACTGAGGGCAGAATGATTTTTAAATTTTTAAGCGTTGTGCTGTTTGTAGATGCAAGATTGGTTGTTTGTTTTGAAGTAAAACTAAAATAGTTTCTTCCATAAGACGACTTCATAAGAGAAGCAAGGAAATATGATTTCAAGTAGCTTAAATCTGGTCTAACAGCAAAAATATGATTTTGATGAAGGCAATCTTCAAGTTGTCCTTCCCATACATAGCCTCTTCCTAATTTGTCAAAATCTCCTCCTCAGTTATTAGTACATCGCCTACTTTTAAAATATATCTATTAATTTCACTTTTCGGTAAGTCTATATTTTTGATGTCTGAAAGATCGAGGTATCCATCTTGAACATTAGCAACTCTTAAATATGGTCGTGTTTCTAAAGTTACATCTATATAGCTTTTACCAAGAGTTACTCCCGTTTGAATTTTTGCAATATGTTTAAGAGGTAGAATTTCCCAATTCTGCGGTATTTCCCCTAACCACTCAATACCAGAAGGTTTCATGATTGCATGAGGGTTAAGTCCCTTGGTAACTGCACGGTTAACGATCGCAGTTTTCTGCTCTTTGAGTAATTCGATCAGCCGTTGCTTGTTGCTGATGAAGTGGGCTATCTGTTCTAGTTTGCGATCGATGAAGCGTGCGATCGTTTTTTGTTCTTCAAGTGGAGGACAAATAATAGGAATTTGAAAAAAATCATCAGAATACATACGCAGTCTTGAGGAGCGAACACCTTTTGAACTGCGGGTATATTCAGCAATATACTCTGGTATTCTTACGAGATATTCAAGATAGTCAGAATAAAAGTTATTTTTAATCTTTTGCCTATAAACACCGTATGCAGAGCTAATAATTCCTTGATGCTTAGAGACTCCTAATGCTCCCATCCAAGCCCACATAATGTTTACAACTAAGTCATTAGGAACACAAGTTTTATAGCCTTCATAGGATTCAGCCATAAACATAGTTATATTTTTTTCGCTTCTAGGACTTACTCCGGTGATGTGGGAAACAGAAAGTAACTCTTCATTCCCTGTTTCCGAACGCTCGTCTACTTCACGAAAACAATACTTTGCTCGTTTTGCTTCCCAATACTGAGGAATTTTTTCGACAAAAGCCAAACCCGAATCTTTATACTTTGGATAACGCTTCACTCTGTACTCCTCACCATAATGAATAACTGCTATGCCAAATCCTCTACCGAACGCAAATAACTAAAAACCAGATCATTAGAAAGCGGATTATAACTAATCTGCTTATTTTTTCACCTCTTAAAATAACTTAGCTATATCTTGCCACAAACCTTGTCCGATATAAAATTTAAGCAAAGCTTCTACAGACATATCCCTACTAGCTTTTTAAATTATTACTCGCTAATAATCGCTTTTAAAACTCCTTCTGTCTGCGCTTCTAAGGCTAAAATATCCGCCGTTATCTCTTCCAAACTCCGCAACGGCTTAAACTTATAAAAATACTTAGTAAAAGAAATTTCATAACCTCTCGCCGTTTTCTCGTAATCTATCCAAGCATCCGGTGCATGGGGTAAAACTTCCCTCTGAAAATAATCTTCAATATCTTCTTTCAATGGCACATTCTCAGTATCGCGCAACTCAGAATCAGACTCATAAACTACAGCATCCTTCGTTTTCTTCTTAATTACAGGTTCCGCCGTTTCATCCTTCTCTGTGAATGTGTCATAAACCAACTTTAAATCTTTAGCCGCAAGTTTAATTGATTCTGCCTTCAGAGCTTTTTCAAATTCCTGCTTAACTCGATTAAAATCTTTGTGAGGTTCGCTGCTAAACAAATCCTTTAATATCCCCAACACTGCATATAACTTGGCATTAGCTACACTCTGAAACTGCTCTACTCGTTCCGGCGTAACTTGAAAAGTCAACCGTAAAGGACGGTCAACAGTGATTTTGTGATAACCAAAATCTTCGTTATCAAAAACCTTAGATTGTTCTGTTTCCTCAAACGCCAAAAATGTTTCTGTGACTCGCTGAATATCTGCTAGTCTTAACTCACAATTTTTCTTACCCAAATTCTTCCGCAACTTCCCATACCATTCGGTTGCATCAATTAACTGCACTTTCCCTTGACGATGTTCAGGTTTGCGGTTAGATAGCACCCAAATATAAGTCGCAATACCCGTGTTATAAAACATATTTAAAGGTAAACCGATGATGCTCTCTAACCAATCATTTTCAATAATCCAGCGACGAATATTACTTTCACCGCCACCTGCATCACCAGTAAACAAAGCCGAACCATTATGAACAATTGCTATCCGACTACCCACAGCAGTTGACTGCTTCATTTTGGAGAGCATATTCACCAAAAATAACAATTGACCGTCACTGCTACGCGGTAAAAGAGTCAGCTTTTCTCCTGGTTTTAAACCCGGATGTTCTACAGCAAAACGCGAGTCTTTAACTTCCTTTTTTTTGCCATCAAACACAGCATCCTGATCTACAGTCCAAGACTTACCATAGGGAGGATTAGCAAGCATAAAATCAAACTGTAAATCGGCAAACTTGTCATGAGAAATTGTTGAGCCAAACCAAATTTTTTCCGGGTCACGACCCTTAATCAACATATCCGACTTACAAATGGCGTATGTTTCTGGGTTGACTTCCTGACCGTATAACTCAATCTTCACCTTTTTGGCTGTTTTTTCAGCAAGCTGTTGAATAAACGCTTCTGATTCTGTTAACATTCCTCCAGAGCCACAAGCATCGTCATATACCAAATAAGTACCACTTTGAATCTGATTTTCAATCGGGATAAATATCAGATTCAGCATCAATTGAATAATGTCGCGCGGTGTGAAGTGTTCCCCGGCTTCTTCATTGTTCTCTTCGTTAAACTTGCGGATTAACTCTTCAAACACATAACCCATTTCCAGGTTAGTTAATCCCTGAAGAATAATTTTCCCTTCAGCGTTTTTAACAGGTTCCGAACTGAGGTTAATATGATTGGAAACAAATTTCTCAATCAGTGCATAAAGCCGATTACTTTCAGTTAAAGTCTCAATTTGATTCCGCAGCTTAAATTTAGCGATAATTTCTTGGGCATTTTCGCTAAAGCCATCGAGATAGTTTTCAAAGTTCGCCCGAATTTGACTAGGAAAATTGAGTAAGGTTTTAAATGTAAATTGAGAAGTATTATAAAAATACATAGCCAGATGCTCTGGGAAGCTGTTGTGCGACAGCATTCTGTCCAAAATTGTCTTTTTCCAGCAACTTGTAACGCTCAAGAACCTTTTCCTTAGTTGGTTCCAATAAGCAATCCAAACGCCGTAGTACCGTCATTGGCAGAATTACATCCCGGTATTTACCGCGTACATAGACATCCCTTAATACATCATCGGCAATATTCCAGATAAAATTAACAATAGTGTTGTGTGTCGTGTGATTCATGTTGCCAGTATAGTAGGCGATCGCATCCCAATAGTTGTAACAGTTTAAAGCACTCTGGTGTCTGCTTTGTAACAAGAGCCTTAATTTTTATCCAACTTTTGATGCAACTGCTGATAAATCACTTTTCACTTATGTGGAAAAGCCACGAAAAACCTAACCCCCTAACCCCCTTCCCTACGAGGGAAGGGGGGAAATTCAAAGTCTCTCTCCTTTTAGGAGAGAGATTTAGAGAGAGGTTTCAATACGGTTCGGTTAAGGTGCATAGTCCTTAAAGATCCCCCTTAATCCCCCTTAAAAAGGGGGAAATAGAGCCATTATTAGCCCCCCAATTTATCGGGGGGTTGGGGGGATCAACTCTTATCCGAACCGTATTGAGAGAGGTTTCGTCTAAAAGCCACGTATAAAGCCTGTTTTACTTCTGAATTCTGAATTCTGACTCCTGAATTCTGAATTCTGCTGTATATGTACTTAAAGCGGGCGATGGGACTCGAACCCACGACGATCACCTTGGGAAAGTGAGATTCTACCACTGAATTACACCCGCGAGTTGCTGCCATAAACTTATGGCTAAGATGAAGAATACCACTATTTACAGCTATTTTCAATTGACTAGAATATACACAGTTTTCGCAACTGCTGATGCATGAGTCCTGTCGCTGTTCAGATTCTAAAGAACAATGTCCTCACCTCGCTCGGTGAAACGAACCTCTTTAATATTCCATTGGGTATTACTCGTTAGAGTTTTGCGGAGACTGCCAAACAGAGCAAACTGTTCACAACTAGAAAGAGAAGTTATTTGCCGCTTTGACCCAGGAGATATTCGCAAATCAACTGTAGCGATGCCATTTTTTATATTGACACGATACCCAGACAAGCTAAAGTCGCTTGTATCTCGTTTTTCTAAAATTTTACTCACTACATTTGTCACTGGTTCCTCGGCTGGTACTGAAACCTTTTCTGGAATGAGTTCTTGACATTGGCTATCACTTGTGTATAGTGTGACGTTGGTAGTTTTGCTAGTGACAGCTTTAGGAGTTGATGAGGAAGGCGTATTTTCCTTAGGAGATTCTTGATTAGGAGATTTTTCTCTCAACTGAGCAACGCTAGAAATTTGGCTGGGAGTCTCAGACGATGGGCTATTCGCCGGTGTTGTGGTGGGGGATGGCGTTGCACTGTCAATATTACGAGCAGTGGGGTTAGAACTACAACTGCTGAGGCTGACAATCATTGTCACAAAAATAAGGGGTAAAAAATATCTCTCGGTTGTATTCATAAATTTGCTGATAAGTGATGTTGCTGCTATCAACTTCAGTGCCTCTGGTATCAATTCCGCATAGATTTGTGAATTTTCAGCCAGTCTATAAAGTGTCAACCCGCTATCTGTTAAAGTCCAGGGTTATACTAATACACTGAAATATACAACATCTGCGGTTGAAAGAGCGATGTCTGACGACAAGCCCTACGGGTTCGCAATCGACGCCAAGCGCCAAGACTGCGACCCCCTTACGCCAATCCCAAAAAGCTTGCACGCTATATCTGAATAGATTTTGTTTAAAGTTTTCTAATACTGACAACGATAATACCCAAGTTTTGCAGTTGCGATCGCCTACCCGCCAGTAGTTGCCCAGTTGCGCCACGGGGCGCGATCGCAACTGGGCATATATAGGAATCATATTTGATTTCTGAAAAAATCTCGGTAGTCTTGTAGTAGCCTGTCATGGCTAAAATGGTTGCAAAAAAATTGCTTTGTTGGGGAGCCACTGCGTTGCGCGGGTTTCCCGCGTTGTAGCAAGTGGCGTTGGAGGCTTTGCGTAACCCAACATCCTGATAATCAGTTGGGTTGCGCTGCGCTCCACCCAACCTACGTCTAATGCACTATTAAAGCCTTAAGGGTCCACTACGTGCATTTCAAAAATCAAATACTAGTCCTATAGTCACATTAGTATCTATTCCTGAACGTATACACGTATTTATTTACAGAAGCTACTTGATCAAACTCTGACAATTCAGGTCATGTGGAAAAGCTAACGCGAAACCTAACCCCCCAGCCCCCTTCCCTACAAGGGAATGGGGAGAATTCAAAGCCTCTCTCCTTGCAGGAGAGAGGAATGGAAGTGAGGTTTTCCAGATCCCGTGAAAAGTCAGGATCAAACTCAGGTTTTATTAAAACTTCATATACTTTCTGCTTTAGTTAGTTAAATATGCGAATTAAGAGTTGATTTTCTCTAAATCAGCTTTTTGAAAAAGTTCAGTAACATCCCTCTTTTAGTAACAAGTTAAATATAACTAAAATACTAATAGTTGTGCTGGCTTAGTTGATGAAAAAACTTCAATTATTCCAGGTGTATCTATTTACCAATTCTCTAGAAAACCGATCCAGTAGTCTTAAAATAACCGTTCTATTTTTTTTACGAAAGAGAACGGTTATTTTCCCCTTGCTTTGTAGTAAAGGTGATTGAGAAAGGTTCGGTTATTGTTAGCAAATTAATGTAACGTGAGTTCGACAAGTTTTATTTGACCTCTCAAGAGCAGCCCCTCTCCGACGCCCAGAGGGGAGCAAAAAGCTGAATTGTTGCTCCTCCCTTTCCGTTTCGGAGAGGGAGGCTGTCCGGGAGAGGTTCATCGAACTCACGTTAATGTACTAAGCGCTGGTAGTCTATTCATTTCTAAATCGCTGTGTTCAGGTTGTATTGAACAACAGCGTCATGATTTATCCTGGGAAATTTGCGGTTTTATTTCTAACTCAGAACAATCACAACTTCTTTAAGCTTTGAATATTTATCAACCAATTTTACCAATCCCCATGCAACAATATATTTCTCATTTGCTCATACTGGCATTAGGAACAAGTTCAACTTTCATCGTTACTCCATCTCAAGCTGAAACTCCGGTAAAAACCAAAAGTCAAAATACTGATAATATTAGTTCCATATCTTCAAATTCACCTTCTGCTATCCAGTTGACTGATTTTGCCAATTCTACTAATAGCAAACCAGCTATTCTCGCTGAAGCAGCTAATAACTCTTCTGCTGCTAATGCCAATATAACTGCAACTAAGCCTCAGCCAAGGATTCCTATATTCAGCAGAATTTTTCCCACAGCTTCGATGCGGCAATAATTAGCCGCTAAACATTTAGAGAGATTCTAATTGTTCTCTCTTGTTGTGGTGGCCTGTTTTACTTCTGAATTCTGACGCCAAGCCCCAGACCGTCTCCGGCTCCGCTCCTTAATTCTGAATTCTGCTGTATGTGAGACATATAGCGGTTCCCACTCAGATGCGGTACAACATGATATTGCGAGGTGTAGGGGCACGGCACTGCCGTGCCCCTACGGGTATACCACGTAAACAAGAACCGCTATACCCTGATTTGCTTTATGCTTGGAGTTGACAGAGCAGTAAACCAAACCATTGATTTGGAGCTGTCCACACATGAAGAGGTAATAAACCCTGTGCTGTGAGTTGCTGCTTGATAGTATTAAGGTCAAATTTGCGAGAAATTTCAGTGAGGATAGTCTCACCTAGTGCAAAATTAACCTTGAGATTAAGAGCGCGTAATTCTACAATTTGCGATCGCAGGCTGCGTAAATGCATTTCTATTTGATGCTCACTTTCATTGTAAAACGCCCAGTGTTCAAACTGCGTGGTGTCAAAATTCCCCTCAAAGCGCTGATTTAAATGCTCCAGCATATTCAGGTTAAATGCTGCCGTCACTCCTTGACTGTCGTTATAAGCTGGTTCCAAAATCTGTTTCGGCTTTCGCAAATCTATCCCCAACAAGAAATACTCACCTACTTGTAGGGCTTCTGTAATTTGAGAGAAGAACACATCACACTCATCAGGTCTAAGATTACCTAAACTGCTACCAATAAAACAAATCATTCGACTGGGTAATTGCGTCGGTAGGAGTTGTGCAAGGGCTAATTCATAGGTTCCCGCTAGCGCATAAACTTGCAGTAAGGGGTAATCTTCTAATAACTGCTTCGCACTACTTTCCAACATACCTGCACAGACATCAATTGGTAGATAGTGCAGGGGATAGCCTAGCTGCTGGTAGGCATCTAGTAAAATGCGGGTTTTGCTAGAACTGCCACTACCAAGTTCTACCAATTCACAAGCGCCAGTTATCTTGGCAATTTCGCCAGCAAACTGCTGTAAAATCGTTGTTTCTGTGCGTGTGAGGTAATATTCTGGTAAATCACAGATTTGCTCAAACAGATCAGAACCACGGTCATCATAAAAGTAACAGGGGGGTAGAGATTTAGGTGTTTGAGTTAATCCCTTAACCACATCACTCCCAGCACTAGATGCAACTATTTGAGTTGCTCCTACCAAACGCTCTATCTGCAAGCGTTTTTGAACGCTGTTTTCAGAAGTAAGATTGCTGGTGACAGCTTTAGATATCGACATGAAACCTCCGTTTGCTTGGCGTAATAGGCTACCTGTCGGCAGACCTTTACCCCAATCAGTGAAACACATAGCCGTAGCTAATAAAATCATGCCTGAGCTATATTACTCAATCTTTAAAGTTATTTGTAGGCATTTCCCTATTCAAATGACAGCAAGTAAGCGCTTAAGTACTATTGCTAGCCTCTTTCGCACTAGATTTTATCAATTTGGATCTCACCGTCTGCTTCCACACTAATGATGCTATTTTCTGGGCAAGCAATCCAATTACCTTTAAATAGAGGTTCAGACGCAATAATTACAGATTTTGGGAAAGTCGGATCATCTCGAATCCAGTAAAGAGATGGAGGCGGTGAAGTGGTAGCAAAATGAGACGCTATCAGGCGATGTCCGTCACTAGAGATTACATTGAGTGAGGCTTCAACTTGATAGCGTTTTGCCATCTCTAAAAGCGTTAATAATGTGGTGCGTAAAGCATATTCTGGAGGTCGATGTTTGTTAATTTGACTTTGTGAAAGTAACAATGCAAAAATGTGTTCAGAGTCAGTACTGCCATTAATTTTTTCGTAAAAATCTTGGGTTAAAGTGCTGCGGATTTTTCTGTGTAATGTTTTGCGGAAATTTTCGATTCCTCCATTGTGAATAAATAGCTGTTGTTGATGGTTAAATGGCTGACAATTAGCAAAATTTAAGGCTTCGTCTGGTATAGCACTGCGGACATAAGCAAGTATACACTTGGATTCAACGTAACGGCTGAGACTGGGTAGGTTTATATCATTCCAAATAGGTAGGGTATTTTTGTAGATAAAAGGTTCGATATCTTTTTGACTATGATACCAACCCACACCAAAGCCATCTGCATTTAGTACTCCAGAGGTCATTTCGCGCGGTTGATAACTCTGGACTACCAGCGAGTGTTCTGGTTTATACAGAAGATGTTCTAAAGAAACAGGCGAACCGAGGTAAGCAAGTAAACGGCACATTATGAATATTCCATCTTCGAGGCTCCGCCAACGAGTCCGCGTCCCTTGCGCGTCTCGTAGAGAGCGTCTTGATTCTGAATTCTGAATTCTGAATTCTGCATTCTTCTTCAAAAATAGCGGTACTAGTTTGTTTGTGTTTTAATAGGTAAAATGATTGCAAACTCTGTCCCTTGTTCAAATTCTGAGATTACTTCTATTTTACCTTTGTGTTTGTCAATTATCTGATAGCAAACACTTAAACCTAAACCAGTACCTTTACCCACTGGTTTAGTTGTGAAAAAAGGGTCAAACAGTTTATTTTGAATCTCTGGTGAAATTCCAGATCCGTTATCTCTGATTCCTACTTTAATATAAACATCATCTATCTTTAATGTATCTATAATAATTTGTTTACTTTTATCTGAATCAGCTTTCTGGTCTAGTATAGCATCGATCGCATTACTTATAATATTCATAAATACCTGATTGAGTTGTGCTGGATAACACTCAACTAAGGGTAAATCTCCATACTTTTTAATGACTTCAATTTCTGGCTGAAGTCTGTGATTTAAAAGTAACAATGTATTATCAATTCCTTCATGAATATCGACCTCTTTCATATCAGCTTCATCTAATCGGGAAAAGTTACGCAAAGATAACACAATTTCCCGGATACGTTGAGCGCCGACTTTCATAGAAGAAAGTAAAAGTGGTAAATCTTTATTAATAAAATTTAAATCAATTTCTTCAATTTTTTCTTCAATGCTCCAGATAGAATCTGGGTATTGTTCCTGATATAAACTCACAAGGCTAAATAAATCTTGAGTATAGTCAGTGACGCATTGAATGTTACCGTAAATAAAGTTAACAGGATTATTAATTTCATGAGCTATCCCTGCTACCATCTGTCCAAGAGAAGACATTTTTTCGGTTTGAATTAACTGCCCTTGAGCTTCTTTTAAGTCTTGTAGGGTTTTTTGAAGTTCTTGGGTTCGTTCTTCTACCCGTTGCTCTAAACTTTGGCGAGCTAGCTCTAGTTCCTGGGTATAATCTCCTACCCATTCCACTAATTGATTCAGGGAAGTAGCTAATGTCCCGACTTCATCGTTGCTTGTGATATTAGCTCTGAGTTCAAAATTTGACTCTTGCGTGATTTTTCTGGCAACGTTAGTAACTATTTGTAGGGGACGGGCAATTAACCTACTGGTATATATTGCTAGTATAGCTGCGATCGCAGCTGATAACAGCATACTTCCAATAATAACTTGAATTCGCAATTTCTGGGCACTATCAAAACTAGCATTTGCTTGCTTTTGTTGAATTTCAGCATGTCGTATAATTCCAATTAAATCGTCTGAAAGTTTCTCAAACTCAACTGATATCTTAGTTTCTTCCTTAAAAAACACTAATAGTTGTTCCTGATCAGCTTTTGTGGCGTTTGCTGATAATTTATTTTTTTCAATCTGCCGCCAAAACTTTTTTACTATTTGAGTATATATTTCCGTATTATTTTTATACTTTTTTAATAAATTCAACACATCTATATTATTTATTGTCGAATCATTAGGATGGTTATTTATAAATATTTTTAGCTCAGATAAACGCTTATTTACTTGACTCATTTCGTCTAAAAATCTGTCTTTTTCAAATTCTAACCAAATAGAATTTTCTAATACAGTAACTAACCTTTGGGGATGTAGCCTCACTCTAGTTATTGTATTTTCTAAATCTTTTAAGAGAAATTGTTGTTGATAAGATAAATTCAACTGTTGCTGGGCAATTATTTCATAGTGGTATGCAATTAACAAGCCACTTGTCGTACCAATAAAAGCAATACTAATTGCCACAGTATAGCCATAACTAATTTTTTTAGCAATGCTCCAGTTATCGCTTAAGTGAGTAAGCGAGCTAAAAAATCTTCTAAAATAGTTTGTCGTATTAATTATCATTCATTTATGAACTAAGTCAGTTTTCCGAAATAAACCAAACTATATAAATAAAATTCAACCTGTGCAATTAGCTATTAGTAACCGCTTACTAAAAACCTGGATTTTTTTAGATTAACTTACTTATCCTATTACAAGAAATCTCCTTGTCCGATTTTTTTATAAACTTCACGAATCAGATTATAATCAGCATCATTTACTAGAACAAATTTGCCTCCTTTATACTTTTGGTTCGCTTTAGCAGTCAGCAAACTTTGAATTAGTTTATCCCGATCCTTAATCATGCGCGATCGCATATCTGCTATAAAGTTAGATGGCAACTGGTTACTAGCAACAAATACATCACCAGGAAGTAATGGGCCTTTAAAAATTATAGAGAAATCCTTCTCAAGTAAGCCCTCAGATTCCAGAATGTTTTTGTATCTGTCAGATGCAGTCGCCCAAGCATCTACATCACCTTTTTTTAAGGCTTGCACTCCCCGATCACCCAACATCACAGTTTTGAAGTCAGTTTTTGGATTTAATCCAGCATCTATTAGTAGCTTTGTGGGAGCAAGATGACTAGCAGTTGAGCCAATTTCTCGCATGGCAATTGTTTTGCCTTTCAATTGAGATAATAATTTAATTTTGCTATCTGCACGAACTACAATAATAGAATGGTAGTTAGTCCGCTCAATGGCAATTATCGGAATAGCCTTTGCCCTAGAGTTTAAAATCAAGTATTCTGAAGGACCTGCAAATACAATATCTACCTCTCCTGATAACAGTGCTGGTGCTGCTGCTGTGGGATTTTCTACAGGAAAAAACTCAATTTTTATGCCTAATATCTCTTCTAATGTGGTGCGAAAAAGTCCATAATCTCGTTGCAAGTCTTTAATTCCAGTAATATCTGTAACTGCAAATTTGAGATTTTTTGGTGTAGTGGTTGCCATCTGATCTGAGCTATTACTAGTAGAATTTACTCCTGTTGTGCAACCAGCAGCAAACAGTAGCGAATACCAAAGAAAGTTGCGCCGTTTCATAGTTCTGAATAATATTACAAATGTAAAATTTTTTAGTTGTTATTTATATGCCTGTTATTTTATTGCTTGTTTGTATTTATAGCTTCTGTAATATTACGTAAATAGGTTTCAGGAATTTGCCAATTTTGTTGAAAAATATTGTTGCTAATTAATTATTAGTTTTTATACTTCATCCTCCCTAACCCTCGTTAAAAAGGCTTGTCAACTTTTCCAACAAACAAGAACCAGATAATTTGATCGAAAAATTGTCTCTGTGGTTTCACTAATGCCAATCTACCGACTCATCTGCTAGAGATTTGAAAGGTTTACTGTTATATAAGAAATGCTTGCTAGAGTCTGGAGTGCATCAATTGTGGGCATCGATGCCGTCAAAGTAGGCGTAGAAGTCGATGTGTCAGGGGGATTGCCGGGAATTGTTGTCTTGGGACTGCCAGATTCAGCGATTCAAGAATCAAGAGAAAGAGTCAAAGCAACGCTGAAGAATGCAGGTTTTGCCTTTCCCATGCGAAAAATTGTGATCAATTTAACCCCAGCAGATTTACGCAAAGAAGGCCCCTGTTTCGATTTGCCTATTAGTGTGGGAATTTTGGCGGCTTCTGAGCAAGTTAGCGCTGATTTATTGGGAGATTATCTATTTTTGGGCGAAGTCTCTTTAGATGGCAGTTTGCGTCCGGTGGCTGGTGTCTTACCGATCGCAGCAGCAGCCCAAAAGATGGGAATTGCAGGTTTAGTTATCCCTGCTGATAATGCCCAAGAAGCGGCTGTGGTTGAAGGCTTGGCTGTTTACGGCTGCAAACATCTGTCTGATGTGGTAGATTTTTTAAATCATCCGGGGCGTTACAAACCTGTGCAGATAGATGCTACAAGGGAGATAGCAACAGTATCCTACCCTGGCGCAGATTTGCATGATGTCAAAGGACAAGCTCATGCGCGTCGGGCTTTAGAAATTGCTGCTGCTGGCGGGCATAATTTAATTTTTGTCGGGCCGCCTGGTAGTGGGAAAACCATGTTAGCACGGCGCTTACCAGGAATTTTACCGCCCCTAAGTTTTGCCGAATCTTTAGAAGTGACTCGCATCCATTCGGTAGCTGGTTTATTGAAAAATCGTGGTTCGTTGGTACGCGATCGCCCTTTTCGCAGTCCCCACCACTCGGCATCCGGGCCTTCTCTTGTTGGTGGTGGTAGCTTCCCTCGTCCTGGAGAAATATCATTATCTCACAGGGGCGTACTTTTTCTGGATGAACTCACGGAATTTAAACGAGATGTTTTAGAATTTCTGCGCCAGCCTTTGGAAGATGGCTATGTGACAATTTCGCGCACCAAACTATCAGTAACCTTTCCCGCGCAGTTTACTTTGGTGGCGAGTACCAATCCCTGTCCATGTGGTTACTATGGCGATACCATTCAACAATGTACTTGTTCTCCACGGCAACGCGAGCAATATTGGGCAAAACTTTCTGGGCCGTTAATGGATCGAATTGATTTACAAGTTGCGGTGAATCGCTTGAAACCAGAAGAAATTACCCAACAACCTACGGGAGAAGCATCAACATCAGTACGGGAACGGGTGCAACAAGCAAGCGATCGCGCAATTACCCGCTTCCAAGAAGAACCAAATCTGCGTTGCAATGCCCATATGCAAAGTCGTCATCTCCAGAAATGGTGCAAATTAGATGATGCTAGTCGCAATTTATTAGAAGTAGCAATTAGAAAATTAGGTTTATCGGCAAGAGCAAGCGATCGCGTTCTCAAAGTAGCACGAACTATTGCAGATTTAGCGGGAGAAGATGAGTTAAAGACCAATCATGTAGCGGAAGCAATTCAGTATCGCACAATCGATAGAATGCAGTGAAAGTTAGAACAGTCGCCTCAACGGGGGGAAAATACGCACAGCCCTGGCTTGTCTACACGAGGCTTTACCCACCTCCGTAGATTACAGCAGAAATCATGTATTTGAACCACATCCGTCGTAGGGGCACAGCACTGCTGTGCCCCTACCCGCGTGGTCTATTTACCTGAAAATAGCTGTAAAAACCAATACAGTTCAGTTAAGCATTTCTTCCTTCTCTTCTTTGCGACGGCAGTCGCTACAACGGTGGGAACCCCCGCAACGCGCTGCCTCTCCTTTGCGTCCTTTGCGGTTCGTTAAAAACTCTTGATTTTTTATAGTCCACTTCCGTGGACTACTCCAGTGATTTCGCCTTGTTTACTCGCTGTGCAAGGCGATATTTGGGTGAGATCGTCATGGTTGCTCGTTTCCGTAAGGACTTCGCCTGACTAAGTAATCCAGTACAGTGCTGATGCGATCAATTGCAGCGCTGGTAGTGCGCTCAAATTCTTCTCGTCGGCGTTCACGGGCTGCAATTTGCTCAAAGTTTTGCTGATGTATTTCCACTATTTGCAGTAATCCATCTACTGCCCCAGTTAGATCGCTAACTCTATTAGTTAGATCGCTAACTCTATTAGTCAAACCATTGACTGTATTAGTTAACTCAGTTACTGAGTGTCCCAACTGAGCTGTTGACTGCCTCAATTCAGCATTCACCACCACCTGATTGTCAAGTTGCTGTGCTACTCGGTCTAATGTCGCTTCTATCCGGTCTAATCTATCTGGTCTATCTTGAGTCATAAAAAATCCTCCATTTATGATCGTTACTCATAGCATTTCTCTTTTCTAGAGAGGAGCAATAGTTGTTAGAAATGCCAAAAATTAGGTTTATCCGCAAGAGCAAGCGATCGCATTTTCAAAGTAGCACGGACTAAAGCTATAGGACTAGTATTTGATTTTTGAAATTATTTGCGTAGACAGGGAGTAGGGAGTAGGGAGTGGGGAAGAAGCCTGTACTGATTTTTTTCAAAAACCTTGGATGAAATTTGCAGGAGTATTTAAAGATGATCCAGACTTTGACGTAGTTCAGCAGTATATTCAAGAGTATCGTCAAGAATTGGATGCTACTGAGAAGCAATAGTTGTTAGAAATGCCAAAAATTAGGTTTATCGCCAAGAGCAAGCGATCGCATTTTCAAAGTGAAAGCTGGGGTTGGGGTTAGCCATCATATAAGCTAGGGCTTGCGGTACAGCCGCCCAAACTGACAGCGTGGTTTTTTTCGACTCTAACACCATCACCCACAACTGATTTTGTAGCACTAAAACGTCAATCCGTCCGCGCAGTATTTCCTCCCCATCATCCAGCACTAGTTCCCCGCGTTAAAATTCTAAATTCCTCCTCAAGAACACTGCACAAACTCCCTTGGGTGGATGTGGCTACTTAAGAAATAAGTATCCAATATATCAGGAACTAAGCGGCATTCCTTAAGGAGACTGATTGGATGAATTTGCAGGCGATTTGGAAGTTATTACAAGAGACATTCAAAGAATGGAGTGAGGATAAAGCCTCACGGTTAGCGGCGGCGTTAGCTTATTACACGATTTTTTCGATCGCACCCTTGCTGATTATTGTAATTGCGATCGCAGGGTCAGTATTTGGAGAAGAGGCGGCAAGGGGTCAAATCGTTGGACAAATTCAAGGTTTAGTTGGCAAAGATGGCGCAGCATTTATCCAAACAGCCATTCAGAATGCTAACAAACCACAAACAGGTGCGATCGCTTCCATCATTAGTGTTGTAGTTTTGCTATTAGGTGCTACTGGTCTATTTACCGAGTTGCAAGATTCCCTCAACACGATTTGGGAGGTGAAACCGAAACCCGGACGCGGCGTAAATAACATGATTCGCCTACGTTTTTTATCGTTTGCAATGGTGATTGGGATTGGCTTTTTACTTTTAGTTTCTCTGGTAATTAGTACGGCGTTAGCAGCATTAGTAACATACTTTAGCAACTTGATACCCGGTGTAGATTTCCTCTGGCAGATTCTCAATTTCATCGTCTCTTTTGCCATCACTACATTCCTGTTTGGACTCATTTTTAAAGTTCTACCAGATGTCAAAATTGCTTGGAGTGATGTTTTAATTGGAGCTATTCTCACCTCATTTTTGTTCTCTATCGGGAGGTTTTTATTAGGACAGTATTTAGGTAATGGCAGTTTTGGTTCAGCTTATGGTGCTGCTGGTTCACTGGTAGTGATTTTAGCTTGGGTTAACTATGCGGCGCAGATTCTTTTCTTCGGTGCAGAGTTTACCCAAGTTTATGCCAGAAGGTACGGAAGCGGTATAACCCCAACGAAGAATGCCATACCTCTGTCTGATAACACAAAATATAATGATACGAATCCAACGGGGCAAGCAAAAAAGCCATCTTCTAGCTTTATTAATCGCTTATTCCAGTCTTTCAAAAAGCCCAAGCGCTTAAAACAGAAAAGAAAAAATCAGCGATTTTAATCACCTAATTGTTGGAGGTTTATAAGGAGAATTCAGAACTCAGGAGTCAGAATTCAGAATTTAATTCTGTACGACTGGGTAATGAATATTGGTTTAAAACCTTGCCCGCAAGTGGCGCGAAAAAATTAAAATATTCTCGCCTTAAAACTCTATCTCTTTATAGGTAGAGTATTCTGAATTCTGTATTCTGACTCCTGGTTTATATTTTTAAATCTGATATAGATTTAAGTATTTAACCTCTAATGAAAATCACTTATATGAATTGAAGAAGAATTCAGCTATTCTGAATTCAGGAGCGGAGCCGGAGACAAACGACAAGCTCCAGTCCCAATCTTTCAGTCGGGGATTGTGACCGCGCAGGAATTGAAAACCACAAAACTAGAATTTTTGGTGGGGGTGCAAAAACGCCGATTATTCATCCGCTTTTTCGTTCAGAATACCCTTCTTGTATTCTGACAACTGGCGCCAATATTGCTGTTCGATAAATCACATATAATTATAGATAATTACTCTGTGTTTATAAATAGCCTTAGACTGGATTTTTTCCAGAAATATATTGAAAAAGCGAGAAAATCAGTGCTAATGGAAAAATGGTTTTTTATCAATTGGCAAGCAATCTTTATTCCTAGCATCAGCGTCTTTGAGTTGATTATCCGTGGGTCGCTGGTCTATTTAGCGCTGTTCTCAGTGCTACGCGTGCTTCCTAGCCGACAACTAGGAACTCTAGGAATCACTGATTTACTCGTAGTTGTGCTATTTGCTGAAGCTGCCCAAAATGCTATGGCAAGTAATTATACATCGATTACTGAAGGCGCTATCCTGGTAGGAACAGTGATTTTTTGGAGCTACTTGCTGAACTGGTTAGGCTATAAAATACCACAGTTCCAACGTTTTATGAATCAACCGCCACTGCTATTGGTAAAAAATGGTCGGATGATTCAGCGCCATTTGCAACGAGAGTTAATTACAGACGATGAGTTGATGAGCAAGTTACGTCAGCAAGGTGTGGAATTTTTAGCAGATGTGAAGTTTGCATATATGGAGGCTGACGGTAGGATTAGTATTATTACCTCGGATTCAAAAACTAGTTCCGTCCCTGAGCAAAAAGCAGCACTAAAAAGTGATCTACATTAATTAGACTGTAGAATATGACGGTTGTATTCTGTGCCAAACTGTGATCGAGCGTTATACTTTGCCCGAAATGGCTAATCTGTGGAGTGAAGCCTATAAACTAAAAACTTGGCTGCAAGTCGAAATTGCTGTTTGTGAGGCTCAAGCTGAACTGGGTTACATTCCATCTCAGGCGGTTGAGGAAATTAAGGCCAAGGCAGATTTTGACCCCGATAGGGTGCTGGAAATTGAGGCTGTAGTCCGCCACGATGTTATCGCTTTCTTGACAAATGTCAATGAATATGTTGGCGATGCCGGACGCTACATTCACCTGGGTTTAACTAGTTCGGATGTTTTGGATACAGCTTTAGCACTGCAATTGGTTGCTAGCCTGGATATATTATTGCAACGTCTGGAAGATTTGATTCAGGTAATTCGCCAAAAAGCACGAGAACATCGTCATACAGTGATGGCTGGCCGATCGCATGGGATTCACGCTGAACCGATTACTTTTGGTTTCAAGCTAGCTGGCTGGTTAGCAGAAGTGTTGCGACACGAAGAACGCCTGAGAATACTCCGCCAAACGATCGCTGTGGGTAAGATTTCTGGTGCAGTGGGAACCTATGCGAATGTTGAACCGCGTATAGAAGCGATCGCTTGCCAAAAACTCGGACTCAAACCCGATACAGCCTCAACCCAAGTTATTTCCCGCGATCGCCACGCCGATTACGTGCAACAATTAGCTTTAGTAGCGGCATCCATCGAACGTTTTGCTGTAGAAATTCGCAATCTGCAAAAAACAGACGTTTTGGAAGTTGAAGAATTCTTCGCCAAAGGTCAAAAAGGTTCCTCAGCAATGCCACACAAGCGCAATCCCATCCGTTCGGAACGGCTGACGGGAATGGCGCGACTCGTCAGAAGTCATGCTGGTGCAGCTTTGGAAAACGTTGCTCTCTGGCATGAGAGGGATATTTCCCACAGTTCTGTAGAACGGGTAATTTTGCCCGATGCTTGCACTTTAACGCATTTTATGTTAATAGAAATAACCGACTTGGTGAAAAACCTGTTGGTCTATCCTGAGAACATGAAACGAAATCTCAACTGTTACGGCGGCGTTGTGTTCAGTCAAAAAGTGCTACTGGCTTTGATAGACAAGGGAAGCAACCGAGAAGAAGCTTATGCGATCGTTCAAGAAAGCGCTCACACCGCTTGGAACAAGCCTGAAGGTAATTTCCAGGACTTAATTAGCAAAGACCCTCGCGTTACTCAAAAGTTGTCCCCAGCAGAACTAGAGGTCTGTTTCGACCCCCAGCAACATCTGACGCATTTAGAAGAGGTTTATCAAAGGTTGGGTATTTAAGATTCATTTGCTTGTAGTGAGCGCTTAAGCGCTTACTACTAATCTGCTATCCAAAAAATACGCAAATGTTGTAAAAAAAGAAGATATTAGGACTTACGCATTGACAAGAAATACCAAATATGCATAAGGTTAAAAACCACATCTTTCGTAAGGGCACAGCATTGCTGTGCCCCTACAGCATGGTCTATTTACGATCACAGGATAATTAATAAAAGCCTGAAACAACCTATTTTAGCTAGTGCATATCATGAGGCATTTGTACACTGCGTAAGTCCTAGATATTAAAATACCAAAAATCTTTAATATTTCATTGCTAAAGACTGTCAGTTTGGTGCTGGAATTTTTGCCAGAACTGGGTAGTATAAGTAACAAACATCTACTTATTTATTAGTGCTTCGAGTGCTTTAATGATTGACATCCTAGCCACACTTTCAGCTTCTGCCGCAGCAGGAATGAGAATAGGTACACCTCTGCTGATTATTGGACTATTGCAGGGTAGTAACTTGTGGTCACAAGTTCCAATTTTATCTCACATTTCTCCACCAATCTTATTAGGCTGCCTCATTTGTTGGTCTTTAGTTGAATTATTCGCCTCAAAAAAGCTAAGGGGGCAAAGATTGCTCCAACTGATTCAGTTATTCATGTCTCCCATCGTGGGCGCAATTATGGGGTTAGCAGTAGCTAAGGCAACAGTAACGCCAAACTGGGTGATTGCCTTAATTGGAGGTTTGTTAGCTTTGGTACTTCAGCTAGTTCAAGTTGGTTGGTTCTATCGGTTACGTGGCTTACCGTTGTGGGCAGTCTTTCTTCAAGATACCTTGTGTGTTACTCTAGTACTTTTTGCCTTTGGTGCTCCCTGGCAAGGAGGATTAATTGCTTTAGTTCTGCTCTGGTTTGCAGTTCGTAGCGCCAAGCAGTGGTATGACTGGTATCACAAAGGGCATGGGGCATAGGGCATGGGGCATGGGGGACAAGGAGAGAAGTCTAAAGTTCAGGCTTCCTTAGATGGCGTAGCTATCTCCAACGGAGTATAGAATTTTGGGGCAACAAAGGAAGAGTTTTACAATGCCCAATGCCCAATGCCCAATGCCCTTTACTGCAAAATTCCAATCATGTGCAAGAAGCCGTGACCAGTAATCAGCTCGATGATTAAGGCAATAATCCCCAGCATGGCAATCCGACCATTCCATACTTCAGCACTAGTAGTCAGACCCCATTCCCAACGCTCTTGGGGGTACATTTTCACCCTTTTTTTCATTTGGGCAGCTTGCGAAAGCTTGAAACTGGGATTTTTCAGCGCATCAATTACTAGGTCTGCCAGTGCATTAATAAATACCGGATGGGTATTGGGAGCCGGAACGCGACGGAAGTTGTGAATTCCTGATTCTTCTGCTACTTCCCGATATTCAATATCAATTTCTTGTAGTGTCTCAATATGCTCTGAGACAAAACTGATTGGTACGACAACCAAATCTTTCACGCCTTGTGCGCCTAGTTCTTTGAGGGCATCTTCAGTATAGGGTTGGAGCCATTCTACCGGGCCGACGCGACTTTGGTAAGCTAAAGTGTGGGCATTGGGTCGATTCAGGGTCTGCATAATCAGGGCAGTACATTCTTCAATTTCTTGCTGATAAGGGTCGCCAGCTTCTTCAACGTAGCTTTTAGGAACGCCGTGAGCGCTGAAGAATATATGAACCTCGTCTGGATTAGGAAACTGTTCGAGTTCCTGGGCTACGAGTTCCGCCATTGCTTGCAGGTAGCCTGGTTGTTTATACCAAGAAGGAATGACGGTGTAATCAATGGGTTGAAGTTTTGGATCTTCTTGCCAAAGCTTTTCTAAAAGCCGGAAGCTGGAACCACTGGTACTGATCGAAAACTGGGGATATAGTGGTAAGATTACCAGGTGTTCTATATTATCTTGGGTGATCTGTGCGATCGCCTCTTCTGTATACGGATGCCAATAACGCATTCCCACGTAAATTTTAGCTTCTTGCCCCAAATAGCCCAACTGTTCTTTTAAAGCTTCCCCTTGCGCTTCTGTGATCTGCCGCAGTGGGGAACCGCCACCGATTTGTTTATAATTTGCTTGAGATGTTCTGGTTCGCCGCGTAGCAATAAACCAAGCTAGGGGCTTTTGTAACCAGCGAAACGGTAGGCGAATAATTTCCGGATCGGAAAATAGGTTATACAAAAACGGCCCGACATCTTCTAGCTTATCGGGACCACCGAGATTGAGTAATAAGACGCCTACACGACCCATAGCAGTTACTTTCCCCTAATCTTTTCAGATTTTTTACTAATGTTAACAATATATCTTTATTAAATATAAAGCTTAATAGCAAGGAAATATGCAATGGCAACAATTTTAAGGGATTGGAGTTACCGCTATCAATGGCTGTATGACGGGATCTCTCGTTTAGCAGCCTTAAGTGTAGGTGGTGAAGCTCGTTTTCGGGAACTTGCTTTGCAAAACTTAACAATTCACTCAGATACTCAGGTTTTAGATTTATGTTGTGGCAGTGGTCAAACGACGCAATTTTTGGTAAAGTTTTCACAAAATGTAACAGGATTGGACGCTTCACCCAAGTCTTTGCAACGGGCGCGGCAAAATGTACCATTAGCTTCTTATGTCGAAGCTTTTGCTGAAAAGATGCCATTTGCAGATAATCTGTTTGATGTGGTGCATACCAGCGTTGCATTACACGAGATGCAGCCTCAGCAATTACGAAAAATTATTAATGAAGTTTATCGGGTGTTGAAGCCAGGAGGGGTATTTACGCTGGTGGATTTTCATGCTCCTACGAATCCGATATTTTGGCCTGGGGTATCACTGTTTTTGTTGTTGTTTGAGACGGAAACAGCTTGGCAATTATTAAAAACTGATTTGCCTAGATTGTTAACTGAAACTGGGTTTAAAGTGGGTGAGCCAACTTTATATGCAGGTGGTAGTTTGCAAGTGATACAGGCGAAGAAATGAAGGATAATTTGTTTGTGTAGGCTTGTGCAGGCGGTGATTGTGATATTGAAGTTGATGTTGAGCGATCGCCTGATTTATCGCCTCAAGCATTTCTCGATTGCCTACACAAATTCCCTGAACTGCTAAACTCTTGAAGAGTATTGGCATAGGATTAATCGCACTTCCTCTGCCTAAAAAAATGCCAATCAAACTAATACATCTTTCAACTCGGACTGCTTGCAGTGCGGAGAGGATGTTTCAGGGCGCTGATGGTGCAAGAGTTGGCGCGGTTGTTGGTGGGGTTGATTAGTGGGTAGGGAAAAATTCTAAGAAGACCCAAAACGAGGTTAAGTTGTAATCCAGTAGCAAACCATACTTGAGAACCTTATATATAGAAGGTTCTCAAGGGAAGCTAGATAATTAAGTATATAGCTGCTTTCAACTTTGCGTCCCCTTAAGGGGATGGAGAAAGTAAAAGGTTTAACTAATCAGCCTTAGTTCTTCAAACTGCGTACTTCAATCCCCTTTCGGGGAGTTACTAGGAACAGCCTAGCCTGTGAAGAAAGGCTTGAAGTTTGCGCTGATTAGTATTTCTGTTAGTTCATTTAAGAATACATAAATTCTTCTCTACAAGTCAAGCAAGTAAAATAACGCTACAGATTAATTTTTGATAAGTTACGTATTCTAAAGATACTTTTTACTATTAGAGAAAATCAAATCAATATAATAAATATACTTAATTTGGTGTTTTTTATGAAACCTAAGCGAAACGACTTACCCAAAGCAAGCACTTATTTACCTAATGAGCCTCTTTCACAAACTGCATCCTTCGACAGAAACATCCAAACCCCACTGCACGAACAGTTTAAGGAAATACCCCCAAATACGCAGAGCTTTGGTTTGCTCCTAGTTTTTTTGGTATTTTTTACCCTTGTAGGCTCTGCATTGCTTCAAAACCTGCAATCAACACGCTCTAGCACCAGATGGACTATTCAACTTGGTAACTTGTTCCTGGTGTCTTTCCGCAACGAATCAAGTAAAGCCGAAAAATCACCTAAGTAATAGTGATCTAACTAATCTAGTATTCAGAGCGCATAGGAGAAATTTACCTCCATGCGTTCTGTGTAATGTTTTCTTTCTATCACCCATGCCTAAAGCATAGGATGCAGAGAATAGCTCATGTGACAGTTTTATTCAAATTCCAACTAGGGTAAGCAAGGTGACTTTTGGAAGACCCTACTTCCAGCACAGAATATAATTCACACAGCCAATAAAAACTAGAGCGATCGCTAGAACTTCACAAACAATTTAATACAGATGTCCCATGATACAAACCTCAGCGACCTTCAATGCTGCCTTGCAAATTGCCCAACAAGCCGTTACCTTGTTGGCAAAGTGGGCTGATCCACAGTTAGCTAATAAGTGTCCTCGCTTAACTGACGATAATATTGTTACAAAAGCCAAGCAAATTTTGTCTTGGACTGATCAGTACGAACTGAAGACTCTACGTTCGTTATTTGACTATGTGAAATTAGATAAAGGTCAAGATAAACAATATTATTGGCAACCAAAAGCTATTGAAGATAGTAATCCCACTATTCCCTATCCTCAATTAGAAGCGGCAAGTGATTTCAGCAACCTGAAAACAGAAATTAAAACAGCTATAGATCATTTGAATGATGATGACTGGCAAAACCTTTCTTTCCTCACTTTAATTATAGAAAAATTCGGCTCCTTTCTGAGCTTGGGTGAATCTGATGTTGCTCTAGTGGATATAGCCAAAACTACTGCTGCTGTTGCTGCTGCGATTGCTAACAATTCCAATGCAACAGAATTAAGTTTAATAGCAGGTGACTTATCAGGTATTCAAAAGTTTATCTATACTATTTCTTCTGATGGCGCACTTAAATCATTAAGGGCAAGGAGCTTTTACCTAGAGTTAGTAACAGAAGAAATAGTACAGCAATTGCTGATAGGCTTAAAGCTTCCACGTACTAATATAATTTATGCTGGCGGTGGAAACTTGTATATTTTGGCAGATGCAACAGAAAATACTAAAAAGACTGTAGAGCAAGTACGTGAGCAGTTTAATGAATGGCTTTTAAAAGAATTTGAAGGCAAAGTATTTCTTGCACTTGATTGCTTAAAATTTTCTATCGCGCACATTGGAACTGTTGCAACTGCAAAATTTTCTGCTCATTGGTCAGATGCAACGACTCAGCTAGCTGCATATAAATCTCGTAAATTTGCTAACCAGATTAGCGACTTTACCGAACCGCGTGAGAGTCATGAACCTTGCGGTGTCTGCCATAGAGATGATGTAGAAACGTTAAAACCGCTTAATCCTAATGAGCCGAATTCGGCTCTAGCTTGTGGAACCTGTTGCAGGATGTTTCGTTTAGGAAGTCGAATGTTTGGAATAAAAGTAATTGTACGCTCCTCAAGAGAAGATATAAAAGACAAACTGGATACACTCTCATTTGAAATTTCAGGAACAAAGGTTTATTATCATCTTTTCCAAAACTGGAAACAAATAGTTCCTGACTCTGACACTGCTTTGTTAGTAAATGATTGGACTTTAGAACATTATCAATTCAAGCATTTCCGAAATGCTTTACCCTTGTTATTAGGCAACTATGGTCAGCAGAGTCAAGAAGAATCAGAGGAGGTAGAAGGGACAATAGGCTTTATGCGTGCTGGTGAAATGGCACAAGAAGCTAAAGGTATTAACCGAGTAGGCTATTTACGAATGGATGTAGACCGACTAGGACAAATATTTGCCAAAGGTTTAGGAGGAAAGCAAACTTTACCCAGACTAGCTGGACTTTCTCGCCAAATGAGTTATTTTTTTAAGGTATATCTCAACAGTTTGGCAAAAAAACGTCAGGAGGATTTCATAGCTCATTGCGAAAGTAAAAATATTGGAGTTTTAAATAATGCTAAATATTTAACAGCAGGTGAGAGAAAAAATTTACTGTTTATCTATTCAGGAGGCGATGATTTATTTGTCAGTGGCGCATGGAATGAAATTGTAGAATTTGCTTTTGATGTTTATCAATGCTTCCGCGCTTACACAGGAAATAATCCAGATATTACCCTATCAGCAGGAATTAGTATTGATAATAATAAATCACCGCTTTACCAAGCAGCGTATGCATCAGGCGAAGCTGAAGATGCAGCAAAAGGAAATGGTAGAGATAGTTTAGGCTTATTTGGTCAAGTATTTAAATGGGATGAATGGCTAGGGATAGAAGATATTAACATAATTGATTCTGAAATAAAACAATATCTGGATTCAGAAACAAAGCCAGTTTTGTTGGGCATTTTACCATTTGTCAAGAGATTAGAACAGCAAAATATTGGGGTTAATTATTCACGTAATTTTGTGCGTAACCTGCTCATAACTGCACAAATTCAAGAGGAGGCTTTGAAAAAGTTTGAAGAAGATAAACAATCAAAGGAGGCTTTAGGTACTCGCTACTATTTGCATCTCCCAAAAATTGCTTATACACTAGCAAGATTACCGAAAAATGTATTAGATGACAGTGATTTTCGGACTTCCTTAAAAAGTCCGTATAATGCGCCTTATTTTCGAGCGATCGCAACTTGGATTGAACTCTTAAACCGTTCATAAATTATATGCCAGAATCAATTAAACCTAAACCATCTTCCTCACCTGTAAACTCCAGACAATTAATACCTCAAGTAAATACGACTAAAACACAGAATATTGTCGAGCAAATTGTTACAACTATTAATGGCTTAACGGAAGGATTGCAAAAATATCCTATCCGAGACTTGGTTAAACATGCTGAAGAATTTGGCCCTTATCTTAAGCAACAAAGATTAGAAACTAACCAAATTCGTAAATTCTTAGATGCTGTAAATCGCTTAAAAGCTGACTTAACTGAAACAGGCGAATTTGCCAAAATTGAAACAGAAATAATTCTGCTTAAACCCAAATTGGCATACGCCGCAGCTAGACAGAGAGCAGCAAAACCATTAGGTGAGGTCATGTCAGCAGCTATTGATAAAGTTCACAGCAAAGAAGATTTTGAGCGTCTAGTTCAATTACTTGAATCAATTATTGCTTATCACAAAGCTGAAGGTGGAAAATAATCATGCCAGTATCATACGCACAAAAACCCCTACTTGGTAAATTGTCCCTCACCAGTCAACTTTCTGTTGAAACTGGATTGCACATTGGTGATGGTAATGAAAATCTGGATATTGGTGGACTGGATAAACCTGTTATTCGTGACCCTCTAACAAAGTATCCTTACTTGCCTGGTTCATCTATTAAAGGCAAATTACGTTCGACTTTAGAACGGTTATTAAATAAACCTCTAAATCGCAAAGGAGGAAGCGATACTCGGCGCTATGAAAGTGATGATTTGGTAAATGGGTTTACCGAAGTTGAAGAAGGACGATTTATTGCCTATGAAGGCGCTAGTACCTGTCAAATTAGCCGATTATTTGGTTCTACTGGCGGGTCAAAATTTTGGATGCCAATTGAGACTGCTAGAGAGGAAGGATTATTTGAAAACAATAGTCCTACTCAGACAATCCAAGGTCAGAACTGCGTCAGAATTAATCGCGGACGTAATGCACCAGCTCGCCTGATTATTCGAGATTCCCATTTGCTACCAGATTCAGCAGCAAAGCTGAAGCAAGTTGACACTGGTTTATACATGACCGAGTGGAAATTTGAAAACGGTATTGATCGCGTGACGGCGGCGGCGAACCCCAGACAGTTAGAGCGTGTACCAGCTGGGTCAAAATTTCAGTTTGAATTAGTTTATACCGTAGAAGATGCGGAGCAAGCTGTTGAAGACTTGCAAAATATTGCGATCGCACTGGCCATTCTAGAAGATGATGCACTCGGCGGACACGGTTCTAGAGGTTACGGTAAAGTCAGATTTCAAAACTTCGAGTTTTCCTATCGCAGCTTGGCACAATATCGTCAGATTACCAGCACACCTGCGGGTACATCTGGTTTACAACCATTGGAATCTATCGCCAACACACAAGCACTCTTAGATAACTTCGGAAGCTTACGCGAGTACATCGAACAGCGATTACTGCCGGGGAATGAATCATGAGTATGTGGAAATTAGTTAAACTCAATTTTGGGCGTAGTCCTGCTCACTTTGGGGAATTGGGAATAGGGATTGAACAAACAAGCGATCGCGTCCGTTCTGATACTTTATTTAGCGCCTGGGTTAGTGTCTATGCGCGGTTATTCGGTAAAAATACAGTTGAAGAATTATTGCAGATATTTCCCTGTGAAAAGCGATCGCAACTAATACCTCCTTTGCGGATAAGTTCTACATTCATCTATCGACAAGAGAACGAACACACAATTTACTATCTTCCCCGTCCTCTCAAGTTTCCTATCAACTACCCTAATGAAGACCTAAAGTTTTTCAAAACCTATAAAAAGCTAAATTACTTGCCTTTAGAAGTATGGCAAAGATGGTATCAAGGAGAGGGATTTATCGGCGCTGATACTGAAGAATTAATTGCGGAAACCAAAGGTAAATCTAATGGACATCTGCGCCAAGTAGGAACATTTGATGATAAAAAAGCTGTTGAAATTGACCAAATTCCGAAAATTGCAGTAGACCGAGTTACTAGAGCGACAAATCTTTATCATACTGGCTTTGTTCAATTCAAGTCAGGTGAAAATCCATCTGGTTTATATTTTCTCCTGCAACTCTCCCCAGAAGGCGAGAAATTAGCAGATAAATTAAAAGCTGCTTTACATTTGTTAGGAGAAGAAGGACTTGGCGGAGAACGTTCAAGTGGTGCTGGGAGATTTCAAGTTGAGTGGTTAGAATTACCAGATACTTGGGAAAAGGTAGTGAATTTTTCTGCTGGAAATTACCACACCCTTATGAGCTTATTTTGGGATATACCCATAACAACTGATTTTTTAAATAACGCTAGCTATGACATTCAAGAACGCGGTGGTTGGATAGCTGAAAATCAACTCCGGCGTAAAATGGTGCGAATGTTTAGTGAAGGTTCAGTTTTTATCGCACCACCAGCAGGAAAGCTGGTAGATGTTACACCCCAAGGCTTTAAAAAACACCGCATTTACCGTAGTGGTATTAGCTTAAGTCTGCCAATTAAAGCAAAGGATAAATAATATTATGGTGGTTTCTGCTGAATTTGCTCTTAAGAAACCTGATTTCTATCAATCCAAAAGAATTCAGTTGACTAGTCCTATTTTACATATAGGCTCATCTGTATCTAAATTGAATCCTTTTGAATATGTGCAGACAGAGAAAAAAGTCTATCTTCCCAATCAAGAAGCCTTGGCAAAAGCTTTGATTAAACAAGGAGGAAGATTTTTAGATGACTATATTCAAGCAATTGAAGAACGTCAAGATATCAGCAGACTTTTAAAACAAGCCTTTGGTTCCGAGTGGTGGAATAGAAGTGTAGATGGGTATCAAATTTTTCCTAAAGAAGCCATCAGCCAAAAGTTGACAGGGGAGAATATTACAGATTTACGTCCTATGATTCGCAATGGCATGGGACAATTATTTATCCCTGGTTCTTCCATTAAAGGTGCGATTAGAACTGCCATAGCATATCATTTACTTAAACATGGCGATCGCTATCAAATACCTTCATCAAAGCGGGTTAGCGAAATTGAGAAAACTTTGAGGCAAAAACTAGGACAACTTAACCAATATCAGCATAAATTTTTAGATGATGAGCTATTCATGGATAGTTTATTCTCAGAATTTAGTCTCACATATCAAGAGAGAAATTTTCCAGGTAAAGGGCCAAATACAGACTTTTTAAGAGCGCTCAAAATTACCGATTCAGAACCACTTTTAGAAAGCAAAATTAAAACTAAGAAAGGTCAAGAGATTCCTGTTAATATGCCTGTTGTGGCTGAGGTAATAGTTTCTAGTAGGTTTCCTGACTACTTAGCCAAATATAAAGCGTCTATTTATGCCGAAATGGTGCGGAATGTTCAAACAGAATTTACCCTCACTTTAGATACGGAAATGCTTTTATGGTTTCAGCATAAACAGGGGATGAAATTACCCTTTAGCAACCTAGATGAACTATTGGCAATATGTCAGGAATTTACCCAAGAACAATGGGATTATGAGCATGATTACTGGGAAGAAATTAAGAACAATCCTAGAGCATCAGGCAAAAATTTAGATTTTAATCATATCCGCGAATTTTACGAATCAGAAAAATCTCCCTATAGTCAGAGATTGGGGTGGGGTAGTGGGATGACTGGAACTACTATAAATTTGCTGTTAGGCGATGAACTGCGGGAAGATATCCGTGATACTTGTGGTTTAAAAGCACCTGGTTTTGAAGCACCAAAATCTAGGCGAACTGTGATGAATCCCAATGGTGAAATCAAATTTGTACCGGGATGGGTTAAGTTCAAGAACTCATAATACTAATGCTAATTCATTCTAACTGGACATTGAGTGTATCTGAACCCACAATTTTACCTCGTTCCTATGGCTTGGAACTAGTGAAGCAACTACATCAACAACTAGGATTAGAAATAGGAACTGAGGTGATTCCTTCTGTTTCGCACTCAGGAATAATCGGTTTATATTCTGTTTCTAGAGAATTTTTAACCTTCCATCCAGAGGAATTTTACAAATTATCTCTGTGTGGATTGCAAGATGTTGCAGCCAAAGCGATTTCTCACTTGAATCTCTCAGAATCTCTAGAATTTCTGGGAGCAAAGTTTAACGTCATCAACCGTGAAGACGAAATTACCAGTTATGAAGAACTGTACACAACTTTGGTGGCAAATGAACCAGAACCAATAAAACGATTTGACTTACAGTTTATTACTCCCACTACTTTTGCTCAGGGTGGAGCAAATTTACCTCTACCCATACCCTCATTAATGTTCCGCAGTTGGTTAGAACGTTGGAATCATTTTGCACCTGTCTATTTGGGAAGTGATGAATTAATTGCTTACCTTGGTAATGCAATTTTACTCAAAAATCACAAAATTCAAACGCGAAGTTGGCAATTACACAAAGGTTATGTGAATGGATTTGTCGGTAATGTTACGTTACAAGTTTTCAACCGTGCTGATCCCTTGCTGGCTAATGTGGCTAATTTATTAGTTCAATATGCGCGGTTTGCAGGTACGGGGATGAAAACACGGTTGGGTATGGGACAAACATTAATAAAATAAAGAAAAATAGTCATGAAACAAATTATCACTTTTTTGGGAATTAACGCAAAAGAAACTATATATAGTTTTGAAGGTAAAAATTACAAAGGAAAAGTTTTTGCGGAAGCACTACGCCAGTTTTGTGATTATGATTCCATGTTGGTTTGTGTCACAACTGAAGCTAAAGATAAAACTTTTCCTGTGCTTAATAGCTTAGGAGATGCACGCATTCAAGCAGTTCCAATACCAAATGGTGAAACAACTGAAGAAATGTGGGAAACTTTTAAAATTATCACTGACAAAGTTAATGATAATGATTCTGTAGTTTTTGATATTACTCACGGACTGCGTTCTTTACCATTTCTTGTATTTTTATTTGCAGCTTATCTGAAAGCGGCTAAAAACGTTACGATTCATGCTATTTACTATGGAGCATGGGAACTAGGTAATTCAAATAATGGCATAGCACCAGTAATCGATTTATCAGAATTTATCGGAATGCTAGATTGGTTAACTGCAACTGAGCGTTTTGTGGAAATAGGAGATGGACAAGCACTTGCTAATTTACTCAAAAATGCTATCCCGTCAGGTGTTGAACTGCGCGATAATCCTGATAGCAGACCATTAAGAAATCAACTTAACAAAGCTGCTGAAGCTATTGAGAGTATTTCATTGGCTTTGAATGTAACTCGACCAATTGAGACGATGAAATCGGCTACTCAATTGGAGGAGACTTTAAAACAAGCAGCACTCAGCTTTGATCAACGTGCCAAACCATTTTCACTTTTGGTAGAAAGGGTTGTTAAAGAGTATGGACAATTTGCTCTAGAAGACCCAACTGATAAAGCAGCATTAGCTGAAAATCTATGGCTACAACTACAAATGATTAACTGGTATATTCAGCGAGATAGAGTTGTACAAGCAGTAACCTTAGCGCGTGAATGGTTAATTTCTGTATTGGTGCTGCGATTTGGTGAACTAATGTTCGATCACAAAAAAGGTCGAAAGTCTGTGGAAGATGCTATAAACAATGCAGTTGAAAAGGGTAGATCATCACCTCGTCCTATTACTCCTAGCCGTTGTGATGAACAGTTTACCGCTTTACCAGAAGCAGATGAACTTGTCAAAGTTTGGAGTCAAATGACTGAACTGCGTAATGATATTGCCCATGTAGGTATGAATCTTAATCCTAAAACCGCATTAAAACTTAAGCAGAAGGTTGAATCCCTCTACCCACAACTGGAAAAACTTGGACAGCAACTATTACCAGAGCGAACAACTACTGAATAAATCTTTGCAGAATCTAACCACCTTTTTTCACACTACTTCCAACCAAAAACATAGATTCAGCGCGGTTTCTTGTCAGACATCGCCTTCATATTTAGGCAAAATCGAAACCGCGATCGCACTGATAAAATTGCTTCTACTTAAAAGAGTAGGGCAGCCGGGGAGCAGGGGGAGAAAATTTTACCTTGTCTCCCTCATTCCCCTTGTTTTTGCGTCAGTCTCAACCGATCAATTTCAACTTGATAGGCTACTGATGGTGGGAGCGATTTCTGCATCTGCTGATGTTTCGCCCACGCGGAGGATTTTAGCTCCCAATTGCTGCAACTTCACATCGAGTCGATCATAGCCGCGATCGAGGTGCTGCAATCCCTGAATTGTGGTTTGTCCTTCTGCCGCCAGTCCTGCGATGACTAGCGCTGCCGATGCCCGTAAGTCTGTGCCTAATACTGGTGCGCCAGACAATTTTGGCACTCCCCGCACGAAAGCAGCGTTGCCTTTGACACGAATATCTGCCCCCAAGCGATTCAACTCTGAGGCATGACGCAAGCGATTTTCAAAGACGGATTCGTTAATCACGCTGTCGCCTTCCGCTAATGTCAGCAAAGCCATGAACGGCGCTTGCATATCTGTGGGAAAACCTGGATGGTATTGAGTTTCAATATCCGTTGCTCTGAGGGTTTGCGCTGGCAGAATGCGTAAGTGTTCAGGCTTGTCCTCAATTATTGTCACCCCAATATCCCGCAGCTTGGCAATCACTGGTACTAGATGTTCTGGAGCCACCGGCGAGAGGGTAAGTTCTGAGCGGGTAATTGCTGCTGCTAACAAAAACGTCCCGGCCTCAATGCGATCGGGAATAATGGTGTAGTCAACAGAATGCAACTTGGCGACTCCTTCAATAATAATCCTGCTAGTCCCCGCACCCTTAATCTTCGCTCCCATCGCGTTACAGAAGTTAGCTAAATCAACTACTTCTGGTTCTCTGGCAGCATTCTCGATGATCGTTTCGCCCTCTGCCAGGGTAGCCGCCATCATCAAGTTTTCTGTTGCTCCGACGCTGGCAATGTCTAAGTAAATCTTCGCACCTTTTAATCTCCGGCTGCTGCCAGGGACATAGGCATTACAAATGCCATGCTCAATCTGCACCTCAGCTCCCATTGCTTGCAGTCCCCGAACATGCAAGTCAACTGGTCTTGCTCCAATAGCACAACCGCCTGGTAAGGGCATCTGTGCTACTCCCAATCTTGCTAAAATGGCACCAATGGCGAAAAAACTCGCCCTCAACTGGGTAACTAGTTCGTAGGGAGCTTTCGACGTTTTAATTTCGCTGGCGTTGATGTCTAAAATGTCGCCTTGCCGTGTTAAGCGTACACCCAAAGCCAATAACACCTGACCCATCCGCTCTACGTCCGCTAATAAAGGGACATTGCGGATGCGACAATCGCCCGGACACAGCAAGGCTCCAGCCATGATTACCAGTGCGGCATTTTTTGCCCCGCTAATTTTCACATGACCTCGCAAAGGATGCCCACCCCAAATTTGCAAGACTGAGGAGTCTGCTTTTGGAGCAAATTTGGCATCTGGTAAGCTGGTAGAAGGATTAATAAGCCTACCTCCAAAAGTAATACGTATTTTAGATGTTTGAAGTTGGTTTTGATTCTACAGTAAAGATTCAATTTATCCACATTTTCGGGCAACATCTTGGATAAAAAAAATTTTTTTGGTGAAGAATACAGGCTGAAAATAAGCAATAGTAAGCTTTTTGAGCTTTTGAAAATTTAATAAAAAATCACTAACAAGTAGGATATTTAAGCAAAATTAAATACTCGGTAAAATAACTTAAGTGTCGTCTAAAAATCAAGGCTGTAGTGTTGAGTTAATATTTTGATTTGACCTAATCCCCTGAAAAACTCGTTTGCAGTTTGAGATTTTCAACGAGGCGTGATGTTTTCACTTGACAAAGGTCAAAAATTACGCAATAATAGGAAATTGTCAATAAAGACAAAATGCCTGCGGAACTGGCGGAATGGCAGACGCGCTAGATTCAGGTTCTAGTGCCGCAAGGCTTCCGGGTTCAAGTCCCGGGTTCCGCATATCAATTTTGGATTTTAGATTGCCGATTTTGGATTAATCTAAAATCCAAAATCCAAAATTTAAAATCGTGTTGACCAGTTTACAAAATTCCCTAGTCAAGCAAATTCGCAAACTCCACTCCACGAAGGAACGGCACAAGCAGGAGTTATTTTTACTGGAAGGGACGCACCTGTTAAAGGAAGCTTGTGCGGTGAATTACCCACTAGAAACAGTGTGTTGTACCCCAGAATGGCAAGCAGCCCATCCTTCGCTGTGGGAGGAAGCCTGTAGCCGATGCGATCGCGCCGAAATAGTCAGTAGAGAAATTTTGGATGCGATCGCTACCACAGTCCAACCGGATGGTGTGGTGGCAACGGCAAAGCGAAGCAAGCGCCAAACTCAACTACCATTTACTGGTTTAGTCCTAGCTTTAGAAACCGTGCAAGATCCCGGCAACTTGGGTACGATGATCCGCACTGCTGCTGCTGCTGGAGCATCAGGGTTGTGGGTAAGTGGAGATAGTGTAGATTTAGACAGCCCCAAAGTTCTCCGGGCTTCAGCAGGGCAATGGTTTCGCCTAGCAACAGCCGTAACCGAAGATTTAAAAACGACAGTGCAACAAAGTCAGCAGGCAGGAATGCAGGTAGTGGCAACCTTACCCAGTGCGACTTTAACTTATTGGCAGGTGGATTGGCGAAAACCCAGTCTGATTTTACTGGGAAATGAAGGCGCTGGATTGTCGGCAGATTTAGCAGCGATCGCAGATCAGCAAGTTAGAATTCCTTTGAGTCCTGGGGTGGAATCTTTGAATGTGGCGATCGCAGCCGCTTTAATGTTGTACGAGGCACGGCGGCAAATGAGTTTGGAGAGACGCGATTAATCGCGTCTGTACAGGAGTTTGGAGTTTGGAGAGACGCGATTAATCGCGTCTGTACAGGAGTCAGAAGCGGAGCCAGAGACGCTCCGTTTCTGAATTCTGAATTCTGAATTCTGAATTCTGACTTCTGACTTCTGAATTCTTCTTCAATTCGTTTTTCTTTTTTCTTCGAGAAATTGTTCAATATCAGCAACTGCGTCTTCAAGAGCCGCTAAATCAATATCTATCAAGTCTTGATCGAGTTCGACTTCAGTGCCAGTGCTAGTATGCAGTTGGAGGATCTCTTCTTCCTCAATGGAATTTTCTTGTAAGATATCCTCCAACTGATCGAGGGATTCTTGAAGCACCTGATCGGCGATGCGGCGCGGTTGTGGCTGAATTTGCTCCATAATATTGATTTGAAAATCCTGATTTAGTGACTTAATTTTGATTGCAGTTCTTAGAGATTTAAATTTTGCACTAATAACATCATAGTTGTGTGCTGTATCAACTTTAGCAGTGGTTATCAAGAATATCGATACTTGGCTGTGGTTGCTTTTGCCAAGCTGTCTACAATTGTTGGGACTTGTATTTTTACAAAGACTATGAAATACTCCTGAGATGTTATACGGTAAGCCGAGCGATAAATCGTAGTATATTTAATAGTATGCGATCGCGCTCTTGCGTCCAAGCTAGGCGATGTCTAGCAACAAGCCCGGAGTAACGGAGACATCTTCAAGGCTGTGTATCTACGCAATATTTACAAGGAAAGTATTTTATGAGTACCGTAGAACTTTACTTTGCCAAAGCTTCCACCTTCTCCCAAAGAACCCGTGTGGTTTTACTGGAAAAAGGAATTGACTTTAGCGCCACTGAAATTGACTTACAAAACAAACCAGATAGCTACACACAGATTTCGCGCTACGGCAAAGTCCCTGCGATCAAACATGGGGATATCGAAATTTATGAGTCTGCCATTATCAACGAATATCTTGATGAAGTCTTCCCAGAACCAGCTTTATTACCCCGCGATCCAGGTGCTAAAGCGATCGCTCGGATTTGGATCGACTATGCCAATACTCGCTTTGTACCCGCCTTTAACAAACTCCTGCGTGGTAAAGATGCTCAAGAACAGGGACAGGGACAAAGAGAGTTTTTGGAATCTCTGTTGTACATTGAGCAAGAAGGACTAGGTAAGCTGTCTGGTGATGCTCCTTATTGGTTAGGGGATCAGTTTAGTTTAGTGGATATCAGCTTCTATCCTTGGTTTGAACGCTTGCCCCTCCTGGAACACTTCCGCAATTTCACCTTACCAACAGAAACCCCTCGCTTGCAGAAATGGTGGAATAGTGTACGCGATCGCAAGTCAATTCGGGCTGTGGAAAATCCTGCAAGTTTCTATATAGAAAGATTTGCCAAGATTCTGGGTGCGCCCACTGCCGTTGCTTCTGTTCAAAAGTAGGGAGTTGGGGTAAAGCACAATGCTAAACCCGTACAGGGAATGGGGAGTAGGGAATAAAACCCTATGTAGACATTAGTAAAACATTGTTGAATTCACTGGGAGATTTAACCCATGAGCTTAGACAGTCAATTGTTCAAGGAACTACCGCACGTTGAGGGAGAACTTAATTACCTCACCCCAACAGCAGAAAAACCTGTCAACTACACCTACGAACCACCGCCAGGTATTCCACAGCGAAGCGGGAAGTATGAGGTACATACACTCCCCATCTATAATGCGCGGACGATCTCACAAGAGGTGTCCTTGGAACAACAGGGATTCGCCTTAGCCGAACACCACAGCACTGTTGAAGACTTTTATGATCAAGATGAGGTGCGCCGCGTTTACTACCCAGAGGCCGAGCAATTCCTCAAGGATTTGACAGGTGCCCAAAGGGTGATAGTGTTCGATCACAACCTCCGTAATGCTGAACGGGCGAAGCAGGGCGAGCAAGGCATAAAGACGCCAGTAAGGGGCGTACACAACGACTTCACCGCCAAATCTGGCTATAGTCGCGCCCGTGCCGTGCTGGAAACACTCGGTACTGAAGACCCCGATGAGCTTCTACAGCACAGATTCAGTGTAGTTAACCTCTGGCGAGCGATCGCGGGGCCAGTGCAGGAGTCTCCATTAGCGGTGTGTGACGCCCAAAGTATCGCACCGACAGACCTCGTGGCTACCGACCTCGTGTATAGCGATCGCGTCGGCGAAACCTACGCAGTGACGTACAACCCGAAACATCGGTGGTTTTACTTTCCGCAAATGCAACGGAACGAGGCACTACTGATCAAGTGCTTTGACTCTGCACAGTCAGGTTTGGCGCGGTTCGCCGCCCACACCGCATTTGATGACCCAACAAGCCAGCCGGATGCCCCGCCACGCGAGAGTATCGAGTTGCGGACGTTAGTTTTCTACGCCGCATAAGTAATAAGCAGGGGGGAATAACGCAATGCCCAATTCCCCCTTTACTGCAATTCAAATCTTACTTGAAAGAAACGGAGATATCATTTTGGTTGCTAATACTTGTTATTGCCAAGACCGCCATAACTACTTTTAGCGCTCTTGAGGCGCACACCACTGAGCTATTGGTTCAATTCGTGCTTGTTGCATCAATTCCAAAAGTTGCGATTGATTACAACCATAGGTAGATGCTAATAATTCCTCGCCTTGTTTTTTTGCCTCGTCAGCAGATACACCAAAGCTCATGATTTCTTCGTCTTGGTTAGCTGTAATTTTCTCAACTGGAATGATACAGATATATTGCGCTTCATTATGTCTTATTTGTTGCATCATTATTTACCTGCCATTTCACTGTTAATTGTGTCTATTTTCAAGTCTAAATAAATCACAAGTGAAAGTGAAACAGAGTCAGTATTTAAGTAGTTTGTGATTTGAAGAACACTAACTTTTATACGTGGTTAAGAGAACGTTAAGAATTCTCTCAAAATCGCCAAATTTGGGAGTGCAAATACTTACGTATGAGAAAATCAAGTTAAGCATCAACAAATATCTTTTTGTAAATTTTTGTTTTGAGATTTCAGTAATGCGTTGAGGCACATGCCTTGGCACTCACTGCATGGATTAATTTAAATCTCTGTTGGTTAATCTCTGGGAGTCAGCAAATCAAGGCTGATATCCCCAAAGATCAACTTTTTTTACTCAATGCAGGCTTAATGTATTGAGTCAGTACAAGTTTCATAAAAATTGGAGGTTATAAAATGGCAATTCGGAATAACTTAGTCGCCAATTTCTGGCAAAGAGTACAAAAAGATTCAGTTAGTTGGGGATCATTAGCTCTTTGGATCAGTGCATTAGTTGTTATGTTAGTAATGCTTACAATGTTTTCTAACGCTTAATCCCAGCAAGGTTATTATAGTTACTGGGTAGCAACCTGGGAACTAACAATAGGGTTTCCCCAAGAAGAGCAATTTTTCAAGACAGACCCCAATCATAACTTTCTCGACCTTCGCTCCAAGTCTTTTACTGTTACCCGTTTTTTAATTACTGTCTTCTGGTGAGTCTCAAATAAGAGTAGATTATGTGTTTGGGTTATCAAAAAATAATCGGCTTATGAAGATGACTATTAAGGCGAAATGAGTTTCTCTGTAAATTCAATTTCTTCCCCATTAGGCAAAATAATTTGGTATCCACAAACATTTCGAGGATTGAAGCCAATAGCACCAGTCAGGTCCACTCCATCCAAACTACTTTCATCATTCCAGATAACTTTTTCCAGACAGGTATTCCTTAAATTACATCGACTAAATTCAGCAAAACTTAGGTCAGCTCCTCGAAAATTAGCCCCTTCAAAGTCAGAATCATAAATAATTCTCTACGAGAGGCTGCGCCAACGGCTGCGCTCAGTACAAGTTCGTAATTCGTAATTGAAGGACAGAGCAAGTAATTTTTATTCTGACTTCTGAATTCTGACTCCTGAATTCTTCTTCAAATTATTCACATCTTCCGTAACACTTGCCGAATGATATCCGATGGCACCTCATCGGTAACTGTCACTATACCAATCTCCGTTGGTAAAACAAACCGTACTTTCCCCGCTTTGACTTTCTTATCTAACTGCAACGCCTCAATAATTGCTTCAATATCTACCCCAGCTGGTAACTGAGTCGGTAAACCCGTTTTTTGAATTAAAGCATTTTGACGTTCCGTGTCTTCCTTTTGCCACATTCCCAAATCCACAGCAATTTGACCGGCTGCTACCATGCCAATGGCTACCGCTTCACCGTGATTTACTAAACGATAACCAGTCAAACTTTCCACTGCATGACCGATGGTATGTCCATAGTTGAGAATCGCCCGTAATCCGCCTTCTTTTTCATCTTTGCCAACAACATCAGCTTTAGCTTGACAAGAGCGTGTTAATATGCTGTTTATCAATTCAGGTTTTACATAGCGGAGTTGGTCGAGGCGTTTACTTGCTTCCAATTGGGCAAACAATTCGGCATCCCAAATCACACCGTACTTTATAACTTCTGCCATTCCTGCGCGAAACTCGCGCATCGGAAGAGTTTTTAACACATCTGGGTCAATCAAAACCAAGCGCGGTTGATGGAATGCCCCAATCAAGTTTTTACCGTGGGGATGATTTACGCCAGTTTTGCCACCAATTGCCGAATCCACCATCGCCAACAGAGAGGTAGGCACTTGGACAACATTAATACCGCGCAGCCAAGTTGCGGCCGCAAAGCCAGTCATATCGCCAATTACACCTCCGCCCAAAGCCACCATAGTAGAAGAACGTTCTAGGCGATTTTCCAAGGCGATATCGTAAAGTTTTTGGATAGAGTTGAGGGTTTTGTAGCGTTCCCCTGGTGGTAGGGTGCAGCTAGCAACTTCAAATCCAGCAGATGTCAGGGATGCGATCGCTCTTTCGCCAAAATGTTTTAAAATCGTCTGATTAGAAACCAGCAATACCTTCTTGCCTAGATTGAGACTGGCCATCTGTTGACCGAGATCATCTAAACTCGAAGGTGCGATCGCATCGCTCAACGAAGTTATCGCAATCTCATAAGACTGCTCTGGTAAATTTACATTAATTAAAGTCATTGCCCAACCCCAAACAAGCGCCCGTGGGCTGTATTGTATCGCAATCTGGGAATGGGGAGTGGGGAGTGGGGAGTTAGGAGTACAGACGCGATTAATCGCGTCTGTACAGGAGTTAGGAGTTAAAAGTGGGGAATCTCATTTCTTTTCTTGGAACTCGGAACTGTTTTACCCCATGCCCCATGCCCAATGCCCAATGCCCAACAACTAATGCCCAATCCCCAACAACTAATGATTCAATAGATTTAGGAAGTATTGTGGAGAAAAATAAATGTTTGCAATTGTCGCTTACATCGGCTTTTTAGCTTTGTTCTTTGGTTTGGCTGTCGGTCTGCTGTTCGGTCTGCGGACTGCCAAAATAATTTAACCAAGACTCTTGTGGGGCGGGCATCTTGCCTGCCCTCAAGTCTCAGGTTATAAAATCTACATTACTTAGTAATGATTCAGGTTAATGCCAGCTTCTTTTGCCATTGCTTCTAACCCATTAATTTGTAGGGTTTTGATTGCTTTGGTAGACAGCTTTAATCTCACCCAGCGATTTCCGCCTTCCCACCAAACACGCTTGTTTTGCAGATTAGCGTGCTGAAGGCGTTTAGTACGGCGGTGGGAGTGGGAAACAGCAAAGGCGTTATTTGCCTTCCTACCAGTTAGTTCACAGCGACGGGACATAGCAAGTATCTCCAGATTGTTATTTTAATACAGCCTTTCCATTCTAGGTCTTAGGCAAGAGAAGTGGGGAGTGGGGAGTGGGGAGATGAGGGAGATGGGGGAGATGAGGGAGAAATAAATCCTGACTCCAAACTCTTGTACAGACGCGATTAATCGCGTCTCTCCAAACTCACCACTATTTACTAGCTTGTTCCGTCAGCTTTGTGAGTACTTCATTCGATCGCTCGACAAATGATTTCATTCCCTCAGCGTCAAATCCTTTCTGAGACATCAGCGCTAAATCGTAGACGTGTTGGCAAATCAAGTTGACTAACTGATCTGTAGGCGATTGACCGTCACCTTGAATAATACTACCTTGGTTAAGATTTACCAGATTTTGAATCAGTGGGTGAGCAGTATTCACCACCAAAATGTGATCTTCGGGAAACTCTACTGTCTGCTGCTGCATCATGGCGTTCATTTCTCGCATGCGGCGGAGAATCTCTGGTAAAAGCACGATCGCAGGTGGTGTACCTTGAGGATCATCTGATTTCAAGGCTTCGGTACGGATGTTGAGTTTGGGTTTGTTGAGGGATTTCTCAAATAACTCTTTGATCGTCTCACTCCGGGTTTTGTTTGTCTTAGGATCAACAATTTCCGTAGCTTTGTCTTGTTCGAGTAGGGTATTATCTAAATCTGAGTCTACCCGCGTAAATTTGACATCCTGATATTCCCGCTCTAGGAAGTTGATAAAGTGGGTGTCAATGAAGGAGTCCATAAATAGGACTTCCAAGCCTTGATTTTTGTGCAGTTCTATATAGGTAGCTTGGGTTGCTCCATCGGTGCTGTAAAAAACCCGGTTTTCGTGGTGTTCTTTGTTACGTTCTAGATACTCTTTCAGCGTGGTGTAAGGAGCGCTGGGTGCTGAGTTCTCAAGACTAGTTGAGGGAGGAGTCACATCTTGCCAAGCATCGCCGTCTGAAGACTGTACCTCAACTGCTGGAGTTTCAGCAGCAGGTTTTTCTGTCAGTTTGGCGGTGGTGCGGAAGACGATGATATCTTCGATTTGTTTTTTGAATTTCTCGTCGTTGAGAACGCCGAATTTTACAAAAGTACCAAGATCCTTCCAGGCGCTAATGTATTGTTCACGATGATCGCGGAAAAGTTCTTTGAGACGATCGCCTACTTTTTTAGCAATGTAATCACCAATTCTCCGCACAGTGCGATCGCCTTGCAAGGCACTGCGGGATACGTTCAGGGGAATATCGGTGCTATCAATCACACCGCGCATCGGCATCAGAAATTGCGGGATAATTTCTTCGCAGTTGTCGCTAACAAAAACTTGATTGCAGAATAGCTTGATCTGCCCTTTAGTAACATCTACATCTGGCCTCATTTTGGGAAAATACAGAATCCCGTTGATGATAAAGGGATAATCTGTATTTAGATGTACCCATAACAAAGGTTCTTCCTGAAAAGGATATAAGTAGCGGTAAAACTCTAAATAATCTTCTTGACTCAGATTACTTGGAGACTCTCGCCACGGTGCTTTTTGCTTATTTAATACTTCGCCATCCAGTTTAATCGGTACTGGCAAGAAGTCGCAGTAGGTCTTGACAAGATTCTTAATTCGTGCTTCTTCTAAAAATTCCTCCTCTTCTCCTTGCAGGCTAAGAGTAATAGTAGTGCCGCGAGTTGTTCGGGGCGAATCTTCTAGGGTGAATGCTGGAGAACCATCGCAACTCCAGTGAACCGCCGGCGCTCCTTCTTGATATGAAAGAGTATCAATCTCTACCTTTTGCGCCACCATGAAGGAGGAATAGAAGCCAAGACCGAAGTGACCGATTATGGGTTGATCTGACTTGTCTTCATACTTATGAATAAATTCTTCAGCACTAGAGAAGGCAACCTGATTGATATATTTCTTAACTTCATCTGCGGTCATCCCGATACCATTATCGGAGATGGAGAGAGTCTTCTGATCTTTGTCAATGGCAATTTCAATTTCCGGTTCGCCGATATCTCCAGCATAATCTCCGGCGCGGGATACCATTTTCAGCTTTTGGATGGCGTCTACAGCGTTAGATACCAGTTCGCGCAAAAATATTTGATGGTCTGAGTAGAGCGACTTCTTGATAATTGGGAAAATATTCTCAGTATGAATACTGATAGTGCCTTGTTCTAGCATGGTTATCCGCCTGTTTTAGTTGCAGAGATAATTCTGAGGATCAATTTTCCCCTATTCTCAATTATTTGAGGTCAGGAATACCTCTTTATTTTATTCGGATTTCACTACCATCAAGCGAAAATGCTGTATAAACTACTGTTGTAATTTGTTATATACAGCAGAATTCAGAATTCAGAATTCAGAATTCAGAATTCAGAATTCAGAATCCAGAATCCAGAATCCAGAATCCAGAATCCAGAATGCCTCGTTCCCAGGCTCTGCCTGGGAATGTGATCACTGGGAGGCTCTGCCTCCCAGTTTGACAGGAGGCAGCAGCCCTCCCACAAGAGCATTACAAGGCAGAGCCTTGTAACGAGAGGTAATTCACATTTGGTTATATCTGTCAATGCGTAAGTGCTATTAGAGTAAAAACTAGATCACTGATTCTCACCTGATGAATCAGAAAAATAGGGTGATCTAGTTTTATTTTTGAATTTTGAATTGTTAAGATTCGGGTGCTGACTCAAGCAACTTGACAGTATTTCGCGGGACTGACGCCTTAACAGGCGCTTTTTTGTTAAAAGACAGACCGTTTTCATTTTTGTCAATGATAATCGTGTCTCCAGAGATAAAAGTATTTTCCAATAACTTGGTGGCGAGGGGGTTTTCTACTTCTCGTTGAATTGCCCGTTTGAGTGGGCGGGCACCATAAACGGGGTCATAACCTGATTCGACAAGGTAATCACAGGCTGATTGGGATATCTCAAAGAAGATTTTTTGCTCGCGCAGGAGATTTTCTACCCGCTTGAGTTGAATACGGATGATCTGCCGCATTTCTGTGCGATTTAAGGTATGGAAGAGAATAATATCATCGACGCGGTTGAGAAATTCCGGGCGGAAATGCGATCGCAAGGCTTCCATTACCCTAACCCGCATTGTTTCATACTTGGAATCATCACCGGATACATCCAAAATATGTTCGCTACCAATGTTACTGGTCATGACAATGACGCTATTGCGAAAATCTACCGTCCTTCCCTGAGAGTCAGTAATTCTCCCATCATCTAATACCTGCAATAAAATATTGAACACATCGGGGTGCGCCTTTTCCACTTCATCCAACAGCACCACCGAATAAGGACGGCGGCGAATCGCCTCGGAAAGTTGACCGCCTTCTTCATATCCAACATATCCTGGAGGCGCTCCCACAAGGCGGGAAACTGAGTGTTTTTCCATATACTCAGACATATCCAAGCGCACCAAGGCATCATCAGAATCAAAAAGAAACTGAGCTAGAGCGCGGGCGAGTTCGGTTTTGCCCACACCTGTGGGACCCATGAACATAAATGAACCAATGGGACGAGAGGGATCTTTCATCCCCGCACGGGCGCGACGAATTGCAGCTGCTACCGCTTCTACAGCCTCTTCTTGCCCAATGACTCGTTCATGCAAATGACTTTCTAGTTGTAATAATTTTTGCCGTTCCGATTCCAATAGGCGATTGACGGGGATTCCTGTCCATTTGGCGACGATTTCGGCAATATCGGCTTCAGTAACTTGTTCTCGCAGTAACGTGGAACCTTGGTTTTGAATTTCTAAAAAGTTCGCTTCTTTGGCTTCGCGATCGCGTTGTACTCCTTCCAATTTGCCATACTTCAGTTGGGCAGCTTTATTTAGATCATAGGCACGTTCCGCCTGTTCAATTTGCACACGTAGCCCATCTTCTTCTTTCTTTAAGGCGCTTATCGCCTCCAATAGCTGCTTTTCACCTTGCCATTGCTCATTAAATGTGTGCTGTTTTTCGGTTAAATTAGCGATCTCTTGCTCAATTCGCTGCAAACGTTCTCTGGTTTGGGCGGTACCCTTTTCTTCGCCAGCTAATGATAGCTTTTCCATTTCTAGCTGCATGAGGCGGCGATCAATGGTTTCTAATTCTGCTGGTTTAGAGGTAATCTCCATTTTCAACTGTGCTGCTGCCTCATCCACCAAATCAATGGCTTTATCTGGTAAGAAGCGATCGCTAATATAACGCGCTGACAGGGTTGCTGCTGCTACCAAAGCCGAATCAGAAATTTTGACATTGTGATGAACTTCATAGCGTTCTTTCAATCCCCGCAAAATGGAAATAGTATTTTCCACACTTGGCTGATCCACAAATACTTGCTGAAAGCGGCGTTCTAGGGCAGCGTCTTTCTCAATATGTTTACGGAACTCGTCGAGAGTAGTTGCGCCAATGCAACGCAGTTCTCCCCGCGCCAGCATTGGTTTGAGCAAATTTCCCGCATCCATTGCCCCTTGTTGAGTAGAGCCTGCGCCGACTACGGTGTGCAGTTCGTCAATAAACAGGACGATTTGACCGTTAGATTCCGTAACTTCCTTGAGGACTGCTTTTAGGCGTTCTTCAAATTCACCTCGCAATTTTGCCCCAGCAATTAAACTGCCCATATCTAAAGAGATGAGTTGGCGATTTTTCAGAGATTCGGGAACGTCACCATTTACCATACGCTGTGCCAAAGCTTCAGCGATCGCAGTTTTACCCACCCCAGGTTCACCAATCAATACGGGGTTATTTTTGCTACGACGAGACAAGACTTGAATTACCCGCCGAATTTCGTCATCCCGCCCAATTACCGGGTCAAGTTTTCCAGCTTTTGCCTGTTCTGTCAAATCTCTGCCAAATTTTTGTAAGGCTTCATAGCGGGATTCGGGACTTTGATCTGTCACCTTTTGGCTACCGCGAATGGTTTTGATCGTAGCTTCTAGTTTAGCTGCATCCGCACTAAAGCCTTTGAGTATCTTTCGTCCAATGCGATCGTCTTCAGCAAAGGCCAAAAGGATGTGTTCCACAGAAATGTAGGAGTCTTTCATCCTGGTTCTAACTTCCTCAGCTCGGTCTAGTAAAACATCTAAATTGCGGCTAAGGTAAAGCTGATCGCTTTTACCAACTTTCGGCTGACGTTGGGTAAAGGCTTCTAGTTGCTGTTGCAACCGGATTGGATCGACCTCAGATCGAGCCAGGATACGTATTGCCAGACTAGTAGGTTCTTCTAACAGAGCAATAATTAAATGTTCAACATCTAGTTGCTGTTGTTGATAAGCACGGACTATATCCTGAGATTTAACAATTGCTTCCCAGGCTTTATCAGTAAATTTATTCGGATCTGTAGGTTGCATCTTTAGAATTTTGGAATTTTGATTTTTAGTTTAGGATTGGGGATTATTAAGGGAGTGGGGAGTGGGGAGTGGGGAGTGGGGAGTGGGGAGTGGGGAGTGGGGAGTGGGGAGTGGGGAGTGGGGAGTGGTTGTAACCCTACTCCTTAGTACCCAGATAATTATCCAAACATTCTCGGCGTATATCCGCGTGTATCTCTGGTGGCAATTTGGGATTAGTAATTGATGATAGTTTGATCTATTACCTATTTTCTAATTTAACGTGTCGCGGAAGTCCCCACCCTCAATGTACTCATACTCTTGGAGATAGGGAGCGGACGGCGACGATTCCACCCCCGACTAATATCAATTGTCTTTTTTGTTAGGGAGTGGGGTGGATGAGAAGTCGTTTACGCACAGAAAATCACCTAACCCGCCTAAAAAAGGGAGGCAAAAAGCGAAAAGTCTCGCGTGTCTGGGTTTACTGGCACCAGACACCAGTTTGCGCGAAGAATCAATCTCCCCGTATGTAGCTGAACTTTTCAAGATATCGCTCTTAAGCAAAACTTGCTCCCCAGATCCCTGACTTCTTCAAGAAGTCGGGGATCTAAATCCAGCAATTTAGTAAGTGACATTTAAGAATTACTGACTTACAAGTTGCTCTTGTGATTCCTGTTTGACTGCTGACCGTTGACTTCCCAGTTGAATCAGTTCAACTTTATACCCATCTGGATCTTCCACAAAAGCAATTACAGTTGAACCATGTTTCATCGCCCCTGGTTCACGCACGACTTTACCGCCCTGATTGCGGATTTCTTCACACTTAGCGTAAATATCATCAACACCAAGAGCAATGTGACCATAAGCATTACCCAATTCGTACTTTTCCACCCCCCAGTTGTAGGTTAATTCGATCACCGAGTTGTCGCTTTCGTCACCGTAGCCAACAAAAGCTAGGGTAAATTCTCCCCCTGGAAAATCATTTCGGCGCAGTAGTTTCATTCCTAGAAGTTCACAGTAGAACTTTAAGGACTCTTCAAGGTTGCCCACCCGCAGCATTGTGTGTAGTAATCGCATATTGACCTTTTCTCTGTAATTGATTTAGTGTTATTCTCTGCCAACATTTTACAGAAGTTGCCAGAGGCGATCGCATTTGGACAAAATCCAAAAATTCTTCAGCTTCGGCAAAGACAGGGGACTGGAGAGGAGTTCAAAGGCTCAACTACAGCAGAATTCAGAATTCAGGGGTCAGAATTCAGAAGTAAAACAGCTTTTACACCAGGGTTTGAGACTTTGGTTGTGTACCTCACTTTCCTTGAAATGCGCTGTATCAAGTAAAAAGGCTCAACTATCAAGTAAAAAGGCTTAACTGTCAAGTAAAAAGGCTCAACTGCCGAGTAAAAAGGCTCAACTGCCGAGTAAAAAGGCTCAACTGCCGAGTAAAAAGGCTCAACTGCCGAGTAAAAAGGCTCAACTGCCGAGTAAAAAGGC
>NZ_JBALBY010000046.1:0-11483 GCF_036919575.1 Nostoc sp. | reverse complement strand
TCGTGGATGCTTTGAGACTGACAAGATAATATTTTTAACATCTAATTCCATTTGGTTTGCGTTCTCTCATATCGCTTTTAGTCTAAACTCCAGTTGGTACACAAGGCGTGTTTCCATAGACCAAATCCCCTCACGGGGACTGAAACATGACTGATTACTGTAAGGGACAAATCCTAGCAAGTTTCCATAGACCAAATCCCCTCACGGGGACTGAAACCACCAAAAAGCTCCCCATCAACAATTGTGTCACTTTACCGACATGATGGCAGTAAAGTGGAAGCAGACGATGACAGTAAATGCACCTCAAAGGTTGATTACTTCGTTATGTAGAAAATGCGATCGGGGAAAATCCACAAAAGAGTGGAAGCAGTTGATGGCATTCAGAAGGCAGAAGGCAGTTCTTTGTAAGTAGAAAAATGGAAGCACAATCGTGGCAGTAAGTATGTGCCGCTATTAAAAATCAAGAAAACCCTTATTTATCAATGGTTGTTAGGTTTAGTACATTGGTGAGGGGTTAAGACAAAATCATTTTATCAATTAGTAATCATGCTGAAAGATGGGTAAATTATTGAGTATAATATTAACGTTTGTACTGAATTCTGAGGCAAAAACGAATCATGCTTTTAAACATGAGGTGTAGCCCGCCGTAGGCATCGCACGCCCAAAAATTCTGTTGATTACCCCCATTTTTATTTATATTTTAAGTACTATTGCTTATTGAAAAAAGTAAAATTATCTTAATCTCTCACTGATGCTTGATGGCGTACTGATGAAAAGAGATTTGGGGATAAATGAAGCGATCGCTCTCTTAAGCGTGGTGTAGTCAATCACCTAACCGTGTTGTAAACTCTTCATAAAACTGTTCATGTGAACCTAAATAATTTTCTGCGCCTAAACGTGTTAAATATCCCTTCTTGCCTGTGCAAGGATTAGGGATATAGCTGTAAATGTATAGTTTTCTGCATTCGGGATTTTCAGACCAACCAATATTGAACGCAGCATACTTGGGAAAAAATGTGATTGCATTGTAATAATCAATGTGATCATGAATCCACCATGCTAAAGCTGTCCAATCAGCAGTTTTCTCATAATAATCAATGAAAGAATTCACAATAATGCAGGCTGTAGCACCCATATAACCTTGAGCGTCTGGAACATCCCAGATATGAACTGCGTAGTTAGATGCGTTACTAGTGCAATTGTACTGATTTTTCTTTTCTGCACCTTTAGCATTGACAGCAGATGACCGATATCCAGAGCGAATGCTGATTCTTCCGAAAGCTTGTTGAATTGGTTCTAGAACTTGTTCACAAAGACTTTTGCCGGAGGCGATCGCCAAATCAGGATTATCTGGTATATTTGGGATTCCTTCAAGAAAGAGAAATTTCTGAGTGTAGAAAATCACGCATAAAAAAGTTTTTTGACAAACGTACCCGCCCTAATTCTTCTAATGATTTGACAGTTTGTGGTTTTTTCATCATTGTTAATTTAATTTGACGCGATGAATACCCGCAAATATAACTTGAGTGATGGAATGATGGGAGGGATGGCTGCGGTGGGCTGCGCCTACACATCAGTAGGTTACGTGAAAACGAGAATTTAGAAGATTCCCCAAGTGCTGTGCTGAAGCATCTGGGGGAACTGAAGCGACCGTATTTGACGGCTGTGGAGAAGAAGCTGTTGGGTTTGATTTAGCGAGAATACGGGATAATAAATTAATTACGATGTAATTATAAATAAACTAATGAGTGGGAGAAAGCAGTAATGGAGAGTATTAAACTATGTTCTCATGTTGGGGCTGATGGCATTTTGCATCTGGATATTCCATCGGGGATAGTAAGTGGTGATATTGAAGTAGAAGTAATCATTAAACCTATAAGTCAATCACAAAAAGAGTGGATGCCTGATTTTTTTGAAGAAGTGATTGGTGGTTGGGCAGGAAAACCTTTAGAAAGACCAGAACAGGGAGAATTTGAAACGCGGGAGACGCTGTTTTGACCTATCTGCTAGATACAAATGTTTGTATTAGACTATTGAACAATAGTAGCCAAGCAGTAACAACTCGACTGGTACAGCAGCAGCCAAAAGACATTTATCTTTGTACTGTGGTGCAAATGGAACTTTATTATGGGGCTTACCGTAGTACTCAAAGCGAACGGAATTTAGCATTGCTGGAAAGGTTTTTTAGTCAATTTGCTGTATTGCCATTAGACACAACAGCCGCCAGAGTTGCAGGGAGAATTCGCTCAGAACTGTCAGTAAATGGAACTCTCATTGGCCCAAGTGATTTATTAATTGCAGCGATCGCCCTAGTGAATAACTTGACGCTAGTCACGCACAACACAAGAGAATTTAGTCGCGTCAGTGGGCTTGTGATTGAGGATTGGGAATAAGAGCAATGAAAACGAATGCTGCTCGACTACTTGATAAACTAGGTATTGCATACCAAATCCTCAGCTATGAAGTAGATCCTACCGATCTGGCTGCTGAAAGTATAGCCCAGAAAGTGGGACTTCCGCCAGAGCAAGTTTTTAAAACTTTAGTAGTCAGAGGTGACACAACAGGTATCTGTTTTGCTGTTCTACCGGGAAATGCTCAGTTGGACTTAAAAGCTTTAGCTCGAATTTCAGGAAACCGGAAGGTTGAGACAGTTGCCCTCAAGGAAGTACAGCCACTAACAGGATACATCCGTGGGGGTGTGACAGCTTTAGCTAGTAAAAAAGACTATCCAGTTTACTTTGATGAAACTGCAACCTTATTTGAGCAGATTACTGTTTCTGGTGGGATGCGAGGAATGCTGCTTCTGCTATCCCCAGATGATTATTTACGTGCGGTCAATGGCACTTTGGGGGCAATTGTACAAAATTAGTGCTGGAGATTTTCCTGTTAAATACTAAGGACAAGCCGGAACTCAGAGGCAAAGGTGGGTCTTGGATAATGCTAGTTTAGTAGGTAATTATATAGATACTTAAACCTACGAAAATATATTTAGGTAATATTACTATTAAAAGAGTATTATTTGATAAAACTTTAATAATTGTCTATGTAATATCATGTAAAAGCTACGTTTTTCTAATCTTTCAAATTAGCATTAATTTAATAAAGTTTTCTACTGAAATTAACCATTTCCCTATGCAGTATCTAAAATAACTTCATAAGATATGGTAGGTGCTAAAAAATAAATAGGTTAAAAGCTATTTTATACTTGCGATTTTCCCAAATATAGTTAGTTGCATACTAGCACTCCAAACTAACCAGACATTAGGTTTAGGGGAGTGAGTTTTTGATGATTAAAGGAGGGATAAAGCACGAGAGTTATTTATGGTGCTGGCAGAACGAATGGATTTAACCCCAGAATTAAATGTGCGTATGTTTCTTAATGTTAAGCGACTCCACAACAGCGAAGTGCCAACTTCTACTTTACTGCGGGAGTTTGCCAGTACTTTTCGCCAAGATATTTGGCCAGGAAAAAGACTGTCTGAAGTATTTCATGATCCGCGATCGCTGACGGTGGGTGCGGAATCAAAAGCTTGTTTACACGCCAAATGTGTTGTTGTAGATAGGGAACGTGTACTTGTTACCTCCGCTAATTTTACAGAAGCGGCTCATGAGCGCAATATCGAAGCTGGTGTATTACTAAATGACCCAGTAACGACCACAATCGGGTACTCAGTGGAATTTACGCCTTTCCTCTCATGGTGCGTTACCTTGTTGGGCGTGGCGGACATCTTAGAGATTACACAGAGCGCGACAAGTTACTGTACTGGTATGTACATACTTTATTGTGGGGGCGGTACGCGGGTTCAACTGAGAGCGTTCTAACCCAAGATTTACACGTATTGGAATCTGAAGATAATCCGCTAGACCAACTTATCGCCAACCTACGGCAAAATCGCGGAGACTTGGAAATCAAAGCTATTGACTTTCAAGGTTGGGGTATGGGAGCAAGGTTTTACCCATTAGTTTATATGCTCACTCGCGTGCATCAAGCACAAGATTGGGATAGTGGCATCGAACTATCCAAACATCTTCTCGGTAAACATTGCTATTTGCAAGTCCATCATATTTTTCCGAAATCGCTACTTTCCAAAGCTGGATATCCCAAATCTGAAGTTAACGCGATCGCTAACCTGACATTTCTGACCCAAGAAACCAACCTCAAAGTCTCAAACCGACACCCTTCGGAGTATTTTGAGGCATTTGAGACAACCCAACCGGGTGCGATCGCAACGCATTGGATACCGATCGAACGCAGTTTGTGGCAAATTGAAAACTACCGTGATTTCTTAACCGCACGTCGTGAACTTTTAGCTCAAGCTGCCAATAAATTTTTGAATAGCTTACTCGCTGGGGACATTCCAGAACCGAAAGCGACAGATTCTGTTTTAGAGGGAGAAGCCATCGAAAGCTCTACTGTGGTTGTACCACTGGCTGAGGAACGAGTTTTGCAAGAATGTAATGTATGGGTGCAAGAGCAGGGATTACCGATGGGTGAATGGATGTACGAAATTGCTGATTCGACAAGAACAGTGAGTACAGTACTTGATTTAGCATGGCCTAATGGTTTGCAATCCGGGAAAAGTCAGCCGATTGCTTTGCTAATTGATGCAAATCAGGAAATAGAAGAGGCTGCAAATCGTCTTGGTTATCGCTATTTTACCGACATAGACAGATTCAAAAGCTATGTTATCCAAGAGGTTTTAGCTGTTGATTTTCCGACAGTAGACGATTACAAGCAAGCTTTTATAGCTATCAGCAGCCAACTGACGGATAGCCATAAACTTATGCTCAAAGCTCACTATCATGCACCCGCACAAATTATTACTGCAACTGAGTTAGCAAAAGCGGCTGGATATGAGCATTTTGGCGGTGCAAATCTTCAATACGCCAGAATAGGTGAACTACTTGCAAATTACTTAAACTATTTGCCACGTCAACACGACGATAGTGGTAAACCGTTCTGGTCACTAATGTTAGCTTCTGGGTACTGGAAAACATTGGAAGATGTTGAAATTACTAGTCAACGAGAATGGCAGTGGCAGTTACGGGAGCAGGTTAGTCAAGCTTTAGAGGATTTGGGTTGGGTATAAGGCAGGTATAAATCTCTTTAATTTAGTTACCTCTGGAACGTAAATCTATATGGGTGTTCTCTTTCAACTTATCGCTACATTAATTAAGTGGAGTGCGATCGCTATTATCTACCTCACACCCATTCTAGGTGTTTGGTTAGCATCTTCTCTAGCAGCCTACAATAATCGTTCTGCAAATTTCGCAGTAATAGCAGGAGTCTTTTTATTTCCAGTCTTTCCCTTACTGTGGGAAATATGGGCGCAAAGCAAGAGAAGCAAGGGCAGTCGGAGCAAAAAGCGCATTTTGACTTGGAGCGATCGCCTGACGCTCAGAACCCTTGTAATCAACTTTGTGGCGATCGCTGCTTTATTAGCATGGCAACCGCGCTTGAGTTTTGTAGCTCTCTCAACGCGAGGTGACTGGATGCTGGGCGACTTGCAAGGGCAACCAGTACAGTTAATTCGACAGAATCTATTCAAGCTGGCAAATGGTTTAGAGGGAATGTATCTTACCTTTAATAAAAATCCATTTGAACGTTACGATGACGGCAGTAGCAAAGTCCAACCACAACCCCAAACCGACCGAGATCCTTTTGAGAATTTAAAACACCAAGATACTGCCAAACTACAGCCTGCTAATAATACCAATGGTTGGGCATGGGAAGGTATGGGAATACATCCCGCAGTTGCCAATATGCCCAGCAGTGTAGAGACAAGCATCGCATCAGTTGCTCAGTATATTGTTAGTAAGGAATCAGATCCAGTACAGCGAATTAAAGCTCTTCACGATTACGTTGCAGATCGAATTGCATACGATGCTGAATCTTATTTTGCAGGGCAATATCCACCACAAGATGCCGAAACTGTATTTAGAACTCGTAAGTCTGTGTGTGCCGGCTATGCAAAATTATTAGAAGCATTGGGTAAAGCGGCTGGGGAAGAAATCATTTATGTCGTAGGAGATGCACGGACTCAAACCAGCGATCTTAGCGGTCAAGGTCACGCGTGGAATGCAGCAAGAGTAAAAGGACAATGGTACTTAATTGATGCTACTTGGGATAGCGGTTATGTCGATCGCTCTTCAGGTTTTACAAAAAACTACCGTACTGAATACTTAATGCCGCCACCAGAAGTTATGGTGATCAGCCATTTTCCGAAAGATCCTGCTTGGCAGTTGTTATCAAATCCATTACCGCTTGGTGAGTTTTTGCGCCAGCCGATGATGAAACCAAAGTTTTTTGCTGATGGCTTGCAACTTGTCAGCCCTGTGCGATCGCAGACCAATGTAGGTGATGAAGCAAAATTAGTATTGGCAAATCCTAAGAATGTTTGGTTATTAGCTAGCTATAACTCAAAAGATGGAGGCAACTCCCAATCTTGTGGTCACGCGGTACAAGGCGATCGAGTTACGTGTAAACTTCCTGCCTCCGGTTCCTATGAAATGCGGTTATTTACCTCTACTGAAAGTCAGGGTCAATTTAATTATGTAGGGCAATTGGAGTTTAACAAGTCGTGATGATAAAAACAAGTAATCTGCTATCCCCACAGTTGCTGCAAGACCATCGCCCAAGTTATCGCTCAAATTATAGGGGACACTTCGACACTAAATCAGTTTGATAACATCCCAGACTTACAGCAACAACGACAGTGGACAGAACAGGAAGCTGTAGAAATGGCAGCAAACAAGAAGCGAGATAATTATCTAAGTAGGTCGGTGTGAATATTTATCGTTAGGACAAGGCAGAAGCGAGTAGGCAGAAGGCAGGAGTGAAGGGGGTTATAGCATAGTTAATTTTTCTTTACATAGTTCGTTTTTTCTGAGTCGTTCTACTTATGTCAAAACAACATATCTAATAGCAATCCTGTTATTCTAATGACATCGCTGATTAAAACCAAGCAACAGGTTTCTCAACCATTGCCACCAAATAATATTACCTTGACTCGCGCTCAGAGTCGTGGGGCTGCACGAGCAAGACATCGCGCTTTAAATTTATCTATTTCGCCACCAACAAACAACACAACTTTATCTTCATTAGTAAGCTGTCCTTATTGCAGTGCAAAAGTTAAAACTACAAAACTTGAATTACATAAAACAAATAAATGTCCTAAACGACCATTGCTATAGGTGTGATAGCTCCTCTTCCTATATTTGAAAATTAAGTAATTCATTAGGTATAAAATAAATTAACCAATTTTGGTTCTTCGGTTACTTTTTGTTAAGCTTGAGATACGAATATTTTATTATTCCGTGGTAAGCGCAAAATTATTGATTCAATTAATACTATAAAACATAGTAACTTCTTAAAGTTGGCTACACATTGCGTCTTTTTGTCACTCAATGGCAACATAGCAAAAATGCCAGAGTAAATTCATTAGGTTTATACTGACATTCAGTAACAAATAATTTACTGCTAGCAGAAACATAAATTTGTGACTGATAACAAACCAACTGATTACGCCGCAATTATCCGTGCCGCCAACCAAACGATTCCAGAACCCCCTGAATGGCTAAGTGCAGGTAAATATGTTTACTCACCGGAGTATGGAGTTGGGGAGGTAATGGCATTATTGGGCAGACGGTTGATTGTCAAGTTTGTAGAAGAGGTTAAGCCAACTCAGTTTGTCGATTGGGAAGAAGCGATCGCTTTGGGGTCAATTAAACCAAGTAACGCCAACTTAGTTTCTTCCACAACATTCCTTGAAGAGAACAACGCCGCAGTCACAAGAACTGCGGAGCGCATTCAACAAATCCCCCAGGTAGTATTTCAGTCTGTAGCGCAAGAACTGATTGCAAGCATTAGGGCGATAGATATCAAAAATACTAACCAAGGGATAATTCACCCCCTACCGGGCGATTTACCACCTGCTTTACGTTTAGCGTTACAGAATAACGGTATCACCCAGATTTATTCTCACCAATTAGAAGCTCTAACAAAGTTACGTGCTGGGTTTGACTTGAGTCTCACTACGCCTACAGCAAGCGGAAAGACGCTGTGCTACAACCTGGCTATCCTGGAATCGTGTATTAAGGAACCGCAAACAACAGCACTATATATTTTCCCGCTTAAAGCATTAGCTCTTGACCAAATGCGAAAGTTACAATCGCTTGTCAAGGCAATGCCCAACAATCGTCTCAAACTCGCACTGATGACGGGAGATACTCCAGCTAATGAGCGACAACGTTTTTTTATCCCCAACCCCCCAAATATCTTGGCAGTCAGCCCTGACTTATTGCATTACTATCTTTATAATGTGCGCCGTCGGGATGATGGAGAAGGATGGCGACAGTTTTTAAGGCAGTTGCGCTACTGTGTAATTGATGAAAGCCATACCTATACTGGGGCTTTTGGCGCACACTTTGCGAATCTTATGCGGCGGCTCAGGTTAGCAGTTGATGCAGTTGGCGGTAATTCCCAAAGACTGCAATTTATTTGTTCTAGTGCCACGATCGGAAATCCTCAAGATATGGCATTGCGGTTTAGCGGCAGAACCCATCAACCCCAAAGATTACACCTGATTGAGGATAGCGGCGCTCCTCATCAAGGACGTACCTTATTATCTCTTGCTCCAAACAGTGCAGCTAATGTTGAAGCTACTAAAATAGTGATTTCCTGGTTACAGCATAATCTCAGTGGGATTGTCTTTTGTAACTCTCGTGCAGCTGTCAAAGGTTTACTTGGGTTAATCCAACGAGAAACACAACGCATTGGATTAGGTTATTTAACTTCCAAGGTAGCAGTTTTCTACAGTTCCTTAACGGGCGATCGCCGTAGCGAGATTATTCAAAAACTCCAAGGTGGACAAATTAAGGTAATTATTTCAACTTCTTCCCTAGAAGCAGGAATCGATTTACCTGAACTAGACTGCTGTTTAATTCGGGGGTTTCCAGGTAGCTTGATGTCATTTTGGCAACGAGTTGGTCGAGCCGGACGCAAACAGCACGGGCTAGTGATTTATCTGCCATTAGGACAAAACCCGATTGATGTATACTACGCTCGACATAACCAAAAGTTACTATCAGGAGAAGTTGAATCTGCCGCATTTAACCCTGACTATCCAACCATTCTAGGTAAACATTTAGAATGTGGTTGCATTGAAAGTAGTTTAGCTTAATGTAGTTTCTACTTGGGTTAATTTATCTTTAACTTGATGATAAAACTGTATTTCTTTGTCAAAATCACCTGCTTCTTGGGCTAAAACAGCATCATCAGATAATTGATAAGCCTGACTAATTAAATTACCTGCCGTTTCGGACTGCTGTTGAGTATAACCAAGTTTCATATATATAGTAGCTGCTGCTGATGCCAATTCTGCAAACTCCTCAGCATCATGTAACCAATATATTTGTGCTTGTAATTCCCCTAGTGTGGCTGCTAAAGTCTCATTCATATTCAATTTAACTTTTCCTATAAGGCAATCTGGTAGTGATGCGTTCAGGGTTTCCTCTAAGAAAATGAATTGGGCGATCGCTGAAACGATAATGCGTTTTTTACTCTTTGAGATTAGCGGATGCTCCCCTTTTAGTAAGCTAAAGCTAATATTCCAAGGGTGATGCAACGGGAGCTTGATGATAACGATGAAGACCATTCAGTGTAGGGTTTGTGAACTGTGTTGAGGATTGAAAGCCGATGTGCGCCTAATTCCCCAGTGACCATTGTATAGCGGTCATCTTGCTTCATTTTTATCCCCAAAATGTCATTTGGAGTAATTGTAAAGCAATCACTTCTAGCATCATCAGGCGATCGCCTGATCACGGAAATAACTGTTGAAGTGCGCCGTTCTTAGAGGATGCATGGCGATCGCTCCCCCTTACAACCCTCAAACCCTGCTAAAATCCCTGTATCAAATATACCAACTACCATGTCTGGTAAAGGATTTGGTCAAGGTAAACCCACAAAAATAGTACAAAAAGCATCCTGCAATTATTGCTAGTAGGGACTGGGAGCAGGTTCTCCCACACTGTTAGTCCAGATGTCGTCTGGCAGCGATCGATCGCGGTGACATACCCGATCAAGGTCAGGATACGTGATTGTGTCTACTGCCGCTCGGTTGCCGACTACTAGGCATCGCGTTGCCTTGGCGCTGCGATTCTCAAGGAAATGACCTACCGCCACTCCTGCTTGAAAAGTTGCAGCGTCGCCAGGACGTAATACAGTCTTTGTGTCTCCTTCAATGAGCGTGATCTCGCCTTCGAGGACATAGACCATTTCATCCTCAGCACTATGCCAATGCTTGATAGATGAACAAGAGCCAGGTTGCAGAACTTCGATGAACGCGCCAAACAGGGTAAGCCCTCCTGCTTCGCTGATCCAGAGGGTGCGATTTGGCTCGTGCGCGGTGTGAGAAGGGCTCTCCTCTACGACGAAACGATCAGGAGTGATAACAGTCATACTGACACCTCTAGGAATTCTGGGGCATATATCTATTCCATAAAGTTTGGCAGATAAAACCGTAGTTTATCAACTTTCCTCTCGGAATAAGACTAGACAATCATGAACTTAAAACTTATTAAAGCCGACAAGCGTAATCCTTACTATGACTTGTTAGAAATCATAGTAAGGATTAAAGGGAAGATCCGTAGAGCCATAATCGATATCCATTTTGTGGAATTCTGAGGTAATTTGGCTTCTGTGATGGGTTTGGTGATTAAACATTTGCAGGTAATAAAAGGATCTAGGGATTTTTCTATTTCTATTTAATCTCTCACTCCATAACTCAAAAACTTCATCAAGCCAATCTTAGGAACATTCTTGTGATTCACTCAACAGTCTGGAGTCAAATTCAGCACGCGCTATTTTCAGTTCATCATATCCAGGATATAGAATGAATTTAGGGTCGAATGCAGGTAAAGACTTTGTATGAATTAAGGTATGAATAGTTTGATCTACATTTTGAATGTGGTTAAGAGTCTTGAATATAGAACCAAAAAACATTCCTCTCTCAACATAAATCTCTTGAGCAGTGAGTTGGTCACAGATTGCAATTAGATTGCTATTCTGCCATCTATTGTATAAAGCCATTGTTTCGAGATATTTTGCTGTAATCATATCGTTTAGGCTACTTAGCTATGATTTATCGCTGATTTGAGAAATGTTGGGATTGAAAATTTATTTGCAGTAAAGGCACTTCACAAAATATATACTATATATTTTGTTACAAAGTGCCAAGAAGATAATACAATATTTTTAAAAATAAGATAGTGTTGGTTTGCAGCACCTGAAGCAGGGCGGTCACATCAGAATCAATAGGGGTGCTTTATTGCTAATAAGCTCAAATACAATCGCATTAAGCTATACTTATTGATAGCAGCTTAGGCGTTAGCCTAGTAGTGTATGTCATTAGTTTTGATGGGTTCTGTCCTATCGTTTTATAATAACGATGTGTCGGCATATCGGGACACGAGTCTCCGTGCGA
>NZ_JBALBY010000045.1:0-125151 GCF_036919575.1 Nostoc sp. | reverse complement strand
ATGATTGCAATGCTTTTAGGAATCTTTTAATACAATTTTTAATATCGTTTTGGATTTGTAACTAATAATTTAGCATAATAAGTACTGAAGAACCGATTTTTATCTATTGTTTCACCTGTAATGCTTTGAAGAAACTAACATTTACCTGTTGGCATTTTCCACCATCTGACTATATCAGTTCCTTCACCTAACCATTGTCTAAGACGATAAATATGTGCTATGGCATCTACTACCTGCCCCATGTTGTATTTAGTGCTGTTTTTTAGTTGTGGGTTCCATTTTTACACCTATTGTAATGTCTCACCGAAAACATTAAAACAAGTCGCAAGTCGCTCTTTCGCAGTCGCAAGTAAGTTAAGGGAGCGGGGAGAAGTGCGAGAAACGCGGTCTTGGGCAAAGCCCCAAGAGGAGCGATTTCTCAAGACAGCGCTGCATTGCGGTCTTGGGGTCTCCCCTCTTGTGCAACTTTGTAAGAGAGACCCCGACCCAAAACGGGCTGGCTTTTTGTCGGTTGCCAAATTAAATGACCACTTGACAAATTAATGTCTTCAAAAATATTTAGTTTAAAACCCTTATCAAGTAAGGGTTTTACTATTTTAGGCTGAAAATAGGCTACTAGAGGCTTATTGCCAAAATACCTGTCCTCTTTTGGAATTTTGACAAAATATCTGTCCTTTCTTAAAAAACGCTGTGAGCCTACATTTTTATAAAAATTGACAAAATAAATGTCCCTTAAATAGTACAATACAACTATGTTTCTATTAAACAATTATGTAAAAATGCTAGACAATTATACCAATAGCGATCAAGAGGCAGAAAAGGATGAGATTGTGACGGAACTCTCAGCAGATGATAGGCATTTGCTGGATATGATTCAGCAATTACTAGAACCATGCGATCGCATCACTTATGGAGAAAGGCAAAGGGAGGTCGCAGCCAAACTAGGCAAGTCTGTGCGAACGGTACGGCGACTGGTAAAAAAATGGGAAGAGTCAGGTTTAGCTGCACTTCAAACTACGGCACGGGCTGACAAAGGCAAACATCGAATAGACAGTGATTGGCAACAGTTCATCATCAAAACTTATAAGGAAGGCAATAAAGGTAGTAAGCGAATTACTCCCCAACAAGTGGCAATCAGAGTACAGGCAAGGGCGGCTGAATTAGGACAAAAAAAATATCCCAGCTATAGGACTGTGTATCGAGTTCTACAACCGATTATTGAGCAGCAAGAACAAAAAGCAGGTGTTAGAAGTCGAGGTTGGCATGGTTCTCGATTATCAGTTAAAACCCGCGACGGCAAAGACTTATCAGTAGAATATAGCAACCATGTTTGGCAGTGTGACCATACTCGTGTAGACCTATTGCTGGTAGATCAGCATGGTGAACTTTTGGGTCGTCCTTGGCTGACAACAGTTGTCGATACTTACTCCCGTTGCATCATGGGGATAAACTTAGGCTTTGATGATCCGAGTTCTCAGATAGTAGCATTAGCACTGCGCCATGCAATTTTGCCAAAGCAGTATGGGTCAGAATATGGACTCCATGAAGAATGGGGAACCTACGGAAAACCAGAACATTTTTATACCGATGCTGGTAAAGATTTTCGCTCAAACCATTTGCAACAGATAGGTGTGCAATTGGGATTTGTTTGTCATTTACGCGATCGCCCAAGTGAAGGTGGTATTGTTGAGCGTCCTTTTGGCACTTTTAACACCGATTTATTTTCCACTTTCCCAGGATATACAGGGTCAAATGTACAGGAGCGTCCAGAGCAAGCTGAAAAAGAAGCTTGTCTTACTTTGAGGGAATTAGAACGTCTGCTGGTGCGCTACATCGTGGACAAATACAACCAACGTATTGATGCCCGATTAGGTGATCAAACTCGTTATCAACGTTGGGAAGCAGGGTTAATTGCTTCTCCTGATGTAATTTCAGAAGAAGAATTACGTATCTGCCTGATGAAGCAAACTCGACGCTCAATTTACAGAGGTGGGTATCTGCAATTTGAAAATCTGAGTTACCGAGGAGAAAACTTGGCAGGTTATGCAGGTGAAACCGTTGTACTGCGTTATGACCCTAAAGACATTACAACTGTGTTGGTTTACCGCCAGAAGGCTAATAAAGAAGAGTTTCTAGCCAGGGCATTTGCTCAGGATTTGGAGACTGAGCAATTATCTCTGGATGAGGCTAAAGCTAGTAGTCGCAAGATTCGGCAGGCAGGGAAGATGATTAGTAATCGCTCAATGTTGGCAGAAGTGCGCGATCGCGAAACCTTCGTTCCTCAAAAGAAAACTAAAAAGGAACGCCAAAAGGCAGAACAGACAATAGTTCAAAAGGCTAAACAACCATTAACAGTTGAACTAGAAGAAGAAATTGAAGTGGCATCTGTTGACAGTGAGGCAGAATACCAGATGCCGGAAGTCTTTGATTACGAACAAATGCGCGAAGATTACGGGTGGTAGAAAATGACTTCAAAACAAGCTCAAGCAGTTGCTCAACAGTTGGGTGACATTCCGGTAAATGATGAAAAATTACAAACAGAAATTCAACGATTGAACCGGAAGAGTTTTATTCCCCTGGAACAAGTGCAAATTCTCCATGATTGGTTAGACGGGAAGCGGCAATCAAAACAATCTGGTCGTGTTTTGGGAGAGTCAAGAACGGGTAAAACAATGGGCTGTGATGCGTACCGACTTAGGCATAAGCCCAAACAAGAAGCGGGAAAACCGCCAACTGTGCCTGTTGCTTATATCCAAATACCTCAAGAGTGCAGTGCTAAGGAGTTATTTGCAGCAATTATTGAGCATTTAAAGTATCAGATGACAAAGGGAACGGTAGCAGAGATTAGAGACAGAACGCTGCGAGTTCTCAAGGGGTGTGGAGTGGAAATGCTGATCATTGATGAAGCTGACCGCTTGAAACCCAAAACTTTTGCTGAAGTGCGAGATATTTTTGACAAGTTGGAAATTGCAGTGATTTTGGTGGGTACTGACAGATTAGACGCTGTAATCAAGCGAGATGAGCAAGTTTATAACCGTTTTCGTGCCTGTCATCGGTTTGGGAAGTTTTCTGGTGAAGATTTTAAGCGAACTGTGGAGATTTGGGAAAAGCAAGTTTTAAAACTGCCACTTGCTTCTAATCTTTCCAGCAAGACGATGCTAAAAACTTTAGGTGAGGCAACGGGGGGTTATATTGGTTTGCTAGATATGATTTTGAGAGAATCAGCAATTCGGGCGTTAAAGAAAGGATTACAGAAAGTTGATTTAGAGACGCTGAAGGAAATTGCGGCGGAGTACAAGTAATGGAAGTTGTAGAAATTCAACCTTGGCTGTTTCAAATAGAACCTTTACAGGGAGAAAGTTTGAGTCACTTTTTAGGGCGTTTTCGACGGGCAAATGATTTAACGCCTACTGGGTTAGGTAAAGCCACAGGGCTTGGGGGTGCGATCGCACGTTGGGAAAAATTTCGGTTTAATCCCCCACCGTCTCGCCAGCAATTAGAGGCATTGGCTAAGGTTGTGGAGGTTGATGCTGATAGGCTAGCGCAGATGTTACCGCCTGCTGGGGTGGGGATGAAGCTTGAGCCGATTCGGTTATGTGCTGCTTGTTATGTTGAGTCACCTTGTCACAAGATTGAATGGCAGTTCAAGGTCATACAGGGGTGCGATCGCCACCAATTAATTTTGTTGTCAGAATGTCCAAACTGTGGGGCAAGATTTAAGATTCCAGCAGTGTGGGTGGATGGTTGGTGTCAGCGGTGTTTTCTGAGTTTTGCCGATATGGTAAAGTATCAAAAGTCTTATCGATGACGGAGTTTGTGCAAACATAGTAGTACTTTTCAAATATTAGCTACAAATCATCCCCCCTTGCTTTCATGGAAAAAAAGGAGCAAGGGGGGATATCGTATGTTTCAACAAACAAGAGAATTCGCTACAAGTTAAGTTGACTTCCAGAATGACAGAATCATGGGGTAATTTGCTCTGGTTGCTCGACTGCTGGATTGAAAATGATTGTGAAAGTTGCACTTGGTATGAGTCGGTGTAGAGCTTGTGAATGAGCCTCTGCGTCACTGCGGCGACGAAAACGAGCAACTATTTGATGTTGCATACTAGGAAAATGGCGGACTATACACCAAGGATTTAACTTTTCAATGTAGGTCATAAAAACCTCCTGATCATACTTATGATTAGCTGGTAAATTGCAGTCGAATAATAGACAAAAGTGACTTAAACATTCTCAAAACTAAAGCCACCCTACTGTGAGAGTGGCTGGTAAAAAAATGTCATCCTGACATTGCAATTGGTTGACGGTTCGACTTCGCTCACCGTCAACTTTTCGATTCCTACTTATGCCCTGTGAGAGAACAGAGTATATTCAGACATTCTTCGGGAATTTCCTCGAAGTGCTCTAGCAGGAAGTCCATCAGGGCAAGATGGCGTAGATCACTGGGCATGGGACTGCGGTAATTGCGACCCTTGGAAAACCAACGCCGGACAGTTGAAAGTGAACGAGAGCAAATCCGAGCGATCGCCTCATGATTAACATCCCATTTGGCATAAAAATTCTTGGGTGTCATGCCTAATTGACAATGGCTGTATAGATCAATCAAATTTTGCTCTCTTACCTGTAAAGGACGCGGATTAGTCATAGCAGCGACCCTTCCACTGGTTCTAAATCTTGTTCCCAAGCAATATCGGCAGATGTCCAAGCGGCACTGGGGCTATCTTTGCTCAACCAAATCAGGTAGCACCAAGTCCAGCAGCAAAGATGGGGAGCAAAGCTATAAAATCTGCCGATCGCAGTTCCCCAATCGGTGTCAGAACCAATCCAACGCAATTTGTCGCCATACAAAAAGCGGGGTGTCTTTGCTGTACTAGGAAAGTCGTCGGGTAAATCAACAGAACTAGCAGAAAATTTCTGGTTAATTATTCTTGGGAATAGATCCTGGCGATTGAGCGCCATTGCACTCAAATAACTAGCAACTAGTTCAGCATCAAGACTCTGAGTTAATTGGGAAATCAACAACGCTGCTAAAGTTTGTTGTTCTTGCTGTTCACAATAGTTGTTGAGTTTCGCCAATAGTTCAGCAATACCAAAGTCATCTAAAGCTTGTAGATATCTTCTGTGTTCATCTGTTTTGTGGCAAACAGGTCTTAACATGGAATATGTCTCCTGTGAGAAGGAGCCAGAAGCCAGTGCGTCAGCCCTGAGAAAGTTGCGCGCTGGCTTTTGACTTATCAGTAATTATACATAAAATTTATGTGTTTCTATTTAAACTTGTTTGTTTTTAGTGATTTAATATAAAAACACATAGAGAAGCTGATAATAGTCACATGGGAAAAGTAACATTGAGTATTTACATGGAAGAAGAAGACAAAGAAGCTCTGCAACAACTGGCGGATGCAGAGGAGCGTTCTTTGTCGCAAATGGCAGTGTTAATTCTGAAACGAGCTATTAAACAAGCGCAGGCGGATGGAACAATTTCGCCGCCTGGTAAGGGGAAGTGAGCCGATCGCGTATTGTGTTTACAGAAGATAGGCTGTCCCTTCGATGAAGCGGCTTGGGACTGTAAATTAATGTTTACTTAGAATGCGATCGCCACAAGTTAAGCTTGCTTTCAGAATGTCCAAACTGTGGGGCAAGATTTAAGATTCCAGCGTTGTGGATTGATGGTCATTGCCAACGTTGTTTTTTAACATTTGTAGAGATGGCAAAGTCTCAGAAAACAGTTTAACTACACTTTGTAGTCTTGCTGCCCCAATGCCGGATTGAAAATAATTGTGAAAGTCACGCTTGAGATCAGTCGGTGCAGAATTTGTAAATGAGCCTCTGCATCATTGCGCCGACGAAAAAGAGCCACAATTTGGTTTTGCATACTAGGGAAAAGGCGAACTACAGGTTCTGGCGCTGTAGGTTAATGCGTGCTGTCAGTAATGTTTTATGCTTTTTGCGGAGATGGCAAGTAATTAGAAACCTCACCAAGACTAAGCTGTTGCGCTTACAAGTTGCACTCTTGGAGTTGTGGGGAGATGGGGAATTGGAAGCTCGAAAGAGGAATTGACGATTTTCCTAACGGTTAATAAAGTGCGAATTAAATATGCGACACCTTAAAACATTTACTCCACTATTATGGCTAAACTCTCATTGTAAGTATTATTTAGCCCACTCTTGAACTTTGTGCTGATATTGCTTGCTGACTTCATTCATATACTTTGCAGCTACTTTCCGCATATTGTTTTTATTAGGATCTGACTTAACAAAATCTGCAAAGTCACCATTACATTTAAGAAATAATTCTATTGCTGCTGTTAGCTCAAGATCATCTGTGGTACACAATTCATAATGCAAGTGGCCTACTGTAGGTATAGGGAAATTAGTATCTTCTACTTTACTCACCTCAATTCCCACATTACTAAAGCAGCATTCATTAAAGCCAAGTAAGTTTATGGTATCGAGATGTCCTTTTCTCAACAGGATTCCTAAAGAAATTTTCTCTAAGTCTTCAGAACATGAAGGTAGCCATAAGGAGGGAAAACCTTTTCCCTCCTTAATATCTCTTAGGTATCGATTCGCGTGTTCTGGAGATGGAATTGCCTTTTGCTGCTTACCTGCTTTCCACGTTGCAAGGCTTTTCACACTTCTGTAGTAACGTAATTCACTCACACCTTATATAGCAATCCTAAATTACATAAAACCTAATGATACATTTATACTAACCTGAAGTTCTTTATTAATCACCAAGAATTTGATTTTTCTAAGCTGCATCAGTGTACGCTCTGTTCGGATCTCAAATAAGATTGCTACATCAAATAGGATTGCTATAGTGACTCCAAAAATTCACGTACAAATGTACTTTCTTCATTTTTAAGCAAATTCTTGGCTTCTGCAAGTATTTCTTCAGCAATAGGAACTTCACCTAGAGCAAAACTAATTGCTTCTAAAGCAGCATATCTCACTTCGTCTGCTGGATGCTGTAGAAGCACACTGATTATGGAAGCTGCATCCTGAGAATAGACTTCATTTTCTAAAAGAGGACTCAAAAGCCTTGCCACAGCTAGAAGTTGGAAAACACTTAAATGTCCAACTAGTTGCTTAAGAATATTTACATCTCCTTTGGAAAGTGCAAGATGACCTTCCAAGAGTTCATCTCGAATTTCTTCTACTCTATTCTCAAACTCAGAAATATCTAAATTTGAGAATAAATATAAGGATGCATTATACTTCCATGCTATAGTTTCGAGCCTGTGTACTTGAGCTTCTCGAACTTTATGGACTATTTCATAGTGTTGGGTACTAGTACCCCTACTAGAAATATGACTTGAAAATTGGCCGTTAGTTGGAGCAAGTAATGTACTCATCTGAAAAGTTCCTGTGTTTTTTCTGTAATACTCTTAAAAAATATCTCGTCTCGAAAAGTTCGCAAATTGACTTCAAATATATTTTTTATTAAATCATCATCAGGGTCAAGATTAACTTGTTGAAATACATCAATATCAAATATTAAAGGATATACTTTCTCTCCTTTTTCATTTTCGCTTATTTGACCAATTGTTTGATTAATAATTGCTCTTGATGGTTGATAATCTGAATGAGCTACAACTATTTGCATAAAATAGCTTTCCATTACGACTGATAAATTACTTGATATCTCTGGTAATGTTTTTACGTAATCTTTTAGCTCTATAGTTCCTGTGGCAGGTATCATAATTTGGTTTACATACCGTAGAGCAAGACGGACGACTTCTGTAGGAGATGTAATTTGAGCATACTTTTCCCATAATTGATATGCCTCTCCATAAAAGCTTTCCCAACTTTCATAGGGCTTCAACCTACTGAATGTAAAGCCATTTAGTTTAGCTTGAATACTTCTTTTTTGGTCAGAAGAAATAAAAATATATCCTTCAGGCTTATTAGATACTGAAAACAATTGAGAATTGATTTCATTCGGATTCTCTAAGTTAAATTCAAAACCTCCTTCAAGTGCCATTCTCTTTTGAATATTTGGAAAAGAGTCTTTAATACTTTCATGAAACTTCAAAAGTTCTTCATGATTAAAATTATCATGAAGATTGACTGTTATATCAAGAATGGCTTCGGTGATGGGTGGGTTAAGGAATCTCATTTTTCATTTATTTAGAAACCAGTTAAGGCTTATAACTAAAATTTAGTATCTATAATCTTAGTCTACAAGACTTTAAGGTTATTGTCCGTATCAAAACCATAACCATATAAGACCTTTAAAGGCAGTTTCCCGCATTATCCCACAAAGCCCTGCAATCGCTTCTCCCTTTCTTCCCAATCAGGCAAATAAGCAGACATAAAGCACTTAAATAGCTTACCGTGGTTGGGAACGAGGAGATGCACAAGTTCGTGAACGATCGCAAACTCACCCAATTCTTTTGGTAAATCTAGCAGTTCAGTATTCAGCGTTAAACGTCCTGTAGTAGAAATGGATGCCCACTTGCGCTTCATCGGACGGAGTTGAATTTGTTTGACTTGGACTTTAATGCGATCGCTCCATTCTCCCACAGCGCTCTTAAGTGCTTGCGCGTCTTTCCATTGCGTTGCGGCTTCGAGTTTTTCTGGTAAAGGAGTCGTGTTCATGATTCGACTCGTTTGAGTTTCAGCAGGTTGTTGGTAACTTCAATGGTTTGCTCAACTGAGCTTGTAATAGGATAAATAGTAGCGTAAAGTTCGGTTCTTAAATCAATTTCCTGACGTGCATCCCACCAGTAATCAGGGAAGTTACCATAAATGGCGTTGATGGTTTCGGCTTGGTTGATATCAATGAGAGCAACTGCTTGCTTGATGACAGTGTAAATGGCAAAGGTGTTTTCATCAACCTTGAGCCGTTGCCGTTCTGACTCTGCCTCTATGCATTCATTGGCAATTTGATCTAGTTTAGCTAAAGCTTCTTGCGCCTCTATTTGGCGGTTTTCAAAGCTGGCGCGGACAGTTTCTGCACGTTCGCCAATGGAAATCAAAAAAGGCGATCGCTGACTTTGCTCGTGTACATCTCTAAACAGTGCCTTACTCAAGTTTAGAACTTTTACAGTATCCGTCGTGCTATTTTGGCGGAATTGTTCTAATTGTTGGGCATTGAGTTCGTGGATTGTCCCTGGCATTTCCAACTCGCCGATTGTGACGTTGCGGCGTACCAGTTCTTTGGTTTTGGCGGTGAGTTCAATATCAATGTAAGGACTGGTATTGTAAGCAGCGCGTATCGTTCCGTAAAGCCTGACAATAGCTTGATAATTTTCCATGAAGGGGCGCAAGTCAGGATCAGGAGAGAGGATTTCGTAAATTGATTGTAATTGGCGGACAAATTTAAAGAATTTCTCCCGCAAATCTTTGTCTGCAAAGTGCGCCGCAGCCCGTTCTTTTGCTTTGTCGTCCCATCCCTTAGCTAGGGGTAAATACTCAGGTGCAGTATTTTCCATCATGGTTTGCAGGAGGTTTTTGATCACATCAACATTTTGGATGATGTCGTTAACTTCTCCTGACTCAAAGGCAAGGGCTTGCTCTAGTTTGTCGCCAAAGATACCGATAAAATCTAGAACAAAGCCGTAAGGCTTAACTAAACCTTCTGCGTCTTCATAAGGGCGGTTCACACGGGCGATTCCCTGTAAGAGAACGTGATCCCGCATCGGTTTGTCGAGATACATACAGTAAAGTATCGGCGCATCAAACCCCGTCAATAGTTTCTCGGTGACGATGAGAATTTTCGGCAATGCTTTGCGGTAGTCTTCGTAAAGTTGGCGAATTTTGGTCACAGCATCAGCATCGCCACCGCAAAGGCTTTCTAAATTTTGGGCATCTTCAGCAGAACAATAACCCGTAAAACTTAGGGCTTTGGTGGTGTAGTTAAAATCTTTCGGGCGAGATTCGATAAAGTCGATTACTGCATCCGGTAACGATATTCTGGCAGAAACGACGGATTTTTTAATAAAGGCTTTGCGGACTTCTTTCTCTTCGGCATCAGTCAGGTTGTACTCGCGCAGTCCTTCGGCTGTAGTCCGGGAATAGACGACTGTTGAGTATTCAGCAGGGAGATATTTGTCTAAGGCTTGTTTATAAAGCCTACAAGCTTCCCGATCTACACCAACCATAAAAGCTTTAAAGCCCATTGGTTCAACGTAGTCGCGGAAATGTTCGGCGACAAATTTAGCTACTTTATCTACTCTATCTTCACTTTTGAGAAACTCTTTTAATTTAACTGCGCGATCGAGAATGCCATCAAGTTCTTCTATGTCGTTAATATCTTCTGCGGCTTTGAGTTGGAGAAATTCTTTTTCTAAAATTTCTTGGGGAACGCGAAACTCTGATTTAGCAAGGGCATAATTTAGCTTCAGGGTTGTGCCATCTCGTACTGAGTCGGCGGTTGAATAGGAATCTAGGCTGTATTTTGGGTCAGTAGGTTCGCCGAAGGTTTGAAAGGTACTTTGTCCTTTAGCTGCTTTACTGACAGGTGTACCTGTGAAACCGATAAATGTGGCGTTGGGGAGGGCAGCCATCAAATATATGCCGAAATTACCGCCTGTGCTACGGTGTGCCTCATCAACTAAGACGGTAATCGTAGAACGCTTATTTTCTACCTTCATCTTGTCGAATTTGTGAATCATGGCGACGATTAACCCGCGATAATCATCTTGGATTAGTTTTTCTAAGTCTGCTTTACTGGTTGCGACTTCATAACTTTTGATGCTGTATGCTTTGAGGTTTTTGTCTAGTTGGTTTTCTAGTTCGTTGCGGTCAACAATCAAGATTACAGTATTATCGCCGCTAATATTGCGGAGTTGGGCGGCAATTGTAATCATCGTGAGGGTTTTACCACTGCCTTGGGTATGCCAAACTAGTCCGCGTTTTTTATTCGGGTCTTGGATACGTTGCAGGACTTTTTTGACTGCACGCGTCTGGTGTTGGCGTAAAATTACTTTGGTTAAGCCGTCATCGCGTTCGAGGAAAACAACGTAATATCTAAGAATCTCTAAAAAGCGTTGATGGTCGAAGAAGGTTTTGATTTTCTCTTCATAGTCGCCTTCTTGGATAATGGAACCTAACCCCCCGACCCCCTTCCCTGCCTTCGCATAGCGTGCCGAAGGCAGGGAAGGGGGAGTAATATTGTTGTTCCCGTCCCCTTGTAGGGGAGGGGTTAGGGGAGAGTTCAGTTTCCATTCAAACAAGTTTTTGCGGTTGGTATTCCAGGTTAAGCCATACCAGAAATTCCAGAGTTCTGTGACTTCAAAAACTTGGGGAAAGGCTAGCAATTCGGGGGTTTGGTTGTGGTAGCGGCGAATTTGGTCAATGCCTAGTGCTAAACCATCAGTTTTATTTTCTGCTTTGGTTTCAGCAATGGCAACGGGAATACCGTTAATTAGAAAAATAATATCAGCGCGGTTAGGAAATTTTGCGCCTTTTTGCGACCATTCATCTGTGACTTGGAAGATGTTATTTTCTGGGTTGTTAAAGTCGATAAGGGTAATGTTTCTGTCGCGGTTTTCTTCTTGGGCGACAAAAATAGATTGTTTGCCTTGCAACCAGTTTAAAGCTTCGCGGTTGCCTTCGATGGTGTTGTCAATGTTTCGCAAGCGGCGAAGAATTTCATCTATGTTGTTAGAGGTGACTACGCCAGGATTTAGTTTAATTAGTTGGCTGCGAAGAACATCGGCAAAGTAGCGTTCTTTGAGCTTCTCCTCTCCCTTCCCTTCCCGCCGTTGTAATGCTTCTTTTGAAGTTAGGTATTCCCAGCCTATTTGATAGGCGTATTTCAGCATCGGTCTTTGCACGGCGGAAGTTTCGCTCATACGTAAGTCTCGGTTACGGGTTGGGTGGAAATTTTACCTGTCATCAGTTGTTCTAGCATGGCGTGAAAGAGTTCGTCGATAAGGGTGATTTCTTTTTCTAGGGAGGAAATTTTGCGATCGCAGTTTTTCAAAATGTCTGTAATATATATCTGTTCTTCAGGAGAAGGGAAGGCAATTTTATACTGTTTAAGCAAACCAAGATTAAGGTGTGAAATTTGCCCTTGATGAGCCGCTTCTCTTAACTTCTCATATTGATTCATTAAATATTGCCAGAGAAATTCTGAATCTATTTTGTAATTTGGTATAATTGCTGCTGTATTTTGTGTAGTTGCGGCACCGATTTCTAACAAAGCTACTTGTCCTCTGGTTTTCCCCTGACCGTACATTGCCATGAATACGGTTTTAGGAGGATAAATCTTTAGATTATAGTTTAGTAATGCCTGCTCACTTATATAAGTATCAGATTCATAAATTCTGTTATTTACTATTTGCGCTGTCTTGATAAATGGAATATTACCTATGTAATATTCTGGTTTGTTAGTAGATGGTGTAGTACCTGTAGAAATACTACAAATCTCACCCAACTTCACAACTTGCCAACTTTCAGGAATCTTGCCTATATCTGTCTGCTTGCGGGGTTCATTACCAGTACCATTAGTAAAGAGATACTGCATCAGTGCAGCTTTGCGTTCCCGTTCCAGGTCTAACTCTCGCTGACGGGTTTCTTTGGCTTTCTGGATGGTTCGCAGAGTATGAGCGATCGTTTTTTGTTCAGGAAGTGGGGGAAGCGGTACAAGAAGATTTTTAATAATTGGAATATTTACACCGCCTTTTAGTTTTCCTCCTTTATTTGCATCTATCTGCTGCCAATATGTTTCAGTTTCAAAATAAAAATTTAAAAAGCTAGGGAGTAACTCATGCTTTGTTCTAATCCGAATTAAATAAGAAGCAAATACAGCTTCAGGGCAATCATCTATCAAAAATGATTTTCCGGTAGTTGCTCCGATCCGAGCAACTACTATGTCGCCTAAAATTAATATATATTTATCAATCTTGGTTTTATCAATTTCACAGTATGGCACATTATTCCATTGCACTGTACCATCCTGAATATCAGTAATTCTTAAAAATTTATACCCACTATCTTTTTCAGTTGCACTGGCTGTATAACCATACTCCGGCTTTTCGCAATATTCCCCTAACTTTACAACTTTCCAATGAGGTGGTAATTGAATCTCACTCATCCCTACCCCTCTCATATTCCATCAGCAATAATTAAATCCATCATTTCATTTTTATTCTTACGATAAACCCGAAAATCACTATCTAGAGTTAATACACTACTACCACTAATCAACTCACTCATTCTTACCAAACACGCATCAGCTAAAGACATCGGCACATTCTGATATCGCTTCAGCAACTCTCTAACCGTTCCTATTTCATCACTGAGACGAAACGAAATTTGAATTAAGCCAGTATCTAGTAAAGACATAACCGCATCTTCACCCCCATAAAAATCTCGCAATATAAAACACGCTTCACTAATTACTGCTTCACAAGTAAAAAAAGGATAAGCTAAATTAGCAACTTCTTTAGTAGCCCAACTATGATATTGTTCCCGATTATTAATTAAAGCAACTAAAGGGCCAGTATCAATAATGATATTTTGCTTCACTACCTACCGAACCCTTCTAAATACTTTTTATTAGTCGCCAAATCTCCGGGGCCTCCATCAATACATCCAATAAACTCCTTAGCAGCTTCTAAAAATGAAACTTGTTTTTCCTCCTCTTTGTCCTCAATTTTTTCTTCCTTTTGCATCTCCTTAAACTGCAAAAACTGAATAAAATCAATTACCTCCTCCTGCTTCTCAGGAGATAACTTTTTAAATTCATCAATCACTATTTGTTCCTTATCAATTGCTTGAGTCATTATCCTATCCTCCTGACAAAATCAATCTAAAATCTAAAGTCTCAAATTAGCAAGCACCTCAGCTAAATCCTTATCCGCCCATTCCCTCTCTTGTCTTGCTACCGCCAAATCTGTCAAAATATCTTCAATGGAACGATGCACAACTTTGTCGCTAACATCCACAAACTGCGACGGGCTAAGATTATAATCTGCTTCCCTCAATTCTTCTAACTTAACAACTTTACTCAGCTTCTCCCGCGTTTCCCAATTGCAATAAACCTCACCAACCGCCTTAATCCCTTCCTTTGTGAAAATATTCTTTGGATCGCCTTTTACAAAATAATCAGCAGCATTAATCAGCAAAAACTCGCCCTTACGATTCAGAGGTTTCAGGCGATTTAACAAAATTACCACCCCTGGTGCAGTCGTGTTATAAAACAAATTTTCAGGTAGTAAAATCACCCCTTCAACTCTGTCCCTTTCCACAAACTCCTTGCGAATGTCTCTTTCTTGATTTTTGTTCTGACTCCCGGAACCGCGCGATACTGCACCTGTATCCAAAACAACCGCCGCCCGTCCGTTATCTTTCAGCGATGCCCAAATATGCTGCACCCATCCCCAATCTGCTGAAGATTTGGATGCAATTCCGTCCTTAAACCGTTCAAAAGAATCTTCTTCATAAGCATCTGCGCCGTAGTTATTCTGATTCCACATCGGATTAGCAACCACATAATCAAAGCGCATCACCTTCTTATCAACCGTAAATTTAGGTTGCCTGAATGTATCGCCAATCTTAATTTGTGTATCAGTAAAATCTTGCAAAAACATATTCATTTTAGCGATCGCAAAAGTTGTCGGGTTCAACTCTTGCCCAAATAAGCGAGGTGCTTTACTCTCCTCCCCTGGATGTTTGCGGTTGAACACCAGACGCGGCTTAGTCAACAACCTTCCCGATCCACAAGTGGGATCATAAATCTTCGTGTAGGGTTCAGGGTCAATAATTTCCGCAATCAACCAACCCACCTCTGATGGTGTCAGAAACTCCCCCGCACTATCCCCCTGTCCTTCGGCAAACTTCCGCAGCAGATACTCATACGCTTCCCCTAAAACATCTGCATTGGTATTCTTTAACCCCAAGCGATGCCGACTGATGACTTCAATTAACTCCTTTAAACGGTCATCATCCAAAACGCGCTGATCGCTTTGCTTCTCGTTATAATCTTTTAGCGTCAGCGTTCCCGATAACCCAGGATTGCGATTTACCACCTCCCGCATCGCCGTTGTGATAAATTCTCCTAAGCCATCTTTAGGATGAAAGCGAATCGCATCCCAACGGTATTCATGGGGGACATAGTAACGCACAATCGGCTGACGGTTATTTTTAATTGCATCTTTGTGATCTGCTTCAATGAAAGCACGGGCTAAGTCTCCACCCCCAAACTTCTCGGCGCACTTTTCATACTCATCATCAAACACATCAGACAGCCGTTTGTAGAAAATTAGCGGCAGAATAAAATCCTTGAATTTTGGTGCATCCGTCGAACCGCGTATCTTACAAGCAGCATCCCACAGCCATTGTTCCATTGCGGGAATGTCCAAACGCTCATCAGCTTGGTTCGCTAACTGTAGAAGTGGTAAATCTCCAGAACCGTTTTCCTCTGCTTGCTTTTTACTGTTTTTCCTTGTTCCACGCGGCACTATACTTAACTCCTGCGTTAGCGAAGCTCGTCGTTGGCAAAGCCTCTCGTAGAGAAGACATCGCTTCTATCTTATGAAAGAGAATCCCTATTTTCCCAGTTTCTCGGCTAATTGTTGATAAATGATATCTAACCACACAGGAATCACAGGTTGACCTTGTTCTAGAGATGCGATCGCTTTTTTTCTGTCAAACTCCACAAGCTCAAGTGAGGCAGCCCCCGTCTTGGCGGTTCCCGTCGATGGGGGACTGCCGAACCCGGAGGGCGAACGCTCCTGCGCTTGGGACAACAACATAAACCGCTTACCTTTGCCTGAAGTAAATAACTCCGGCTCTTGGTCTTTCAGCTTTTTGAGCGTGGTGCTGGCTATGTCAAAACTCAACCCCACAGATAGCCAATATGACATTGCAGCCAGTTCCAGCAAATTAGACTTTGAGTAATAAATACTACGTCCTGTCCCCGTATCACTGATTATAGGAACAATCACCCCTCTCTCTCGCCAATACTGTAGCTGACGAAGGGTGCAGCCTGTGATTTCAGCCGCTTCCTTGCTTGTAAAAAATGTCTCCTGCATACAATTTATTTTACAGAAGACTTGTTTAATACAATTATGTTAGTATTAGACAATATTGTTTTAAAGCGATGAGCCAAATCACTATTCAGTGTCGTCTTGTAGCCTCAGAATCATCACGCCAGCAACTATGGAAGTTGATGGCAGAGCTAAATACGCCACTGATTAATGAACTATTGCATCAGGTAAGTCAACACCCAGAGTTTGAAACTTGGCGACAAAAGGGCAAACACCCCACTAGTGTTGTCAAAGAACTCTGCGAACCTTTGAAAACTGACCCTCGCTTTATTGGTCAGCCTGGACGGTTTTATACGAGTGCGATCGCCACAGTCAATTACATCTACAAATCTTGGTTGGCACTGATGAAGCGATCGCAGTTTCAACTAGAAGGCAAAATTCGCTGGTTGGAAATGCTCAACAGTGATGTTGAATTGGTAGAAAGTAGTGGTGTCAGCTTAGATAGTCTTCGCGCTAAAGCTGCTGAAATTTTGGCTCAATTTGCTTCCCTCAATACTTCTGAAACTCCATCAACGAATGTAAAAAAAGCTAAAAAGCGCAAAAAAGCTCAAAGTTCAGACAGCAAGAGTTTATCAAAGAACTTATTTGAGTCCTATCCCAAGACAGAAGATAACTTGACTCGTTGCGCCATCAGCTATTTACTCAAAAATGGTTGCAAAATCAACGAGAAAGAGGAAGACGCTAAAAAATTTGCTCAACGTCGCCGTAAACTTGAAATTCAGATTGAACGCATCAGAGAACAGCTAGAAACACGAGTTCCCAAAGGTCGAGATTTAACCGCTACCAAATGGTTAGAAACTATTGTTGTTGCCACTCATAACGTTCCAACAAATGAAGCCGAGGCGAAATCTTGGCAAGACAGCCTTTTAAGGCAATCTAGCAAAGTACCTTTCCCGGTAGCTTACGAAAGCAACGAAGACATGACTTGGTTTAAAAACCAGTTTGGGCGTATCTGTGTAAAATTCAACGGTTTGAGTGAGCATAGTTTTCAAGTCTATTGTGATTCTCGCCACCTTCACTGGTTTCAACGCTTCCTAGAAGATCAACAAATTAAGAAAAATAGCAAAAACCAGCACTCTAGTAGCCTGTTCACTCTGCGTAGTGGGCATATTGTTTGGCAAGAAGAGGAAGGCAAAGGCGATCCTTGGAATGTTAATCGTGTAACCCTCTACTGTTCTGTAGATACCCGCCTATGGACGATTGAAGGAACCAATCAAGTAAGGGAAAAAAAAGCCGAAAAAATCGCTAAAATTATCACCAATACAAAAGCCAAAGGCAAGCTTAATGAAGAACAGCAAGCCCATATAAAACGGCAAAACTCTACTTTAGACACAATTAATAACCCTTTTCCTCGCCCCACGAAACCTTTATATAAAGGACAATCTCATATTCTTGTTGGTATTAGCCTCGGCTTAGAAAAGCCTGCAACGCTAGCGGTAGTAGACGGCACTACAGGTCAAGTAATTACCTATCGCAGCATCAAACAACTACTGGGTGATAATTACAAACTGGTAAATCGACAGCGAGAGCAAAAGCATTCCTTATCCCACCAACGCCAAATAGCTCAAACGCTTGCTGCACCAAATCATTTTGGAGAATCGGAGTTAGGGGAATATATAGACAGATTACTAGCGAAAGAGATTATTGCGATCGCCCAAACATACTCTGCTGGAAGTATTGTTCTACCTAACTTGGACAATATGCGAGAACAAGTTCAAAGTGAGGTTCAAGCCAAAGCTGAACAAAAATCAGACTTAATAGAAGTTCAAAAAAAGTATGCCAAACAGTACCGAGTTAGTGTTCATCAATGGAGTTACGGCAGATTGATGGCAAATGTTCACTCGTCAGCTGTTAAAGCTGGAATTGTGATAGAGGAGTCAAAACAGCCAATTCGAGGTAGTCCACAAGAGAAAGCGAAAGAATTAGCGATCGCAGCTTACCATTCTCGCAAAATAAACTGATTGACAAAACACCGAACCTTGATAATAAAATAAGAAAATTCAACAGCGCCGCAGTTCATGCTTGTTATAAGCCTCTGTGCTGTGTAAATTTGGGTTAGTTTGACTGTTGTTAAACAGTCTTGCTTTCTGACCCTGGTAGCTGCCCACCTTGATGCTGCTGTCCCTTGCGGACAGGAATAAGGTGCGCCCCCAGTAATAGAGGTGCGGGTTTACCGCAGTGGTGGCTACTGAATCACCTCCGACCAAGGAGGAACCCACCTTAATTATTTTTTGGCGAATCAAAGCGGGGTCAATTTCTCTGGGGTTCTGCCAAAAGTTTAAATCGCTTGTTTAGTGAGGTTTATAGCCTTTAACGTGTCAGTTGATTTACTCTTTTAAGTGTTAACTGACGGGCGTTTTTGGGAGACGTGACAAAAATGCCTTCATAACTATTGGTAAATCAAGGGTTTGAAGCGCAGAGTTTCAACACCCCTCCCAACTAGAGGCGGGTTGAAAGAGATATTCTTGCATAGTAAAAATCCTGAATAGTTGAGTTTCAACACCCCTCCCAACTAGAGGCGGGTTGAAAGATATTTGCTAGAAGGACAAATGAAGCAACTCTACTTCGTTTCAACACCCCTCCCAACTAGAGGCGGGTTGAAAGTCCGCAGGGAGCAAACTTAATCCATGAACCACTGAGTTTCAACACCCCTCCCAACTAGAGGCGGGTTGAAAGTTTCTGGTATCGGCATGATAAAACCCTTTGGCAGTTTCAACACCCCTCCCAACTAGAGGCGGGTTGAAAGAAAATCAAAACCCCGATAATTGAGAATAAGCTACGAGTTTCAACACCCCTCCCAACTAGAGGCGGGTTGAAAGATGCTCAATCTTTCCCTCTTGTACCAGAGATGCGAGTTTCAACACCCCTCCCAACTAGAGGCGGGTTAAAAGGAGTGGACACACAAAAAACAAAAGCAATCAGAAGTATTTCAACACCCTTCTCAGTCAAAGATGGTTTAAAATCAGGAAAAATGAGACTTTGCACGATAATACTTTTTTACGTTTGAAAAGCATTCCTAGCTAGCGATGGGCTGAAAGAAAACTCTGAAAATTGACAATTTTTTTGGGGAGAGTTTTACAAACTTCTCTTAAAAATAGGTGGGTTGAAAGATTGGTAAAAGTCATGGAATTCTTGGACTAATGGGACAAAAACTTGTCAACTTACAGCAATTTTCATTTCTTTGAACCACAAATCCTCGTAGGGGGTGTAAGGTCTTGCGCCCCTACCATATGGTCTATTTACCTGAAGATATCTGTAACAAAATCAAAATATTGTCAATTTTCTTCCACCTATAAGATACAGAAGATCACAGTTAAATTAGGGAGACTCATAGTAGTGCATGAAGGGTTAGAATGAAAGTCTACTCAATTGACTTGCGATAAAAAACATAACTATATTACAAAAAGTAAATATGCTCCAAACCCTTACCATTGAGAAATCACAAATGACGACCCTCTCTGGTTGGAGACGCACTTTCGTTGATAAGTACAGTTTATTTGCGCCGACATCCTTAGTTAATAAGTCATGCATTGTTAAACTGGTATTGTGACCATAGCAGTTCATTTTTGATATGCCTTATCCAGACTGTCTAATGGACACTAATTTGTTAACGCGGACATTTATCTGTCAATATGGACATTAATTTGTCAACGCGGACAAATAAATTGGCAACCGACAGCTTTTAAAGCAGGGGACTTAAACCCCTAAACTTAGTTAAATTCCATGACTTTTACCAATTACCCAATTACGCCGGAAAAACCGGGCTAAAGCTGATTCTTCTAAGGATAGATATATTGGACGTCCGTGGGGACAGGTACGGGGATTGCGAGTGCCTTGCCAATCATCTAAAAGTGTCTGCATTTCTTGCTGGTTCATGGGTGTACCATTACGAATGGCACTGCGACAGGCGACAGCTACTTGGGCTGTTTGTAAGTCGCCTCCCCAACTAAGTTCTAAAATTGCTTCTGCACAATCGTCTCGCTGCTGCAAAGGTGCGGGGATGTTACGGACTGCCCAAAGTTGTTCGCCAAAGGGTTCTATTTCTAAACCGATGCGTTGCAGTTGTAATACTTGCGCTGGCGACAATTGATAAAGAATGATTGGCGGTTCCACGGAAACTAGTTGCCAATCATCACATAATTGCTCATACAAAACTCGCTCATGGGCGATGTGCTGTTCCACTAACCACATACCACCTGAATGTTCCGCCACAATATAGGTATTGCTAACTTGAGCGACAGCTTTTAAGGAATTAGGAGAGACGCGATTAATCGCGTCTGTACAAGGCTTGGGATTTTGAGGATTGAAATTGTAGCCGCCTTTGGCTTCTGCGGTTTTGAGTAATTTACTAACTCGTGTTGTGTGAACAGCTTCTTTGAGATTGGTAGAAGAGATGCTGAGTGCTTGGTTAATTGCTTGGGTAATTTGCTCTTGCCAATAAATGATTTCGTTCAGGTAAATTTCTGTTTTTGCCGGATTGCGATTCCAGTTAATTTGATCGGGGGAAATGGCAAGATGTAAGAAACAAATTGGATAGCGATCGCGTGGTAATGTTCTATGAAATGCTGATAATATCGTTTGCTCTAGTTCCGGCGTCTTAACCATCCGTCCGTTAATAGCTACACGCACCCAATCTGGACGATGACGATGAGTGCGATCGGGTAATCCTACCACTAAAGTGAGTGCTGAGTGGGGAGAGACGCGATGAATCGCGTCTGTACAAGAGTCTGGAGTAGAGACGCGATTCATCGCGTCTTCTGTATAGGAATTTAGCGGGTTGGGTATTTCGAGTTTCACTTCTTGCAAGTCACCTTGTCGCACTTGCGGTAAAATCTGCGGTAGCAGCTGCCCAGTTGTGGCGGCGGGACAGATGGTGAACCATTGACGGTCATTTTGCCAAATCTGCCAGGTGACATGGGGATGACATAGGGCAATTTGTTGAATTGTGGCTTGCACGGCTTTCATTTGCTGTGCTGCTGTGGGTAATCCCTGACGACGAGATGAGCAATTACCGAAAAGATGCGAAACTGTAACCACTGTACCAGGTGCGATCGCAGTTACTTCAACTTTTACAACTTCTCCGCCATCGCCATAGCTAATCCGCCATCCTAATTTTCCACCCACAGGACGACTCAAAATTTCCAAATCTGCCAGAGTCGTCAAACTGTGCAACGCCTCACCACGAAACCCTAAACTGTTTATTTTCCATAAATCGTCACTAGAGCGAATTTTACTGGTGCTGTGGGCTGTGGCTGCTTGTTGCAAATCATCTAGGTTCATTCCACAACCATTATCTGCCACACGAATTCGCCATTGCTGTGGCCATAGAGAAACCACAATTCGCGTTGCACCTGCGTCTAGGGAATTTTCTACCAATTCCCGCACCACAGAAGCTAAAGAGTCGATGACCTCTCCAGCTGTAATCAGATATACAACTTCTGTCGGTAGAGCTTGAATAGTAGATGCCATAAATTTCAGTGAAAAAGGAACCACAGATAAACACCGATGAATTATCTGCGTGCATCTGTGGTTTAATTACTCAAACATTGATTTTTTCAAGATATCTATTGTGCATTAGAACTTTCTCTACGCCATCAAAAAAAATCACTGATTGCAACATTAATTAACATTAAATCCTCTTACTTTCTACTTCTCTCTAGGTGGTCGTTAATTACTATCCCTTGTTGCCAAAACTTTCGGTGGTTCAGGTTTCAGCAAACCGTTTAACAGGGATGCGGGAGGTTGACTGTAAGGCCAAGCAAAAGCATGACGGAAAGCGGCATCTTGACAAGCTTGTAGTTGTTCAAAACTAATTATGTTGTAAGTCAGAAGATTTTCATACTCAAACGGTAGACGCACATTATGCAATCCAGCATTATCAGTACAAATAGCGATATCTACCCCAGCATCAAAACAACGATCAAAAACTAATTTGAGTTGACGTATATCTTGCAAAGTACCAGTTTTTAGGTAAGTTGTCGGACAAACCTCTAAACATTGTCCGCGTTTAGCCACATCATTAAGTAACTCTGGATACAGTAGGGGAATTTGAATGCCGTGACCAATCCGCATTAAATAGGGTAAAAGTTCTGGATAACAACCGGCGGTGGTTTCATATAGATGTCCCGTGGTCTTAATGCCCAGCGATCGCGCATAATCATATAGGCTGATCCATTCTTCCATGCGATCGGCGTAATAGCTATCACCCCCCGCTACATCTACTGCACAGACATACTGCTTATTTTGCGCCGCCAAATCAACAATCGCCTTGTTCACCTGATATGGTAGGCGCGTGTGCATACAGAGAATTTGGCTACTAACAATCGGATATTCTGGCTGGTGGCTAGCAAGTCCGACTACTTGCACAATTTCTGCCATCTTGTCAATTCTCTGTGATTGATTCAGATGCTCAGGTGTCCGTAAATAGGGAGTGTAGCGCAGTTCCAGATAAGCCAAATTTTCAAATATGTAAGCACCCCGCACCAAGCGATAGATAAAGTAAGGCAAAGTCTCCACAGTTTGCACACTTTCTACCAAGGTGTGTAATTCTAGATACTCATCTAGGGTATTGCGTGGGCGGGTATAAAAATCTTCAAATTCTGAATAGTCAGCAAATCGGGAAATTAACTCTGAAGAATGTCGCTCAAAATATCGCCATAAAACTCGCGGTACGACCGAGCCGCCCAGGTGTCTATGTAATTCAGCATATAAAGCCATAGTGGTATTTTTAACTAAAAATTTCAATAATTGTAACAAAAACATCAGAATAAAAAATCTCTAGTCGAAAAAATGTAGCTAAAAGCAATCATATGCCTCTCACTCACCCGGCTACGGTGTACACACAAGTCGGAAAACCCGATCCAAATTGACTCTACAACCCACTGACCAAAACCTCACCCAAGATTACCCAAGGGTAAATCTTTCCCTCTCCTTAGTAAGGAGAGGGACAGGTTTTGCGTAGCAGAAGCAGGGTGAGGTTTTTCGAGATTTTAGGCTTATTTTCTGAAAATCTAGCATTTAATAGTGTTTTGAGCATACATAAATAAACTTGACATCATCAAGATGAAATTGATAATATTAATAACCTTAATTTTTGTGTTACACTGAAAAAATATTGCTATTGTTGAGCAAGTAAAATATAGCAATATATTTTTCCTTTAACTAAGCAAATTCCTGGCAAGGTTGGTATTAATTGAAAATTCAAGCGTTGGATGTCAAGGCTGGCGATCGCATTATTGCTTACTGCAACAACAAAATGCAAACCTGCAAGGTAAAACGCATTTTAGATCCTGGTCAAGCTAATATCACACTATCAGTCTTCACTTCTGAGAATTATCGCGGTTGCTCAGTTTCATCTATAGTCCGTTTTCGGAGCAACGCGTTGGTAGATTTGGTAAGTTAAAAATCAAGGAAACATTCAATCTCAAAAATCTCTCTAGCTCTTGTCCAGCCTCAAACTGGATCTAATTTTTATTAAAGATGCGATGTCTGCTGTGGGCTACGTCTACGCACATCCAAATCCGTTAATTGTGGCTGGATGATTTTTAAAATGATTTTTAAAGAAAAGCGCCCTGAGACTACACCAGTGCAGGCGACAGCAATTGTTGAAGAAGAATTCAGGAGTCAGAATTCAGGAGTCAGAATTCAGGAGCGTGGGAGATTGACCCACCACTGATTGAAGGCCACTAAATCGTTCGCGCAGCGTCTCTGAAAGAGAAGATTTAGTGGGGGTCTAAACCCCCTGATTCATCCGCTTTTTCGTTCAAAATTCTTATCTGTTTTCTGGCTCCTGACTACTGAATTCTGTTTCGATAAAAATCTGAGAGGAAAAATTGGGAGTGTGATGGCGCTTTGCGTCTAGGCATTACTAAAATCACCCTCCCCTTGATGGCTTTTGTTAGTTCTTTTTCACATCACGAGCCATGTTGAGGTAATAGTCGTCAATTTTGGCATTAGGACGACGGCGGTTAGTGGTGGAAATTTTAGCAGTGTTATCCTGAGCCTTTTCAATTGGCTGTTTCGCTGAAGCTTGTTTTTTGGCTTGCGCCTCATTAGATTCTAAGAAATAATCAGAGCTAGTAAATCCGAAAAGCTTGGCAAAGAAACCAAAAAAATTTCCCACAAGATTAGAAATAGTTTGGAATAAAACACCAAACAAGCCTTCCAAACGAAGGAACAAGTTCCGAATAGTTTGAGGTAGACGAAGCATGACAGCACCTTCAATGATTGCCTATTCTCATTGTGACTCAATTCGGATTCGCGGGATTGGTGCTATGGCAAAAATCTACCACTGGGTAGGCGTAGCTCAAACAAAGCCCAATCTCTGCAATCATACTGTCTGTCCAATATTAGTTTTCCTGAACCAGCAAAACCGACTTCACCGGACGCTTGATAGAATTTCCCTCCAAATCAACCTTTCCGTAAAAGGTTTTGCCCTTGTAATACAGCGAAGACGAACTCCCTCCATCCAGATTCATCGCTTGATCGGCACCAAGAGTTTTCATAAAATCAGCTAATGCTGGCAATGACACCCCAGAGTTAGCGGGAGCCGAGGATTTTTGAGCCACCATAACTAAAACAACGCTACCATCACGGGTGATACCCACAGCAGTTCTGGCGTTGGGTTGGTTGCTGCCAAGTGCATCTCGTTTATTGGCATTATCCACAAAGCCCTCTTGCACTGACGTGAGTTCTGGTAACAGCCGTGGGCCTGCACCTACAGCATCGACTAACTTACAACCTGCTGGTGGTGACTGGCTGTGTAGGGCAATATCATAGCGAACGGTTTGCCCACATAAGTAGCGGCGGAATTCTGTGCGATTGAATATTTGACCCAGGTAAGATTTTAAGTTGGGATTGTTCACTAGGCGATCGTTTTGCTTGGGGTCAGCTACCAACTTCCCTTGTACGACAATATATGATGTAGACTTTTGGTTAACTGGGTCAAAAAAGCCTGCGTTCAAGATAGCTACGGCTCGATACTTCTGGGCAAATTCTTCTACAGTCGCTACCTTCTCTGATAATGCAGGAGTTACCAAAAATTTGCTATTAGCTGGAATTAACAGGATATGAGCTATGCTTTGGCGCAAAGTGCGCTCGAAGTAGCGGATAGTTTTTAGTGGTGGAGATGCAACAGTCGATATTGACGGTGTTGAGGAACGCAAATTAAACCACAACACCATTGCCAAACTAATTAATATCAAACTCAGGAGTTTAATTTTTCTCACTTATGAACTTACGCGATCGCTACTTTTGGCTGATGGTAAAAATGCTCTCAAAAGCCCTATTCGATTATAACTGTCGCGCACCTTGCGGTATAAGCATTTTAAAGACTTTTCACTCTTATAAGAGCTTGAAAACTTTGCTATTATGTACACATCCGCGCAACTGAACCTTAAAACCTAAATACAGCAAAGCTTTCAAAGGTCAGCAGGTTGCAAAACACCTTATAAGGATTGAAACGGAAATATTTATTACAGACACAAAGGGGATTGAAACCTTGTGCATTCTACCTGCGTATCCCTTAGCCATTGCAAAACACCTTATCCCTGATAGGGATTGAAACGCTTGAAACTTACTAAATCCCTATTGGGGATTGAAACTAAGACCATGTTAGAAACCACAAACCTAAAAAATATCTCCAAAAAATTCGCTCTAGCCAGAAATTCTGCTTCTTTCAAAGAAAATGAGGCAATGAGAGCTATTGCATATAGCATGGATTTACTACTACCTGGTTTGTATATATGGCTACTTGGTTTTAGTATTCGCATTGGTGGGAGCGTACCAGATGATATTCCCTATAAATATCCGGGTAAAATTCACAGTTACACTGGAATTGCTTTAGTATTACCAGGATATAGAATTTTTACGACTTACCAGGGTAGTTATGACCCTAAACAGACATCAGATACAGGGACTAACAGCTTTTAATTGTACGGTTCTCGACTCAAATACTTTTGAAACCTTAATGACTCAGGCAGGATATTCAATCTCAGGTAGCGCACCTGCACAGTCTAATAGAATAAAAGTATGGTGGATTCATACCGAATACCCAAGAGTCGAGTCCGTATATAGTCCAGACAAAAGAATAGTGATAACGGCATATCATGTTAACTGATATTTTTTACAGCAGATTTCAAGTTGGTGAGGTACAGAAGCTAAGTCCCAAAGCCAGGTATAAACCCTGTTTTACTTCTGAATTCTGAATTCTGGATTCTGAATTCTGAATTCTGCTGTATTTCTATTAACCTAAAAAAACTGCAAAACTCTAGCGACCTTGCAGGTTTTTAATATTCAAAAAGTTACTTTTTTTCAATAATCATCCAGAACTATTCAACCTTTTCAATACTTACTTCCCCAAACTCATGGAGTTTTTAACTGCTATCGAAGTTGAGGTCTATTTTGTTATTCACCATTCCCGTCGTTTGCGGAACATTGTAGTGAAGCGCCTTGAATTACCGGGCTTCAGTTTTAGGGTGACTCCAGATTCCACAATTGGCGGTTGTCCAATCGAAGCACTCGATATCCCACCAAGGGCAAGTCATCCAGATGGTTCACCTCGCTATGACTTGTTGAACTTTCGGCTGAGGACTAAGTTAGACTGTTCTCATTTCCAAAGTGGACAGAAAGTTTTGGTTGATAGGATTTTTTGTAGTCTGTGATATTTTCACCAGCAAAATTAATTAGCCATCTCCTCTAACTGATTCCAGTTCTGGAGACAGCGAATGTGCGTCTCTGGATGTTGAGGCAGGCAAGTAGACTGTAAATTGAGTACCTCTGCCTATCTGACTGTAAACATTGACAAAACCACCGTGATTCTTAATAATACCCAACGCCGTGGAAAGTCCTAAACCTGTACCTTTGCCTACGTCTTTAGTTGTGAAAAATGGTTCAAAAATCCGTTCCTGGATTTCCGACGACATCCCCATACCAGTATCCGTCACCACGATCGCAATATAAGAACCCACTTTTGCATTAATATTTATCTGGGCAGAATGTTCACCAATCACCAGATTTTCCGCCGCAATCCTTAAAATGCCGCCATTGGGCATGGCGTCGCGGGCGTTGACTACTAAATTTATCAGCACCTGATGTAGTTGAGTTGTGTCTCCACGGACGTACCAGAGATTTTTGGGGATATCTATTTGGCAGATGATGGATTTGGGGAATGTTTGAGCGATAATTTGCTCAATTTCTGCCATCAAGGGCTGAATCTGCACAATTGTCCGTTTACCTTCAATACCTCGTGCAAAGGACAAAACCTGCTTAAGCAAATTAGCGCCGCGTTTAACATTATTTTCTAAAGTTTGCAGTATTTGCTGACTCTGCTGGTCGGGCAATTTCTTCTGTAACAGTTGAACTGACATTAAAATTGGGGATAGTATATTGTTGAGGTCATGAGCGATACCGCCAGCTAGAGTACCAATACTTTCCAAACGTTGCGATCGCAGAAGTTGAGCTTCCAATTGTTTTTGCTGGGTTATATCTCGCATCAGTGCCAAATGCATGAACGTCCCATCAGATTCGTTACGCAGTGGTACGGCATAAGTTTCCATGTAGCGGCGGGTGCCCTTAAATCCCACAATTTCAAACTCCAAAGTCCCCTTGTTACCTTGGCAGACATTTTTATGCAAGTCGGCAAAGGCTGCTCTATACTCTGGTACAATTACGGCATCAACAGGTTTACCAATCAAAATATCAGCACTTTCTACTTCCATCATTGCCAACCCATAGGCATTAATTTCTAAAAGGGTGCCATCCCTGGCAATTAACTTGATACATTCTGGTTCTGCATCTATCATGGCTCGTAAACGATTTTCGCTTTGGCATAAGGCCAGTTCCGTCTGCTGAAGTTGCCTGATATAACGCCACAACAAGTCATACAGCAGTGCCACCAGCACCAAATCCACAATAGCCGCAATAAAAAATATAACTATCGCCTTTTGGGAACTCGCTTGTGACTGTTGCACTCCCTGCTGTAATAAATTTTGTTCCGCCTTCAAAGAGTCGTGAATCAGCTGTTGGATATCTTTGCCGATTTGCTTGTTTTTATCAGATAAGATTTGCTGTCGAACTGCTTCTAATCCCTGGTTTTGTCTGAGGTAAATTTCTTGTTGCAGGATGTTGAGCCTGTTGGTAATTTTCCGCTCCAACAAAGAAATCCACTGCTGCTTTTGATGCTTATCAGCAGTTAACTTACTGAGAATCTGAATATTGCTATTGGTTTGTTGATAGTCTGCAAGATAGGTTTGTAAATCATCTGCATCTGCTGTAATTAAGTAATTACGTTGTGCAGTTTCAGTATCTTTAAATGTAGATTGGATATTTTCAAGTTGGGTAATAACTTCATAGGAGTATGTCACCTCTTGCTGGTTGTGAATCAGCTTAACAGTGTTGCCATAGGAAACTACAGCATTAGTAAATACAACTGCCAATGCTAGGACGAATATTGCTTTTAGCTTTTGGACTCGATACCATTTTTTGAGCATACGATCGCCCTTTCTGCCGCAGATGACCTCCATTAGTTAAGATTAAAGAATACAAACAAATATTGAGAATATTTTAAGGATTTTGATAACACGGGTAGCAAAATACAATCTGTTATAGTTGTAAATATCTGGATTTTTGGGGATGATAATTTATACATATTAGTTACAAATAAATCCGCTAATTTTTAATATAAATTCATTTTTAGTACTAACGTCGCCAATGCAGTTTGGATTAGATAATTTGCCTATCCAGAACATTTGTAGAGACGTTGCATTATAACGTCTCTTGTTTGGACTCGTGATTTTTCCCTTAAACTCGTGATTTCTGATAAAAAAAATACCTATAGGACTTACGCACTTTACAAATTGAGCATCATCTGGATATCAAGCTTATTAAGATAAAAGTCTTGCCCTGCCTTGTAACGAGATGTGATGCATATTTGGTTATGTCTGTCAATGCGTAAGTCCTATATTTGATGCAGGAGTTGAAGTATGGAAAGAAGGAAAATAACTGTTGAAGAGTTGCTCAGGTGCTACGCTGCTGGAGAAAGAAACTTTACTGAAATCGAGATTGTACAAGTTACTCCCTTCATGCAAATCGATTGGTATTTTCAGGGAGTTGATTTGAGTGGAGCTAGTTTTAGAGATGGTGACTTGCACAGGATTGCTCTCTGGATGCAGGGAATCAATTTGAGTGGAGCTGATTTGAGTGGACTCGACTTGGCTTATGTCCATTTGGAGAATGCCAACTTGAGTGGAGCTAACTTGAGTGATACTTGTCTGTGGCGAGCTAGTCTTCACAGAGCTAACTTGAGCGGAGCCAATTTGAGCGGAGCTGACTTGCAGGAAGCTCACTTCTTCAAAGCTAATTTGAGTGGGTGTAATTTGAGTGGAGCTAAGATACTGGAGACTTGGTTCAATTGTGCTAACTTGACCAGTACTGACTTTAGAAAAACCCAGAAATTGTTGAGAGTTTCTTTCGCTAAAGCTAACTTGACCAAAGCTAACTTCTTTGGAGCCGATATTTGCGAAATCGAGAGAGCTATTTTTGCTGATGCCTATTTTAAAGATACCATCTTGCCCGATGGAACTACTTTGAGTAGTGATGCTTGATGTTGGGCTTTGATTAATTAAATTCACATCCGCTAGAAGGTTTGCGCCTAATTGAGGATTTATAATCCTAGAGATTTCTTCTCGCTTATTTTTTTCCGTTTGATTTTTAATATTAGAGAGAAAATCATATCTAAATTCTGATATGACCGCATAAGATCACCTTTCTGTCAATGCGTAAGTCCTAACCTATTAAAAAACGTTAAGCTACTCTTGAGATAGCCAAGCTGCTGACTGAATATTAAATTTAGATTTCTTAAGAAAACTCAATGAAAGCTAGACAAATTGATACAGAAGTGGCGAGGTTAGAAGCCCTCCGCCAGTATCAAATTCTTGATACTGAACCCGAAGAAGCCTACGACAATCTTGCTCAATTAGCGGCACTTATTTGTGAGACTCCCATCTCATTGGTAAATTTCATTGATGAAAACCGTCAGTGGTTTAAGGCAAAAGTAGGTTTAGATGTATCAGAAATGCCCCGGAGTGTTGGGTTATCTTACCTTTGCCAAGAACGGTGTAACGTTGTAGTGGTTCCTGATACCCTAGCTGATGAAGAGTTGGCAAATAATCTAGTAGTAACTGGCTATCCATATATACGTTTTTATGCAGGTGTACCCTTAATTAGCCCAAAGGGAGATATATTGGGAACTCTGTGCGTAATTGACCAAGTTCCACGGCAATTGAGCCACAAACAAGTGGAGGCGCTTGTAGCCCTGAGTCGCTTGGTAATCGACCAACTAGAACTCAGGCGTCATATAACTGAGGTATCTCAAATTACCGAGAAACTAAATTTTCCAGACATTACTGAACGGCGGAAAACGGCAGAAGCACTTCGGGAAAGTGAAGAACGTTGGCAATTAGCATTACATGGTAATAATGATGGCATTTGGGATTGGAACCTCAAGACTAATGAAGTGTTCTTCTCAACTCGATGGCAGGAAATGCTCGGTTATAAAGACCACGAAGTTTCCAACGGTTGGGATGAATGGATACAACGAATCCATCCCGATGAGCGAGATTCTGTACTTCAAGCCTTCCAAGACCACTTTGCCAAGAAAACACCGTTTTACGTCTTTTCATATCGAGTCCAATGCCAAGACGGCAGCTATAAATGGATTCTAGATCGAGGACAGGGACTTTGGGACGCATTGGGTGATATAGTGCGGATGGTGGGTTCTTATACAGATATCACAGATCGCAAGCAGGTAGAAGAAGAATTAAAGCGACAGAATTTGCGATCGCAATTATTTGCCGAAATCACTTTAAAAATTCGAGAATCTTTACAAATAGACGAAATACTTCAAACCACGGTTACAGAGGTACAAAAATTACTACAAGCTGACCGAGTTTTGATTTTTCAACTGTGGCCTGATGGTTCGGGAACAGTAGTGCAAGAGGCGGTGTTGCCTGGTTGGCCGGTAATTCTCGGAAAAAATCTGCTCGACATCTGCTTTAAAGAAGAATACCTAGAAAGATATCGCCGAGGAAGAGTCAGTGCCATTGAAGACATTGAAGTTGCTGATATTCACCCCTGCCATCGAGAATTTCTTCACCAGTTTGCTATCCGGGCTAACCTTGTAGTCCCGATTCTTGTCAGGGATAGCATTTGGGGTTTGTTGCTGGCTCATCAGTGTGCCGCACCTCGACAGTGGAATAACTTTGAGACGGAGTTGTTACAGCAACTAGGTAATCAAATTGGGATTGCTTTATCTCAAGCGCAACTATTAGAAAAAGAAACCCAGCAAAGTCAGGAACTCGCTCGTTCCAATACAGAATTGGAACAGTTTGCCTATATCGCTTCTCATGACTTGCAAGAGCCGTTGCGGATGGTAACTAGTTATTTACAACTACTAGAGCGAAGATACAAAAATCAACTAGATGCCAATGCCGATCAGTTTATCACCTACGCAGTAGATGGCGCCAACCGGATGCAGACCCTAATCAACGATTTGTTGAACTATTCCCGCGTCAGCAGCCGTGGACAGCCCTTTATACCAGTTGATTGTAGTGTTGTTTTAGAACAGGCGATCGCTAATCTTCAAATTGCGATCGCCGATAGTAGGGCAGTTGTCACTTATGATACTCTACCAGAAGTGATGGCTGATGCTACTCAACTGACACAAGTATTTCAAAACCTGATTGCCAACGCCATCAAATTTTGTCGTCATCAGCAGCCACGAGTTCATATTGGAGTGGGGAGTGGGGAGTGGGGAGTGGGGAGTGGGGAGCAGAGGAGCAGGGGAGCAGGGGGAGATGAGGGAGCAGGGGGAGATGAGGGAGCAGGGGAAGCAACAGTAACATCCCCCTCATCTCCCTCATCTCCCTCATCCCCCTCATCCCCCTCATCCCCCTCATCCCCCTCATCCCCCACTCAAAACGAATATTTGTTCTGGGTGTGCGATAATGGTATTGGTTTGGAATCTCAGTATGCTGAACGTATATTTATAATTTTTCAGCGCTTGCACGGTAGAGACAAGTATCCAGGTACTGGGATTGGTCTGGCAATTTGTAAGAAAATTATAGAACGCCACGGCGGCCGGATCTGGGTTGAGTCGAAACCGGGTCAAGGCTCGACTTTCTACTTCACAATTCCAGATAGAGCTCTTAAGCAATGGTGAGAACCATAACAGCAATTATGCCTATTGAGGTTTTGTTAGTAGAGGATAATCCTGGCGATGCCCAACTCACACGCATCGCCCTGGAAGATAGCAAAATCTCGATTCACTTGAACGTGGTCGAAGATGGTGTAGAGGCAATGGCATTCTTGCGAAAACAAGAAAAGTATGCTAAAGTAGCCCATCCACATATTGTACTACTCGATTTAAACCTGCCTAGAAAAGATGGACGGGAGGTATTAGCAGAAATTAAAGGAGATAAAAACCTCAAACGAATTCCTGTAGTAATTTTGACGACTTCTCAAGCTGAAGAAGACATCCTCAAAGCTTATAACCTTTATGCCAACTGTTATATAACTAAGCCAGTAGATTTTGATGAATTCGTTAAAATTGTCCAATCAATAGAAAATTTTTGGTTTGCGATCGTAAAACTGCCGCCGGAGTAGTGGAAATGGCAGGTAAAAATATTAAAGTCTTGTTAGTAGAAGATAACTCTAGTGATGTCTTTTTATTACAGGAGTTTTTAAAGGAAGTTACGACAGTTGTAGTTAATTTGATGCCCGTTGAGCGGCTTTCGGAAGCACTCAACTACCTAGCAAACGAAATTTTTGACGTGATTTTGTTAGACCTCTCGCTACCAGATAGCCAGGGACTTGAAACCTTTGTCATCGCTCACCATCAGGCAAAAGCAACTCCGATAATTGTGCTGACGGGTTTAGACGATGAAACCCTGGCAATTAGGGCAATGCAGCAAGGAGCGCAGGATTATTTGGTGAAAGGGCAAGTAACTGGCGACTTGCTGGTGCGCTCAATGCGTTATGCGATCGAGCGTCAACGGGCAGACGATGCACTGCGTCATAGTGAGGAGCGATTTCGGGTTGCCCTGAAAAACTCTCCAATCTTTGTCTACAACCAGGATTGGGAGTTACAGTACACTTGGGTTTATAATCCCTCCGATGGATTGATGGTTGAGGAAATGTTGGGCAAAAAAGACTTAGATATCATCCCAGTTGAAGATGCTGAACGTCTCACCATAATTAAACGTGGGGTACTAACCACGGGCATCGGAACGCGAGAAGAAGTATCAATTAGAATCAAAGATACAACTCGATATTACGATTTAACTGTCGAGCCATTGCGGAATGAGTCGCAAGAAGTTGTCGGCGTGACTTGCGCCAGTATTGATATTAGCGAACAGCAAGCGGCGCTACGCGAACGCAAATTAGCACAAGAAAAAATCCGCGAACAAGCAGCATTACTTGATGTCACCACAGATGCCATTTGCCTCCGAGATTTAAACAATCAAATTATCTTCTGGAACAAAGGCGCAGAAACACTTTACGGCTGGCAAGCTACAGAGGCTTGCGGCAAAAATGCTAGTGAGCTTTTGTATGACGAACCTTCACCAGAAATCGAAGCAGCTCTATTGCAAGTTATTAGTAAAGGTAAGTGGCAAGGTGAGTTAACTAAACTTACCAAAACTGACAAAGAAATTCTTGTTGCTAGTCGCTGGAGTCTGGTATGCGATGAACAGGGGAAACCCAAATCAATTCTCACCGTTGACACAGATATTACCGACAAAAAACATTTAGAAGCCCAATTGTTTCGCGCTCAACGCCTGGAAAGTATTGGCACTCTTGCTAGTGGCATTGCTCACGACCTCAACAATATCCTCACACCGATTCTGGCAGGAGCGCAACTATTACCACTCAAATTTCCTGATGCGGATAAACGCACCCGCCATCTACTAGAGATTTTGGAAATCAACGCTAAACGCGGCGCTGATTTAGTCAAACAAGTGCTGTCCTTTGCGCGGGGTGTGGAAGGGAAGCGCATCACTTTGCAACTCAAGCATTTAATTGTGGAAGTTGCCAAGATTCTGAAAGAGACATTTCCCAAATCTATAGAAATTAGCACTGATGTACCGCAGGATTTGTGGATGGTTTCTGGAGATAGTACCCAACTGCATCAAGTGCTGATGAACCTCTGCGTTAACGCCCGTGATGCTATGGCCAATGGCGGTAGTTTGAGTATCTCTGCCGAAAATCTATTGATTGACGAAAATTATGTCCGCATAAACCTGGAAGCCAAAGAGGGAACTTATACAGTGATTACTGTCTCCGATAGTGGAGTTGGAATTCCTAGAGAAATCTTAGATAGAATTTTCGAGCCATTCTTTACCACAAAAGATGTCGGACAAGGCACAGGGTTAGGACTTTCCACCGTCCTGGGGATCATAAAAAGTCACGGAGGTTTTGTAAACGTTTACAGCGAACCGGGAAGTGGCACTAGTTTTAAAGTTTACTTGCCAGCAGTGGGGGGAATGGAAACATTCAGCCCAGAAGATTTGCCACCACAAACAGGAAAAGGAGAATTGATTTTGGTTGTGGATGATGAAGTTGCCATTCAAGAGATTACCAGAACATCATTGGAAACTCACAACTACAAAACCCTAATTGCGAGTGATGGCATTGAGGCGATCGCGCTATACGCTAAAAATATGGACAAAATTAGTGTTGTACTAATGGATATTATGCTGCCCTCGCTGGATGGTTTAACTGCCATCCGTACCCTGCAAAAAATCAACCCCCAAGTCAGAATTATTGCCAGCAGTGGACTTATGTCTGACAATAAGCTCAGTGCAGTAGCTGCTATTGGTGTGAATACATTTTTGTCGAAGCCTTATACTGTCAATGAATTATTGCTTTCTTTACAGAAAATCCTCTCGTGAGTCAATTCACAGTGAGTGTGGGGCAACTGAAGTTTTAGCTAAAATTAAGAAGTATTAAATTAAGTTGAGGATATTATGGCTGCAAAAGTAGAAATTTACACTTGGAGGACTTGCCCGTTTTGCATTCGTGCCAAAAGTTTGCTGAAGAACAAGGGAGTTGAATTTATCGAATACACCATTGATGGAGACGAGGCAGCCAGAAATAAAATGGCTCAAAGGGCAAATGGAAAGCGCTCTTTACCGCAAATTTTCATCAACGACGATCACATTGGTGGTTGTGATGACATCCACGCTTTAGACAGTCAAGGCAAGCTGGATGAGCTACTAACTTCTAGCAATAGCGTTTAGATTCAGAAGGTTTTACGCTAGCGACAAGCCCCTGCAAATTACTTACGGGCTTTTTTCTCATGAAAGCGATATCTGTTTACAAGACTTTTCCCTCCAGGTTCTACTCCGCAGTACATATATTACGTCAATTGGTGAGATCATCAAGAGATAATAATTGAATAACTATTTAATTTCTTGGTGATTGAGGTATAAAGGGTGAAACTGGCTTTTATCATTGATCCCATCCATCAGCTTGACCCGTGTCATGATACCAGCATTGCTCTGATCGAAGCAGCGCAAATCCTGGGACACGAAGTTTGGATAACTCAGGCAAATCTGCTGAGTGTGGTGGAGGGCAAAGCTTGGGCTGTCCTACAGCGAGTCGAAGTTGTACCAGTGCAGTTGGTGGAGGGACGCTGGGTAGCGATGAATCCTTGGTATAAGTTGATCGACTCCTCCTTAACTTCTTTAGAGACAATGGATGCCGTATTTATGCGGACAGATCCACCTGTCAACGATTCCTACCTCTATGCCACCTACATTCTCGATTGCATTGACCAAAATAAAACCCTAGTGATTAACAGTCCTAGTGGTATCCGAGGGGCAAATGAAAAAATGTATGCCCTCCAGTTTACCAAAGCGATTCCAGAAACGATTGTCAGTGCTGATAAGCAGTTGATCCGGCAATTTGTCGAAGCAAAGGGGGCAGCAGTTCTCAAACCACTGGGAAACAAAGCTGGGGAAGGGATTTTGTTTTTGCAATCAGGCGATCGCAATTTTAACTCTATTGTCGAACTCAGTACCCTCCAAGGTCGAGTGCCAGTAATGGTGCAAACCTATTTACCGGAGGCAAAAGAGGGAGATAAGCGAATTATCCTGCTCAATGGCGAACCGATTGGTGCGCTCAATCGCCTCTCTAGTGGAACTGATTTTCGCAATAATATGGCAACTGGTGGCACAGTCGCTCAAACTGGAATTACCCCAAGAGAGTATGAAATCTGTACCCAATTAGCCGAACGTTTACGCCAAGACGGGTTAATTTTTGTGGGTATTGACGTTATCGGTGGCTACCTAACTGAGGTTAATGTCACCAGTCCCACCGGAATTCGTGAGATTGACCGCCTAGATGGTACTCGTCTTGGTTATCAGGTAATTGAATGGATTGAACAGACACTAAAAATCAAAAAATAATTTACATTTAGCTTTTCTTTTTGTTTCGTGTCCTTATTCACCGGAAGTCTACTTAGTTAAGGTGAGTTCGACAAATCTTGTTTGACCTCTCAAGAGCAGCCCCTCGACCTTGGTGTCAGCCTGCCGTTAGGCAAGCCCAGAGGGGAGTAAAAAGCTTAATTTTTCGTTGCTCCTCCCTTTCAGTTTCGGAGAGGGAGGCTGTCCGGGAGAGGTTCATCGAACTCACGTTTAGTTAAATGATAATTATGCAGAGGGAGGAAAAGGCTGCTTTAATTTGCCTTTTCCTCCCTTTTTTCTCCTTTAGACATAGAACTTACAACTCTTAACATCCGTTATTTCGAGTACTTCCATCTGGCATGATAGTTCTACAAAAGATTGCACCATCAAAACAACCCCCGTGGTCATCATCTTCCATATATGCTCCTTCAAAACTTGCATCACTTAAATTAACGGTAATGAAGGAGTTGTAAGCTAAAGCTGCCTCCTTAAAAACAGCGCCACTCAGGTCAGCAAAATCAAAAAACGATGTTTGAATTCTTGAGCTTTCAAAATTACAGTTTCTCAAATCAGCATAACGCAATTCAGACTCTGTAAGCCAGAAACGCAGAACACTACCGCTCAATCTGATTCCTGTTAAATCTAAACCCCCAGACTCAAACGTGAAAATTCTTTCTCCTGAGTCATAGCGTTTTTGTAATGATTCAACAGCCTCGCTCGGATGATAGTTATAACTCTCAATATCTCCATTAGGCAATATGGTTTCATGAAAAATTACGTCAGCGTAATTCCAATCCCAATTAGCATTTGTGAAAATTGCTTGGCGACAGAATGAACCAGCCAAGTTACATTCTTGTATTGTCGCTTCCATGAAATTTGTCCTAACTAGACTAGAGTCACAAAGAAGCGTTTTAGTTAAATCAGCATTGGTTAAATTACTTTCGTTAAAGTTAGTTGCCTCTATTTGTGAGTTACTTAAATTAGCATTGCTTAAATTGGCAGAACCTAAGTAGCAAAACCTCAGATTAGCACCGCTTATGTTTGCATTGCTTAAATTGGTCGCCATCAAACAAGTAGATTCAAGCCAAGCTTGATTTAGATTGATGCCGCTGAGGTCAAGGTGATTTAGCTGAATACCTCTCAAAACAACCTTAGAAAAATCTCGTTCTCCTGATTCGTAACGTCTGAGAAACTCTTCAGCATTCATTACACACTTCAAAATATAGGAGTTTCAGACCATGTTGGATAATTTTACAAGACATAGGCTCGATGTGCTTTAGGGAGAGAGGTGATACCGTGCTAGCTCTCTCTTGCCAAAAGTGCGATTATCATTCTTATTAGCACTTGAATATAAGTTTAATGGATCGCAAGGGGTAGATGTAGCGATCGCATCTTTGATCTTTAGTCGGGCAGGTCTTCCTGTTTTTTTGTACCAAAAGCATAGCTGGACATGGGAGCCAGCAGACTCCTGCCCAAGTTTATTCTATAAAGTAGCGTTGACGAGTTTTTTTACCAATTGGCAAAATTGGGTATGGCAACGCATTGCTTACCCCTGCCTTTGGTAAAACCCTGGAACTAGGAGATTTTATACAGCACTCAGCCTGACCTGAGACTGCTAATTTCATCTAAAAATTCAAATCCAAAATCTCTTAACGAACTTTGGGGTTTAAGTCCCCTGTCTCTACAGGCAGCGCGTTTTGTGTCGGAGTCTGTCTTGAGAAATCGCTCCACTTGGGCAAAGCCCAAGACCGCGTTTCTCGCTAAATCCCTGTCACAAAACGTAATTGCGAATTGCGAATTGCGAATTGCGAATTGGTTTAACTCCTTGGTGTACGTCGGTTTTTCAGAAAATCAGGTATATCCAATCCAGGTTTTTCTTTTGGTTCTGGAGTTGGAGTTGGAGTTGGGGTTGAAGTTGGGGGATTAACTGCGGGTTGCTGTGTTGTTGGTCGCTTCGAGGTATTAGGTGCTACCCGAATGTTAGCCACGTTTTGTTGTACCACCGCTTGCACTTCACCTGTAAACCCGGTGGCAATTACAGTAATTCTTACCTCACCTTGGAGTCTGTCATCAATTACAGCCCCAAAAATAATATTGGCGTTGGGATCAACTACTTCATAGATTGCTTCTGCGGCTGCATTCACTTCATGCAGGGTGAGGTCAGTACCACCAGTAATATTAAAGACAACCCCTCTAGCGCCTTCAATAGAACATTCTAGCAACGGAGAAGAAATAGCTGCGATCGCAGCTTCTCTGGCTCTAGATTTACCAGAACTCACTCCAATTCCCATCAATGCCGATCCCGCATCTGCCATCACAGCTCGGACATCAGCAAAGTCAACGTTTACTAAACCGGGGATCGTGATGATATCAGAAATACCTTGCACCCCTTGACGCAGCACATCATCTGCATAGCGAAAAGCTTCTTGCACAGGCGTTTGTTCGGGGATCACTTCCAGCAGTTTGTTGTTAGGAATAATGATCAGCGTATCTACTCTACTTTTTAGTCCATCAATACCTTGTTCCGCTTGGCTGGTGCGGCGGCGTCCCTCAAATACAAATGGACGTGTGACTACACCAACAGTAAGAGCGCCCATTTCTTTGGCTATTTCTGCCACAATCGGGGCTGCACCCGTCCCAGTACCACCACCCATACCAGCAGTGATAAATACTAAGTCTGCACCCTCTAAAGCTGTAGCAATTTCGTCCCGTGATTCCTCAGCTGCCTTTTGACCAATAGCAGGATTACCACCTGCTCCCAAACCCCGCGTTAGCTTCTGTCCAATTTGCAATCGACTTGGAGCGCCAGCTAAGGTAAGAGCTTGGGCATCAGTATTAATTGACCAAAACTCTACCCCAGAGACATCAGACTCGATCATCCGGTTAACAGCATTCCCACCACCACCACCGACACCAATCACTTTGATGTTGGCGACCCGACCAGGAACAATCTCCCCAATTCGGCTATTTTCCGTAGAAATCTTCTTATTATCGTGATTTTGTCCGAAGTTCAGCCCAGAGTTATTAAAAGGATTAGTCGAGTTAACTGCCAGAGAGAATCCCGGCTGTCCCGCAGATTGGGAATTTTTATAGGTAAGTCCTTGGTTATTATCAAGTGTCATTGGATTTGTGAAAGGGTAGATAAACGACTTTTTCAGGTGTTATTCACCTCAGAGTCAACTTTAGTTTGACAGTGCCACAATACTATGGCACTGTTCCTTATTGTTTTCACTACTGCCAAGCCTAACAGAATTGGCAGGGCGAAAATTTGCTATGGGATAAGCTTTGAACGCAGCCGATCGCACAGCCAATTCTAGAGAAGTATACCGACATTTATCTAAAATTGACTTGTATAACTTCAACCAGACATTAATCTCTTCATTCTTCTCAGTGGAAGGCATAACTTGTAAAGACATACTATAGCGCCTCTTCTCTGCCTCAACAATAATATTGTTAATAGGTTTCACCATTGGGGATGATTGCAACTTTAGACACAAAACTTCCGTTATACTTACTTATCCTTAAGGTTCAAGTCAGCAAGAATTTACTTGTCAGACTATACCTGATTAACTTGTTCTTTGGGTGGTCTTAATGGACACTTTGTTGCAGCAATAGTCTATCCTACGAGAACTCTCACTAGTGTGATGAATGGGGAGTGGGGAGTGGGGAGTGGGGAGTGGGGAGTGGAGAAACTAAACCGCTTAACATCGGGTAGCCAGTCTCGTGGGCGGGTTTCCCGACTTGAGAGAACCGGTATCGGGGTTTCAACCTCCCTTGGAAAATAGGGATTTTTTCGCCCACCCTTCTCTACGAGACGCTACGCGAACGGCAAGTGTTAAAGTAAGCCCTTCGACAGAGCTACGGGTAACACCTGTCGAACTGCTCAGGGCATCGCAAGGGGCGATGCTTAAAACCTTGTTTCGGGGCTAGTTTTCTCTTCTACTCCCTACTCCCTACTCCCTACTCCCTACTCCCTACTCCCTACTCCCTACTCCTTACTCCCTACTCCCTACTCCCTACTCCCTACTCCCTACTCCCTACTCCCTACTCCCTACTCCCTACTCCCTACTCCCTACTCCCTACTCCCTACTATTAGATGTTAGGGTAACAATTGAGAATGTTTTACTTGCAATAGAGATTTTATGATTGATCTTCTCATTTTAATTAGAAGTTAATGCCGATTTTCGTGCGGTTTGCCAGAAAACTGAAAATAATAAATATATTTATCAGCATAAAGCTTCTTATTTTACTCGGAGCTATCAATACATTAAACACGCTAGATGTTTTTAGGGATTTTGGGAGTTAATTTTTGGTCTTTTTGGTTCATTTGTACTAAGGGAAATTCGGGATTTTTCAGATCAATATACTCTATTTGACTGGAATTGAGTTTTGCTCCTAAATGGCGCATTTGAGCGAGTACCTTAATTTGTTCAGACAACTGGGGGCCTGGAGCGCCGAGATGCACATTTCCTAGTTCTGTTTTCAAAATTAAATTCGTGGGATTTCGACAATCAATTTCCATTACGTTCACGGGACTTTGGCTGATAGCTTGATGAAGTTGAGTCCAGTAAAGGCAGTATTGTTTTGACGAGCCAATTACTCTGAGATTGGGTAATTTCCTAGTGGGATTCAGTGATGTGTATTTTTCTAAAGGCATCCAGACCCCACTTGCATCTAGTAAGCCGATTATTACTTTTTTGTTACCAGATGTTTGAGTCACCGCTACAGGAACTCGTTCTTGGATTTCAATGATTAACCCAGGAGGAAACAGGCGGCGTCTGACGATCGCTTCGGCAATAGTTGGTTGTTTCTTCAAAGAGTTAGCGATCGCCGCAGGTTCAATCCGCCACAAAGACTGGGGGTAAGATAGCACCAACAATGACTGAGCCGTTTCATCCGACAGTAATTTATCACCTGATTTCATCAGTATTTGTTTGGGAGCTTTTAGCATCCACACTGGTTGCACTGCCACCCAGAATAATCCACTCGTCAAACCAATAATGGCAAAGGTTCGCCAAATCGCCTGAATAATTTTCATCCGCCTCTGCCGACGTAATTTCTGACGACGCTGGGCTAGATTCGTGCGGGAAACTGATATTATGCCAGCCATTCAAACCCCTTTGTGGTTGCAATCTAAATTCCTTGACGCGATCGGATCATTCTTAATTTCAGTAAACAGTGTTGGCATCTGTTAGCCGATCTCCTCAATACTTTTTTATTTTTAGTAACACTTTACAGTAACTACACAGATTATGGCGCTAGCGATCGCTCCGATTCAAGTTTCCAGTGTCCATTTTTAACTGACTGTAGTCTTTTTGACAAGTTATTTTTGAAGATTTTTCCCTAAAGATTACCAAATATTAATTTAGATGTTGAGGATTTTGTTCCCTTGACAAATTTAACATGCAATGATATATAGGTATTCCTGAATCTCTGTGTACTTTGCTATAATTCATACTAGTTCTACTCATCAGCCATACAAACTGAGAACCATGTTAGCTTGTAGCTTTTTTTACTGATTCACTAAGCCCTAAAGGTTTCTGGCAGGTAAAACAAAAGCTAGAGATTGTCAAAACCTCAATACCAGGTGTAAAAATTAAGGACAGATATGCTTAAGGTTGTTAGGGTCAATTAAATCTCTACTAGACTACTGACAGTGAAGCTGCTTTAATTGCTGTCTTTTTTAAGACACAATCAACTTGCGAGTTAATCGGATGCCTACATCCCGGATAGAGACTACTTGTATAAAAACACGGATTAAACTGCATCTACATACACATCTACATACATGAAAACGACATTAAATTTATCACGTTTTTATAAAGCATGTAACCCCAGCTACACGCTAAATATAAGTAACGTCCTAGATCGGCAGTATTACATAGATTTTGCTGATGTACGTGGTTGCAAGATTGTCGAAGAATTGCAACGAACTATTGTTCGGATTTCTCCTGATGAGCCAACCTGTCAGTTATTTACGGGTCATATTGGCTGCGGTAAGTCAACGGAATTGCAGCGCCTGAAGACAGAACTAGAATTGGCGGGATTTCATGTGGTTTATTTTGAGTCGAGTCAAGACTTAGACATGGCGGATATTGATGTCAGCGATATTTTGCTGAGTGTAGCCCGTCAAGTCAGTGCCAGTTTAGAAGGCATTAACATCAAACTCAAAGCTGGTTACTTTACCAATTTGCTTAAAGAAGTAGGCGATTTTTTGCAAACCCCCATAGAACTTTCTGGACAAGCAGAGTTGTCCTTGGGTATTGCCAAAATTACTGCCAAAACCAAAGATAGCACCCAGATGCGGAATCAACTGAGGCAATATCTGGAACCACGTACCAATAGTATTTTGCAGGCGATTAACGAAGAAATTTTAGAAAAGGCTGTTGAACAGCTAAAACTGCGGGGTCAAAAAGGACTAGTAGTGATTGTAGATAATTTGGATCGAGTGGATATGCGTCCCTTAGCATCGGGGCGATCGCAACCAGAATATCTTTTCATCGACCGAGGCGAACAGTTACGCCGACTCAAATGCCACTTAGTTTACACAATTCCCCTAACCTTAATTTTCTCCAATGAGTATGAGACACTGAAAAATCGCCTGGGGGGAGGGATTGCGCCAAAAGTACTGCCGATGGTATTAGTGCGGCAAAGAGATGGCAGTGATTATGAACCAGGGATGTCACTAGTGCGCCAGTTAGTTTTAGCAAGAGCTTTTCCAGAAGTTGCTTTGAATGGCAGGCTTTTATTAATTACAGAATTATTCGATCACCCTCAAACTTTGGATCGTTTATGTCGCGTTAGTGGTGGTCACATTCGTAACTTATTGGGTTTACTTTATAGCTGCCTACAACGACAAGATCCGCCTTTTTCTCAAGACTGCTTAGAAGCCGTAATTAAGGACTACCGCGACGATCTGCTATTAGCTATTGATGAATTCCAGTGGGAATTATTGTTTGAAGTAGTGCAGCAGCAGAGAGTTAAAGGTGAGTCTGATTACCAGAGTTTACTAAGAAGTATGTATCTGTTTGAATACCGCGATCCTCTAGGACGCTGGTTTGGCATCAGTCCAGCCTTAGCAGAAACAGAAAAAGTTTTGGCTTGGCAACAAAAGAAGTAACTAGTCATTAGTCATTAGTCATTAGTCATTGGACTAATAACTAATGCCCAATGCCCAATGCCCCATGCCCAATGCCCCATGCCCAATAACCAATGAGTAATGACAAACAGCTACACATCTACAGTAAAGAAAATCAGCAAACTTTGCAAAGACTGATTAGAGCGATCGCGCTTTCCGAAGGTCAATTTACCCTGATTTTAGTTCGATGTAACTATGGGCTATTACGTGAGCAAATGTTAGAGAATGTTCGCTCCATCAGCAAAGACATCTATATCAGAGAAATCGTTCTCAATCCATTAACTACTTCCTTACATAGCACAATCATCTCAGAACTATCTTTAGATAATCCTGCCGTCCTTACAGACTCTTTGCCATCTGCTGTCATGGTTTTCGGTATTGAGTCAATTATCGACCTGGAAAACTTACTTACAGGCATCAACCAAGCACGAGATATCTATGCCGCGACTTTTCCATTTCCCGTAGTGTTGTGGCTACAAGATGAAGTAGCATCATTGCTTTCTAAATTAGCGCCTGATTTCAAAAGCTGGGCTGCAACCACTATTAAATTTGAAATGGCCAAAGCAGATTTAATTGCTTTGATCCGTCAAGAAGCAGAATCTCTATTTGACAAAGTTTTAGAAGCAGGTGCCGAAACATTTTTATCTAATGCCTTCCTCGATTTAGATCCTAAGTCGCAACACCGCCACGAAATAGAATCAGCCCGTAATGATTTGCTGCGCCTGTATGGTGTTCAATTAACACCAGGATTAGAAGCTAGTTTAGAATTTGTGTTGGGGCGAGATAAATACGCCAACGATCAAATTAATGGCGCTTTAGCCAATTATCAAAGAAGCCTAGCGTTGTGGCAGCAGGAAGCAACCAGAGTGGCAGAATCGGAGAGTAATTCTTCTTTGCCCCTCTCATCCCCTTATTTCGTAGCTCCTTCAGCTTTACTCAAGCAAGCAATAGTACTATTCCACCTGGGGCTGTGTTATCACCGAATGGCAGACTTATACCACAATAATAATAGTAACTATTGTGAACATGCTCTCTTATGGTTTAAACAGTGTTTAGAGCTATTGGAGCAGGTACAAAGAGAAGACTTAGTTGCTAAATTTATTTCGCCTGCTTGTGAAATGCTGCAACGCTTACAAGCTTGGAATGACTTAAAAGAATTAGCTCAAAAGTCATTAAGTCTACATCAAACTTATGGAACTCCCTCACAAGTTGCTCAAAATTATGGCTTTTTAGCAAATGTGGCGCTTTCCGAGTCGAATTGGTTATTGGCTTATGAATTAGCGAATACAGCACTTTCTATCTCCGAAGAAGTAACACAAGTTTCTCTGCGAGACGCTTTGCGAAGACGACGACAAGAAAGTTGGTATCTTCTCTTGCTAGCACGTACACAGAGACATCTGGGTGAGTCGGAGGAAGCTATCAATAACTTGGAATGGGCGAGGATAGTTTGTGAACTACAACATCAGCCATCACTTTACTTAGAGATTTTAGAGGAATTGCGATCGCTTTACTTTGTTGAGCGTCATGACTATACAGAAGCCTTTAAGCTGAAGCAAGAAAAAATTCAAATAGAACATCAGTATGGCTTTCGCGCCTTCATCGGTGCAAGTCAATTGCAGCCGCAACGCCCCAGAATTAACCCAGTACTAGAACCTCACAAAATACCGTTTATTCCTGAAGAAATTGCCCAAGAAATATCTGCTTCTGGACGGCAGCAAGATGTTAATCGCTTAATTGAAAGAATTACCCGCGCTGACTACAAACTTACAGTAATTTATGGGCCATCAGGTGTAGGTAAAAGTTCAATTCTCAAAGCTGGTTTAGTCCCCGCACTCAAGGGAAAAGCTATCGGTGAACGTATTCCTATACCTATTGTTTTGTCTGTTTATACTGATTGGATTACAATCTTGATCGGCAGTATCAACCAAGCGCTGGCATACACAGGAATATCAGTTAATATTGACTCTACACCCACTTTACTGCTTGAAAAAATTCGGTTAGCATCTGAGCGCAATTATACAATAATTATCATATTAGATCAGTTCGAAGAATTTTTTTTTGTTAGTAATCCTCCCACACAAAGAATAGAATTTTATAATTTTTTTACTGAATGTTTAAATATTTCATTTGTAAAAATTATTCTTTCGTTAAGAGAAGACTATTTACATCATTTATTAGAATTTGAACGTTTGAGCCAGAAAAATACTACTGGATTATATGATTTAGGAGTAATTAATAAAAATATTCTCGATAAGGACATTCGCTACTATTTAGGAAAATTCTCTAGCCAGGATGCCAAAGCCATAATTCAGAGTCTTACTAAACGTTCACATTATGAACTGAGTGAGGAATTAATTAACCGATTAGTCCAGGATTTGACAGGAGAACTAGACGAAGTACATCCAATTGAATTACAAATAGTTGGCGCTCAACTACAAATAGAAAACATTACCACACTCGGACAATACAAGCTTTCGGGCGGCTCGACAAAATTGGTGGAACGCTGGCTTGGGGAAGTTATCAAAGACTGCGGTCAGGAAAACGAAGAGTTAAGTTGGAAATTATTATTTGAGTTAACTGATGAAAAGGGGACGCGACCGTTAAAAACTAAAGCTGATTTAGCGGCGGCATTAGTTAATAATTATGATATAGATACAATCTCAAGCTTTGACACAGTTGGGGAACTCATTTTAGAAATATTGGTGGGTTCAGGGTTGGTATTGCGAATCAGAGAAGAGTTAGGCGATCGCTACCAGCTAGTTCACGATTATTTAGTTGAACCAATTCGCCAAAAAAACAACTATGGCATGGTTGCCGAATTAGAAAAAGTAAAACTTGAAAAAACGAAAGCTGAAGTAGCCCAAAAAGTTAGTGAAAAGCAACTCAATTTTGTATTGCAACGGCGACTGCGGGAAGCACGGATTGTAGGCGCAATCCTGGCAATCATGGGAGGAACAATAGCAGCATTATGGTGGCAAGCCGACTTACAAAAAAGAGCAGCAATTAGCCAAACTCTACGAGCTGAACACAGTGAAACCAACTTGAAAATTAGTGCGATCGCTGCTGCTAGCGAAGCTTTGTTTGCGTCTAATAAAGAGTTTGATGCCCTATTAGAAGGTTTGCGGGCTTGGAGAGGACTTAAACAGGCAGATGACGTGCAGCCAGATACTCGAATGCGGGTCGTGACAGCCCTGCAACAAGCAGTTTATGGCGTAACAGAGGTTAACCGCCTGGAAGGGCATACTGATGTTGTCTGGGGAGTAACTTTCAGCCCAGATGGTCAGTTGCTAGCATCAGGTAGCCGAGATAAGACGGTGAAACTTTGGCGTCCTGATGGAACCTTACTCCAAACCCTCAAAGGTCACACTGATGCTGTTACTTGTGTAAGTTTTAGCCCTGATGGTCAAACTCTAGCCTCCGCCAGTCTCGACAAAACAGTGCAAATCTGGCGCAAAAACCCGATTACAGGTGAATTTGACCCCAAGCCATATAAAACCCTGAAAGGATACGGAGATTGGGTTTATAGCGTTAGTTTCAGTCCTGATGGCGAATTGTTAGCTACTGGTAGTAACGATAGAACTGTAAAACTCTGGCGTAAAGACGGTAGCTTAGTAAAAATATTGAGAGGACATCAAGGGTGGGTTAACTGGGTAAACTTCAGTCCCGATGGTCAATTCATCGCCTCCGCTAGTGACGACAAGACAGTGAAAATCTGGCGGCGGGACGGTAGCCTCGTTACAACTTTGCAGGGACATCAGCAGGGTGTAACTGTAGCTGTTTTCAGCCCAGACGGTAAATTCTTGGCATCAACAGGTCGAGATAAAACAGTGAGACTTTGGCGACGGGAAAGTAACAGCACTAAAGACGGTTTTGACTTTCGTCCTTACAAAACTTTACGACACCATAGCGATATAGTGTGGAGTTTGAACTTTAGTTCCGATAGTAAAAAGTTAGCTTCTGCAAGTGAAGACAAAACCATAGACCTCTGGAGTATCACTGGTACTTTACTCAAAACCTTCAAAGGACACAGCGATGGTGTTGTCAGCATCGCTTTCAGTCCAAATAACAAATTGCTGGCTTCAGGAAGTTATGACAAAAGTGTGAAACTATGGAGTTTAGATGCCCCAACACCGTCTATTCTTCAAGGGCATCGCAAGCGAGTTTTAAGCGTTGCTTGGAGTCACGATGGCCGGATGCTAGCTTCTGGTAGTAGCGATCGCACTATCAAACTTTGGCAACGATACACCAGTAATGGCGAGGTCAAAACCCGACTTTACAAAACTTTAGTGGGACACACAAATCAAGTTTCTAGTGTCAGTTTTGACCCCAAAGGTGAAATGCTGGCCTCAGGAAGTTATGACAAAACTGTGAAACTTTGGCGGCTTGATGGTACTTTAATCATGACTCTCCGAGGGCATACCGATAGTGTGATGAGCGTGAATTTCAGTCCTGATGGTCAGTTGTTGGCATCAGCTAGCAAAGATAAAACAGTGAAACTTTGGAACCGTCAGGGCAAGTTGCTCAAAACCTTAGTGGGGCATCAGGGTTGGGTAAATAGCGTCAGCTTCAGCCATGATAGTCAGGTTTTAGCCTCTGCCAGTGATGACCGAACTGTTAAACTTTGGCAACGGGATGGTACTTTACTCAAAACTTTCTCGCCCAATGACAGCTGGGTGATGGGTGTCAGCTTTAGTCCCAATGACGAGTTAGTGGCTTCTGCCAGCTGGGATAACACCGTGAAACTGTGGCGACGGGATGGTACGTTGTTCAAAACCTTATTAAAGGGGTCTAGCGATAGCTTCAATGCCGTGACTTTCAGCCCGAATGGTGAATTGCTCGCCGCCGCCAATTGGGACGGTACTGTGAAACTCTGGAGCAGTGACGGCAAATTAATTAAAAGTCTCAATGGGCATCCCACTTCAGTATTAAGTGTCAGTTTTAGCCCAGATGGTCAAACACTAGCATCAGCTAGTGATGACAAGACGATAATTCTGTGGAATTTAAATCTTGATGATCTGCTTGTTCGTGGTTGTAGCTGGGTGGGCGATTACCTCAAACACAACCGCAATCTTGAAGAGAGCGATCGCCTTCTTTGTGATGGTATAACTCGTAAAAACCCTTTTTAATTACAAATTACGAATTACGAATTACGAATTAGATTAAAGCCTCAACCAGCAACCGCTCTTGGTTTAGCGGTTGATGAGGCGATCAGAATTGTTAATTCAGAGCTAGAAACTTATTTGGAGATGATCAGCCGCATGAGCGATCGCTCTCCAAAATCTCGTGGCTCTTTTCTTCGGGAGCCTCTGGTGGCAAATTCGCTAAAAATGCTTGTAGTCTCATGCGCTCAATGTAAGGCCAGCCTCCCTCAGACTCAATATCTTTCAGCAGCGAGTAGAGTTGCCGACGGTTAACAGGTAAACTCTCTTGAAAAACCCCATCCCGGATCTCTCGGTGTAACTGCTCCAATTGCCTAAGCATTGCCAAAAGAGCTTCAGTATCGCCTTGACAAGCCTGAACAGCATCATACACCACAGTTGCGATCGCCTGCTGTTTCCTAGACAACTCTCCTGATTCCAAATTTTGATTATTGTCCATGCCACCCTTTCCGTATAAATAATGAGGTCAACTCAAATTTACCGGAGATTTTTAATTTTCCCTAGCTTGTCAGGGACTGACAAGAAATAAATTATCCATCTTGTGGGGTGGGCAGGAAAGCCCGCCCTGAATATAGGACGGGTGAGGACACCCATCCCACAAGAAAATGCTCCGAAAAGAGCGTAGTAACCCTTAGCATAGCCTCCACAGCAGCTCGATGCGATCGGGACAAGATTTTTTTTGATTAAGAGTACTTTGATTTTGAGTTAAAAAAAATCGTATGATCTGGCTAATTTCCCCATAAAACAATGGACTGTATGTAGTAGCGTCACATACATGATACAAAAAGACTTGGGCGACACCGCTTTTGCCATAGGCAAGAGCAAAGTGCAAAGCAGACAATCTAAACGCCCAAACACTTGGTTCAACTCTGGAAATCAGAGCAAAGCCGTGTCCGAGCAAAAATAGCTTTTCGCAGAGTAGCGGCTTCTCATCAGAGATCAAAGCTTCGATGCAGTTTTACAACAAATCTATTAATTTTTGAGATTGAGGTAGACCATGAGGTATCGCGCTTTAATTGTTGCATTCTTGGCTTTGTGCCTGGGGTTAATAACTGCTTGTAGTGATGCTCCTGCTAGTAGTAGTAGAGATGTACTCACTTACGATCAAATTCGCGGGACTGGCTTGGCTAACAAATGCCCCCAACTAGCAGAAACAAGCCGTGGCTCCATTCCCATTGATTCTAGCCAGTCCTATGGCATCAAAGAACTTTGCTTGGAACCAACCAGCTTCTTCATCAAAGAAGAACCTGCTAATAAACGGCAAGAAGCAGAATTTGTTGCTGGCAAATTGTTGACCAGATACACTTCTACCATTGACCAGGTGCAAGGTAAACTAAAAATCAACTCAGATAATAGCTTGACCTTTGCGGAAACTGATGGTCTTGACTTCCAAGCCATCACTGTGCAGCTTCCTGGTGGTGAGCGAGTACCTTTCCTCTTCACCATCAAAAACTTGGTTGCTCAAACACAACCCAGTTTGACCAGCATTAACACCTCCACGGACTTTAAAGGCACTTTCAAAGTTCCTTCCTATCGTGGTGCTGCCTTCCTAGATCCCAAAGGTCGTGGTGTTGTCAGTGGCTACGATAATGCCGTGGCTCTCCCCGCCCAAGCAGATGATGAAGAACTTACCCGCACTAACGTCAAGCGTGCAGAAAATCTCAATGGCAAGATTTCTCTGCAAATCGCTAAAGTAGATAACTCTAGTGGTGAAATTGCTGGTACTTTCGAGAGCGAACAGCCATCTGATACAGATTTAGGTGCTGGTGAACCTAAAGAAGTCAAAATTCGCGGTCTATTTTATGCACGGGTTGAACCAGCTCGTAGCTAAATCCTCGGAAGTAACGCATGTACTTACAGCAGTTTTCAGGGATCTAGTCCACGACTGACATGGGCAATGGTGAATAAGGAGTGGTGTAGTTCAATTACTTGAAAAGCACTGTAAGTATAACAAAGGGCATCTTGCCCTTTTTTATTGGCTTGCATAAATATACATAGTATTTTTTAATTTTTATTAGTAATTTTTAAAGATTGGATAAATCCCAGTTGAATAGACACGTAATTTTACTGTAAATCCAGCCTTTGCTGCTCCAACAAAATACTGATCGCTATTTTTTTATTTATATAAATTAACTTCACCATTAATTAATTCAAATTAAGTACAATCTCGGTTTGATATTTAGTAATTAATTTTATATTTTATTTGTATGTAGTTCTAAAAAACCTACAGGTCATACCAAAGATAAATAACAAACTAAATACTGATTTCGCCAATTTGAATTTGGCTCGATTTTCAAGCACCCTATTGAATATTTCTAGAAAAACTTTGTGACCTACATAGTATTTGCTAGGAAATATAGCACGATATTGTCTTTAATATTGTGCGATGCCTACGGCGGGCGTGTACGCCATCGCAGCTGAATTTAAAAACGAACATTAATCCTTTCTTTGCTCAATAAACAGGGTGCTATGCCTACCACAGTCACCAATGAACTCAAACACGAAATTTGGCAGTTGTTGCGAGAATATCAGCAATCTCCGTCAGAAAATGTCCGCAATCAACTGGTAGAACTCAATTTTGGGCTTGTGAGAAAAGAAGCTCACTACTGGACGAATCAATGTCATGAAACCTATGATGATTTGCTCCAGGTTGGATGTCTGGGTTTAATCAGAGCTATTGAAAAATTTGAACTTTCCAAGGGACATGCCTTCAGTTCCTATGCTCTTCCCTATATTCGGGGTGAAATTCAACACTATCTCCGAGATAAAGGTGTCACCGTGCGAATTCCTCGGAAGTGGTTAGCCTTGCAACAGCAAGCAATAGGAGTTTCACGTTCTTGGCGTGAAAAACATAATCGCCAACCAAACGACTCGGAATTAGCCACAGCACTAGAAATTTCTCCAAACGAATGGCAAGAAATTAAATTAGCATGGATCAATCGCGCTCCCCTAAGTCTCGATGTGCCAGTCCAAGACGGAGAAGAAGGCTCTACCTGTTTGGGAGAATTGGTTCCAGATCCTCACTATCGCAGCTTCCAACTAGCGCAAGAAGACCAGTTTCGCTTACAACAAGCATTGGTTCAGCTAGAAAAACGCACCCGCGATGTGTTGGAATGTGTGTTTTTGCAAGATTTGACACAAAAGCAAGTTGCAGAACATCTAGGGATCAGTGTAGTAACGGTTTCCCGTAGAGTCAAGAAAGGACTGGATTTGATGAAAGAACTGATGGGTGTGGCAGAGGATTGACTGCAAATCACCGTAATCCGCAGTTATGCTGGGTAGGCAGTGCTAAAAATAACCTTTAAAATCTAAAAAATGAGGTTAAAATGAGGTTGTAAAGGGAACAGACTTTGCCTTTGATACAAATTTCAGGCTTGTTGATTTCCACTTTTCAATTTTCTAATGGCTTTTGAGAACAGATTATGGGCAGAAATTTAAAAATTACAATTGTAGCTATTTTAACTTTGGCGATCGCTGGATGTGCTTCTGAAAATACACAACAAGCCATCAATCCTGCGCCAGTTCCCAAAATAGCAGCAAAGTTGCCACCATCGGCTCAACCCTTTAAGAATCCAGTCATACCAGCCAAAGAGGTTTCACAAGTTAATCCTGCATCTGTTAACTTGATTCAATCCACTAATGCTACAGAGCGGGCACCGCTAATTGTGCTATCATCAAAAAATAGAAGTGACCCGTTTGCACAACTTTTCGGGCAGACGGTTCCCGGAATGGTTCAAACATCTGCAAAACCTGTTCCCGTGGTGCCTAAGCTCCCGACTGCATCACTACCAAAAGCAAAACTTCCAACACGCAGCATAGCTTTAAATCCCAAGAAAAATATCGTTTCTTCTATACCAAAACCCAAAAAAGTCAATCCTACCTTGACTTCAGTCTTGCCTAAAGTTTTGCCTCAAGTTGTCTCCAACCCGACTTTAGTATCTGTATTGCCACTGCCAGCACAACCTAACTTAGCAAGGGCAGTCCTTGTGACTGGTGTAGTTCTAATTAGTAAGGAACCACAGGCAATTATCAAAGTACCCGATGAGCCGACGAGTCGCTATGTGCAGGCGGGACAGCGATTAGCAGATGGCGTACTGATTAAACGTATTGAAATGAATCAGGGCTACAACCCCATCGTGATTCTGGAACAATATGGTATTGAAGTTGCGAAAATGGTAGGGGAAGGGGCTGTCAATTCAACGCCGTCAGCTGCACCTGCTAGCGGTAATCCTGTTTCAGTGACAACGCCCCCCTCGAATCCTTCTAATGTTGGAGCTTCATAAAGATGGAGACTAAGGAAAAAATTGAATTCGCTGGTTTGCCTTTAGCAGTCTATACAGAGATAGCAGCTCATTTACGTCAAGTCGAAGGGGTAGAAGTGGATTTAATTCCCCAGTCATCCCCACAGTTTGATTACAATCAAAGTCAAATTGGTGGCTTGTCCATCTCGTGGACAGCAAACTCTGGTTCAGAAAGTCGGCAACGAGTTAACCAAATTTTGGCTTACTATCAAAATCGCTATATCAATCTTATTTGATTTACGAAAATCGAAGCCTCAGATTGCCGATTTTCCAAAGAAGTCGGGAATTTTGTTGTTCAGGGACTTTCAACAAATAAATTATCCAATCTTGTGGGGTGGGCATCTTGCCCGCTTTTGACTAGGGCTCTCGTGTCGCCCACCCCACAAGAAGTAGTTGAGTATTTTTTTATTTGTCAGTCCCTCACGAATGTTAATATCAGTTTATTGAATTTAGCTGAAAACTTGGGTACTCAAAAAGCTGCTGTCTTTCTAGAAAACGTCTACAAGTTTTACAACAATGTACCTGTAGTCAATGACCTGTCATTCAAAATTGAAGCGGGGGAGATATTTGCTCTACTTGGCCCGAACGGTGCGGGTAAATCAACCACAATTCGGATGCTGACTACACTCACGAAACCGTCCCAAGGACGAATAGAAGTTGGTGGATATGACGTGATGAGCCAAGCAATGCTGGCAAAACAGAGTATTGGCGTAGTCTTGCAGCAAATCAGCGTGGATAACGATTTAACCGTTTGGGAAAATATGGAACTGCATGGGAGACTACATCACATTGGCAACCCGCAGCGACAAAAACTAATTAATCAATGGCTAGAGTATGTTGAGCTAGCAGAAAAACGTGGTGATTTGGTAAAAACCCTGTCTGGGGGTATGAAACGACGGTTGCAAATTGCGAGAGCTTTATTACATCAACCGCAAATTCTGTTTTTGGATGAACCAACGGTAGGACTAGACCCCCAAACCAGGCGACGCCTCTGGGAAATTATTCGGGATTTGAATAAGCAGGGGATGACGATGCTACTGACGACCCATTATATGGATGAGGTCGAATTTTTGTGCGATGCCTTTGGCTCTACCAAGCCAGGACGCATCGGGATTATGGATAGCGGTAAGCTGATTTCTTTGGGAACTTTACAACAGCTACGTTCTGCTCACGGTGAAGGTTTGGTGATGAAGCAATTAGGTTTATCTGAAGTGGAAAGTGATGGCGCTCGTGGCTGGGAATATTTGTTTTTTCCATCCCTGGAAGCAGCAAATTTCTACTTGAATGAACAGCCCGATAAAACCGGAATGATGGTGCGTCCCTCTAACTTGGAAGATATTTTTGTTGAATTAACGGGACGCCAGTTAGATTAACAAAGTTTAGGGGTTTAATTCCCCCCTCTTGACAGGCAGCAAGTTTTGATGTCTAAATCTAAATCCCCACAGCATTACTTAATTACGAATTACGAATTATTTAACAAAGTTTAGGGGTTTAAGTCCCCTGCATCAATTGCCGAACGTTTTGGGTCCGGGTCTCTCTTACAAAGTTGCTCCTCTTGGGGAGACCCCAAGACCGCACTTTGCGCTGTCTTGAGAAATCGCTCCTCTTGGGCAAAGCCCAAGACCGCGTTTCTCGCTAAATCCCCGTCACAAAACTTACTTGCGACTTGCGACTTGCGACTTGCGACTTGCGACTTGTTTTAACCTCATCCTCCTAACTGTCGCAGGATAGCTTCTACCCTTTCTACGCCATCTGAGTCATTGCGCCGCTTGTACAAGTCACGGGCTTTCTGAAGCAAGGTGTTTGCTTGTTTGGCTTGTCGTCGCTGTTTATACATGGAACCCATCAACTCATAAGTTTGAGCATTGTTCTTATCCAAGCTGATTGCTTGTTGGTATGCCCAGGTAGCTGCACTATAGTCTCCCATACGCGATTGCGTCACAGCCAATCCTAAATAGGCATTAACACTGTTACGGTTCAGCTGTATGGCACGACGGTAGCCTTCCTTTGCCCCAGGTGTGTCGCCCAAATTCGCTTTGATGTAACCCACAGCGTAGTAAAAATCACTATTGTTAGGGTTGATAGCGATCGCCCGACGATAAGCAGTTAATGCCGCTCGGTAATTTCCCTGTTGAGCGTATAAGTAGCCAATACCTGAATGAATTTTAGCATTTTTGGGATCTAGGCTAGCTGCTTGCTGATAAACTGCGATCGCACCACCATAATCGCCGGTATCAACTAACCTCCGTCCTTCTTCTAGCAGTTGCTTTAACTGTGGGTTTTTGGCTTGTGCCACTAATACCTGAGCCTGAGCCACTGAAGGTATGGTGAAGGCAAAACATCCTAATAACACCACACTAAACACAAATGATGTTGGCTTGTACACAGTAAATTTCCTGAAATTTTAGACGACTTTTTTCTTGTACATTAAAACAAAAATATGGACTTTTGAAAACTGTATTTCCTCGTATTAATTAAGATGTTATTGTTCATCTAGTCTTTCCTTTACAATCAGGGCTAGATCACAGAGTTTTTACTGAAAGATGAAGTGCGATGTATAAATGATGAAATCAGCTTACTCTACATATAAATTCGGAGAATACCAAAATTGCACTCATTTTTGACAGTAGTTATACTTATTATTCCCAAAAAACCAACAGTGATCTCACTTAATTCTAAATAGGCGATCCGCCAATGGTATTTCATATCCGATAGAAGCGATCGCAATCTAAAATTGTGTGAGAATATGTTTATCAAACCTATCTCAACCCAGGCTAATTAGATATTGTGTAAATAAATTTACATTTTTTAGAGTATTTTAATATTGAAGAAGAATTCAGCTATTCTGAATTCAGGAGCGGAGCTTAGGATTGCTCCTCGGCTTGGCGTCAGAATCAATCAGTCGGGGATTGGGACCGGCGCAGGAATTGTTGCACCACCAAAAATTCTAGTTTTGTGGGGGTGCAAAAACTCCGATTATTCATCCGCTTTTTGGTACATAATACCCAACTGAATTCTGACTCCTGATTCCTGAATTCTGTTGGATAAATATCAACCTATATGCTATCTGGGAGGCTAATTTATGATTATAACTACCACTGATGTGATTCAAGGAGCCGTTATTGAGTCATATTTAGGTATTGTGACAGCAGAAGTAGTCTACGGCAGCAATTTCTTGCGCGACTTTTTGGCGGGTATTCGAGATATTATCGGTGGACGCACTGGTAGCTATGAGCGTCTATTTGAGCAGGGTCAACGCAAGGCATTAGAAGAATTAGAACAACGGGCACAACGTTTAGGAGCAAATGCTGTGATCGGGATTGAAATTGATACTGGCACAATCAATCTTGACCAGTCAGGAGTTCTTTTGCTGATTACTGCCACAGGCACTGCTGTCAGAATGCGTTAATCTTTTATTGGCTGTCTAATTACTTTGTGAAAATTTTATAATCAGGCTTACAAAGCTTTGTCTTAAGTCTAATTTTTTTCCAGATCGATTATTATATATAGCAGTTAATAACTGTATTTTAACTTCTAAATAATCATTAAATAATAAATAAATATTGAAGTTGATTAAAAATTGTTAAAGGCGTTTGTTTTTTATCACTAAAGATATATTCATTAAATATTTCTATTGATAGAGATAAAAGCAGATGATTTAGTTATTTAATTGTAAGCATAAACACGAATATACCTGAGCAGTAACTTTGCTGATACAGCACTGGAGAACATAAGCTATGTCATACGTAAATCGCGCAGGTGATAATGTTAGTGCTACTGAGACTGCGGTAGTAGGTCGAGTGGCCGAATATCATGATCTTGTTCGCTGGGGACCGATTATTTCTGGTTTGTTGGTTTCTTTAGCCACTCAATTAATTTTGAGCGCTATAATTGGTGCTTTTGCAGCAGGTGCGGTTGAAGGTTCAGGTGCGCCGAGATCAATTGCTCCTAACGCTGCTGGTAATGCGGGGCTTTGGTCAACTATAGCTCTACTAATTTCCCTATTTACTGGTGGTTGGATTACAGCCCGTGCTTGTGGACCGATGAAGCGCAATACAGCTCTTCTTAACGGCGCAATTCTTTGGGCTACGACTTTGGCAGTTAGTTCGTTCCTATTGGCAAATGGAGTATCGGGTGCTTTTGGTGTTGCTGCTTCCAACGCTGGGGAAGTCTTAAACCAGGTACAACAGCAAGGTGGTATTAATGTACCGCGAACAAACGTAAGCGCTCAACAATCTCGTGATATTGCAGCAAATATACGTTCGGGATTATGGTGGTTTGTGTTTGGTTCCTTATTGGGTTTAATAGCCTCAATGGTTGGGGCTGTAACTGGAGCTCGCAATGTTCGGACTAATAATTACAATCCTTAAAAAATTGTCGGGTAAACGAAATGTCATAAATTTTTAAAGCACCTTTTTACAGGTGCTTTTTGTTTATTATTTAAGGTTGGCGTTTGTAGCGTCTAATTAATTGTGCCGTAGTCATAAAACGCTTAGGAATAAGAATTAAATAATATACAATTTATGTCCCTGGCTTACCTCACCCTCAATCCCTCTCTGATGTATTGGAGAGGGAAGCTAGAGACAGAATGAAGTTTTGCATTTTATTTAATCCACGTTCCTTAGGAAACAGAACCCCGACTTCTGGTGAGAAGTTGGGGTTCTGGATATTACTTTATATCTAGCTAGTTATATTCCTAGTTCACCACTTCAGATATGAAACTTCAATTCCCTGTTCACGTCGAATTTTACCATCTTTTTCAAACCAAGCAATTACTTGCTGCGCTGTCAAATCTTCAATAGCAACACCGTACTCTTGGGCGATATGCTTCAAAAGCTTAAGTGATGAAATTGTCAATCTTGTCAAAAACTTTTCTGGGGAAGACAACAAGGCCGCATCTACTTTTGCTGACTCTTCCAGAGTTAAAAATTGTGCTGATGGTTGCTGTGATAGTACATCCATAAACGCTATGTCAAACTTAGTTGGGCATGGGGCATGGGGCATTGGGCATTGGGTATTGAAAAAAGAACTAATGGCGAGCTTGTACTAAATAGCCACAACGATGTTCGCCGTTGATAATCCAGTGGGTGCGTTCTACGGTACAATCAGGTAAGACGGCTGCAAACATTTCTAATTCGTGACCACAAATGCTGGGGAAAGACTCGGCAACGTTGGAAATAGCGCAGTTATGCTCCATTAAGATAAAGCGATCGCTCTCAAAGGAATCATTGACATCAACAGGGTGATACTCCGCCATGAAGCCTTCCGCTTTTCTGAATTCTACTAAGTTGGCTACACGTTCCCGCAGTGAACCGCTACCCACGCGATCGCGGTATTCTTGAGCTTTGCGCTGCCACTGTTTCTCTAAAATCGATTTAAATTGCTCGTGTCCCATCGTTTCGGCTAAGGTGTCTAGCAGCGAAACCGCAAAATTGCCGTGGCCATCACCAAAGCGATCGCTCATTGTTCGATGCAAGCGATCGCGTCCCTGACGACTCAGTTGATAAATGTGCTGCGGACGCCCCATCCCCGCCTGTACTGTTGACGAATACAAAACTAGCTCCTCCGTCTCCAAATCCTTGAGATGGCGACGAATCGCTTGGGGGGTAACGTCTAAAACTTCAGCTAGCTCCAAAGCCGTTGCTTTTTCCTGTTTGTGCAGATACTCTAGGATATCTTGCTTGGTTGAGGACTGGTGGATAGTCGCCATCTTCTGGTGCGAGACGTTCAGCGAACGTCCCAAAAATTTCTTTGAAAATTTGACTTTGACAACATTGTTGTTGTTAATTTAGCGTAAAATGAAGATACATTAAACAACATAGCTGTTGTTTTACTCTCCACCACTATTCTAGCAGCCGTGTAACCATTCCGTAACGTGATATGGGAATCGGCTAAAGAAAAATTCGTCTCCCATCCTGAAAGAGTTCTGAACACGAGAGATTATTACCGATGAGTGCCACTGTCAAAACCTTAGTCAACCAACCTTACAAGTACGGCTTTATCACCGATATTGAGGCCGACACTATTCCGCGTGGACTAGACGAGGACGTTGTTCGCTTGATCTCCTCTAAGAAGAACGAGCCGCAGTTCATGCTGGACTTTCGCCTCAAGGCTTATCGCCAGTGGCAAAAAATGACAGAACCAACTTGGCCTAATGTCAAGTATCCGCCAATTAATTATCAGGATATCATTTACTACTCAGCGCCGAAACGCAAGAAAGAAAAACTAAACAGCTTGGACGAAGTTGATCCAACCCTTTTAGAAACTTTCGAGAAGTTAGGCATTTCCCTATCTGAACAGAAGCGACTGGCAAATGTCGCCGTTGATGCGATTTTCGATAGCGTTTCTATTGCCACTACATTTAAAGAAAAGCTAGCGGAAGATGGCGTTATTTTCTGTTCGTTTTCGGAAGCGTTGCAAGAACACCCAGAATTAATCAAAAAATACCTGGGTAGCGTCGTTCCCATCGCTGACAACTACTTTGCCGCCTTGAACGCCGCCGTATTTAGCGATGGCTCCTTTGTCTATATTCCTAAAGGCGTAAAATGCCCAATGGAACTGTCTACCTACTTCCGCATCAACTCTGGTGACACGGGACAATTTGAGCGGACTTTGATTGTCGCCGAAGAAGGTAGTTATGTTTCTTACCTGGAAGGTTGCACGGCACCAATGTATGACAGCAACCAGCTACACGCTGCTGTAGTGGAACTCGTCGCCCTCGACAACGCCGAAATTAAATATTCCACTGTCCAAAATTGGTACGCTGGAGATGCTAACGGTAAAGGTGGTATTTACAACTTTGTCACCAAGCGCGGTTTGTGTCAGGGCGTAAATTCTAAGATTTCCTGGACTCAAGTAGAAACAGGTTCGGCAATTACTTGGAAATATCCTAGCTGTGTGTTGTTGGGTGATAATTCTGTGGGTGAGTTCTACTCGGTGGCGCTGACAAATCATCAGCAGCAAGCCGATACTGGCAGTAAGATGATTCACGTAGGTAAGAATACCCGCAGTACAATTATTTCTAAAGGAATCTCCGCAGGTAAATCCAGCAATAGCTATCGGGGTTTGGTGAAAGTTAACCCGACGGCGAAAGGGGCGAGAAATTATTCTCAGTGCGACTCAATGCTAATTGGGGATAATGCCCATGCAAACACTTTCCCTTATATCCAGGTGCAAAATAACGCTGCGAAGGTGGAGCATGAAGCTTCTACTTCTAAGATTGGGGAAGATCAGTTATTTTACTTTGCTCAACGGGGTATTTCTTCAGAAGATGCTATTTCGATGATGATTAGCGGCTTCTGTAAGGATGTTTTCAATCAGCTACCGATGGAGTTTGCTGTGGAAGCTGATAAGTTGTTGAGTTTGAAGTTGGAAGGCAGTGTTGGATAAATGGAAGCAGAGATAGACACAGATACATCTGTGTTTATCTTTGGAAGAATAACGAACCGCTGAGGCGCAGAGAGCGCAGAGAAAGAGAAGGGAGAGAAGATGATTATTGAAAATAGTGAAGTTGTGCTGTCAGTACGGGATTTGACGGCTAATGTTGATGGAACACCGATTTTAAAGGGTGTAAATCTTGAGGTGCGATCGGGTGAAATTCATGCGATTATGGGGCCGAATGGTTCTGGTAAAAGCACCTTTTCTAAGGTGTTGGCTGGGCATCCAGCGTATGAGGTGACTGGCGGTGAGGTGATTTTTCAGGGGCAAAATCTCCTGGAATTGGAACCGGAAGAACGGGCGAGAAGTGGTGTGTTTTTGGCGTTTCAGTATCCGTTAGAAATTCCGGGTGTGAGCAATTTGGATTTTTTGCGGGTAGCGTATAATTCTCGTCGGAAAGCGCAAGGTTTGGAGGAAATAGACGCCTTTGATTTTGACGATTTGATTGAGGAAAAGCTGGATGTGGTGAAGATGAATCCCAGTTTTCTCAGTCGGAGTTTGAATGAAGGGTTTTCTGGTGGTGAGAAAAAGCGGAATGAAATTCTGCAAATGGCGCTGCTAGAACCAAAGTTGGGAATTTTGGATGAGACAGATTCGGGTTTGGATATTGACGCGCTCCGAATTGTGGCGAATGGAGTAAATCAACTGGCAAGTCCTGAAAATGCCACAATTTTGATTACCCACTACCAACGGTTACTTGATTATATTGTGCCTGATTTTGTGCATGTGATGGCAAACGGGCGGATTATTACGAGTGGTGGTAAGGAATTGGCACTAAAATTAGAGTCTCGCGGTTATGACTGGGTGCTGGAAGAGTTTGCAGCTGCTGAGGTGGGTGTGTAATGAGTATTCAAGTTTCTCCCAGTCCAATTCCTAATTCAAATGTAGTCAGTTTGACATCGACTCTGCTAGATAAAGATGTCTATCTAACCGAATTATTAAATCTGGTAACTGCATCAAAAACAGAAGGGTGGTTGCAGGATTTACGTGAAGGTGCTGCTAATTGGGTACGCCACTCGACTATTCCCACCACCCGCGACGAAGAATGGCGATTTACTGATTTGTCGTCTCTGCGAAAGGTGCAATTTAATGTAGAGACGGGAAATTTTGCGTCTTTAGAATTTGATATTTTGCCAGAAGCGGCTAATAGTCGTTTGGTATTTGTTAATGGCGTTTTTGCACCGGAGTTATCCGCAGTTTCAGATTTACCACCGGGAATAGTGGTGAGTAATTTGGCTGGCTTACCTCTGCATGAGCAGGAGGATATACAGAAGTATTTAGCTCAAGCGGAGGGAGCGCAAGAAGTTTTTACGGCTCTCAATACGGCTGGGATAACTGATGTAGCTGTGGTGTGGGTGAAGAAGAATGTGGTTGTTGAAACGCCAATTCATCTGGTGTTTATTTCAGGTGAGATGCCGACGATTTCACAGCCGCGTTGTTTGGTGGTGGCGGAAGGTGGTTCGCAGGTGACGTTGGTTGAGGAGTATACGAACCGCAGAGGCGCAGAGAGCGCAGAGAAAGAGGGAGTATATTTTAGTAATGCGGTTACGGAAATTTGGGTGGGTGACAATGCTGAAGTGAGTCACACTAGGGTTGAGCGAGAAGGTGCAGAGGCTTTTCATGTTGGGAAGACTGCGATCGCACAAGCTCGTGATAGTCGATATACTTGTCATGCCATAACTTTAGGCGCGAAGCTGTCACGGCACAATTTGGAGATTTTGCAAACTGGTGAGCAGACGGAAACTAATCTCAATGGTTTGACGATAATTTCTGGTAAACAGTTGGCTGATACTCACAGCGCGATCGCACTTAACTATCCTCACAGTACGAGTAAGCAATTGCATAAGTGTATTGTAGGCGATCGCGCTCATGCAGTGTTCAATGGTAAAGTTTTGGTTCCCAAGCTGGCACAGTTGACAAATGCAGTCCAGATGAATCGGAATTTGCTGTTATCATCGAAAGCCAGGGTTGATACTAAACCCCAATTGGAAATTACTGCCGATAATGTCAAATGCGCTCACGGTGCTACCGTTAGCCAATTGGAAGATGATGAAATATTCTATCTCCAAAGTCGGGGAATTGATGAAAATGATGCTCGGAAGTTGTTAATTAACGCCTTCGCCGCCGAAATCATCAACCAAATACCTGTTACCTCTCTGCGAGAAATCCTTTTAAACACAGTTAATAATCTCAAGTCTCTGACTAATGACTAATAACTAATCTACCAATGACTTTTACCTCTACCAAAACCCTTGCTGATAAAGTTCGCGCTGACTTCCCGATATTGCATCAGGAAGTCAACGGTAAACCCCTGGTTTATCTCGATAATGCTGCGACATCGCAAAAGCCTTTGTTGGTGTTAAATACCCTACGGGATTATTACGAGCAATATAATGCTAACGTGCATCGCGGTGCCCATACCCTGAGTGCTAAAGCTACCGATGCTTATGAAGGTGCTAGAGACAAAGTTGCCAAATTCATCAATGCTGCATCGCGTCAGGAAATCGTCTACACCCGCAACGCAACTGAGGCGATTAACCTAGTAGCCTACAGCTGGGGCATGAACAATTTGCAGCCGGGGGATGAAATTATTCTGTCGGTGATGGAACACCACAGTAATATTGTACCTTGGCAATTCGTAGCGCAAAAAACGGGTGCGGTACTGAAATTTGTCGAACTAACACCAGAAGAAACTTTTGATTTGTCACAGTTTAAAAAACTGATTTCTGACAAAACAAAGTTGGTGTCAGTAGTGCATATTTCTAATGCTTTGGGTTGTATTAATCCAGTGGCAGAAATTGGTGCGATCGCTCACAAAAACGGTGCTAAATTCTTAGTTGATGCTTGTCAAAGTGTTCCTCACTACCCCATTGATGTACAGCAGATAGATTGTGATTGGTTGGTAGCATCTGGTCATAAAATGTGTGCCCCTACTGGCATCGGATTTCTTTATGGCAAGTTGGAATTGTTAGAATCAATGCCACCATTTTTTGGGGGCGGTGAGATGATTGCAGAGGTGTATTTAGACCATTCCACCTATGCAGAATTACCGCATAAATTTGAAGCTGGTACACCTGCAATTGGGGAAGCGATCGCACTTGGTGCTGCGATCGATTATCTTAGCAGTATCGGCATGGATAAAATTCACGCCTACGAAGCAGAATTAACAGCTTATTTGTTCCAACAATTAGAGCAAATTCCCCAAATTAGAATTTACGGCCCCAAACCAAATGCTAAAGGGGAAGGTAGAGCCGCTCTTGCGTCATTCACCGCCGGGGAAGTTCACGCCAACGACTTATCTACATTATTAGATCAAGAAGGCGTTGCTATTCGTTCTGGACACCACTGCACTCAACCATTACACCGTTACTTAGGTCTTGCTGCAACCGCACGAGCAAGTCTATCTTTCTACAATACCCGCGAGGAAATTGATATTTTCATCAAAGCATTGAAGGAAACTCTGGACTTTTTTGCAGGTTTCCTTGGTTAAAGTTACAAAATCTTCAGACACTAATTGTGCCAAATATCAGCAACATATCTTGCTAATAATTGGCACAATTTAATTATGTGGATTCTTTACAGGAGTAACTAAAGTGTCATACAGTGACTTTACTTTAGATAGAGTTAGAAAAACTTTTGGCTTAACTATTTCTGATAAAATTGATATATTTGCATCTGTATATCAAGTAGAGTGTCCACCATTACTTGCAGAAGTATTGCGGGAAAATGTACCTTTAGCTCTTGCTAGTAATACTGAAAAATCCCGTTCAGAAATGATTATTGCACCAATTTTAATTGCTGTAAGGAAATATTTAAATAATCAAATAAGTTTATTTTCTGGTATCGATTTTACTGTTGATTCAGCCCAAGGTTTAAATGGTAATTGCGATTTTATTATTAGCCGTTCACCAGAGTTACTAATTCTGAATGCACCAGTTGTGACTATTGTAGAAGCTAAAAAAGAAAATATCAATGCCGGATTAGGTCAGTGTGTAGCAGAGATGCTAGCAGCTAAATTGTTTAATGAACGTGAGGGCAATAACATTCAGACAATTTATGGTACTGTCACCACTGGAACTAACTGGAAGTTTTTGAAACTTATTGGGCAAGTGATTGAAATTGATTTGAGCGAGTATTATATTAATGACATAGGTAAAATTCTCGGGATTTTATCTCATATCCTGACAGAAGAAGTATTGTAATATGCTTGTCAAGTCAACCCTTGCGGAACAAAGAACAGTCTTACACAACGTTACCTGGGAAACCTTTGAAGCCTTGCTGAGAGATACAGGTGAAGATAGAGGTTCTCGGTTTGCTTATGACTGCGGTGTTTTAGAAATCATGACTCCACTTTTTGAACACGAAAATCCTAAAATTCAGTTTGACCGATTGATATTCGCTTTAGCTGAAGAAGTGGGAGTAGAAATTAAAAGTGCTGGTTCTACAACACTGAAGCGGCGATTAGCACTTCGAGGGATAGAACCAGATAACTGCTATTATATACAAAATGAATTGAGAGTCAGAGGTAGCGTAACGCTAAATTTAGAAACAGATCCGCCGCCTGACTTAGCAATTGAGATTGACATTACCAGCAGTTCAGTTAACAAATTGGGGATTTATTCAGCGTTGGGTGTAACTGAACTTTGGAGATATGATGGGCAAAATTTAAAGTTTTATCAGTTGAGAGAGGGGGAATATGTCGAGTGTAAGTTTAGTATTGCCTTTCCTTTAGTTTCAGTGAGCGAGATAAGCAGATTTATTGAGCAGAGTAAAAGTATGGGAGAAATTGCTTTACTCAAATCCTTTCGCGCTTGGGTGCGGGAGAAGATAGGATAGTTTACAAGAGAAACTAAGAAAATTAACACTAGCTTTGTTAGAATATTGTGAAATACTACAAAGTTAGGATATTTTTATAGTAGCTATTAATTGGAAAAGTTCTTATGATAAAACTCAAGATAGATATTGACTGGATAATAGAAGTATTAAAAAACTATAACGAATTGGGTGAATTGATTATAGATATGCAAAGCAAAGTCATCCACCTATCTAAGGATAGTGAAATTAATGATTTAGATTTTGAAGAATTAGAGTCTGGTAATCGGTATCTCCAAATACCAGATTTATGTGATGGCAGCAATGACATGGAACTTTTCATCGAAAATATTGAAGTTCCTACACTGCGTTTACAGGTGGAAAATGCATTTCATGGAGGAGCAAGAGGACATTTTAAACGAGCAAAATATCTTGTTGGTGGTGATACTTGGAGTGAATTTGAAAATGAACAAATAAAAAAACGGTTAACAGATTGGTTAGAATCAGTCGGTATTGAGATAATCAAGAATAATGCCCTAGAAGAAATAATAAGTTATAGCAGCATTTCAAATAACGGTCAAATTCAAGAAGACATTACAGAGCCTAATAATACTGAAAGTTTAGATAATATTATTGATGATTTTGATCCAGAAAATATTCAGGATGCTAGAAAAAAAATCGCTACATCAATTACTCGTCGCCAAGGTCAGCCTCAATTTCGTCAGCAGTTGCTTGTAACTCATAACGGTAAATGTGCCATTTCTGGGACTGATGTAGAACAAGCCCTGGAAGCAGCACATATTATTCCTTATCTTGGTTCAGAGACTAATCATCCTTCCAATGGTTTGCTTCTTCGGGCAGATTTACACACTCTATTTGATCTGAATTTGATTGTAATTGACCCAGAAGAAATGACAGTATTAATTGCTCCAACTCTACGCGGTAAATATTGTGAGGAGTTTGCAGGTAAAAAAATTTATATTCCTGAGAATCCAATGTATGCACCGAGTAAAAAAGCATTGAGAAAGCGTTATGAACAATGTGAGTGGCTCAAAAAAAATAATTCCTTTACCATCTGAATGTGTCGCCGTAGTATGGCGATTTACAGGTGATTATGAAGGAGAATATTGTACAGTTATATTTTCGTCTGTTCCGCTTATCGGTTACGAGTCTCTTTACTGGTGGACTAATAAATTTGTGGGCTACCAATCTAAAGATTTTGAAAAAGTGAAAAAGCAATCGATTGAAATAGCCGAAACTAATAAACTTTCTTTACTGTGGGGTGTAGGTCACTTGATTAAAGCTGGAGAAGGCGTTTGTGTATCTGCTAGTCATCAGCCTAAGTCACCTAAAAATGGCTTTGATTACTGTATACGTAATTTTTATCCAGTAGATGAGCAAGGTAATCAACTTGAATTCAAGTCAGCCACAACATTAGAAGATGAACTGGGTTTAACCTCACAACAAATCAAGAAGTTGGGAGAGCCAGATGGGATCAGAAAAAATCCATATTTCAAGAATGGGCACCCAATGAAGTTGTATTCGGTAGATAGAATTAAAAAGCTATTTTCCATTTCATGAGAGGTTTACTCTACATTACTAATCAATATCAATATCAATCCAACGCATTCCAGCACTTACAGGGTCAAACCCTTCAGGAAATTTAGTGAATCTGTTGTAGCAAGCATCTTGAAATTTGGTATCGAAAATTATTGCTTCCTTAAGACTTGCGAAACTTAAATCTGCTCCTATTAGGTCTGCACCAGATAAGTTTGTCTGTAATAGTTCTGCACTATTAAAGGATGCTCCTTTCAAAGTTGCTCCTTGCAGGTTTGCTTTCTCCAAATTTGCATCAGTTAAGTCTGCCTCTGTTAAATCTGCCTCACTTAAATCGACTTCAAATAGCAATGCTTCGACGAGTTTTGCCCCTTGCAGTGACACTTTAGGAGCAATTAAATACATTCCAGCACTAACTGGGTCAAAATCTTCAGGAAAACGAGTTTTTTCGTTATAAAAAGCGCTTTGAAAAACTGTATCTTGAAGTTCGGCGTTACTCAGGTCAGCTTCAAATAAACGTGCTGTTTTCAGGTTAGCTTTTCTCAGGTTAACTCCTTGCAGGTTTACCTTCTCTAGGTTTGTCGTCTCTAAGTTAGCGCCTTGCATATCTGCTGCAAGCAAGTCTGCCATACTTAAGTTTCTAACGCCTACTAAATCTGCTTGTCTCAGATTTACCTCTTGTAGGTTTGCTCTACGTAATTCTGTCCCGATCAACTTTGCCCCTTGCAAGTTAGCTTTTCGCAGATTAGCCCCTTCTAAATTTGCTTCTGATAAGTCGGCTCTTTTCAGGTTAGCTCCCTCCAGGTTTGCTCCTTGCAGGTCTACCTCCTGTAAGCATGATAATTGTAGGTTTGCTCCTCTCAGATTCACCTCTGACAAATTTAAGACTGCATATCTCAGATTCACCTCTGGCAAATTTACGACTGCGAGATATGCTTGTTTCAAGTTTATATTTTGAAAATCTCTTTTTCCGTCTGCATACAGTCTCAGGAACTTATCTACATTCGTCTCTAGAGTAAATCCTTTTTTCATATATGTATCTTTAAGTCTTTACGAGCAGATATTAAATGTATTTTACCAGAAATACTTGGTAAGAGAAATTTATTTTAAACATCAGCGATCAATTGCCAAAACACTGCGAGTTGATTCAATTCAGTTGCGATCGCACCACAATTTATTGGGAATAAGATAAGTCATTTTCTAATCTAAAATTAAAGTTATATTGAGCAAGTACATTAACAACAACCATACACCCCATATTAAAAGTCGATATTTCCGAACTAAGTGTATCTGAACGTATACAGCTTGCCGAGGACTTATGGGACAGCATTCTTACCACACCCCATGAAGTTCCTCTCAACGATGAGCAAAAACAAGAATTACACAGACGCTTGGAGATGCATCGTCAAAACCCAAACCAAGGTTCAAACTGGCAATCCGTCAAGGAAAGACTAGGTTTATCTGAATGAGCTATTAGTTAATAAAACGATCGCACCCCACATCAACTCAAAGAATCTGGATCTATCCCCAACCTTCGCAATTCTTGTGCCAGCCTGTCGGCGCGTTGTTCCGCAGTGGTAGCGCGTTCTTCAGCAGCGATCGCCCGTTCTTCTGGTGTTAAATATCTGACTCCTTCTTTGTCATACCAATACAACCAATCCCGCGTAATTCCCTGATAGGTTCCCCGCTCATAACCAATTGCTAAACCTATCTCTGATAACCAAACTAGATTTCCTGGTTGCAATACATATTCACCATTTACAAACCGATAAACTTCTAAAGGTGGTTTTCTCCGGCGTTGGGGATTGTAGACAACATAATACAAAATCTCCATCTCAGCATACATTTTCTTTTTGGTGCTGTATTCACCACGCCGTTTATGAGAAACTACCTCCAGTGCCATAATTGGCATCACCTTTTCTTCCCACAACACATAACTTAAACGCAAGTTCTCATCAAAAACTCGCTCGACTCCTAAACTTAAAAATCCATCGGGGACAATCGGGGGTAGTTCAGGATCGTAATAAATACCCATATCAACCCCAAAAAACCAATCCATCCGGCTTGTCCATAACCAAGCAAGGATGGCTTTGAGCAAGCTGGGAATTAAATCTTGTAGTTCATTGTCCACGGGTGTATAGTCCGAATCGGGCAGATCCTCGGCGGAGGGTAAGCAGTGTAATGGGTTGTAATTTAACATGGTGGGTGCCGCAGCTACGTCCGTCGTAGACATCGCAAACTTATAATATTAATGATATCTATCCACCTCTGACTTTTTCTTGCGATAATTCCCAAGGGGGACGCGCTCTCCACTGGTTAGCAAAAGAGGGATAGATGACACTCAAGCGGTTGATTTTAATTTTTATACTGACACCTATAGCAGTTCTGTTGGCAGTTTCGGCTTTATTCAATAGTTGGCAAGAACCTCAGTTTCAAAGTCGCCTAGAACTCTACCAAACCAATATTGCTCTACAAGCCCAAGCTTGGCAATCAGAAGATAGCAACGATAACAATTTCCAGGCGATTCGAGAAGCTATACTTGGTGAACAACCCCTGGAGGGCGCCACAAAGCAATATCAGGAGGCGCGTGAATCAGTTGAAGCTAATTTGGATAAAGTTAACAACAAACTTGCACAATTACGCTCTCAACCTGAAATAACTCTCACGCCTCCAAAACCTCTACCGGACGTTCCTCAGACGACTAAAACCTCTCAACGGGGACAGCAGCAACAGTTACAGCAGTCTCTTAAGCAACTCCAAAAATTACTGGCGGAATTAAACCTGCGGCTGGGAATTTTACAAGCACAGCAAGGACAGACGGATACAGCCCTCAAGACTTGGAGGGAATTACAACAACGCTCAGATATTAATCCAGAATTTGGGGAAACTGCTGCTGTATTGAGTGGACTGTGGAGCAATCCTCCCCGTCTCCTCCCAAATCCTCAAGAGTTGATTCAAAAGAATTTGGAAGGTTGGTTTCGCTCTACTGCTTTGGTTAAGCTATACCAACTCCAGCAACGACAAGACGCTTTATCAGCAGTTAAAGCTGCACAACAAGAAGCTGCTACTCAAGCTGTAATCAAATTAGCAGTTATTGGCACTATTCCCACCTTAGCAGCGTTAATTGGTCTAATAGTGCTGATTTTGTTATTTGCTCAACGCTTGTTGAAAGGAAAAGCCTCGTTACTAGCTCAAAATGCTGATCTCCCTTGGTCAACACCTTGGGATGGTGAAACGATTTTGCAGGTTTTTGTCGTCGGCTTTTTCTTCATGGGACAAATTTTTGTACCCTTGGTGATATCGGCGCTACCCATCCCGCGTCCCGTTGCTGATGTGCGACTTCAGGCGTTTTCTGTCTTGGTTAGTTACTTACTGGTAGCATCCGGTGCGCTGTTAGTGCTGTATTTCTCTCTCAAGCGCTTTTTTCCCCTACCAGAATTTTGGTTTCGCTTCCGTTTTCAAGATAACTGGTTTTTGTGGGGACTGGGAGGTTATTGCACGGCTTTACCAATAGTTGTGGTGGTATCTTTGATTAATCAACAGCTATGGCAGGGACAGGGTGGTAGTAATCCCCTGTTACAATTAGCGCTGGAAAGTCGAGATGGTGTAGCACTTGGCATATTTTTCTTCACAGCAGCGATCGCAGCACCATTTTTTGAAGAAATTCTGTTTCGCGGTTTTTTGCTACCATCTCTAACTCGTTACTTACCCGTGTGGGGAGCAATTTTTGTTAGTAGTTTGTTGTTTGCGATCGCTCACCTCAGCTTGTCGGAAATTCTGCCACTGACCGCATTGGGGATTGTCTTAGGCGTCGTTTACACGCGATCGCGCAACCTCCTCGCTCCGATGCTTCTCCACAGCCTCTGGAATAGTGGTACATTATTAAGTTTGTTTACTTTAGGTAGTAATTAATACTAAAGTATTACTGTTGCCTAAAATAGAAATATCTGCTTTCATCTCCATAAGTAGGAACAATTTACTAGTTCTAATTGGTTGTAAGCATAAATACTCGCTGAAAACCAAATTAAGAAAATAGCAAAAGCAAATCAAAGAATGCTGTTAACATAGGCAACAAACTATCTAGTTAAGCATTTATTCTCATTCGGATGATTTTAGCTATTTTCGAGATGTTAGAAGATGCCTCTTGAGTTTCTACATTCCCACCAACCACACTACTGATCTCGTAATTGCTGCGATGGCGTTTCACGCCCGGTGGAAGCGATCGTAAAAAAATCCGGAAATAATACTGATGGACTTGTAAAAAGTGGTGTAGATAGCAGTTTTTGCTGATTATTGAGGTTCATTTTTCTCAAGATAAATGTCTTGCCTAAAAATCTGCAAAACTGCTGCACCAGGGTTTGCAATCATCAAATCACCAAAAGTCATTAAGGAACGCCAGATTTTCAGGCTATGCCGCAAGACATCTTAGCGTCCCCTCCCGAAGAGAAGCACGCTAATTTTGATTATTCGTCTTGGGGCTGACTTATACTGAAAAAATTGAAAATCCAGGGATTAAGTAAATACATTTGCTTAGGTTAATTCCAATAAAGAGTTTATTTTTATACCTTACTTATCAAGGAGCAGCATTTATATGGCAAATTTCAACCCCACTCACCCAACCAAACAACTTCTAGCTGGTTACTGTGGCATTATCCTGGGAGGATTTGGGGTTCATAAGTTTGTTTTAGGATACGCTTCAGAAGGCTTTATCATGTTGGTGATTTCTCTAGTCGGAGGTTCTTTCACCTACGGGATCGCCTTGTTAATAATGCTACTTGTAGGTTTAGTTGAAGGCATGATCTACTTGAATAAGTCCCCTGAAGAATTCGTAAATACCTACTTTGTGAATAAGCAGGGCTGGTTCTAGTACTTTGTCAACTTGACAGACTATAGCAGTCTGCTTTGATTTTTGAAATTATTTGCGTAGACAGGGAGTGGGGAGTGGGGAGTGGGGAGTGGGGAGTGGGTAAGAAGCATTTTCGGGGTGTACTGATTTTTTTTATAGGACTTACGCATAAGAGATCCCCCAACCCCCTTAAAAAGGGGGCTTTTGAGATCCCCCCTTTTTAAGGGGGGTTAGGGGGGAGTGCGCTTCGCGCACGCTACGCGAACGAGATTTCAGGTTTTGAGTGCGTAAGTCCTGTTTTAAATCAAATGCGAGTCGTATATTATATTTATTTCTATTGATATGCTCATTCTCAAACCTAAACAGCAACAGCTTACCTGGGTGATGTTCCTCTTATTGGGCTTCGGATATTTCAGTGTGATGTCTCATTTGGAAATCAACTATTTCTTAAAAAGCCTGATTGTGATCATGCCAATGCAAGTGGTAGCTATTATCTATGTGACTTATCTACGCTGGAGCCGTCATTGACCCACAGCAAAATACGATAAATTAATAATTTAAATATGGTTGACACTCAGTCGTAGTTCCATATTTCGTCTACGCTCGAATTAGAGACGCTTTTAGTCAGGCGTTGAATTTCTGTAGCGAATCCAAACACTTGCCATGCAACTTGTCCCGAAAACTAAGCTAGCCCCAGAACTTGACCCAATTCTAGAGAAAATTATTCTAGACGTTGGCGGCATGAAGTGTGCTGGGTGTGTGAACGCAGTAGAACGACAGCTAACCCAACATCCAGGAGTCAAGAGTGCCTGTGTGAACCTGGCCACAGAGGTAGCAGTCGTAGAGTCAGAAACTGGTGCGGTAGATGCAGATGCACTGGCACAGCGATTAACAGATGTTGGATTCCCGACTCAACAGAGAAAAGCTAGTGGCACTATAGCAGGCAAGATATCTACCTTACCAGATCCAGCAGAACGACAACGCCGAGAAATGCACTCTTCACTCAGGCAGTTAGCGATCGCTGCGGTATTACTACTATTATCTGGAAGTGGACATTTTGGTAATCTTGGTAGCTCAGTGTTGCCAGTACTAAATAACATTTGGTTTCACTGTGGACTAGCGACAGTGGCGCTATTAATTCCCGGTCGCCAGATTTTAGTAGATGGCTGGCTAGGCTGGCGGCGAAATGCGCCGAACATGAACACCCTAATCGGATTAGGAACGCTGACAGCCTACATTGCCAGTTTAGTCGCGCTGCTTTTTCCCAAAATGGGTTGGGAGTGCTTCTTTGACGAACCAGTAATGATGCTGGGGTTTATTCTTTTGGGAAGGACATTAGAGCAACAAGCTAGAGGTCGCGCCGCGTCCGCATTTAGGAAATTGCTAGCACTTCAGCCACTCAAAGCGCGATTGATTGCCAACCCAGAAAAAGCAGGAGTGGGATCTTCTAGTGTAGAGATTCCTGCGGAACAGGTGCGTGTTGGTGAATGGTTACAAGTGCTGCCAGGTGATAAAATCCCTGTCGATGGTGAATTGATGGTTGGTCAAACAACTGTCGATGAGTCAATGCTGACTGGGGAAGCAGTACCAGTAATCAAGCAACCGGGAGATATGGTGACAGGGGGGACGCTAAATCAGTCAGGAGCGATCGCTATTCAGGCAACCCGTATTGGAAGTGATACAACTCTAGCTCAAATTGTCGCTTTAGTAGAAGCCGCCCAAACTCGAAAAGCCCCGGTACAGAAATTAGCAGATACAGTAGCTGGTTACTTTACCTACGGTGTGCTGACAGCATCAGTCTTAACATTTGTCTTTTGGTACTTTTTCGGCACTCACATCTGGACTGATATCACCATGTCTGGTGGCATGGCAATGAGCAGCCACACTCCCCACTCCGTAGAGACGCGATTAATCGCGTCTCTACCCACTCCCCACTCCCCACTATTAATCAGCTTAAAACTAGCGATCGCAGTTATGGTAGTCGCCTGTCCCTGTGCTTTGGGACTTGCTACACCAACAGCCATTCTTGTCGGGACTGCTATGGGCGCAGAACGGGGTCTGTTAATCAAAGGCGGCGACGTTTTAGAAAAAGTACACCAGTTAGACACCGTAGTATTTGATAAAACTGGTACTCTGACCACAGGTAATCCCATTGTCACAGATTGCCTGTTAATTGAGGGAATGGGGAGTGGGGAGTGGGGAGTAGGGAGTAGGGAACCCCACTCTCTAATACAACTAGCAGCAGCTGTAGAAAGCGGTACTCACCACCCCCTAGCAAAAGCGATTCAGCAAGAAGCACAACGGCAACAGTTAGCTATTCCAGAGGCTGTGGACTTTCACACGGAACCAGGATTAGGGGTGTCTGCTGTGGTAGAAGGGACAGTTGTACTGTTGGGTAACTGGGACTGGTTGAATTGGCACGGCATTGCCATTAGTGAAACTGCACAACAAATAGCACAGGATTTAGCAACAGATGGTAAAACAGTTGTTTGCGTAGCAGTTGGGAGAACTTTAGCCGGATTAATTGCTGTTAGTGATACCCTCAGACCAGATGCTCGATCCACTGTAGACAAGTTGCGTCAGATGGGCTTACGGGTAATGTTGCTCAGTGGCGATCGCCCAGAAGCAGCTAGCGCGATCGCCAAACAACTAGGATTAGATAGCGCTGATGTAATAGCAGGTGTCCCCCCAGCCAAAAAAGCGGCTGCAATACAGTCTCTCCAGCTACGAGGGACAAAAGTAACTCCTGACTCCTCACTCCCCACTCCCCACTCCCCACTCCCCACTCCCCATTCTGTTGTAGCAATGGTAGGAGATGGAATCAACGATGCTCCAGCTTTATCCCAAGCAGATGTCGGAATTGCTTTACACTCCGGGACAGATGTGGCGATGGAAACTGCTGAAATTATTCTAATGCGCGATCGCTTAAACGATGTTGTCGAATCTATTCAGCTTAGTCGCGCCACCTTCAACAAAATCCGCCAAAATTTATTCTGGGCTTTTGCATATAATACAGTTGGCATTCCTTTAGCAGCCGGTGTTTTATTCCCTAGTCTGGGTTTTGTCCTTAACCCATCTGGTGCTGCTGCATTAATGGCTTTTAGCTCTGTTAGCGTCGTCACAAACTCAATATTATTACGAGTTGTGATGCCTAAAGCCCCCGTCATACCCCGCTTCCATTCCTCTCCCCCACAGGGAGAAAAGCTTTGATTCTTACTCCCCAACGCTAGTAGGGAAAGGGTTGGGGGTTAGGTTTGAGAGAAAGTTGCACACGGCGTAAACTAACTACAGCATTTCATTAATTCGTAGCAAATTAAATTTGGCAATACCCTGCAATGCCAATGCGTCAGCTAGTAATGCCAATGCGTTGGCTGACAATGCCAATGCGTCAGCTAGTAATGCCAATGCGTCGGCTGACAATGTTAATGCGTCAGCTGGCAATGCCAGTGCGTCAGCCGACAATGCCAATGCCTCAGCTGGTAATGCCAATGCGTCGGCTGACATTAAAAACGCTACGCTTTTATGCAAAACTTTACTAAGTCGCCCCGTCAAGTTTTACCAGTTCACAAAGCCTCTTGAGACACCTAGCAAAGCTATCATAGGAATACACGGGATCGGGAAACTCAGCTTTTTAAAGCTGGGAGGGAAGCGGCACGAGCGATTTTAATCGCCGTGGGTATTTTGAAACCATTATCGCCTTGGGGTTACTTAATTCGGTGTACTATTGTGTTGCACTTTCAACGGGACAATTACCGCTTCAAACTTTTCGCCCTGTACGCATAATGTTTTGCTCTTTTGAGCCTCCCTTACGGGGTTATGTTAGCTTCGACCTGTTATAAGAGCTTGAAAGGAAGAGCAACACTATTCCAGTGACCTTAGAACTGTTTAATCACAAGCGACAGAGCGGGGAACTAGCTACGCATTCCAGGGTGTCGTGACTCAAATAACGCTTACCCTTGACTACGCTCAGGGTGCAAAAGAGTCAGTATGGCTTGCTTGATTTCTCTTACAAGCCCAGTCCCTTTAGGGCTGGGTTACTGACAGCTACTGGAGTATAACGGCCATGTTCTACTCTTTCAAGGTATTATGCAATTTTAAAGCTTATTTAGATCAGCACCACAGCTTTCTTTATGGTGCGCGAAAATGGCAGGATACGATACTAAACAAATCTTGATAAATCACAGTTCCACCAATTTGTCAATGGCAGCAGAAACCAATGAAAACCATCTACTGATTATTGAAGACGATCAAGGTCGCAAAGAATTTTCTCTGGAGTACCCCGTCTACTCTATCGGTAGAGATCGCGAGTGTAATATCCGTTTGATGTCGCAGTTTGTCTCCCGCCGCCATGCCACATTAGTGAGATTGCCACGAGAGCATAATAGTCATAGCTACTATTACCGGATTGTAGATGGCGATGCTAAAGGTAAGCCTAGTTCCAACGGTTTGATGATTAATGGACGTAAGATACCAGCTCACGATCTAAAAAATGAAGACGAGATCGTTTTTGGACCTCAAGTACGTGCTATTTATTACCTTTTAAGAAACAATCAGCGTTTGGGACAAACGGATTCAAGTGAGTACGACATTACACTAATAAACCCAGGTATGGCCGAGGAATTAGAGGATGTGGGAGAGTGAATTATAACCACCAATAACAGTCTGATAATCCCACGGCTTCAAGTCGTGGGAGTGTGAACATAATCACTAAAGCTATTATCCTGCAAGACTTTCAATCAAATGCCAATGGCGACTATTTTCAATAGCCTGCTTGATGAATTCAAACATTTGTCGGCAATAATTATCTAGTTGGAGTGGTAGTTCTTCATTTTTAATCACAATACTCATTCGGGTTTCTATTTCAGTAGATTTTGATTTATCAATCAGTACTTCTACTGTGACTAATTTAGGAAAAGGAACATTGCCGGGAACCTCACGAGCGATAATGTACTCGCCCGTGTGGTATTGAATATCCAACTGAGATTCCTGTAGAAGTTCTACAAGTAACGGCAACAGATGGTCACTAGGAACAGAAACAATAAATGAACAGGTATAGCGAGCCATAATAGCCCCACGCCTTGCAACACTCCGTCCATCCTATAATACCGAAGCATCTAAACGTAAAGTGATTAGAAAAGCAAAGTTTTTGAGTTTTGAGATCAGGGATTACAGGATATACAGTCACATCTGTTCTATCGACAAGGAAAGTGCCGTAAGGTGACATACCTACACTGACTGAGTACAGTACAGTGTAGGCTTCTCAGGGACTCTTCATTGAAGACATTAACTGAGCTTTGTTTTGAATCCACGTCATGCCCTGCCGCAGATTTGAACAAGTACAAAAAAGTATGTTCTACCTTAGTACCGCTAGAATTTTACCCATTCACGGAGACGATACAAAAATATCTATTCTTGAATGGAACCCCATATTCTAGATTGTCTAGGTTCATTGTACAGCAAGCATTTTCGGCTTTGTCTGTACTTACCTATAATACCATATTTCTCTCAGGAAATATAATGAATATGGGTCATGGTTCGACATAGTAATTAATGTATTTTGGCATAGCCAAAATACATTAATTACTATATCTCTCCACTCCCGCGCATTCATGAGCCAGCGCTGTAGACGGGTTTCCCGTCGCTCTCGTCTGGCATCCCACACTCTCATTCGAGTGAGTGTGGGCTTCTGCTGATCTAGCTAAAAGTTTGATCAAAAACTTTACAATAAAAGTTTGGCTGAGATAGAAAATGAAAGTCGCAATTACTGGAGCAACAGGATTAGTTGGTAGTCGTTTGGTACAACGACTCCACGGGGAAGGTCATAAAATAGTAGTATTAACTCGGAACACCGCCTTTGCTCAAAAGGTTTTTCCATCTGAGGCTTACGCCAATCTAGAAATTGTTGGTTATACACCAAATGCATCTGGTTCTTGGCAAAATGCGATCGCTAGTTGTGATGGCGTAGTTAATTTGGCAGGAGAACCCATTGGTGAAGGACGCTGGACACCAGAACGCAAACAAGAAATCCTCAATAGCCGGAAGTTAGGTACACAAAAAATAGTTGAAGCAATAGCCAACGCTAATCCGAAACCAACTGTGTTAATTAACGCTTCGGCTATTGGCTACTACGGCACCAGTGAAACGGCTAGCTTTGATGAAACAAGTGTATCTGGTAACGATTTTCTCGCCCAAGTTTCCCAAGCCTGGGAAGCAGAAGCGACAAAGGTAAAAGATGCTGGTGTCCGGTTGGTAATTCTGCGTTTTGGGATTGTTCTGGGCAATGGTGGTGCTTTAGGTAAAATGATTTCACCTTTCAAACTCTTCGCTGGTGGCCCTATTGGCAGTGGCCGCCAGTGGTTCTCATGGATTCACGTAGACGATTTAGTTAACCTGATTCTGCAAGCTTTAACTAAACCGGAAATTGAAGGCGTATATAATGCCACTGCCCCTAACCCAGTCCGCATGGCAGATTTAAGCCAAACTTTGGGACGAGTGATGAATCGCCCTTCTTGGTTGCCCGTTCCTGGTTTTGCGATCGAAGCTCTTTTAGGAGACGGGGCTATAGTAGTTTTAGAAGGTCAGCAAGTCATCCCAAAACGCACCGTGGAAACAGGCTTTGAGTACAAATATCCTAATTTGCAATCAGCGTTAACGCAAATTCTTAGTTAAAAGGGAGTGGGGAGTGGGGGGATGAGGGGGATGAGGGGGATGAGGGAGAAATAAGCAATGCCCCATGCCCCTTGCCCAATTCTTTGACTATTGATTAGAGAGAAATTTTCTGGAAACCCAACTGATAATACCGCTAAGAATGGCACCGCCCATGAGGATGCCGATCGCTGGGTTAAACAAGGGTTGCCACAGTTTATGCCACAAATCCAAACCCAAGTTTACTCCCGCCGCATCTCCGATCGCAGCGATCGCTAACCAGCCAAAGCCAAACAAAACCAAAAAAACATCTGCCACTAAAGCCATGTTTAGCCAATTTAACAATTTCTCTTTCATGATTGGAGTGGGGAGTGGGGAGTGGGGAATGAGAAATGAGGAATAAGAAATGGGAAGTTGGTATAGGAAGAAACAAGGTAGACAACAGAGACTTATTCAATAATTTTTCCTTGTCCCTCTTGTCCCCACTCCCTACTCCCTACTCCCCACTCCCCATTCTCATCCTTCAAACAGCCAATTTTTGACTTTTGTCAAACTCTGCCAATCTGGTTTTCTAGTTAAACCGTCTTCAATACTATTTTTTATTTCATCACTCCATTCTTCATTGACAAACATTAACTGCTGTGCTACGTCAATGTGTTCCCGCAAACCTTTTTGACCTGTTTCCAGCATTGCTAAGGCGAGATTGACTCTCGCCTGGGGGTCTTGTGGATTTAACTTGACTGCCTTCTGTGCGGCTTTGTAAGCCAAGTTGGGTTTGTTATCGAGTAGATATAACCACGCCAAACAAATCCAAGCAGCACTAGTTTTCGGAGCGCGATCGCACACTTCTTTAAACACAGGGATTAAAGATTCTACTGATTCTCCAGCTTTATAGCGTTCTAAACCTGTATCAAACAGGGATTCAACTGTATTAGTCATTGGTCATTAGTCATTGGTCATTGGTCATTAGTCATTGGTCATTTGCAAAGGACAAAGGACAAATGACAAATGACAATATTACACCCCAAATGACTTGCCGCAACCACAAGTTTGGTTGGCATTGGGGTTTGTGAATTGAAAGCCACCGCCAATCATGGCATCGCTATAATCGAGCATTAAGCCGTAGAGATATAATAGACTCTTGCGATCGCTAACAATTTTGAAGCCATCATAGTCAAAAACTTCATCTTCAGGGGTGATCTTACTGGTGTCTTCAAAATCCATCATGTAAGACATCCCAGAACAGCCACCCTGACGGACTCCTACCCGTAAGCAGAAGTCTGTGCCTTGCCTGTCCCGGAGGGATTTTACCTGGTGCAATGCGGCTTCGCTCAACAGAATTCCGCGTTGTTGAGCCTGAATTGCTTGTGTCATCTGCTTTTTAAACTCCTTAATTAGTTTAAGCGTTACCCTAATCAGCTTGTTAATGCCTGTGGGTTGCTCGTTGAGTGTTTTTGTATTCATTCTAGCGGCTTAGATGTCGCTAGATGCCAAATTGTAAACACTCCGTCAAAAGCGGCCAAAAATTTTTATTCTAGAATTGAGAGACTTAGTGTGTTTATAGATTCGGTATTTTTGAAGTTCAAGTCTTGCGGCAGCCACAGAAGCAACCACCCTTCAGGTGCAGCCATCAAAACTTAATCCGAGGCTAGCTATCCCCCAAAGTTTACTTCCAAATTGCTTCTTTTGATTAACTTATTCTATGACAAGTTTTAATCGCTCTACCAGTCGTCGGTTGAAGAAATTAGCTCAGATTCCTTCTGTATGGGAGGGCGATCGCCGTCCGTTGTCATCACCAAACCAGCACTCAGCAGACTCAGAGGCAAAAGGAGAATGCATTCTTTGGGTAGATTACTCCCAAGGCATTGTCCGAGGAATGGACGTGGTAGCTTCAGATATCGGCCCAGAAGCAATAGTTCGCACCTTAATGCAAGCAATGGAGCATCCCCAAAGTCCGGCAAGACCTGCCAGACCCCAAAGAATTATAGTCAGAGATCGGGAGATCCAATTTTATCTGCGGGGGGTGCTGCAAGATTTGGATATTGCCATTGACTACGCACCAGAACTGCCTTTAATTGACGAACTGTTTCGCGGGTTCACCGACATCCTCGATAGTCAAACCCCCGACTTACCCCCACAGTATGCACAAATCTTGCCAGAGAAGGCATTTGCAATTTGGCAAGCAGCACCTTGGGAATTTTTGCAAGAACAGCAAATTTTGTCAATCGAGATTAATAACTGGGATGTTGGGACACTCTACGCCTCAATTATGGGAATGCTGGGAATGGAGTATGGGATTTTGTTTTATCGCTCAGAAGAGTCTTTAAAACAGTTTCGCGCCGCAGTTTTAACAGATGAAGAATCAACGGAGCATCTAGAAGAAGCGTTCCTCAAGCAAGATTGCCTGTTTCTGACTTTTGACAGTGCTGATGAAGATGAAGATGAAGACGAGGATGAAGAAAGTGATTTGGCGGATCTGCCATTATCGGAAATTGACCCCACTTTCGGTAATATCCACCCCTTAGAAGGACTGCGGTCTGTTTTGTATGAGGAGGAAGCAGTGGTAATGTTCGTTGCGATCGAAAGCCTGAGCCGCTTTATTCGCGATCACCGTCGCCAGCTTCATGAAGATATCTTCCCTAGCCTCAGCCGTCGCTATCGCATTTCTCTGCCGCAGTCGGAAGAATCAACTAAATCTTTGAGTGTGACAGTCTCTACCGTGCCGCAGTTAGCAGCAGAATTAGAGGAAATGGCAGGCTTTGATGTTGATGATCAGGAGATTGAGAACCCTGACTCACCATCTTTCCAACCATTGCAAGATGACTTGATACCAGAAGATTCCTTCCTCAGCTTAGGTGTGGTGTCGTGGGAAATGTTGGAGTCCCTCAAAAAGGGGATCAGCTACCATAATGCTGGTGAAATCAAACAAGTGGGTGACGGTTTGCCAGTGATTTTAATTCAAACTTCCCGACCCAAGGCTAAGATTGTAATTGAAAGAATTGAAGCAGCAGGCGCACTGAGAGCAATTTGCTTTAATCCAGGTGCCGATCCCTTCGATGGCGATCGCTACGATTTAGGTTTATTACAAACTCAAAATGGCGAATTATTCCTATTTGGTGAATTTTTAGATGAAGATCCGATTCATGTAGAAGCCCGAAAAAAATGGAATCAGCGCTGTAAAAATACTCAGGGCTACTGTGGCTTAATCATTGCTAAAGGACTAACGGGAGCTTCCCGTGGTAATCCTCAGTTACGAGATATGATGGCTTTGTTTGAAGCGCGATCGCTCTCACCTAAAGATTTAGGTATTGGCACTCTTCAACTAATGCCCCAACTGGAATTTGAGTAGTTGCACGAATTCGCGTAATTCTCAATCTCAAATTGTGGCTATGAGAAATTAAGTTGATGTGTATTTGATTCGCATATTGACTGCATTTATTGCTGAGTCCTGAGTTCTGTTAGCGGATAGCTAGGGTTTAGCCCGTCCTGAGTGAAGTAAAAAATACTCAGAATTTTTGTGTTCTTTTAATTCAGCACTCTTCATCCGCGAACCTCTCAGGGCGCGGCACTTTGTAATCCATATTCATGTATATGTAAATACTGGTAGGCGACCAATAATTAGAAGTTAACTTTACCTCAATTTCATGAAGTCCCTGTATTATCATAGTTTTTCATTCATTTTATTTGGATATTTATCAGTATAAATAACTACAGCTAAATAAAAATTTATCTACAGAGTTCGGTTTAATCAAATTTAGCTGATGTATTTAGATATCAGAAGCTTTTTTTCAGGCGTTTTTGAGTTGAGCATCTTGTTATGTATCAATATCGTTAAGCAAAAGTTCAGATGTATATCTTTTTCTTTGTAATTCTTTTATAAAGAAGGAAAATTAGCTTATTTAGTGTCTAAATGAAGATTATTTAAAGCGCATAAATAATAGCTATAATGGACAGACTACCGAAAAACATTAAAATATACAATTACTTTTATGATCATACTTAAGAAATAATAAATAGTTGTAACTCAAAACTTTCTTGGCAGTAATTTATCTCTTACTTCAAATCTGAGCAGAAGGTTTGCTGTCAAATTTTTAGCGACCTAATTGGCTAAAAATGATTGGTATAACGTCCAAATAGATGAATACGAACAATAAAAAAATCGCTGAGTTGAAAGCAAAGTACATCGCTAAAGAGAGGATAAAAAAAATGCCAATTTTCATTATATCTTTACAGGTAGTTGGTGGAAAAGCATGAAACAAAACTAAAATATTATGATCGACAACAGCAACTAACATCATATCTGCAATGGATATAGATGGATGTTTATTCTAGAGCGATCGCTTGTTTACCTACTTTCTAAGTGCTGATTCACGAGCTATACACATGACTCTAACCCGCCTGTAAGTCAGCATTTCAGCATCATAATGATTCTGAAGCTTTATTCTCTGGTTTTGTACCAGATGTCGTCTCCAAGCAGATTTGGCGAGCTTGGTGAAGAGAGAAGGTCAAATGCTTTCAATGGAGAATAATTTTGGAAATCTTAATTGAGTCAACAGTAGGTGTCTCAAATTTATTTATCAAACTTCATTGTCAGGGTTTACTCATGCTGTTAGTAGGGTTATCATCTTCAAAAGTAAGTCTGTACTATTTTACCGTCAAAGTAGTAACAAATAAAGTCTAGTTTTTTGATTTCTTTAGAAAATGATCAATCGTGGGACAAAATCAACATTTTTAATATTAATGGTATTACTTGTTTCGTGACACAAACTCTGATATTGTTATCGTCCTCCTCTTTAGTTAGATTCTTTCAATGAGTTAAAACATACAGCAAATAGCATGATAATGACAAATAAAAAATGGGCGGTTAAACGCATAACAGTAAATCTCGCAACACAGGAAGCAGAAAAACTAGAAAAATATTGTCAACAAACAGGTAGACCCGCAACCGACGTGATTCGTGAACTGATTAGAAGTTTGCCTGTCTCCGACGACAGCTAAAGATGTAAACAAATAAGATTACTTTCATGACTTATAAGGAAAATGCTGAAAACCCTTGATACTCAGGTACGACATCTCTGTATCTCGTACTTCTGCCAAGGGGAGGCGCTGCGCGAACAGGCAGGGGATGAAAGCTTTTTAAAGCCTTTAGGCTTAAGTCAAATTTAACGACAAACATGGTAGAACAACTCCAAAAAAATAGCTATGATACTTTTTTGAGTCCGCCGCAATGGACAAGAGTTTGTCTAGCTGATACAGACGCGTTTTTCTCGCGTCTGGTCATTTTTGGGGACTAAAAGCAGCGATCAAAGATGTTTTAGTATCGACATTGCCTAGCCTTAATATGCTGGTGGAGTCGATATCAAGTAGCAAATTCCGACACCAACCCAGTTACAATCTGTAAAGAAACTGAAAAGGAACAACGGAATGCGCGTTGCAATCGTAGGTGCGGGACTGGCTGGACTAGCAACCGCAGTAGATTTAGCTGATGCTGGTTGTGAAGTAGAGATTTTTGAGTCTCGTCCGTTTATCGGTGGTAAAGTTGGGAGCTGGGTTGATGGAGATGGCAACCATCTAGAAATGGGGTTGCATGTATTTTTCGGCTGCTACTACCAACTATTTGACTTGATGAAGAAAGTGGGGGTGTTAGAAAACTTACGCCTCAAGGAACATACCCACACTTTCATTAATAAAGGGGGGCGCACTGGTGGTTTAGATTTTCGCTTTTTTACGGGTGCGCCTTTCAATGGCTTAAAGGCATTTTTCACTACTTCTCAACTATCGTTGCAAGATAAATTGCAAAATGCGATCGCTTTGGGTACTAGTCCGATAGTTCGCGGATTGGTAGACTTTAACGGGGCGATGAAAACCATCCGCAAATTAGATAAAGTTAGCTTTGCCGACTGGTTCCGCAGTCACGGTGGGAGTAATGGCAGCATCAAGCGCTTATGGAACCCCATCGCCTACGCATTGGGATTTATTGATTGCGAAAATATGTCTGCCCGTTGTATGTTAACCATATTCCAGTTATTTGCAGTCAGAACTGAAGCTTCAGTTTTGCGAATGCTGAAAGGTTCTCCCGATGAGTATTTACACAAGCCCATTCTGGAATATCTGGAAGTTAGAGGCACCAAAGTTTACACGCGTCGGCAAGTGCGGGAAATTCAGTTTACTGAGTCAGACGCACAAACCCGCGTCACTGGTATAGTAGTTGCCCAAGGTGATAGCGTAGAAACTATCAGTGCTGATGCTTACGTTTTTGCCTGCGATGTTCCAGGAATTCAACGCATTATACCGCAGGAATGGCGTAAGTGGTCAGAATTTGACAATATTTACAAACTAGATGCTGTGCCAGTGGCTACAGTGCAGTTACGCTTCGATGGTTGGGTAACGGAATTGGATGATACTGAGGAACGTAAACAGCTAAATCATGCGGCTGGAATCGATAATTTACTTTACACAGCCGATGCTGACTTTTCTTGTTTTGCGGATTTGGCGTTGACTAGCCCTGCTGATTATTATCGCCCAGGACAGGGATCTTTGTTGCAGCTAGTGCTGACACCGGGAGATCCGTTTATTGCCCAAAGTAATGAAGCGATCGCGCAACATGTTCTTAAGCAAGTTCATGAACTGTTTCCCTCGTCGCGGGAGCTAAATATGACTTGGTACAGTGTAGTAAAACTTGCTCAGTCTCTCTACCGAGAAGCGCCAGGGATGGATGCGTACCGTCCCAACCAAAAAACACCAGTAGATAATTTCTTCCTTGCTGGGAGTTATACTCAGCAAGACTATATCGACAGCATGGAAGGAGCAACTATTTCTGGACGGCGGGCGGCTAAAGTGATTTTAGAGAGTTTGAAGAGATAACGAACCGCGAAGGCGCGTTCACGAAGTGTCTCGAAGAGAAGAACGCGAAGGAAGAAGAAGAGAGATGTCAGACTGGTTAGAGCATACTGTACAGGTAGAAGTAGAGGCTCCCATAGATTTAGTATGGAGCCTCTGGGCTGATTTGGAGCAAATGCCCCGGTGGATGAAGTGGATTGATTCGGTGAAAATTCCGCCAGATAATCCAGATATATCTCTTTGGAAATTAAGGACGGGTAGTTTAGAATTTACTTGGAAATCTCGAATTCTCAAAGTTATTCCCAACCAAATTATCCAATGGGAATCTGTTGATGGTTTGCCGAATCAGGGAGCGATTCGCTTTTACGATCGCAACGGTAGTAGCATTGTCAAAATGACCATTTCCTACGCCATCCCCGGCATTCTTGGAAAAATTATGGATAACTTATTTTTGGGACGAATAGTTGAATCGACGATTCAAGCTGATTTGGAAAGGTTTAAAGAATACGCGCTGAATGTTAAAGCTAATTGATTTTCTGGAAACAGAATTCAGGAGTCAGGAGTCAGGAGTCAGAATTCAGGAGTCAGAATTCAGGAGTCAGGAGTCAGGAGTCAGGAGTCAGAATTCAGAATTCAGGAGTCAGAATTCAGGAGTCAGGAGTCAGAATTCAGAATTCAGGAGTCAGAATTCAGGATGACAGAGAAATGGCTTTCGATCGTTGGTATTGGGGAAGATGGATTACAGGGGTTAAGTGCGATCGCTCGTTCTCTAGTCGATCAAGCTAGAGTAATTGTGGGAGGCGATCGCCATTTGGCAATGCTCCCTACAAATGACCAACGTGAAAAACTAGTCTGGACATCCCCCATTAGTGCCTCAGTTGAGGAAATCATTCAGCGTCGCGGTCAGTGGATTTGCGTACTTGCAAGCGGCGATCCGATGTGTTACGGCATTGGTGTTACCTTGATGCGGCGAATTCCTGTCTCGGAAATGACGATTATTCCCGCACCTTCAACCTTCAGCCTCGCTTGCGCCAGACTTGGATGGTCTTTAACTGAGGTGGAAACCTTGAGTTTGAATGGTCGTTCATCCTCCCTACTCCAGTCTTACATCTATCCGGGAGCGCGACTCCTGATTTTGAGCGAAGGGAAGGACACACCCGCCATTGTTGCCGAGATTTTGACAAATCGCAGCTATGGTGGCAGTACAATTACCGTACTGGAGCGCATGGGCGGTGCTGATGAAAGAATTGTGGAAGGTACGGCTGCATTGTGGGGTCAAACTGAAATTGCTGCTTTGAATGCGATCGCAGTTTATTGTATTGCTGATGTTGGGGTTGTGCCTTTACCAAAGTTACCAGGGCTACCAGATAACGCCTACCACCACGATGGACAATTAACTAAGCGGGAAGTTAGGGCAATCACTCTAGCAGCTTTAGCTCCCACACCGGGAGAATTATTGTGGGATGTTGGCGCGGGTTGCGGCTCAATTTCTATCGAATGGATGAGGAGTAATGCTCGGTGTCGGGCGATCGCGATCGAACAAAACTCATCTAGACTACTTTATATTGCCGATAATGCCGCCACTCTCGGTACTCCAAATCTGCAAATCATTCAAGGTAAAGCGCCCCATGTCCTGAAAGACTTGCCTACACCAGATGCTATTTTTATTGGTGGTGGAGTCACAGCAACAGGACTTTTTGATGTTTGCTGGGAGGCACTGCAACCGGGTGGGCGTTTGGTAGCAAATGTTGTGACGGTAGAAGGTGAGCAAACTTTATTTCAATGGCATGAAAAAGTCGGTGGTGATTTAATTCGTATTGCCATCCAACGGGCGGAACCTATTGGTAAATTTTTGGGCTGGCGAGCAATGGCACCTGTAACGCAATGGATAGTTGTAAAATCGGAAAAATTGAACCCACATTAGATTCCTCTGAGTCCTGATTTTTGCTCTTGTTTATATAGATACAGATTTTTATATTTGCGCCTAATATGCTGGATTGAAACATACTCATTTCAGGTGGATAGCATCATTTATTGTCCGCATAAAAATAGCTATAGCAAATATGAGAATATTGCTGTAGCTATTTTTATAAAAGTTAAATTAATTAACTCAAGTTCGCCATTTTTGTAACATGAATAAAACATCCGAAAGTCGGCAAAAAAGAACTGCTTTAATTACAGGAGCGGCTAGTGGGATAGGCTATCAATTAACCCAGATTTTTGCCCGTCATAATTATAATCTGGTGTTAGTGGATAAGAATGAACAAAAACTTACTGAAATCATCGATGAATTTCCGCAAAAGTTTGGCATTTTTGTGAAAATTTTTGCTAAGGATTTATCTATCCCAACATCCCCACAAGAAATTTTCACAGAACTACAGCAAGCATCCATCAAGATTGATGTGCTGGTTAACAATGCTGGCTTTGGTACTTATGGAGCATTTAGCGAAACAGACCTTACCCTTGAACTGAAAATGCTACAGGTAAATATGGTCAGCCTGACTCATTTAACTAAGTTATTTCTCAAGGATATGGTTGAGCAAAACTATGGAAAAATATTAAATGTGGCCTCAGCTGCGGCTTTTCAACCTGGGCCTCTAATGGCAGTTTATTTCGCTACTAAAGCCTATGTCTTATCATTTTCAGAAGCGATCGCTAATGAATTAGAAGGCACAGGTGTCAGCGTAACAGTTCTTTGTCCAGGGCCAACAGCATCGGAATTTCAACAAACTGCTGCAATGCAAGATTCAAAGATTGCTAACGTTAAGAGAATGATGGATACGAAAACTGTTGCTAGGATTGGTTATCAGGGCTTAATGACAAATAAAACCGTTGTCGTTCCTGGGATGAGAAATAAAATATTGACTGAAAGCGTCAGATTTACACCCAGAAATTTAGTCACAAAGGTCGTGAGAAGTATGCACGAACTCAAAAAAAATAGGTAGCCCGATATCTGAGTTTTCACTCTGATCTAGAAACCTCACTTTCATTCTGGTAGAATCTAGTAGGGTGCATTATAGACATTAGTCCTAACGCACCGAAAATCTGGGATTGTGCGTTAGCCTATGAAATAACACACCCTACAAAACTATCAGGGTTTGTGTGAAATGCTATTACCCAATTCAAATAAATAGTTGCGTAAACTCATACATTAAATCCACCCTGCCTTTACGTAACATGGCTGGATCTAATCTTTCGGTGGTGTTGCAAGTCATCAAAACAACTAACCGTTGCTGCATCTGAATACCAGAGTCATCAATTACACTCTGATACAAAGTACCATCCAGCAAACTGAGAATGTGTTCGGTTTTGTTATTGTATTGCGCTACCTCAGAAGCACGATTTTGCGCTAGATTATCAGCTTCGTTAATCACGATACAAATACGCTCTATGTAAGTCGGTGGGACAAAATTAGCGATCGCATCATGATCTAAAATAAAAATTACATACCCTAAAGGTACAAGAATTTCTTTTGCTACTGCCTGTGTCCAGACTGTTTTACCAGTACCCGGTTCCCCATGCACAACAACCGCTAACTGGTTTTGATTCAGAATCGCTTGCTGTACAGAATCAGTAAAATTTTGGATATCTGCGGGAAATGTGCGGATGGAAAATTGACTGTGAACTTTGCCTACACGACTTTGATATCCACTCAGCATCACAGCTAAGTCGTAAGTCGCTTTGTTAATTAGTGGCGCGAGATTTTTCGCCATTAAACTATATTGTCGTCGCCCGCGATCGTAGGGGTCAATTTGCAACCAAACGTCAGACTTTGACCAGTAAGCATAAACTGTATTGAGAACATCTAAGCGTTCCCAACTAACAAATTTATCTATAGGAAAATAAAAATCTCTTTCTGAGTAATACTGGGTAATAATGTCGGGACTACCCAACACATTTAAAACTCGAAGTACAGTAATTTCTTGCAGTCGGTTAAGAACATAATCAATAGGAATGCTACTACGACTGACAAATTGGACGATGGGTGTTTCCGTACTCAAAACATCTTTGTAGCGATGATCTGGTGATTGAGGATCTGGCGTGATGTAATTCCAAAACTTTTCAACTTCGTAGCGGGTATTATCAGATACAACATTTAATAAGTTAGCCCACCAAGCATAATTATTTCGTCCCAAAATATCAGCAACATTACTTGCTAAATTCAAACTTTTTTGACTTAATTCGCGGGAGTCATTATACAATAGTTGCCACAAAAACTCCCAGTCTAATTCTCGGTTAAACGGTCGCCAACCGCTAGCAAGCAAGCTTTGCCGACTATTATTTGTAGGAGTGCCTTCATTGCTTCTAAAATAGTCAAAATCCATATTTGTTAGTTATGCAGCGTTAGTCGAGTTATTTTGTGTGAAATAGGAGATTTTGAAAAAGTTTTCTCGTAATACAAACTAACTGCGTACAAATGGTAATTTTATTTCCACCGTGCTGTACTGGCTAGGAAGTCTTTTTAATCTAACTCATTCCCTGTGTAACATAGTATATTACATAGTTACTATCTGGGTCAACTTTTTTGACAAAGCAATTGCTAAGTGGGGGTTCAAACCTCGTTTCCAGCAAGAGGCTGGAAATGCTCTTCAATTGCGGCTCTGCCGCAAGTCTTGAGGCGGAGCCTCTAATAGGCATTCCCAGTCGGAGACTCTTAACGAGACAATAATGATACAAATAGGTTGGTAGGGGCACAGCATTGCTGTGCCCCTACGAGAAATCCCTATGTATCAGGGTTTGTCTGAAATGGTGTGAAGCACTGACTACGCGTAATTATCAATTACAAATTACGTTAATCAAGTGTAGCTAGTTTCGGAACTGTATCGGTGGTCATAATACCACGGGCTGCGGCATGAAAATCAGCAGCAGTCAATTTTTTCCCCAATCCTAATAAACCTGCCCGGATTTTTTCAATTGGGTAACGTCTGCCAATTACACCTGTAGAAGCGATCGCAATATTATGTGCACATATCTAAATTTAATTAAAATCTTGTGGGGTGGGCAACATGAGCGCCCTAATTATGCAAGTTAAATGTGAAATAGCTTATAATACTTTTTCTGTATTGGGAACACTAACGATAATAAAGCTGGTACGACCCTTTAAGTAAATTAGCGATCGCCTCTTGAACTAAATTCTCTGTTTGGCTGTCAATGTTACTGGTTGCTGCGTGCAAATCAAGATTCGCAGGTTTACCAAAACCGCACGGGCTATGCTGATTAACTGTTGTTGTCCTTTGCTTAGGAATGTAGCGTGTAACAGTCTTATCTAACCGCAGAGTAGGGGGAGATTCGGGGACAATTCTTCTTTTTTCTATTCCCCACTCCCCTACTTGCTACAGACGCGATTAATCGCGTCTCTACTCCCCCTTAAATATGAATTCCACATTCTGTTTTATCACTTCCCCGCCAACGTCCGGCGCGTTCGTCTTCGCCTTGGCCGACTTTGGTGGTGATGGGTTCGTCGCCAATGCTGGGATAACCTTTATCGTGTAGAGGGTTGTAGATGACTCCATGTTCAGCCACGTAAACCCAGCTATGTTGGCGTGTCCAAGTAGCTATGGGATTTACTTTCAGCCGACCTTTACCATCTAATTCAAATATGGGCATATTCCCACGGGTTACTGCTTGGTCACGGCGGCGTCCAGTTATCCAAGCGACGCTGTTGAGTTCGTCTAGACCTCGTAGCAGTGGTTCAATTTTTGTAATGTGGTGAAATTGGGCAATATCCTTGTCCCAGAGTTTTTCGCCGTACTTGGCTTCAAAGGCTTCGCGGGTGTCTAGGTCTGGAGTTTTGTAAGTTTGCAGATCCAGATTGTAGATTTGTTTGGCTTTGGCAACTAACTCTAGGCTTTCAGGGAAGTGGTGCAAGGTGTCGAGGAAGATCACAGGAACTGGATGCTTCAGTTCACTGTAAAGAATATGGGTAATTATCATGTCATCCACGTTAAAGGCGCTGGTTTGCACCAGTCCCGTTGGGATATTTTCTATAGACCATGCCAGTATCTCTTTGGGAGTGGCAGTTTCAAATTGCTCATTTAATTTCTCTAAGTCAAAAGCGATCGTTTGGTTTCTAGATGCCGTGGATACTGTCATGATAATCTTCTATTCAAATATTTTTACCTTGATTAATTTTGATCTTATCCCATAAAGGCGCGTATTCCGCTCGGATATAAGGTAATAATTTTGTTCGGAAATTACTACATTAGTGGGGAGAAAATAAGCAATACTCAGTAAAAAGAATTACATAAGTATAAAAGTCAGTGTTTACTAAGAAAGTTTACGGTAATTTAAGTTTTACAGGAATTTTATAGATATTTATACTGATCCTGATATGGTTAAGGAATTATTAACAAAAAGGATTTTACTTAAATGAAGAATTCAAAATTGCCCAATGCTTTAGGTGAATCTATCATTATGGGCGCTTTAATGATGTTGACCAGCGTTAGTATTATTACAATAATGAACTTTTTCTAAGATATATATTTCTAATTTTAGCAATAAGACTTTACAAAGTCCCGCTCAAAACTGAGTGGGACTTTTACTTTTCTGCTCCACATATATCGGTGTATATTAAACCTCTTCTGTGACTTTCGGCAGAGAATAATTCAAGACTTACGTATTGACAGGAATTTGACTATAGGACTAGTATTTGATTTTTGAAATGCACGTAGTGGACTGTCTAGGCTAAAATAGTGCATTACACGTAGACGTAGGTTGGGTGGAGCGGAGCGCAACCCAACATATATCAGGATGTTGGATATCAGGATGTTGGGTTACGCAAAGCCTCCACCCAACCTACAATTTTTTTTGCAACATTTTCCTAGACAGTCCACTACAAGACTACCGAGATTTTTTCAGAAATCAAATATGATTCCTATATTAGACATAGGAGTGAAAAAGAATGTAGACAGACGTAGGAATGCTAAGTCTCTACAAGGGTTCTAGATAACGCATATTTTTTACCAGATGTCTATTGTCCGATTTTGCAGGTATCCCGGCTGAATCCGCTCAAAGAGCTTGCCTCAACAAATAACTAAACTTAGTACCATTCCATTCTGGCGTTGTTGTTAGTTTTGTAGCCAGTTAGGGAAAACTATTATAGCTATACATGGTACTTAATTAAGAGATTTTGGGGTGTCCCTGACTTTCGCTTAACTAAGCGCCATTGATGCTTGTCCTATCTAAACATCCAGTAAATAACACCATCATGGTTCACATATCTTTGATCGACAACCAAATACAATCCTTAGAATTACCGATTGAGCGCGATCACTTTTTGCGTACAATGATTCGAGAATTGGCTGGAACCTTACAAGATGTCGTTGGGATTGAAGAGGCAGCTGGCTTTTTAAATGTGGTTGGCTATCGAACAGGTCAACATGTCAATCAGCAATACCAGAACGCTTTGCAACTGTCAAATCTTTCTCGGGAGCAGGTAACTGCCGTCCTCGTAGATTGGAAACGCCGGATTCAAGGCGACTTTTACGTGATTGAAGAAACTGATGAGAAGATCGTTTTAGGAAATCGCAAATGCCCCTTTGCAGAACAGGTAGAAGGGCGCGAAGCCATGTGTGTTATGACATCTAATATTTTTGGCGCGATCGCAGCCGACAATCTCGGCTACGCTAGAGTCGAGTTACAAGACACGATTGCTAAAGGCGCGCAGGAATGCAAAATCGTCATTTATCTCAAACCTAGCGAAGTATTAGACGAGTTTCCAGCACAGGAATACTTTAAAGCATAGTAACACCGTTAAGGGGGACATTTGCAGACTATAACCTTCTGACTGTAATATGTCCCGGCTGAAGTTAATTCCCCAAAGCATAGTTTAGCCTCTTTATTTTTACCCCGTCAGTGCTACGAGCAATGGTAAAGATCCCTGCTTCAATACCTGAAGATCGATGACACCTGATCAATTTTTAACGTTTGCCCAGACTTTACCAGAACCTCTGCTTCTTGTGACTAGCGGAGGTGAAATTTTGGCAGTCAATCAACCTGCTGCTAGACTCTTTAGCAAGACAAGTAAAGCACTCATGGGTCAACGTCTTACCGAGTTTGTCACTGATTCTTCAGAGAAGATCATCGACTATCTTCGAGTTTGCTCCCAAAGTCGCCAAATGATTTTGGGAACTTTAACCATCCACCAAGCTCAGGGAGAGGGAATTGCTTGTCGTAGTGAAGGAGCTGTGATCCAACCGCGATCGCCAGAAAGTCCAGCCATCAATTTACTGCGCTTAGAAAAGCGAACGAGTAATCAATTCGTTGTCCTTAACCAAAAAATTCAGGCGCTGAGTAAAGAAATTCAACAGCGCCAACACCTTCAGCTAGAACTCGCACAATCGAATGAAACCTTAAAACAAACTCTGATTAAACTGCAAAATGCCGTTGAAGCCGTTCAAACAGAAAAGATGTCTGGGCTAGGACAGTTAGTTGCAGGGATTGCCCATGAAATTAATAATCCGGTTAGCTTTATTCATGGAAATCTGACCTATGCGAGTGAATACTATGATTCATTACTGAAACTGATTCACCTCTATCAGCAAGAATACCCCAATCCGAGCCTAGTGATTCAGCAGGAAATTGAAGCCCTGGATCTTGATTTTATTCAAAAGGATATTAAAAAATTACTCCAGTCAATGCAGACAGGTTCCGAGCGGATTAGGGAGATTGTTAAATCTTTCCGAAACTTCTCTCGATTAGACGAAGCAACATTCAAAGCAGTTAATATTCATGAGGGTTTAGAGGCTGCATTGATGATTTTACAAAGTCGCCTCAACCCTAGCGGGCGGCATTCTGGTATTGAAGTGATTAAGGACTATGGAGAATTGCCTTGGGTTTCTTGTTCTCCTGGACAACTCAATCAAGTGTTTATGAATCTCCTGAATAATGCGATCGATGCTTTAGAAGAAGCTGAACAAGTGCGATGGTCTCCGACCGACCGTAGGTCATCGCCAGAATCAATGCAAAATTATCCTAGTCGGATCTGGATTTGCACGGAGAAACTAAATGATCACTACATTAGAATTCGCATCAAGGATAATGGTAGCGGAATCCCTACCCAGATTCATCATCAGATATTTAATCCCTTCTTTACTACTAAGCCAGTCGGCAAAGGGACAGGATTAGGATTATCGATTTGTTACCAAATCATCGAGAGCCATCATGGTCGAATTAATGTGATATCTGAGCAAGCTTGGGGAACTGAATTTAGTATTGAGTTACCCATTGTTTACTGATCAAAACTGTACCCTTGCTAAAACGTAATTACGAATTACGAATTACGAATTACGAATTACGCGTTCGCGTAGCGTCTCCAAGAGTTGCGGTACTAGTGACCGACTGGCGCTTTCACTCCTGCACCGCCTTTGCCCAGGAATAGTAACAAAGGTAATGAGCAAAGGAATCCTACCCCTACGACTCTAAAACAATCTGCGTAAGATAAAACGGCAGCTTGGGTATTTACTGTTTGACTAATTAAAGCTAGTGCTTGTTGTTGCGCTGTTGCCGCATCTATGCCTTGACCTTGGAGTGCCCCATTGAGCAAGTCGAGGCGCTGATTGGTTTCTGGGTCATAAGGGCTAAGTTTTGCTAATAGGATGGCTCGATGAAAAGCTTCTCGTCGATCAAGCAGAGTCGTAAGTAGGGCAATGCCGATACTCCCACCGAGTTGTCGGGTGAGATTGTAGAAACCAGATCCGGCAGAAATATCTTGCTTGGGTAGCGGGCCTAAAACTGCCAAACTCAAAGGGAGAAACATCAACACAGTAAAAGCCCCACGCCATACCAATGGCCAAAATAAATCATCTATGCCGGTTTGTGGGGTAATTGTTGCTAGTTGAAACATGACTCCAGATGAGCCGACAGCGCCCATTGCAATTAAAAATCGGGCATCAATTTTACTAGAGAGTTTGCCTAATAAAATCATCACGATCGCAGACGCTAAAGCCCCAGGCGCTAACAATAGTCCTGTCTGCGTTGCCGTAAAGTGCAGCACACTCTGAGCAAATATCGGCACAGCAAAGAGTGTACCATAAAGCCCCATACCCACCACTGCTGAGAGAACGCTTCCCGCAGCTAAAGAACGGTGACGCAAAACTCTTAAATCCACAGCCGGGTGATCTGTTTTCAGTTCTCGCCAAATAAACAACCCCAAACCGATAATACTAGCGATCGCCAACGTGGTGATGAAATTGGAGTCAAACCAGTCGTCTGTCTCTCCTTCCTCTAATAAAGTTTGCATACAGCCAACAGCAATCACCAAAAACCCAATCCCGAACCAATCGACGGCTTGGCTTTGTGTCTCTTTCTTATCTCTATCTTTGGGCAAAAATGCCAAGGACATCGCCACTGCAATGATCCCGAAGGGAATATTCACAAAGAAAATCCACCGCCAGCCCAAACCATCTACCAGGAATCCCCCTAATGTTGGGCCGATGGCTGGGCCAGCAATTACACCTACCCCAAAAACTGCCTGTGCGAAACCTTGTTCAGCCGGTGGAAAAGTCTCGAACAAAATCGCTTGTGCTTTAGCTAGCAACCCGCCACCACATAAACCTTGAAGAATTCGAGAAATAACTAGCATCGGTAGATTAAATGCCAACCCGCATAAAACCGAGGCCAGGGTAAAGCCAATTAACGAGAAGATGAAGTAGGTTTTGCGTCCAAAGTAATCTCCCAGCCATGCAGATAAGGGAATTAAGACGACATTTGCGATCGCATATCCAGTCACTACCCAACCTACTTCACTGACAGTTGCACCCAGGCTGGCTTGGATATCAGTCACGGCAACGTTAACAATACTGGTATCAATTACTTCTAATATTGCACCAAGGGAAGCCGTAAAAGCGATCGCCCACTTCAATGGCCCCTGCACATAACCAAATTGGTCAAAAGTCGAACGTTTAATGTTGGTAGCCATTGTTAGCACAAGTAATATTTGAGAGATATCAAGCGATCTGACTTTTCACGGTACTTGGAAAACCTCACTTCTATTTCTCTCTCCTACAAGGAGGAGCCACTGCGTTGGGCGGCTTTGCCGACTTGAAGCACGTGGCGTCAGAGACTTTGAATTTTCCCCCTTCCCGTGTCAGGGGGCTAGGGGGTTAGGTCAATCGTTAGCTTTTCCATACAACGTGAAAAGTTAGGTCAAGTAACACCTTGGTTGGCTACGCCTACGCCAAAGCTAAAGTTAAGTATTGTATATATACGCTACCGTAGCGTATCATATAAAAACGGTCAAGAGAGTCTTGAATAAAAAGTGGCAGAAATACTTATGCTAAAGATGGATGGTCACTGTTGCTGTTTTCGTGCATGGGAAATGAGTTCTCGACTGATTTATTCTCCATAGGCTGTGTTCTATGCCCAAAGATAGAAGCAAATTGTCAAAAAGATATTGCTTGGGGATGATATTTTTATGAATAAGCAAATCAACAGCCCCTCTGGACGGCCACGTAGCATCCACGCCGACCAAGCTATTCTGCAAGCGACTTTGGATTTGCTTGCAGAGGTAGGATATGAAAGTATGAGTATAGAAGCGATCGCTTCCCGTGCTGGAGTTGGTAAAACGACCATCTATCGGCGTTACACTTCCAAAGAAGAACTAGTTGCCGATGCTATAGAAAGTCTGAGAGATGATTTAGCGATCCCCGATACTGGCAGTTTTTGGGGAGACATGGATATCTTAATCAATAATGCCGCCAAAAAAATAGATAGTCCCCTTGGTCGTCAGACACTCGCCCTGATCATTAGTACAGCGTCTAGCAATCCTCAGTTTGCCGAGGTCTATTGGACAAAATATACCAAACTCCGACGTGAAGCCTTTGCTAAAATACTTCAGCGTGCCAAGTCTAGAAGTGAAATTCACAAGGATGCAGACGTAGACCTAATTATCGATCTTGTGAGCGGATCACTATATTATGCACTTATTTTTAAACCCACAACCGAGCCAGTAGAAGCGTACATGCGCCGCACAATGAATCTTCTCCTCAAAGGTATTGGGAGTGGGGAGTGGGGAGTGGGGAGTTAGGAGAGACGCGATTAATCGCGTCTGTACAGGAGTTAGGAGTTTGGAGAGACGCGATTAATCGCGTCTGTACAGGAGTTAGGAGTGGGGAGTTTGGAGAGACGCGATTAATCGCGTCTGTACAGGAGTTAGGAGTTAGGAGAGACGCGATTAATCGCGTCTGTACAGGAGTTAGGAGTTTGGAGTTATAAGAATTCTTCCCCCATTCCCTACTCCCTACTCCCCACTCCCCTTTACCGATTTGAAACTTGTTGCCAAAATAACTTTTCAGCATAGGTCATAAATGAGATGATGGAGTAATTAGAGAAAAAGGTAAATAATTGTTATTTTTCTCCTTCCGCTTCTGGTTGCAGAATAGCATCACAGTATTGAATGAGGATTGTCAAGCGATCGCTAATCGTCTGAAGTCTCGTTTGTGCAGTAGATGCTTGCCGCGCTCCTTGCAAAAACATCACATCTATTTCCAACAGGCGCAATTGCTTGCTCATCTCCGTTTGATAAGACTGCACTCGCAAGTCTTCATCAGCCAAAGGCACAATCTGTTGTCCGAAAAATTGCTGCAACGAGGCTACACGCTGTCGCAGTTCGGGTGCAACAATTTGCGTAGTTGTGGCATCAGAGCGTAATTGCTCTAGTAAAGTTACGAGTGTCAGATATTTCTCACGGTTTAAAGACATCCAGTGCTAGTTAAGATAGTATTAATGTCAAGTAATTTTTCTTCTACAATAAACTTTACTTCAGCGTTTATCAGCACTAAAAGCCTCAAGTCGTGATTTGAGGCTTTGTTTGCCATCAATGGATTTTGAAATTTATGATCCTTGAAACTAAAACTGGATGACTACATCGGCAATTGCAGAATCATCCTAACACTGTTTTTTCGAGCAACAGCATCTTTTCACGGCGATGCTGCTAGTTTTATTTATCTTTCACTTATCTACCGATCCTCTCTAAACCCAATTGTATGAGCAGCATAACAATAAATTCATCAGTTGATCTTGCCATTCCCGAATGGTTAAAAAAATGTTTGAAGGAGTCATCGACAAGTAGCGGCAAAGCGGAAGATGACCGAAGGCATAATGATGCAGTCTTAATTGGTCGCGCATTTGAATTTGCTTACCAACTGCATCAAGGTCAATACCGCAAATCTGGAGAACCATATATTGCTCATCCCATTGCTGTGGCTGACTTGCTGCGTGACTTGGGAGGTAGTGCTGCTATGATAGCAGCTGGATTTCTCCATGATGTCGTTGAAGATACAGAAGTTACAAGTGAAGAGATAGAACAGCGCTTTGGCCCAGAAGTACGGCAATTGGTCGAAGGTGTCACCAAGCTTTCTAAAATTAATTTCACCAGCAAAACCGAAAGCCAAGCCGAAAACTTCCGGCGGATGTTTTTGGCAATGGCGCAAGATATTCGAGTCATTGTGGTGAAATTGGCAGATCGTTTGCATAATATGCGAACTTTACAATATATGTCAGAGGCCAGCCGCCGCCGCAGTGCCCAAGAAACGCGAGATATCTTTGCACCTTTAGCCAATCGCTTGGGCATTTGGCGGATTAAATGGGAACTGGAAGATTTGGCTTTTAAATATTTGGAACCGGAAGCTTTCCGCCAAATGCAGGAGCATGTTTCCGAAAAACGGACGGCGCGAGAAGAGAAGTTGGCCAAAGCTACAGACATTTTGCGGGAACGTTTGCAGCAAGCCGGAATCCACTGCCAGGATCTTAGTGGTCGTCCCAAGCACCTTTATAGCATTTACCAAAAAATGCACCGACAGCAAAAGGAATTTCATGAAATTTACGATTTGGCAGCGCTACGGATTATTGTTCAAACTAATGAGGAATGTTATCGGGCGTTGGCGGTGGTTCATGATGCTTTTCGCCCAATTCCGGGGAGATTTAAGGACTATATTGGACTGCCAAAGCCTAACCGTTACCAGTCGTTGCATACTGGGGTAATTGGCCTAACTGGTCGTCCTTTAGAGGTGCAAATTCGGACAATCGAAATGCATCATATCGCCGAGTATGGGATTGCAGCTCATTGGAAGTACAAAGAAACAGGAGGTTCTAGTATTAGCCATTTGACAGCCACAGATGACAAGTTTACTTGGCTGCGGCAGCTGCTGGAATGGCAAACTGATCTTAAGGATGCCCAAGAATATCTTGATAGCGTCAAAGATAATTTATTTGAAGATGATGTCTATGTCTTCACCCCTAAGGGGGATGTTGTTCCTTTAAGTCCCGGTTCTACCACTATAGATTTTGCTTATCGCATTCATACGGAAGTGGGGAACCACTGTGCAGGGGCGCGGGTGAATGGGCGAATGGTGCCACTGTCAACGCGGCTGCAAAATGGCGATATTGTAGAGGTTTTGACCCAAAAGAACTGCCATCCGAGTTTGGATTGGTTGAACTTTGTCAGGACTTCGGCGGCGAAATATCGGATAAAACAATGGTACAAGCGATCGCGCCGGGAAGAAAATGTCGCCCGTGGACGGGAATTGTTAGAAAAGGAACTTGGTAAAACTGGTTTTGATAGTTTACTAAAGTCGGATGCGATGGAGACTGTCGCCGAAAAATGTAACTACCATAGCGTGGAAGATTTACTCGCTGGTTTGGGTTACGGTGAAGTTACCTTGAACCTAGTGTTAAATCGGTGGCGAGAAGTGGCGAAAGGACAACAACCAGTTTCCACTATGCCGCCATTTATCCCCAAAGAACCAAGTACATCAAAAGCTTTGCGAGATGCACCAGCAACTACTTCTCGCTCCACAGATTCGCCAATTGTTGGGGTGGAAGGTTTGGTGTATTATTTAGCTGGGTGTTGTACCCCGATTCCTGGCGAACCGATTATTGGTGTGGTGACGCGAGGTAGGGGGATTTCAATTCATCGCCAAGGCTGCCATAATCTGGAGAGTGTAGAGTATGAGCGCTTAGTACCAGTTAGGTGGAATCCAACCGCCGAAAATAGTGGTCGTCCGCACACTTATCCAGTTGATGTTCAAATTGAAGCCCTTGACCGCGTAGGGGTGCTAAAGGATATTTTGTCACGGTTGAGTGACCAAGGGATCAATGTCCGCCATGCCCAGGTGAAAACCTCTATTGGTCAACCGGCATTGATGGACTTAGGAATAGATATACGCGATCGCTCTCAACTAGAGCAAGTCTTCGTCCAAATTAAGAAAATGAGCGACATCTTGAATATCCGCCGCGTTGGTCAAATTGACGAGTAAGCGTCCTAATTGGTAGGGTGCGTTACACTGCGTTAACGCACCAATTTCGGATTGGTTGAACTCACATTCGGCACCCTCAGCTGTCAACTATTCAAGTTGTTGCCTAAGCGATGGTGTTAGAATCATTAGTCCTCTAACAACTTCTTCAGGAGTAGCCGTACCATTGATTACCTTTGGTACAATCGCCATAACTTCTAGAGCCAGGTTTGTGGGAATTCCCTTTGCTTCTAACCGCTTCAATTCTAAAATATCAATACCTGCTGCCAATCCATCCAAATACTCTTCTACACTTACTCCCAAGTTTTCAATCTCCAACATGAGTATAATCTCCTATTGTTTGTTCAACCTCTTAGCTATCAAAGCCTATCAGGAACATTTATCAATTCGCTGCACAGGTGATCAGAATAAAAGTTGACAACCATTTTATCCTCAAAAATCCCCACAAGAAAGCAAATCGAGAATATCGCTTAGGCACTGACAAGAGATAAATTATCCATCTTGTGGGGTGGGCAGGAAAGCCCGCCCTGAATATCGGACGGGTGTTCGCGTAGCGGCACGTAGTGCGGACACCCATCCCACAAGAGAATTTGGGATGTTTTTTTATTTGTCAGTCCCTTAATCAGCATTCATCCCCCACTTATTCGAGTCAGTGGGGGATGAATGCTGATTAAAAAAGCAAGCACAAGGCTAGAACCATTACCCACGCTCATATCCTTCTGAATGAGAAATAGATCAAATAGATCAAGCGATCGCGTGACAGAAGTCACACAATCCAATAGGCTGGTCTTAAAGTGGTGATTTTTAACAATGCTCATCTGCACAAAAAGGTAGGCTTCGTTGGCTAGCATTTTTTGCTCACCATGTGCAACATGCTACCTATCCTCTATCATCACTTAGTCGTTAATAACTACCTATACAGAAAATGCCCCTTAAAATCGTTCAGAACTTTGATGGCAGTTTTACTCTGGAAGCACAAGCTCAAGAAACTCTATTCAATTTATTGACAAGCGTTGCTTTCTTAAACCAAATTTGTCAACAGTTGCGGTGTGAGCAAGTGAAATTTACAGAATTACTTTTCCAACCAGTTCCTTACAGCTTAACTACCACTAAAGGAATGCCAGCAGAATTTGAAAAGTATCATGAATCTGATGAATATGCCATCGTTAACGTCCCACCAAATTTCATGTTTAGTGCTAAGATTTTTAAACCCAGTCGTCTTTGTGCAATTTACCAAAAATTGGGGAATGGATGAGAAAGAGTCAGAAGACATAATTGGTGAATTCAGAATACCCCAGCAGTCAAGTCAGGGCGAATAGTCGCGGAAATAATTTAATATCACGCGCGTTTAAAATCGTTTGTTCTAAACCTTGAATCTCCATCCAGTACTTCGGCAGAGCTACGTAACCATCGCACACAATTAATTCTGGATTCTGGCTCCTGAATTCTGAATTCTTCTTCGCTAATTTCCAAAATAATTTTTTCCTAATTAGCAATTCTCAATTCTGAAGGCAAATAGTAAGTTTAATATTTGATGTATGGCTTTTGAAACAAATCTTTCTTCTTTGGCATCCCTGGAATACATTCCTTACATTGACGATCGCGGTCAATTACCCGAACAATTTCAGGGTAAAATCGGGGTATATGCTATCTTTGACCAAGAAAAAGTACTTCAATTTGTCGGATACTCCCGTGATGTTTATCTCAGCCTCAAGCAGCATTTAGTTCGTCAACCGCAGCAATGCTATTGGGTCAAAATTCAAACTATTGAACGTCCTAGTCGCACAATTTTAGAAAATACTGAAAATGCTTGGATTGCTGAAAATGGCAGTGTGCCTTGGGGAAATGGGGATAACAAAGAAAAATGGACTCATCCCATTGATGTCAAAGCGATCATGACACCTGAAGAACAGGCAAAATATCAAAATCCAGCTAATGATGAATTAGCACAAATAAAAATTATTAAAAATGTGGCACGGAGAGTAGAAGCAGAAATTTCAACACAATTGCTAGAAGGGCGTGGTTTGCAAATGCAAATTCGCTTCAATCCTAAATTGAAAGAAGAAGGTTTACTAGATTTGAAATGAAGCTAGTTATGGGGAAATTTGTTCAGAGTCTGCTTAAGCGATACCGTAATTCATAGACTTACAAATTTAGCAAACGCCGATCGTTTCGCTGGCGCGACTAATGCTCACACAGGGGCGTGAGTTCAATTGCCCTTAAAACATATTCATGAGGTCATGAGCGGATTTACCACAGGTAACAGGATTATATAAAGCTTGTATAAACTTGATTATTGCTTGACAATAAATCTCTTCAGCTTAAATATAAAATTAACTTATGTACTTTTCAGCACAATCATATATCACAAATTTATTTTTGGTAGAAGAAGAAATTGCATTTTTGCCAATAACAAAACGAAATTTCATCAAGATATCGAATTTTAATAAGCGAACGAAATACATTTGTACAAAGGATAAAATTTAGCTTATCAAAGTTTAAAATGTATAAGATTTTACAGAAGTTTACATCTTAAAGATTGGGTAAAGAAGTTTACTTGACCTGGGAATAGTGATAAATATACAGGTGTGTTGACATATAGGTATGTTGACTAAGCAAAATAAAGTACTCAAAAAAACCATTTAAATAAGCTATTTTGCTCGAATTTTGGAAATTACAGCAGATTTCAAGAAAAGTGAAGTACACAACGATTCGTCCCAAAGTCATGTATAAACCCTGTTTTACTTCTGAAGTCTGCTGTATTACTGAATAAAATTCATCGGTAGCTTTTGAAAAACTAATGAAACAGTTGCGTAAGTTTTTCAGGGTGACTGTAAGTGAACGCGTGCTTTTGGTTAATAATAGCTTCCCTTTCTTTAGGAGTATTGCCTATTGCGTGTCATTGATAGCCCCTATTTACATAAAATATAGCGCAGACACTTGATTATTTTTGATGTTTTGCCGTTTATCGGAATGATAGTAGCGATCGCCTTATTACCATTTCACCCTCTAGTCATTAAATTTGTAAAAAGTGGATTAAAGCTCATAAGAGATGTTAATTGAAAGCCTAATTACTTACTTTTTCAAAACCTTCAGTAAGCTGAGATTTTTCACCAAAAGTGCGGTGAAGTTATAGCAAATTATTTTTAGTAGTAGCGGAGGACATTAGTGACTGTGATTAAAACTTATTCATCCTGTAAACAAGCGCTTGGAATTGTGACGGTGGCATTAGTCTTTATCATGCCAACAATTAGCAGTAGTGCTAAAGAAAGTCCGTGTAGATCCGATAATCAGTGGAGGTTGGGTGGTCAGAACCTAAACAATACTCGCTATCAAGCAGATGAGAAATACCTCAATCCAAAGAACGTAACACACTTGTCTCCCAAATGGGTTTTTAGTGCAAGTGGTGAACTCTCTGCTACACCAGCAGTTGTAGATAAAACTGTATATATACCAGACTGGGGCGGTAATTTTTTTAAGATTGATGCACAGACCGGTACACAGATTTGGGCAACTAGCATTGCCAGCTATATTAATGATCCAAGTATCCCAAAAGCTGTCTCGCGCACAAGTCCAGCAGTTAAGGGGAATAAAGTAATTATTGGTAGCCAGGAAGGTGCTTTCCTGATCGCAGTTAACAAAGATACTGGGAAGCTAATCTGGAAAACAAAACTTGACGAACACCCGTATGCTGTTATTACTCAATCACCGACCATTTATAGCAATCGTGTGTATGTTGGAGTTTCCTCTTTGGAGGAAACAGCGGCTAACGATCCGAAGTACCCATGCTGCACATTCCGTGGAAGCATGACGGCGGTAGATTTGAATACTGGAAAGCTTCTGTGGAAAACTTACACTGTACCGAAAAATTATGGTCAACCGGATGGCTATTCAGGTGGAGCAGTATGGGGTAGCACACCAGCAATCGATCCAAAGCGAAATTTGGTATATATAGGAACAGGTAATAATTACAATGTGCCTAAAACGGTAAAAAATTGTATTGCAAAACTCTCCTCACAGACAGTTCCTGATCAGTCGCAATGCCTCGATCGCAATAATTATATTGACGCGCTCATGGCACTTGATCTCGATACTGGCGCGATTAAGTGGGCAAATAAACTAGAGGGATACGATACCTGGACTGTTGCCTGCTACTTTGGCGGTGCCTCCAATTGCCCTGACCCCAAAGGACCAGATTATGATTTCGCTCAGGCACCAATGCTTTTCACTGTGAAAGATGCGGGAAAATCGCGTGATTTACTTGGTGCTGGTCAGAAGAGTGGTGTTTTTTGGGCGCTTGACCGAGATACTGGAAAAGTTGTCTGGAGCCGAATTGTTGGCCCTGGTGGTGCTGCTGGTGGAATACAGTGGGGTTCGGCTACGGATGGTCAACAAATTTATGTCGCGATTTCAAACTACGGATTTGAGAAGTACACATTAGAGCCTTCAGGTAAGACTATTAACGGTGGGTCATGGAGTGCGCTTGATGCAGCGACGGGCAAAATTATCTGGCAGACAGCAGATCCAGCAGGTGAAAGGGATATGGCTCCAATGACAGCAGCGAATGGAGTGGTGTATGCTGGCTCGATGGCATCAGCAGCCGATAAGAATAACATGTATGCATTAGATGCAAAGACTGGTAGGATTCTGTGGAATTTTAACAGTGGAGGATCAGTAGTTGCAGGTGCAGCAGTGGTTGATGGTACAGTTTACTGGGGTTCTGGGTACACCCGCCTCCCAGGCGGGTTTAAGTCTAATAATAAGTTTTACGCATTCACAGTCTCGAAGCATCGGTAATAGGTAATATCATGTGCGGTTAAACACTTGTCATTGCGAGCGTTGGCACAGCCTCTCGTAGAGAAGCGATCGCGGAGCGTCTGGTAGAGTTGCAATCCCAACACCCTTGCGAGATCCGCTTCACTGCACTTTGTTCCGTACCCTACGGGAAGGCTAAGTCCAACGCCAAGCTATGCATTTTTACTCCCAAGTAGACACATCTCGTAGCAAATTAGGAATTTCCCCTTGAGATAAAGGAAACTCCAGCAAGGTTTCTCTATGACCCAAATACCCAGATTCAGCAAACGACAAAAGCATTCGTGAAAGTGCTAACCAAACCTCCAATTCATATTCCCAATCACGATAACGCGAAGCTTTACCAGCAATTGAACGTAGCGCCCAAAAATATGAATTTCTCACCACAGAGCCACCTTTCTTAAACTCTGGCAAATCTTCGTGGTGGATAAAAAGCACTTTATTTTCTATTTTGGCTCTCATTCCCAAGCATTATCAATGGCGTTAACGCAGTATAGCGTACCTTACGATCTGGAGATTTACTTTAACGTGAGTTCGACAAATCTTATTTGACCTCTCAAGAGCAGCCCCTCGACCTTGGCGTCAGCCTGCCGTTAGGCAAGCCCAGAGGGGAGTAAAAAGCTTAATTTTTCGTTGCTCCTCCCTTTCCGTTTCGGAGAGGGAGGCTGTCCGGGAGAGGTTCATCGAACTCACGTTACTTTAGCACTTACGCATGAGTTAGGGAATAAAGCTACTGTGTACACACAAGTCGAATGTAGAGAGTAACTTTCGTCATTTATCTCGTATCTCATGTATCTCGTTCCCATGCAGAGCATGGGAATGCTTGATTAGAGGCTCTGCCTCCAGTCAGAAATTGAGTCGGAGACTCAATGAATGCATTCCCAGTCGGAGACTGGGAACGAGTAACGAGTAAACGAGTAAAGCCTCATCAAGGTAGGTTTTTAGGACTTGTGTGTACACCGTAGTGCTAAGGGATAAGTTCGACACTAGGAGAAGTGTAGGCGGAACCAGTGTTGTTACCTTGGGTGTTCATTGCTTATGTCGTTTTACTCAGGTGAACTTGTGCTGTGTTACTATCATCAACTAACGCTGTTGGCTACCGTCTGGCTACTCACACCAGCTAACTTTACCCCAGTCATCCTGGAACCATTGTGTCTGCTGCACCCAGTTGCAGGGCATAGAGGTTGGCATAAACGCCCTGCTGATTGACGAGTTCGGCGTGAGTACCCTGCTCTACAATTTGTCCCTGCTGAATTACTAATACTTGATCTGCCTGAGTAACTGTACTGAGGCGGTGAGCAATTACGAAACTGGTACGACCTTGCAGCAAGCGAGCGATCGCAGTTTGTACAAGCGCTTCTGTGCGGGTATCGATGCTGCTAGTAGCTTCATCCAGAATCAGAATTCGGGGGTTGATCAACACTGCACGAGCAATACTGATTAGTTGTCGCTGTCCCTGGCTCAGAGGTGCGCCCCGTTCACCCAATTGAGTTGTATAGCCCTGTGGCAATGAGGTAATGAACTCATGCACATTTGCCATCTGTGCAGCCGTTTCAATATCAGCTTGAGTAGTATAAGGAGAGCCAAAGGCAATGTTTTCGGCGACGGTGCCGCTAAACAAAATATTGTCTTGCAGGACGATGCCAATTTGACGCCGCAGACTTGCTTGAGTAACGCTACGCACATCAATACGATCAATTTTCACTGCACCGCTAGATACATCGTAGAAGCGCAAAATCAAGTTAATAATTGTACTTTTTCCCGAACCAGTCTGCCCGACTAACGCAACCATCTGCCCTGGATAGGCGTGCAAATTCACGCCTTTGAGAACTAGTTGATCTGGGTTGTAGCCAAACTTGACATTTTCAAATGTCACTTCACCCTGAATCGGCGGCATTTCTATTGCATCGGGTGCGTCTTTGAGTTCTGACGGTTCATCTAGTAATAGAAAGATTCGCTCTAATCCGGCAAATGCAGATTGAGCTTGGGTGTAAAACTGGCTGAGAATTTGGATCGGGCGGAAGAACTGCTGGACGTAAAGTAAAAAGGATGTCACCACACCCACTGTTGCAGATCCCGTGACTGCGAGATAGCCACCATAGGCTAGCACACCTGCGGTTGCTAGTGTGTTGAGAAAATCGATGGAGGGCAGAAAAGCTGAAGTAATTAGCACAGCCTCAACGTTGGCATCTCTATTGGCGGCGTTAAGAATGTCGAATTCTGCGATGTTCATTTGTACACGATTAAATGCTTGTGCTTCTCGCACGCTGCCAATATCTTCTTCTAACTTGGCGGAAAGCTGCCCAATGGTTAGTCGGGTGACGCGGAATCTGGCTCTTGCCCAACGTGCAAATAAGCTTGTGGTAAAAATCATCAGTGGCACAACCAGATTACTCAACAAACCGAGTTGCAGGTTGATTGAGAGCATCGCAATGATTATGCCGACTAAACTGAAAGTGTTGCCCAGCATTTGGGCGATCGTCAGTCCAAATGCTTGATTCACGGTATTGACATCATTCAGCAAGCGGCTCATTAAATCGCCTGCTTCGCTGCGATCGAAAAAGCTGAGTGGCAGACTTTGGATTTTAATAAAAATGTCTTGCCTCAGTTGAGCCAACAATCGCTGCATAATCCAGCCGACTCGAACAATTTGACCCCGGATTGCCAAAACACCAAGTCCATAGTTCAGCCCAAGTACCCCTAATAACAGCAGCAGTCCTTGCAAATTCCCTTGTGCAATTAGGTGATCAATCGACCAGCCGAGAAAGAATGGCCCAATTGCCTGGGTTATAGCACCAATTAATACCAATGTCAGGGCGATAGGAATTTCTTTGCGATAGAGTAGCAGGTATTGCAAAAAGCGCCGCAGGGTGGAAAGCTGCTGACTCCCCTGCTCAGATGCAACAACGGGAATAATGCCTCTCATAAAAATTTGGGATTTTAGATTTGGGATTTTGGTGAAGCAGCGCGGTCTTGGGGAGCCAGTGCGTTGGGGAGGCAGTGGGCCCTTGCGGTTTCCCACTCTTGTTGCAACTGCCGTCGGCGAGCCAAAGATTGTTGCATCTGGCGTAGTTTCCCCCATGAGCGACTGCTGAACTCGAAGAGATTAAAAGTCTTTATTACAATTTCCAGCTAGAGTAGTTTGCAGTTGAGTCCAATACAGACCTAACCCCAACCTGACTTTTTCCGTTAAGTCTCAAAAAGCTTGCTCATAAAGGATTCTGGATAAAGCACAGCATATACGGTAAGGAATTGAAATTCAGTGCTAAAGGTGATAAACAATGTTGGACTGGTGGGAGAAAAATTTGTGATTGGACTGCGATCGCAAATGCATTAGAAATATCTGGTTTTGCCATTTGTCATTCTGTTCAGTATGACAGAAGTTCAGTTTTTACCCGTGAGCAGTATATCAACTATTTTAGAGTTGTTGACTTGTTGACTTCCTTTCTATTCTCCCCCGAAGAGCGTAGCTGTCCTAGTCTGAGTATGCGGTCATTTAAGGCGATTCTTCCTAATTCAGAAATAACCTCAACGAAAATCGGCGGGAATCCCATCCCAACATTCTTGGGTGGGAGGAATAGCCACCCGCCGATTTAGTCATTGGTACTAATGACAAATGACAAATGACTAATGACAAATGACTAATATGAACCTTTTTCCCATTCATCCGGTCTAATAAATACAAGCAACGAAATGGATAGAGGAGAACGCCTCAGGTGTTAGTTGTGCCAGCCAAGGTTAATAAAGTAAATCAATCCATTGGCGAATCAGAAAGCGAATCTGATAGTTATCTAGTACAGCAGTGCCTGCGGGGTGATACCCAAAGTTACGGTCAGCTTTACCGACGCCATCAGCAAAGAGTCAGGTCAATCCTCTACAAACTATGCACTCCAGCCTGTCTCGACGATGTAGTGCAGGAAGTCTTCCTGCAAGCCTGGAAAGGATTGCCCAAGTTTCGCCAAACAGCAAAATTCTCCACCTGGCTGTACCGAATCGCTTGGAACGTGGCTTATGACCAGCGACAGGCAGATGTTCAAAGGCGAACTCAATTACAGATTTTGAGTGAAAAAACTCCTACCCAACAAGAAGCCCCTGAGTTAATGAATATGCATTATCAAGACCTTGTGCAACGGGGACTAGCAAACCTCAGTTTTGAGCATCGGACGATCTTGGTTTTGCATGATTTGGAAGAAGTACCTCAAAAAGAGGTAGCAAAAATCCTGGACATTCCCCTGGGAACAGTCAAGTCACGCCTATTCCATGCTCGTGCTGCCATGCGTCAATTTCTCCAAAACCAAGGAGTACAGCTATGACTCAGTTGCCCAATGATGATGCTGACCTAATTAATTTTCTCTGCCAACATTGTCCAGAAGTTCCGCCAGCCTCGCCGGATTTAGAACCACAAATTTTACAACAGGTAAAAACTTGGCCTCAGCCACCCTTACGTCACTATTCAAGGCTGAGGTTAGTTCTGCCTGCTCTTGCTGCTGGATTAGTAGCTGCGATAGTTGGCTACCGTGCCTTGATACCTGCTCAACCGAGTCCGGCTGAACTTGCCAGATTGGAAACTTTTATTGAAAGCAATTGGCAAGCTACAGCCACTAACGAACATCTGGAAAGTGATGTATGGCATTTTACAGACTTAGATACTGAATAGGAGATCGCTTTGATGTTAATACGTCGTGTTTCCATTTTGGGGGTGACGATGCTTGCCCTTAGTAGCACTATTGCTCTGGCCAAGCCAACTTTAGTTTCACGCCAAGTCATTGCCCAAAGCCCCACAAGTGTACCTCGGACAAATGGTGGTAAATCAGGGGGATGGCTCAAGGATTTGAATTTGACATCCCAGCAACTGCAACAGATTAAGCAAATTCATAATCAATCTAAACCGCAGATAACCCAAAAATCACAGGTGATACGTCAAGGGCAACAGGAATTACATGAACTGATAGCAGGGACAGCTACTAAAGAGCAAGTGCGTGATAAATATAACCAAATCAAGCTTGTACAGCAGCAACTTGCTGATGTTCAGTTTGAAAATACGCTTGCGATTCGGGAAATCTTGAACCCAGACCAACGGCAGAAATTTGCCGATCGCATGTATAAGAAAAATCTTCGCCCCAATCCTCCACCCGCAGCACAACACAATTAACTCTATGACTGTGAAGCCTAAATATTGGGTGTTGTTGCTGTTTATCTTACTGGGGGGAATTGACCCTAGTCATGCAGCCTCCATACCTGTTGAACCAAAAGTATTACATATAATTAATCGCCTCAGCTTTGGCCCTCGCCCTGGAGATGTGCAAAGAGTGGAATCTATGGGTGTAGAGCGATACATTCAAGAGCAACTCTCACCCGATTCCATTCCCGAACCGCAAAGTCTCACCAGCCAACTAAAGCAGCTAGATACTCTCCACTTGAATCCAGTAGAACTCTTAGAATATGGCAGAACTAATCTCCCAGGACAAAAACCCAGCCTTGAAGAAATAAAAACTGCCAACAAGCGGGCTAAACAGGTGCTAGATCAGGCAGTCCAGGCGCGGTTATTAGAGGCAACTAGCAGTCCTCGACAACTCCAGGAAGTGATGGTGGACTTTTGGTATAACCATTTTAATGTGGATGCTGCTAAAGGACGCGATCGCCTCTGGGTGGGAGCTTATGAACAAGAGGCGATTCGGCCTTACGCTTTGGGTCGCTTTCGTGATCTGTTGGGGGCAACAGCTCATCATCCAGCTATGCAGTATTATCTAGACAACTTCCAAAATCGGGCTGACAGCCGCCCCGATGCTCAGGGTAATGTCCGAGGTTTGAATGAAAACTATGCTCGTGAACTGATGGAGTTACACACTCTCGGCGTAGATGGAGGTTATACTCAGCAAGATGTAATTGCTCTGGCGCGGATTTTGAGTGGTTGGGGTTTCAGTCGTCCCGGTCAGCAGACAGATAATAATTTCGGGTTTTATTTTAACCCGAAGCGTCATGATTTTAGCGATAAAGTTTTCCTGGGACACACAATTAAAGGCGGTGGTAAAACCGAAGGGGAGGAAGCTCTAGATATTTTGGCTCGGAGTCCGGCGACTGCACGTCACATCAGCTATCAGATAGCTCAATATTTTGTCAGCGATCGCCCCCCCAATTCTCTGGTAAACCATCTCACACAACGTTATCTTGCCACTGATGGTAATATTCGTGAGGTTCTCAACACCCTATTGCACAGCCGGGAATTCTGGGATGCAAAAAACTTTAATGCCAAGTTTAAAACACCACTTCAATACGCGATCTCGGCGGTGCGAGCCACAGGTATCGAAGTGAATAACACAAGACCAATTTCCAATCTGCTGCAACAGTTGGCAATGCCTCTATACCGTTGCCAAACTCCAGACGGTTACAAAAATACCGCAGATGTGTGGTTAAATCCTGATGCGATGAACCGCCGTCTCAGCTTTGCGACAGCGATCGCCAATGGAAATTTACCCTTATCAACCATGCCAACAAATATGGAAGCGGGGGAGAGTCCACTGGGACAAGGCAAAATCGGCACTGAGCAAATACCTTTACAAAAGTCTCCCAGAATTCCTGTAGATGCTTGGCAACTAACCAATACATTGGGCAATTCTTTTTCAGTGAAAACGCAGAAGGCGATCGCTTCTAGTGACTCTCAAATCCGTAGTGCTTTAATCTTGGGCAGTCCAGAATTTATGCGTCGTTAGTTGTCAGTTACAAAACTCAACTCATAACTCAATATATAGCGTTTTCTTTTCCTAATCAATACTTAGGTACATCATAGCCCCCTCTCGAAGAGCGGGGAGGGGGTTGGGGGTGGGGTTCTTGTCAGCTATAGCAACTGAGATACAATATGCCCTCTTAGCGCAGATAACTTGTATTCTACCCAATTGAAAACAGTCATAATTAAGTACTTTTAAAGATGAAAAGACGTAATTTTCTCATCCAAAGTGGAATTTTTTCAGCTGCCGCAATCACAGCCATAGGTAGCAATGCTATTGTAGCAAGATCCGCTATCCCTAACAGCGATCGCCAGCGCTTGATTGTAATCTTCCTCCGGGGAGCGGTAGACGGTTTAAACGTTGTAGTTCCTTACTCAGAAACAGCTTACTATCAAGCCCGACCGCAAATTGCTATTCCCCAACCAGGGAAGGAAGGGGGAGTCTTAGATTTAGATGGGCGCTTTGGGTTGCATCCAGCATTAGCTCCTCTGATGCCCTTCTGGCAGCAGAGTAGTCTGGCATTTGTTCATGCTTGTGGTTCCCCCGATCCCACTCGTTCTCACTTTGATGCTCAACAATATATGGAAAACGCTACTCCTGGTGACAAACATACTCAGGATGGTTGGATGAATCGTTTACTAGGGGTAATTTCTCAAAAAACACCTATCCAAGCAGTCAGTGTCGGAGAAACAACACCCTGGATTTTTTCTGGTCGGATGCCTATAGCTAACATCGCATCAGGGAGAAATGCCAGCAGACCTCTGCCAATAGATCGTCCTCAATTAGCAGCAGCATTTGACCAACTTTATAGCGGTAATGATGCCCTAAGTCAGACCTATCACCAAGGACGGATGGCGCATCAGGCGATCCTGAATGACCTGGATAGTGAAATGAATTTGGCAAATAATGGTGCGCCTTTACCTGATGGCTTCGCCAGCGATGCCCAACGATTGGCGCAACTAATGGTCAAAGATCCCAGAATTGAGTTAGGGTTTATGGCTTTGGGGGGTTGGGATACCCATGTCAATCAAGGTAGCACTCAAGGACAATTAGCTAGGAACTTAAAAAAATTGGGTTCAGGTTTGGCAACTTTGGTCAACGGTTTGGGGAGCGTTTACCAGAATACGACAATTGTAGTGATGTCCGAGTTTGGTCGTACAGTCAAACAAAATGATAACGGTGGTACTGACCACGGTCATGGGAATGTTATGTGGGTTTTGGGCGGTAAAATTCGCGGTGGTAAAGTTTACGGTGAATGGCCTGGTCTATCTACAGCCCAACTCTACCAAGGTAGGGACTTGGCTATTACCACTGATTTTCGGGATGTTATCTCTGCCGTGTTGTTAGATCATCTGCATCTCAACGAAGCAAAATTGAATCAAGTGTTGCCAAATTACGCCTCTACTCAGAAAGTAGCATTAATTGTCAAGTGAACTAGCTACACTGTACCGTCAGGTCAGTGTAGGCTTCCCAATTCATTGGAGACTGCCTCAGACTTCATGGATTTTTTACGTCCTGAAGACTTTGGTCTTACATCCCCTCCAAGGGCAGAAGCGCTAGTTCCTAACGCCCATAATCGCAATCCTTCATTTCTAATATTTATTGCAGCATTGATATCTCTATCATGCTGTTTGTTGCAGTGAGGACAATCTATAAGCCTTACACCCAATGAATCATAACCGTGTTGCAGCATTGGGATTGGTAGTAGAGTATCACTACAAAGTTGAGAAGATGGGAAGAAGCGACCAATTTCTTGATAGGTGTGGTAAGATGTGAGCCTTCTTGCTGTTACAGGTAATTATCCTAATTTGAGATCATTTTTTTGCTTCGGCTTTACCTGAGATTCCAAAATCACGCCGTAGAGTGGGCTGGTTTGCATTAATTCCTCGTGAGTGCCTTGTGCCACCAATCGTCCTTTATCCATGAGAAAAATGCGATCGGCATTCCTGACGGTGCTAATGCGTTGAGCGACTACAAAGGTTGTACAAGCTTTTTGGCGCATTAAGTCATCTAGTTTGGCTTGAATTTGGGCAGCAGTTTTGGCATCCACAGCCGAGGTACTATCGTCCAAAATCAGAATGCTGTAATCAGTTAATAAGGTACGAGCGATCGCAATTCGTTGTTTTTGTCCACCAGACAAGCCCACGCCCCGTTCACCCACAATTGTCTCGTAGCCATCGGGTAGACTGCTAATAAAATCATGCATTTGTGCGGTTTTTGCAACCTCAATCACCTGCTTTAGGGTTGCATCGGGTTTTGCATAGGCAATATTTTCGCGGATTGTGCCGGAGAAAAGGGTGGTTTCTTGAAATACAATGCCAATATGCGATCGCAGGCTTTTTAGTGTGAAACTTGTTACATCTCGCCCGTCAATGCGAACCGCTCCCCCTGTAACATCGTAAAAGCGGGGAATTAAGTTCATAATTGTGCTTTTTCCCGAACCAGTCATCCCTAAAACGGCGATTAGTTCGTTGGGTTTCGTTTCAAAGGAAACTTCTTTGAGAGTTTCGGTTGTCGCTCCTGGATAACGAAAGGAAACATTTTCAAAGGTAATTCTACCACCGCAAGTGTCAAATGGGACAGCACCGGGGCGATCGCGAATTTCTACCTCCGCATCTACAACTTCGTAGACTCGTTCGGCGGAAGCAGCTGATTGAGCGATCGCGGGTGCTGCAAATCCAATCAACAAAATCGGTTGGAGAATCAACGCTAGGTAGGAGTTAAACGCCACCAGTTCGCCAATGGAGAATCTCCGCCCAATCACCTGCGCTCCCCCGTATGCGAAAACTGCCAGTGTTACCAAATTACTCAGCAAAAAGATCAACGGGAAGGTATTACGGATGGCGCTAATGGTCTTCATGTTTGCCTTGATTAGGGCATCATTCATGGTCGTGTAACGCGACCTTTCGGTTGACTCTCGCACAAAGGCTTTAACTACCCGGATTCCTAGCAAGTTCTCTTGTAATACAGCATTCAGGTCGCTCAGTTGCTCTTGTACTTGCCGAAAAAGTTTATCATTTTTGGTGATGAATCGCGCCATCACCCATCCGGCCAGGGGTATTACTGTTAGTGTAATCAGCGCTAATTCCCAGTTCATCACCAGCAAAATCACCGAAACACTCACCAATGTCACAATTCCACCAATTACCTGAATTAAGCTGGTACCAACAAAGGTACGAATCTGCTCAATGTCGCTGGTGACACGGGTTAGTAGTTGGGAAGTCTGCGACTGGTCATGATAACTGAAACTGAGATTTTGAATCTGGCTGAAAATTTTGTTACGCAGATCATAGGCTACACCCTGAGATACTGCTTCTGCTAAATAGCTTTGTCCAAAGTTGAATATACCACGAGCGATCGCGGCGACTACCATCCAACCGGCGCTATATAGCACAACTTGGAGGTTTTGTTTGATGATGCCCTGATCAATTCCCCAGCGAAATAGTTGCGGGGTAATTGCGTTGGCGATCGTCAACAGCAACAGGCTGGCTAAGGCTCCCAGCGAAGTCCATCGGTAAGTACCCAAACTTTTAAGCACGCGCCCGGTTGACTGTATCGACGAAGTTTCCTGGAGTTCTGGTTGCTGAACCAATGGTATTTACCCCTGTATCTTTGAAAAATTATCTCGTATTTTGATTGTAATAATTGTAAAAAACCAATTGGCCAAGCAGGGGAAGTGAATCAGATCGGGATTTTTCTGCAATGGTATAAGCGATCGCATTTGATAATAGTCTAACTCAGGTCGCCAAATTGACTAAAGTCGTTAAAATCGCCATTCCAAGTAGTAATTGATTCGGGAGTTAGGGTATGGATGCTGAGGAGTTGTTGAGAAGGTATGCTGCTGGGGAGAGAAATTTTGCTGGAATTGAATTGCGTAATACTGTAAATTCGACCGATCTCTTCCCCAATCTGGAAGGTGCTGACTTGAGAAAGATCAATTTGAGAGGAGCTAGTGTTCTGTCAAATTCATTTTGACGGGTTGGTAGTCTCGCTCACGACGCGAGCAAGATGCTCGCACTACCCATCAATTTAAGCTTGACAGACTACTAGCCTCCATCGTGTCAATTTTAGTGGAGCTAATCTCAGTGGTGCTGACTTCAGTGGTGCTGACTTGTTGTTTGCTAAATTGATTGGTACCAACTTGAGTAAGGCTATTCTGGCTTGTGCTAATTTGAGAAATGCCCAATTGGGAGTTGCTGATCTGACTACAGCTTGTCTGGAGAGTGCTAACCTGACTCGGGCTTCTCTGAGGGGTGCTAATTTGTTCCAAGCCGACTTGAGTATGGCTCTGTTGATCGAGACGAACTTTGCTAGCGCTATTAATTTCAATATTTCCTATGAAAATACGGATGGGGCTTTCTTCTGGAAAACTATACTGCCCGACGGAACTGTAGAGGTTGGTCCCAGGTACAATAGCTGAAACATCAATAGGTTCAGAAGCCGCGACAACCGAAGCGGTTTTATGAGCTAAAATACCAAGGTTTGTTTAGACTTGACTTGTGTATCAATTAAATATACATCAAACGCGGTCTAGGTTCAGGAATTGGACGCCCTAAATCCTTAGCCGTTTCTATCCATTCCTGCATAACTAATTCTACATTATGCAGGGCTTCTTGATAAGTATCGCCATCAGCAGCACAGCCTAATAACTCTGGCACTTCAGCAATAAAGGCTTGATCTAATTCACTCCAGTAAAGAATAATTTCATAGCGAAACATCATTTTTAGTTCCTAACTTATACTTGAGAATCACTGCGCGAACTTGTTTAATTTGATAGCTTTTGGCTTTTCCTTTTTTTTGTTGCAGGTTCAATATTTCCTCAACATCGGCTTTGATAAAAATACGATGATCGCCACGAATCCGTTCATCAAAGCCTAGTCTATATAAAAGTTGCCACAGTTGGGCAAAAGGGATGTCTGTATCAGAAGTCCCAGAGAGAATTTTTTTTAAGATTTTGTCTTGCTGAGTCACGTTTTTTTGACTATCTTAATGTTTGTTTTGACTATTGTGGAGGCGTAAAATCGTGGCGAATTGAGGGTTGCAATTTAAACGTATATGCACGCAGAGAATTCGCTACGAATTAATGAGATTTTGTACCTAGGCTCTAAAGGCAACACTATGCCTATCAAGGGTTAACCTCAGTATAAATAATTAGCAGTTTGACAGCAGTTATTCTAACATTCACCCTGAGCTTATTTGCAAAATTGAGTTTATCTTCTCCAAACCAGAAGACTGGAGAAGTGAACTTGCACAACCAGCAAGTGTTTATCAAAAAATTGGGTTTAAAACCCCGTGCTTCACGCAATGCTTTAAGTTTTGTGGCAATGAGTCTTTATCCCCGTTACAAAAGTACAGACGCGATTAATCGCGTCTCTACGACTTCCGACTTCCGACTTCCGACTTCTTTAAAAGTGATATAGGCAACTACAGAGGGTAAATTGTTAAGATTGCTCATATCATAGGCTGAAGTATAAATCCGTCTCAGTCAATGTTTAATATTGAGTAAGAAATATTACACGAATATGAAAAATCAAATTCTCGGCGCAGCCGCATTTTTAACCACAATTATTTTGACAACAACCGTACAAGCCGCAAATTCTGAACATATTAAACAGTTATTGGCAACCAAACAATGTCAAAACTGTGATTTGACTAGTGCAGGTTTAGTGATGGCTGACTTATCTGGAGCCAATTTGAGCGGTGCTAATCTCACAAATGCTAACCTCAGCCGTGCAAACTTGAGCGGCGCAGATTTGCGGGGTGCAAACTTGAGTGGCGCGAGTTTATTTGGTGTTAACCTGAGCGAAGCTAAATTTGGTGGAGCAAATTTGACGGGTGCTGATTTGAGAAATACTTATTTAGCAAATGCAGAACTGACTGGTGCTAACCTGAATAGTGCTAACTTCGAGGGTGCAGTTGGTATACCATCACAAATTGCTTCACCAGAAGAATTTTATGCTTGGGGTGTAGCAGAAGGGCAAAAAGGCAACCAACAACAAGCAATTAGTTATTTTAATCAAGCGATCGCTATTAAACCAGAATATGCGGGTGCTTTTTTAGCTCGTGGTGTCGCCCGTTACCAAATACTAGATAGACAAGGTGCATTCCAAGATGCTCAACTTGCTCAAAAATTGTTTACATCTCAAAACAACAGCCTGGGAACGCAAACAGCCCAAGCTTTTATTAAAGAACTGCAAACACCCGTAAATGAGAAAGTAAGTGCTGGTAGCCCCAGTTTCGTTGAATTTTTGGGAAGTCTTGGCTCAGTTTTGCTCCAGTTCTTCCCTTTTTGAGAGGGAGATTTGAAACAACAGAGGGATAATATATAGATGACAAATGACAAATGACAAATGACTTTATCTAACAAATTATGGGCAGCAAATCAAGACTTAGCCCAAGCTTGCCTAGAGCATCCTTTCGTTCAAGGCATTGGTGATGGTACTCTTGAGCAGGTGAAATTTGCTTACTACGTAGGGCAAGATGCTTTTTTCTTAGAAGCTTTTGCCCGTGCGTATAGTATCGCCGCAGCTAAAGCACCAGATTGGTTAGGTTTCACCACATTTCATAACTTAGCTAGTGGAGTTTTAGAAGAACTGCGGCTGCATACTGGCTATGCTTCTCAATGGGGAGTCAATTTGCATTCTGTGGAACCTGGCGATGCCACTCGCCGCTATACTGACTTTTTGTTAGCAACTGCTTGGGGTGGAGATGTGGGTTTAACTGCGGCGGCGATGTCTCCTTGTATGCGTTTGTATTCTTTTTTGGGAGAACAGTTGGCTGATAACGGTATTCCTAATCATCAATATGCAGACTGGATTCGTACTTACAGCAGCGCAGACTTTCAACTACCAACACAACAATTAGAAAGTTTAGTTGACAATTATGCCACTACCAATCCTGTTGTGCATTCAACCTATCGTTATGCGATGTTTTGTGAGCGCGACTTTTTTCAGGCTGCGTGGATTTTGCAGTAGTAAATAGACCACGCAGTAGGGGCACAGCAATGCTCATTGGTGTCAACTTAACGTGAAAGCCAGCCTAGAACCAGTAGACAGGGAGTAGGGAGTGGGGAGTGGGGAGACGTAGGTTGGGTGGAGCGGAGCGCAACCCAACTGATTATCAGGATGTTGGGTTACGCAAAGCCTCCACCCAACCTACAATTTTTTTGCAACTGATATAATAAATGCGTTGGCAAAGCCCGCCGTAGGCATCGCCGATATAACAAATGCGATCGCCGATATAACAAATGCGATCGCCGATATAACAAATGCGATCGCTGATCTAACAAATGCGATCGCTGATCTAACAAATGCGATCGCTGATGTAGCAAATGCGATCGCTGATCTAACAAATGCGATCGCTGATCTAACAAATGCGATCGCTGATCTAACAAATGCGATCGCCGATCTAACAAATGCGATCGCTGATCTAACAAATGCGATCGCCGATCTAACAAATGCGATCGCCGATCTAACAAATGCGATCGCTGATCTAACAAATGCGATCGCTGATGTAGCAAATGCATTGGCGAAGCCCGCCGTAGGCATCGCCGAAATAACAAATGTGAGTGCTGATGTCACAAATGCGTAGGCGTAGCCAGCACTTTGCCATATTCGGCATGAATTAAGACATATTTTATTATCTAATTAAGTGAGTTGGCGCGAAAAAACCAAGTATATTACGAAATGTAAATAGGCTTAAAGCCCTTACTAATGACCAATGACAAAGGACAAATGACAGCCTTCACCAGTTAGCTTTAATTGCGCCGACCTACTTAGCTATCTCTCCCCTTTGCCAAAACTGCTTTAAAATCTCGCCAGGTTTGCGATCCCAGGTGTCGATATGCTCGTATATCAAATTATTTGGGTTGAGTTTATAAGTTGAATAGCCATTAAAAAGCAAACCTGCTTTCCAGGGAACACGCAACACTCCCCGCACCGTCCACTTTGCTAAAATAGTGTCTTCGGCTGACTGATAAACCTCATGGACATCAAAGTAAATTTGGGTAAAAAATAGCCGAGCGTGAAATCGCAAAGTCCAAAATATAATGCGATAATTAAATTTGTATTTGAATGAATTCACTGGGTCTTTAAAATAGATATCCTGTGTATAAATATCATAGGAAATATCTTTTTCAAACAGTGTCGGTAAATCTTGATTGAGAGTTTTAATTATCCGTTCCACTGGCAATTTAAATTCCACGCGCCTTTTCCCTTAAATCTGCGGGTGAATCATCTCAACTATTATCAACTATTCCCTGCCTCAGTCATGTAGGTGACTCTTGCAAATATTCCTGGAATGCCCAATCATAAATATTAGGTGCGATCGCTACTAGCAAGTTAGGATTCACCGGTTTCACCTCCCGGTAGAGATGCGCCAAGAAGTCAGTAAGAATATCTGCACGCCACTGTAACCATTGTCTAGTCCTTGGGGTTATCTGGCGGATTATAATCAAATTGCTGGCAATAACGGATGATATAGGACTCGTATTTGATTTTTGAAAAAAATCAGTACACCCCGAAAAGGCTTCTTCCCCACTCCCCACTCCCCACTCCCCACTCCCTCTCTACGCAAATAATTATGGGTAATGCAGGGAAGCGATAGACCTAATTGAAAAACCTGCCAATCTTTTGAAAAGAATAGCAGGCATGGCTTATCATCAATCGGAGCGGCGGGATTCGAACCCACGACCTCCACTACCCCAAAGTGGCGCGCTACCAAGCTGCGCTACGCCCCGGTCAGAATTATTATCATACATCAAAACTCTAGGATAATCAAGAGCTAAATTTAAAAAACCTTAAGCATCCCAGTAGCTTGCAGTAAATCTAGAACAGCAGAAGCATCCCATTTACCCTCTACACATCGCCCTGTATTCAAGATCAAGCGCAAACTGTAAGCATGAGGATAGCCTTCCACCTCCATCCATAATAAATCGCTTTCGGCTTCACAAGCAATTTTTTCCTCTTCCATTAATTCAGTTGCGAGTTGTTTCATGGTGTCTGCTAACTGTGCTAGTAGACGGCAAAAATCATTCAACTCGGCTTCCGTTAACTCAATTGCCCAATCATCTGTACCCACTAAACCTTTAAACTCAGATGCATCGGGATTCCAGCCAATACGCCAACCAAATCCGGTTTTGACAACGCGTTCCATAAAAAGTTAGGAGTTGGTGTGCATCAAGAATTGGGATAAATAATTCACAAAAAAAACTCAGTGGCGATCGCACTTTATTTCACTTTACCTATAGGCGGTAGCATGGAGCGATCGCCTAACCTCTCAAAACCAATTTACTTTTCCCGATGAAATCCTGCTCTTTCCATTCGAGATTGCTGAGATTAACTTTAACCATCGTTCCACGCATTGAGTTAATGTACAAGCGCGATCGCACCATTTCAAAAATGCGATCGCCCTCATCTGCATATATTTTATTTTTCAGCAAGTCAATTAATTTTTATCGGTAGCGTTGTTCGCCGTTTGTTGGAATGTTAGGCTAAGATTTTCTGGCTAAATTTACTGTATGGGCTGTTAACCAGAAAAATCTAGCTATTATTCCGATTTTGGTAGTGAGAGAAAGGATTTAGTCATGGCAAGAGATCAGGCTTATCAGGAAGCGGAGCAGTGTATTGAAGAGGCACGGCAAGAGGGAGCAATAGAAATTGATCTCAGCGAGATGGAACTCACTGAGGTGCCAGATGCGATCGCCTCCCTGTCTCAGTTGCAATCGCTTGACCTCGGCGAAAACCAACTGACAGAAATACCAGATGCGATCGCCTCCCTGTCTCAGTTGCAAAGGCTTAACCTCTCCAGCAACCAACTGAGAGAAATACCAGATGCGATCGCCTCCCTGACTCAGTTGCAATCGCTTAACCTCTCCAGCAACCAACTGGCAGAAATACCAGATGCGATCGCCTCCCTGACTCAGTTGCAATCGCTTAACCTCTCCTTCAATAAACTAACAGTACTGCCAGAGGCGATCGCATCCCTGACAGAGTTGCAAATGCTTAACCTCTTCGAGAATCAATTAACGGAACTGCCAGAGGCGCTGGGGCAGCTTTCTCAGTTAATTAAGCTTGATCTGAACAACAACAAGCTTAATCAATTGCCTCAATCAATTAGGTACTTAATTAATTTGGAGGAGCTTCGTTTTAACGAAAATGGTATTACCGTGCTTCCACAGTATTTACAACAACTGTCGAAGTTGAATACTTTGGTGATTGGTGGGAACTGCTTTAATGAGTTGCCAAATGTTATTAGACAATTGACTCAATTAAAAGAACTCTTTGCTTGGGGAATTGGTCTTGATGAACTACCTGAGTGGATTGGTAACTTAACACAGTTAGAGCTTTTACATATTCACAAGAATCGAATTAAAAATATTCCAGATTCAATTAGTCTATTGAGTCAACTAAGCTCGTTTACGGCTGATGAAAATCTATTAACCGACTTGCCAGTGTCTTTAGGGCAGTCTCTTCACTTAAACACTCTCGAACTCGATGATAACCCCCTCAATCCTGACCTTGCTGCTGCCTACGAACAAGGCACTGAAGCCGTCTTAGAATACCTGCGAGCAAAAGCAGAAAAACAAATAACACTGAATGAAGCCAAACTAATCCTAGTTGGTGAGGGTGAAGTTGGGAAGAGTTGCCTGTTGGGAGCGTTGCGTGGTGATGAATGGGTAGAAGGTAGCCCCACCACTCACGGGATTGAGATTAAAACTGTAATCCTCACCGATCCCGACAGTGGCACAGAAATCACCTTGAATGGTTGGGATTTTGGCGGTCAACGGGTTTATCGACCAACACACCAGTTGTTTTTCAGTGCGCCAGGCGTGTATCTGGTAGTGTGGAAACCACGGGAAGGACCCCAGCAAGGTTTTGTCAAAGAGTGGATCACGCTAATCAAAAATCGAGAACCGGATGCCAAAGTATTAGTAGTTGCCACCCACGGCGGACCCGGACAGCGACAACCAGACATTGACAGACAGGAAATTTTGGATCAATTCGGCAAAGATACGGTGCTTGATTTCTTCCATGTAGACAGTAAACCCCAGGAAAATGCAACACATAACACCAGGCTGACAGAATTAAAAGAAAAAATTGCTCGTGTCGCTGCATCTCTTCCTGAAGTAGGGCGTTCCGTTCCTGCCAAGTGGCAACAGGTACGGGAAATCTTGAAAAACAGCGACAAAGCCTATTTACCTTACGATGATGTTATTGCTATCTGCGCTCAACAGGGAATTGATGAGCAGCAAGCAGAACTATTCCTTCGCATCTCCCATATTTTGGGGCATTTCATCCATTACCATTACGACCCAACACTGCGCGATATAGTCATCCTCAAACCCGACTGGCTGGCAAAAGCGATCAGCTTCGTGCTGGATGATCAAAAAACTCGTGACAAAAATGGATTAATCGAATTTGATTATCTCAGTGAATTATGGAGCAATCCCCCATTTGCAGGGGAAGAAGGCTACCCGAAAGAACTCCATCCCATCTTTTTACGGCTGATGGAACGCTTTGATCTGTCCTACAAAGTGGTATTAGATCAGTTAAAACCTAGCAATACTAGCCTGATTGCCCAACTCGTCCCCGATACACGCCCGGAAAGATTACCCAATTGGGGAGAGCAACCAGAAGCGGGAGACAGACAACAGGTACAAATCTGCCGCATTGTGGACAGTCGGGGACAGTTTGCAGTGGCAGAAGGATTGTTTTACCAGTTGATTGTTCGGTTGCATAAATACTCACTAGGGCGGACAAATTACGAAGATAGTATCCACTGGCAACGGGGTTTGATGCTTGACAATGACTACAACGGTCGGGCATTGCTGGAATATGTGGACACTGATATAAAAATTACAGTGCGGGCAGCTTATCCAGAACGCTTTTTGTCCTATCTCACAGAAGATATTAAATGGCTAGTTGAAAACTTCTGGGAAGGATTACGTTGTAACGTTATGGTTTCTTGTGTTGCACCTTGCGGCCTAAATACACCTGGAAACGGACTATTTGAGGTAGAAAAATTAATTAAGAGTAAAAAGAAGAATGATGAGTTTCTCTGCACAGTTTCAGGATGTGATGAATGGCAAAACATTGATTGTTTGCTAAATAACGCACCCACGACTCCGCCCCCATCCCAAGCAATTGGTACTGAGCAATTCCGAAGCATCGTGAAAGAGGAGTTAAAGGTCATCCGCAGAGATTTCATTATCTTAGATAGTCGAAATCAACAACGCTTTCAGGCATTATCTCAGAAGCAACGTATTATTCTCAGCCAAGTTGATCAACAGTTCGCAGACCTAATGCAGATGTTCACCGATGAAGCGAAAGATGGACCACGTTTGTTTAGCTTTAAGCCCATTGAACCAGGATTTGGCGATCGCCCCAAATGGATGAGCGCTAAGTTTCAACTTACTCTCTGGTGTGAACACGCACGTCAACCTCTTCCAGCCTTAAATCCCGATGACAAGAAAAAGGGAGTTTATGAATTAGACTTGCCCCGTGAGTGGTTCACCAAGGCAGTCCCCTATCTCAAACTTTTGACAGGAACTCTCAGCCTAGTATTACCTGTAGCTGGTTCGGCAACTAAGTTTATGCTGGATGACACCACCTACAAAGCCATTGAAGAACAACTTGATTTGGGACAAAAAACTATTGAATCTACCTTGAAGGGCAGTGATATGGCATTAACTGGGAAGTCCAAGGGCGATGCTTCCTTTTTAGAAGGTGATGCAATTCGCGCCCAAGGCTCGATTTTGCGAGAATTACACGCCCTATTGAAACAAAAAGATCCTAGCTTTGGTGGTTTGGTGCGAGTGCAGAACAAACGCCGCGAATATCTGTGGGTTCATCCTCAGTTTGTAGATGAATATTAATTTCTGGGTTCACCTTACAACCCCAGCGAATTGCTGTATTTATCACGACCAAAATAACTCTATTAGCGTGAGTTCGACGACTTAAAAAATGGCAGGAGTTAAAGCAGACAAGTCTTTTGGATAAATATCTAGTGATGGTTTTTGTGGCAAGTAAGTCGCCGAAATAGCAAATGAGTTCGCCGATATAGCAAATGCGATCGCCGATATAGCAAATGAGTTCGCCGATATAGCAAATGAGTTCGCCGATATAGCAAATGAGTTCGCCGATATAGCAAATGCGATCGCCGATATA
>NZ_JBALBY010000044.1:0-41876 GCF_036919575.1 Nostoc sp. | reverse complement strand
AGCAAATTCAGCGTTTACCAAACTTGAAAAAATGGTTCGTTGAAATCTTTTGTAACTCTGCTTGATTTTGGATCATTTATTTCTTGCAACACTCTTATAGAAACTCCTTCCCGAAAAAACAGATATTGGGAACGTGGACAATTCAAAGGGTTGGATTTGAGCGGTATTATCTTGCGTAACAGCAGCATTCAATGGATCAAACTTTATATGGGAGGAGTAATTTTGCGTAATGCTGACTTGACCAACGTTGATTTGGGTGAGAGCGATTTCACGGGGGCTGATTTGAGCAATGCCAGAATGCGCGGAGTCCGTATTTTCCAATCGATTTTTGAGCGAGCCAATTTGAGTGGAGCCGATTTGGCGGGAGCTAGTTTGGTTGAGAGTGATTTTTACTGTGCCGACTTGAGTCGAGTCAAATTGAGAAACGCAAGAATCAGATCGATGGGATTTGTCCGTACTGATTTGACAGAAGCGACTTTCAAGAGAGCTAGGTTGGGAAGTGTTAGTTTTGAGAAAGCCGAGTTGATTAGGACGGACTTTCGTGAAGCTAAGTTCAGGGATGACAGAGTTTTCGGAGTCAACTTCCGAGATTGCCTTTTCGAGGAAACCCTCATGCCCGATGGAACTATTTTGAGTAACGATATATGATTCTGAATTTTCATCAATAAAGTTTGTATCAACTGAAAGATTCGCTGTTAACATCCGATTAGGATATCGGGTATTTATTTTCAGATTTGTTTTAACTTCCTTATCTGTAATATCAGCAAAACTTTCAAAGCCCGAATTAACTTATCTCAATTTGAATCCCTATCTATTAATACTAAAAAAAACTCATTAATTGGGTACATAAAAATATTTATTACTTCAACTTTTAATTACCGTGCTGCAATCTACGAGATAAACTATAATAGCCTGGATATTGTTTAAAAAATTCGCCGCTAATAACTCTTCCCTTAGCGTCCTCTGCGGTTCCATGCCCTAACCATGTCCACTCAACCCACAATTCAAAGCATATACACTGATGGTGCTTGCACCGGGAACCCTGGCCCAGGCGGTTGGGGTGTTGTCGTCTACTTCAGCGATGGCTCAATCCACGAAATGGGCGATGCATCCCCTCATACCACTAATAATAAAATGGAAATGCAAGCGGCGATCGCCGCCCTGCAATTCCTGCAAACATCTCAACAAGCCCAAGCCATCACCCTTCATACCGATAGCGAATACCTGATTAATTGCGTTACCAAGTGGGTGAAAGGCTGGAAAAAGAAAGGTTGGAAAAAGTCAGATGGTAAACCCGTCCAAAACCAAGACCTTTTAGAAACTCTCGACGAACTCAATACCCAACAGGTGAAATGGCAACACGTCAGGGGACATTCTGGTAACATAGGTAACGAACGTTGTGATGCGATCGCTCGCACCTATGCCAGTGGCAAAATCCCTTCGCTACAACAATTATCTCCCACAGATTTTGACAACTCTTTACCTGATTCCAGCCAACTAAATGTAGCAAAAGTAGCTGATTCTGACAAAAGCTCTCGAATAATTAACCAAAGTACACCAGAAGTCAGTACTTCTGCATCAGAAATAACTGTTATGGAACCACCAACTGGGCTAAGTGCGATCGCAACCGATGAAAAACCGTCAGAAATTAGGGTTTTGCAACTCCGCAGCTTGGTCGAAACTCTGCGTATTGCTGACGAAATTTCTGAAAAAGGTTACTTAATCACCAGTTCTGAGTTAGCAGACTTGATGGATGTCCACGCCAGCGCTGTCACCAGTCGGGGAGATCAATGGCGCTGGCGAAACTGGATAGTGTCACGGGTACGCCGTGAAGGAAATCAAATTCTTTGGGAACTGGAACGCGGGGATCAAATAGGAGGTGAAGAGGAGTGAGGGAGTGAGGGAGTAGGGAGTAGGGAGTAGGGAGTAGGGAATAGGGAATAGGGAATAGGGAATTTCGCTCACTCACCACTCACCACTCCCCCTCTTTTACACTATATTTGCGTCCCCGCCACTCGCGCGGGGTGCGGAACGCAGATAAGAAGATTCGTAGCACAGCTAAGGGATCAGCTAAAGGGGAAAGCCAGAATAACCAGCGGCCTTTAGCGGTTGTGCGATCGTAGGAAGGTGCGATCGCTATTAGCATAGCAAAGCGAATCACCAGGAGAAATAAATTCAGTCCCAGCAGAAGAAGTGCGGGAGTGGGTAGAGACGCGATTAATCGCGTCTCTTGCAAGTAGGAGAGTTGGGGAGAAATTAACAAAAAAGTCAGGACAATTAAAAGGGGTAGACCCTGAACAGATGTGAGTAGCCATAAATCTCCCCACAACTGAGAGCGAGAAGTTGCATCTTTAAGGTCGAGACTCCGCCCCCATTCCTTCCACGTCTCCATCGCCCCTTCATACATCCGTACCTTCAGCACCTTTGCGCCATCTAAAAAGCCCACTTTATACCCTTGAGCAGCAATATTCCGTGCCAAAGTGACATCATCACAAAAAGAACCACTCGCACTGCTATAGCCACCCACAGCAGCTAAAACGGAGCGACGACACAAAAAACACTGCCCATTTGCCATCACCCGTTCTGGTTGCTCTGTATTAATCCCGGCGGGGTCAAATCGGTAAAGCAGAGTCATCAACAAAGCTGGTTGTAGCCAGCACTCGCCAGGATATTTAAGGATGAACTGGGGCGAAAGGGAAACTAGATCATAACCTTGTGCTTCGGCGGTCTTCACCAAACCAGCAACTAAACCCGGATGCGGTTGGATATCAGCATCCAGCCCCAGAAACCACTGACTAGCCTCAGAACTATATAGAAAACCGTTATGCAACGCCCAAGGACGCCCTACCCAACCAGAGGGTAAGGGGTCATCTGTCATCAGGCGAAAGCGCGGATCTTTCTGCTGTATCGCTTTTACCAAGTCAGGAGTGCCATCAGCAGATTTGCTGTCTACAACAATTATTTCCCGAACCTCGTAGCTTTGCTGACTTAAACCAGCTAACAGAGGGCTAATGCGAAGCGCCTCATTCAATGTGGGAACGACGACACTAACCCTACCCAAAAGCTCCGGCGTTGGCTGTTGCGGTTCTATTGGCGGAAGGCGTTTTGGTCCCTTTAGCAGACGCGAAAACAGAATCGCCGTTGCTGGTACTTGGATAAGTAGCAATAAAAGGGAGATGGCGCTTTCTACTATCAAAGCGTTGTCATTAGTCATTAGTCATTAGTCATTTGTCATTTGTCATTTGTCATTGGTCGAATGGCACTAAGAAAAGCCCAAAGGCTTGTGTCGCCTCGTTCCCAGCCTCCAGGCTGGGAACGAATTCCGAGAGGTTCTACCTCTGGTCAAGAAAGAGGAGGCGGAGCCTCCCAGAATGGTTTCCCAGCTTCCAGGCTGGGAACCAGTCAGGGCAGGGGCTGTATCTTAACTTAGTGCCATTCGGTCATTGGTCATTAGTCATTAGTCATTAGTTATTAGTTATTAGTCATTCCCCTCATCTCCCTCATCTCCCTCATCTCCCTCATCCCCCCACTCCCCACTCCCCACTCCCCACTCCCCACTCCCCACTCCTTATTTCAAAGCAACTTCAACCTTTGCTACTGATACTTCCTTGCTTACTGGTTCAACAGCAACTTGCGTGGGTGTGGTTGAACTGCTTAACCACAGTGCCACGGCGGGAGTCACACCAAGCGATAAGCCAAGCAACACAGGGATGGAGAACCCAGCGGCCAAGCTTAGTCCGGCGGCGAAGGCAAAGTTAGTTAAATAAACGACTAAGGGTAGGTTGAGTTGCGATCGCTCTAATTTAATCGATGTATTTCTCCACAATAATCCTGCCACACTCATAAACAGGGCGCTAGTGCCAAACCAACCTGCATAGTTCTGGTAAGGTGTCCCAAAGAAAGCTCCTGGTTGTTCCCAATACCAGAAGGGCAGAGAAGATTGACTCATAGCTGGTTCAAGGGCAAAATCCCAGCAAGTAAAGAGCAAAGCACCAACGGCTATAGCCGCAATATGGCGTCCCCAACTGGGTTTTTGAGCCACTTTCAAACCAGTTCTAGCAATTAAGTAAGACGACAGCCCAACATAAAACCAAGATAAAGGAATTGTGAAAGGAACTAGCCCCGCAATCTTATAACCCAAGCCACTCAAGTAGCTATAATCGCCAAACGGAAAACCTGTGCTAGTTCCCAGTAGTTCACTTCCCAAAGAGATAAACACAGCCGGCAGCATAAATGCTAGCCAAGTTCCCAATCCCAACGTCCGGTAGGCATAAATAGAGACAGCTATTGTCCCCAAGATGATATCAACTACACCGCCACCCGCCATACTTAACTGCATGGCAGTTTCTCCAACTTGCGATAAGTTGAAAATTATTTCGGCATTAGGTATGACCAGTAGCATCCCTACCAGTCCAAAGGCTTTTGACACGATATGACCAATGAGGCATACGCGTTCAGCAATAACAAGTTGTCTCATGATAATTCCTTAACAAGATGTGACACGCGGCTACTCGGCTGCTAACAGTTTACAAATGTTTAACAACATATTTAACTACTTTGTGCCGCAATTCTCTACAAACTTGTTTGGCTTTCTTGCGAACAGCATAACAGTCTATTGATTGAAACTATAAGAAATATGATGATAAACCTACTAGTTTAAGCCATATAGCCAAAATCTACATAATTTCATCTGTAAAAACTTCTTCTTTTTTTGTCCCACTGATACCCAGATGATGAAAAACTCGTTCCATGTAGGGATCTCATTGAGGGAGTTTGATGAAATAAGGGATAGTGTCCAAGCAGGCGATCGCTTTTACTAACCCTTGTGCCAGGAAAAATGTTGTGTGTGATGTAACATTTTGATAGTAAGTGTGAAAAATGACACATTTACCCCAAAAAATCACGCCGGGGGCTACGAGGTATCCTGTAATCTAAATGACTAACAGACGCCAATTTTTCAAAGGGGTGGCAGCCCTTTCTAGCTTATCTTTAGCTGGTTGTGGCTGGAGGCTAGCTGAAGTACGTGCTAATTCTAATCCGAATGGTCAACGTGACCAACTTTATATCTTTACCTGGACGCAATATACTGACAGCCAATTACTGAAAACTTTTAGCACCCAAACCGGCATGAAAGTGCTAGCGGATGTGTATGATTCCAATGATGTCATGCTGGCTAAGTTGCAAGCTGGAGGCGGTGGCACTTACAGCATCATCTACCCATCCGATTACATGGTGCAGAAGATGGTAAACAAAGGTTTGTTAACAGAAATAAATCACGATCGCTTAATCGGTTTAGAGAATTTATTCCCCCGGTTTCAGAATCCTAGTTATGACCCCAATAACCGATATAGTATCCCTTTTAACTGGGGGACAACAGGTTTACTTTACAATTCCGAAAAACTCAATGATGCACCACAAGACTGGGATTATCTTTGGCAAAACCAAAAGCAACTTAGTCAGCAGATGACCTTGCTCAATGATGTTCGAGAAGTGATGGGTGCGACGTTACGGATGCTAGGTTATTCTTACAACTCAAAAAATGAACAACAAATCAAACAAGCTTATGAAAAGTTGAAGGTGCTAAAACCTGCGATCGCACGTTTTGACACCGACGCTTGGCAAAATCAAATTCTCGCAGGAGATTTACTATTGGCAATGTGTTATTCAGCAGATGCGGTGAAAATCTCTCAAGAAAACCCTAAACTAAAATATGTAATTCCTCGCAGTGGTTCTTCATTATGGACAGACACTATTGTTATTCCCAAAACAGCCCCCAACCAAGCTGGAGCTTATGCTTGGATTAACATGATTCTACAACCAGAATTAGCAGCCCAAATCAGTCAACGCCTGAGTATATCTACACCTAATAGTGCTGGATTTGAGCAATTGCCAAAAATCATCCAGAACAATACTAATTTGTTTCCCTCAGAGTCGGTTTTAGCAAATTGTGAACGTGTTAGTCCTGTAGGAGAATTTGAAGATGTTTACGATCGCTATTGGACTCAATTAACTAGCAGCTAAAATAGTTAGGAGAGACGCGATTAATCGCGTCTGTACAGGAGTATTGAGTAGAGACGCGATTAATCGCGTCTGTTAGGAGTTATAAATAGTGAATTTTGAAAAAAATGAGATTTCTAAAATAGAAGAATTGTATCGCCCCGTCAGAAATTGGCTTCAACCTTTGGTATTACTTGCACCATCGGGGATTTGGTTATTACTTTTGTTGGTGCTGCCAAGTTTGATAATTTTGGAGTTAAGTTTAGTTGCAGACATTCGACCGGGAGATTTGGTTAATCCCAACGGATTCAAAAACTACATCCGAATATTTGACCCCCTTTACTTGCAAGTAATCGTGCGATCGCTATTTTTTGCGTTTGGCACCACCATCATTTGTTTAATTTTGGGCTTCCCCGTCGCCTATTGGATTGCTCAGATAGCGCCGCAACGTTGGCGTAATTTGCTGCTATTAGGCTTTATATTACCTTTGTGGACTTCCTCGTTACTTCGCTCCTATGCTTGGATTACAATTCTTCGTCCTACTGGTTTATTCAACAGTTTACTCAGCAATTTAGGCTTGCCTACTTTGGAATTACTTAACCAAAGTCAAGCTGTATTTATTGGCATGAGTTACAGCTTGTTACCCTATATGGTTTTGATTTTATATGCTTCTCTCGAAAAGCTAGACAAGCGGTTGCTAGAAGCGGCGGCTGATTTAGGTGCAAATCCGGTGGAAACTTTTTGGCAAGTAACCGTACCGCAAATTTTTCCGGGAATTGCGGCTGCTTCCATGCTTGTATTCATCACAGGCTTGGGGGATTTTGTCGATCCAGAATTACTTGGTGGTGCTTCTAGTATGACGGCGGCGCGGTTAGTTTATAACCAGTTTCTGGGAGCAACTCAAAATTGGGGATTTGGTTCAGCTTTGAGTATGACGTTAATTTTGCTTGTTAGTATTGCGATCGCACTTTTGATTAAGTTTGGTGAAACTACACCCAAACGCTAAACTTTTCGTCACTCACTTATAATAAAACAGGAGTCAGAATACAGAATTCACCAATTGTGAATACTCTACCCATAAAGGGATAGAGTTTTAAGGCGAGAATATTTTAATTTTTTTCGCTTGACTTCGCGCAAGGTTTTAAACCAATATTCATTACCCAGTCGGACTCCAATTCAATTCTGAATTCTGACTCCTGAGTTCTGAATTCTTCTTATAAAATCATCAAACGCCAGCGAGACAACGGTTATGCTCTCACCTGATCTCAAAAATGCGTTACCAACTACTGATGAACTTCCCTGTTCAGACGATACGCCAGTGGATAACGAAGACCAAAATTTTTTGCCCAACATTTTACTTTTCCTACTCAACTCTATTTGGGCAAATCGCATGGATTGGTACTTCGGAGTAGATATGGGAGTGTATCACACCACAGGAGTAAATCCCAGAGTACCTGTAGTGCCAGATGCTTTTTTGAGTGTGGGAGTAGAACGGAGAAAGGGTGGCAAATCACGCAAAAGTTACGTAGTTTGGGAAGAAAAGGGGATAGTTCCAATATTCACATTAGAAATGGTATCCCACACCCCAGGAGGTGAATACGATGAGAAGCTAGATATATACAGAAAACTCGGTATATTGTACTACGTAATTTATAACCCAGAGTTTTGGCGGCGCGACCAACATCAACCCTTTGAAGTATATAAGTTGATAGATGGAAACTACCAACTACAAATAGGTGAACCCTATTTGATGCCAGAGGTAGGATTAGGTATTGGGCGACACCAAGCTGTAATTGCCGGGATACAACAGGAGTTTTTATGTTGGTATGATCAGCAAGGAAACCGCTATTTGACAGATGCAGAACAAGCACAACAAGAACGGCAAAGGGCTGAACAGTTAGCGCAGTATTTACGCTCTCTAGGTGTAGATCCAAATAATCTACCTGGTAATTCGTAATTACGAATTACGAATTATCAATGATTTGTCGCCATGAGTAAATGCTTAGAATCATTGGTATTACTGTTAACTAACCCCTGAATTGTAGAAAGAAACTCATGCTCTAAATAAGGCTTGGTCAAGTAAGCCTTTGCACCCAATTCTTGGGCAAGCTGGCGGTGTTTTTCAGCGCTGCGAGAAGTGAGAATCATTACAGGTATTTTTGCTAAATTGGGGTATTGACGGAAATTGCTCAACAACTCAAAACCATTCATTCGTGGCATCTCTAAATCGGAGATGACAACTTGTATTTCTGGATGTAACTGCAACTTTTCTAGAGCTTCTATACCATTTTGAGCTTGTATTACTTGATAGCCAAATTTTTGCAGAGTTAGAGAGAGAGTTTGCCGGAGACTAATTGCGTCATCTACCACTAAAACAACTTTTGGTGATTTATTATCTGGTACTTGAGAATAAATGGGTTGGGTTTCTATAGTTGTTGTGGAAGTCGATGCAGTTTTTGGTGATTTATTATTTGATACTTGAGAATAAATGGGTTGGGTTTCTATAGTTGTTGTGGAAGTCGATGCAGTAAGTAATGGTGTAGATGAAAAATTGTGTCCCGATATCGGCAAGGCTTTTTTACTTGACGAAGAAGCTATTGGTAGCGCCCTGATATCAAGTGTTGTTTGGTGGATCTCGCTAGACTCAACCAGCAATGAAGCATCAATCACTAAGATCAGATTACCATTGGCTAAACTACTACAACCATAAATGTATTTTGGCGGTGCGATCGCATTTCCTAAAGGTCTAATTACCAGTTCTTGTTCACCAATTATTTGGTCAACTTCTAAAGCAATTTTTCCCTGATTTCGTCGGAGCAAAAGCACCGGATTTTTCGCTATGCTTGGGTCGTGAGTATTTGATGTATTGTATGGAGTAACACTATTAAACAATGAACCATTATAATCAATCAACTTTGAAAGTTGACGGAGGCTGACCATAGTCTCATCATTGTCTGTGTTTGAATAGAAGACTTTTTTGCCTTCAATTTCTTTAATCTGTTGTTCAGAGGGAATCAATATTTTTTCGATACTGTCCAAAAGCAGGGCATAAACAACGCCTTTGGCTTGAACTAGCATTAACTTTTCTGTAGTCATAGAAAAAGGAATTTTGAGTATGAATGTTGTTCCTTGGTTGGGAAAAGATTGAACGGAAATTGAGCCATTAAGTGCGTGCATCTGAGTACGCACAATATCTAAACCCATACCGCGTCCAGAAATTTCGCTTACTTGATTAGCAGTAGAAAATCCCGGCGAAAATATCAAATCTAAAAGTTCAGTATCAGCCAGATTAGAAGCATAGCTCCTAGTTTTTTCTCCAGTTTGTATGGGATGAAATTCAACAGCTTTTTTGCGAATTCTGTCTAAATTCAATCCCTGACCATCATCCCGAACTTCGATAACAGTTTGGCTACCCTGATGATAGGCGGAGATTTCGATTAAACCCTGTTCTGCTTTACCATGCTCTTTGCGAACTTGCGGAGTTTCAATCCCGTGGTCAAAAGCATTACGCACTAAGTGTAATAAAGGATCGTAGAGCTTTTCTGCGATCGCTTTATCCACTAGCACCGCAGTACCAGTAAGTTTCAATTCTACAAGTTTGGCATAAACATTCCCCAACTTATTTACCATGTGGGGGAAGCGATTCAGGATATTGCCCAAAGGCGACATTCGTGCTTCTACTAAGCTATCTATAATATTAAGAGTTAAATTCTCTTGTTTGTCACTAATTTGAGCAGCTTGTGTCACGAGTAAGTCAAGAGACTCTGTGGTTTCTTGTAGTTGCAGTGTCTCTTCTATTGCTTCATGCAATCTCATGTGAAATTCTGTATATACATCCATCTCTAGAGAGTCAAAATTCACTGCAAAATCTTGCGTTTGTTCTGAACTAATATTTTGTATTTGTAATGGTAAATCACGTAATTCATTTAAAGTAGTTTGGTGTCTAGTGAGTTGCTGTTCTAATTGCTCAATTATTTCTTTGACTTGTTCATCTTGCAAACTACGCCGTTTTTGGTAAATCAGCAATTCTCCTGCTAGATAATTGAGATGTTGCAGCCTCTCTGTATCTACTCGAATAAATGAAGGTTGGCGCAAATTTTTAGTTTGAACATACTGTGATTTATCTTCTATTTCTTTATTGATTTGTGTAGCTAAATCAGGCATGACTTCAATAGTTGTTTCAGAAACTACTGGCTCACTAACAGTTAATGAATCAAGCTTTTCTGAAGAATCATCAGTCTGGCTCGTCACCACTTCAGCAGCAAGGTTTTCGCTAGCTTCTTCTCCCCATATTGCTTCTACTAAGTTATCAGTTGCTTCAGGAGATACCGATTTAGATATTTCTTTAAAAACTAAGAGTGTTTGTAACTTGGGACTATCAAGCCAATTTTTCTCTTTGCCATTAACAGGAGGATAATTTTTATATTCTTGTGCTAATGTATGAATTTGCTTTTGTAATATTTTAATTACGAAGAGGTAGCTCTCAGATGGTTTAACAGAATATTCAAATTTTGCAACTGCAAATAGGATGATTAAGATGATCCCACGTCGATAAATACAAAGACTTTGACTATCTCCTTCATCTAGGACAAAATCAAGAAACTTTTTCTGCCAGTTTTCAATATAATTAAGTAGACTTATTCTTTCTAATGTGGGAATCAGTAAAGTCAAACTGAGTTCTGGCTCTGGTATTTCCATCTGGTGATTAAACCAGCCAAAAATGTAGCGAATTACCTTTAAATAAAACTTGGCAGTTGTGGGATTGACAGGTTGGTTTTTATTGTTATCAGATGTAGTGATAAACTGGTAAAATTGTTCTTCATTGATGATAGATGTGCCAACGGATGAATTATTTTGCAATTCTCCAGATAACTGATTATTTGCCACTGTCGTGAGTTTTCGCAAACCTGGAGAAGGTTCTCCACCAGAAGTGCGATCGCCTGCTAATACTAATTTTTGTGCTTGTTGCAAATCTGCAAGAGCAACTTCGGCAATTTGCTGCACCTGGGTGGGATTTGCTTGCAGCGCTGACAGAATTGTTTGGGCAATTTCTCCCAATCCAGGTAAATTTAGAGATTCTGCCAAGCCGAAAAACACCTCAGCTTGAGACTGTAAAAACTCGATAAATTCGTCACTATTTGGTGGATTGTTAACAGCGTCAGCAATAGTGTTTAGACGTTGTTCTACACCCACTTCAAAAACGGACTGCACAATATCAAATCCTAATTCTTCAGAAGTGGGAATATGAGATTCAGCACCAAAAGCATCACCTAGTTTTTCTTGCAACTGTGCAAACACTGAAGTTGCTCGATGGAGGAGTTCATCATCATTAACAGTACTGCCTATTAGCTCGGTATTTAATGCTATGCTCAGACACTCATAAGCTTGTAACAAAAGTGTTTGTAATTCGGCATCAATTACCACTTTGGGATTATATAGAGCCTTAAATACATCTTCTAAAAAATGGGCTATCATCTTAATTACTTCTAGCCCAACATTAGCGGCTCCACCTTTAAGTGTATGAGTAGCCCGCATTAAATTGTGAACTTTGGCAATGCTGTAACCTTCCGATAAGCTAAATAGTTCTTGTTCAATAATTTGTAATAATTCCGGGGCTTCAGCTAGAAAGTAGATGTATCCTTGTTCGCGAATTTCTTTATCTGTGATCATAAGTGGGGAGTGGGGAGTGGGGAGTGGGGAGTGGGGAGTGGGGAATGGGGAATGGGGAATGGGGAGTGGGGAATGGGGAATGGGGAATGGGGAAGATCGAAATTCACATTAGATGTAAATTGAGAGTTGAAAACCTTTCAGTTTCCTTGATGATTCCAAAATGATGGTTTTGTCCAAGCCTGGAAACCCTTATGGGAAAATAGGATTTTTTAATTCACATCAGGCGTAATTCCCCACTCCCCACTCCCTACTCCCTTCTTCCCTTATTCTCTAAAGAACGAATCAAAGCACGGAGTAGTCTTCCTACAGATTCACATTGCCTCAAAATTGGAGTCACTAGTTGAGTATCTGTAAGCCCAACTTTGGCTCTAGCTGATAGTAACAAGTGAGTTTCTAGCTCTTTAAGAGAGCCTTGCGCTATTCGGAGAAATTTTATGTATTCCGAGCGATACTCTCGTCCATAGCCCTCAGCTATATTTGCTGGAACTGATGCAGCTGCCCGACGAATCTGTGAAGTCATTCCGCAAAGTTCCTCTTTCGGAAATGCAATTGTTACCTGATAGCAAGCTTCAGCTAAATTCATGCCTTCTTGCCAAACTCTTAAATCTTGATAAGATCGAATTTCAGAAACTGTCATTTCCCACTCCCCACTCCCCACTCCCCACTCCCTATTCAGTTGACTTTAAACTTACCAGCAGTTGTTAATAAGTCATTTGCCATCCCTGATAAATCTTGGAACACACTAGCAATTTCTTGAGATTCAGCAAAAGTTTTATTAGCAATTCCTGCTACATCTTGCATTGATTTAGTTACTGTTACAGATTGCTTCATTTGCTTTTGAGTCGCTGCGGTAATTCGCTCGATTAGCTGACTAATTTCGGCAGTTGCAGAAACGATCGCATTTAAGTTTTGGCGAGTGTCATTGACAAGATTTGTACCTTCTACCACCTGTTGAATACCAGTTTCCATCGCTACCGCAACCTCTCCGGTTTCTGCTTGAATCTCTTGGACTAATTTTTCAATTTCGATGCTGGCTGCTGCTGACTGGCGAGATAAAGAACGGACTTCATCAGCTACAACTGCAAAGCCTTTGCCATATTCACCGGCACGGGTGGCTTCAATGGCTGCATTCAAAGCCAAGACGTTTGTCTGTGTGGCAAAATTACCAATCAAATTCACCACTTTGGAGATTTTTTGCGAGGATTCACTGAGGCGTTTAATCTTTTTGCTGGTTTGAGCAACGGTTTCACGAATTCCTTGAATTGCTTTGACAGTCAGGTTCATCGCAGTATCGCCAGACTCTATAGTTTGATTGGCTTGTTGCACTGCTAGTTGCACTAACTCAGCATTTGTCACCACAGCTTGAGTAGAGTCCACCATCTGTTGAATTTCGCCTAAAGCTGCGGTAATTTCCTCAGATTGTTGTTGCGCCAGATTGGTTAATCCCGTCAGTGAAGCGTCGCTATTGGTAGAAGTTTGGGCAACTTGTTGAGCAGCCCCCTGTACCTGAATAACGATTTGTCGTAGTGCTTGCAGAGTACTATTGTAAGCATCAGCGATCGTGCCTAGCTCGTCTTCTGTAATCGGTGCGCGTACTGTTAAGTCGCCGGTGAGAGCGGGTCTAAGAGCCATTAAGAGTTGAATAGACCGTTGTTGTAGTAACTCCTTGGCTGCCTTTTCCCGTGCTGCTGCTTCTGCTAATTTTGCTGACTGCGCTTGTACTTGTTGCAAATATTCGGTCTGTTGTAATGTCAGCCCTAACTGACTGCCAATGCGTGCTAACAAACTCACTTGGGATTCGTCCCAATCACGAGTTCCCGAATTTTGATAAGCTGCGAGCAAACCCCACAATTGTTCCCCTGAAAATACAGGAACAACTACATAAGCTTTGACTTCAAACTGTTCTAATATCTCAATATGGCAGGGTAAATGACCCATCTTATAGATGTCATTTACAACAAAGCTTTCACCTTGGGCATATCGGCCTCCCTGAGTTTCTTGTAAGTGGGTATCTTCCCAGACAGTTTTGACATCGCGGCCTACCAGTTTTACCCAACTCTGACCTACTGACTCAGACACAAATTCGCCACTCCAGTCAGGATTGAAGCGATAGACAGAGACGCGATCGCATCGCAATAATTGTCGCACTTCTTGAGTGGTTATCTTGAAAATATCTTCCACATCTAAAGATTGCCGGATGCGGTTGCTGATCTTTGTGACAGCTTTCTCTTGTTCCGCTAACTGAGCTAGTTTTTCAGATTTTACGCCAACTAATTCCAAATAGTCTATCTGTGATTTAGCTAGGCTAAATTGCAAGCTAGTCTGAACCAAAAAGTTAAGTTCCCAGCTTTGCCATTCACGGGTGCTGGAATTTTGATACGCTGCCAGCAAGCCCCACAATTTCTCCCCGAAGAATATAGGAACAATTATGTAAGCTTTGGCTTCAAACTGCTCTAAAATCTCAATGTGGCAGGGAGCAAGCCCTGCTTTATAGATGTCATGAACGATAAAGTTTTCACCTTTGACATATCTACCTCCCTGAGTTTCTTGCAAGTAGGTATCATCTAAAAAGGTTCTAAGATCAGGACCTACCAGTTTTGTCCAAGCATTACCCACAGACTCAGACACAAATTCGCCACCCCAGTCAGGGTTAAAGCGATAGACGGCGACGCGATCGCATTTTAGTGATTGACGCACTTCATGAGTGGTTGTTTTGAAGACGCTATCTACATCTACAGATTGGCGGATGCGGTTGACTATCTTAGTGAAAGCTTTCTCTTGTTCCGCTAACTGAGCTAGTTGTGTATTTCTAATTCGCACTTGTTCAAGATATTCTGCCTGTGATACAGCTACACCAAATTGAGAGCCAATTTGAATCAAAAAGCTGACTTCCCAAGGTTCCCACTCACGAGATACAAAGTTTTGATAAATTGCTAATAATCCCCACAATTTATCCCCAGAAAATACAGGTACAATCACATAGGCTCTAATTTCCAACTGCTCTAACATGTTAACATGGCAGGGAGAATGACCTACTGTATGGATGTCATTAGCGATAAAGCTTTCACCTTGGACATATCGACCCCCTTTATTTTCTTGGATGTAGGTATCTGCCCAGACAGTTTTAATATCAGGGCCTACCAGTTTGATCGAATTACTAACTACTGACTCAGCGACAAATTCACCACTCCAGTCGGGATTGAAGCGAAAAACTACGACGCGATCGCATTTTAATAATTGCCGTACTTCTTGAGTCGTTATTTTGAAGACATTATCTACATCTAAGGTTTGGCGGATGCGATCGACTATCTTAGTTAAAGCTTTCTCCTGTTCAAGTATCTGAGCTAGTTGATCGGATTTCTTCTGCACTTCCTCGACATATTCTCTTTGTGATATGGCCACACCAAATTGCAAGCCAATCTGAGTTAAAAAGCTTTCTTCCCAAGATTGCCAATCACGCGGCCCAGAATTTTGATAAGCTCCCAGCAAGCCCCATAATTTCTCTCCACTGAATATTGGCGCAATGATGTAAGCCTTCATTTCAAACTGCTCTAAAATATCAATGTGGCATTGAACATGACCCATTTGATAAATATCGTTGACCACATAGGTTTCACCCTTGCCATAACGTCCTCCTTGAGTGTCTTGTAAGTAAGTATCTTCCCAGACCATGTTAAAATCAGGCCCGACCATTTTTGTCCAATTATTACCCACTGTCTCCGCGATAAACTCGCCACTCCAGTCAGGTTTGAAGCGATAAACAGCTACGCGATCGCATTTTAGTAATTGACGTACTTCTTGAGTGGTTGTTTGGAAAATCTTATCTACATTTGATACTGATGTGCGGAGAATTTTATCGATGACTTTAGCTACTGATTTCTTTGCCTGTGCTTGATTTTGTTGTTCTTTGTGAAATTCAAAGCTCTGCAATCTGTAGACCAGTTCTGTTGTGATTTGAGATAGTAGACTAATTTCTACCTCTTGCCAGTGCTGCGTTGATTGGCAATTATTTACTGCCAGTAACCCCCATACTTTACCTTCCACTACAATCGGTAAACTCAAACTAGCCTTAATTTGAAATTTATCTAGCAGCTGCTTTTGATAAGGCGTAAGTTGAATCTGATTAATATCGCCAATAACTACAGGTTCTATATAGTCTTTACTGCTATATAAGCCAAAAATAATTCCGGGAATATTTTCGCCTAAAGTCGGTGTCCAACCTAGTGTTCTGGATTCTGCTAAAACATTACCTGATTCTAGGGAAGTAAACTGATAAATTAAGGCGCGATCGCAGCCAATCTTTTCTCTAATTTGCGCTACAGTGATTTTGAATAGCGTATTAATGTCTGGGGCTTGGCGCAGATGAATTGTGATGTCTTGCAACTGTCGCCGCCAAGTTTTAAATTCCTCAGCGATCGCATTTAATAAAGATATTTCATTACTGGCAATATTCGTTATATTTGGATCACCATTAATATTTTCTGCTTCCGAGATTATATTCTCATTCTCTTGGCTAGCTTTATACAGAAATGTCATTTGATTAACCTCAGAAATTGTGATTGGTAATAACTTGATATTTTGCAGGTAAGAAATGCTGTTTGGTCATTAAGGATTAGTAATTGTCGAAATCCTATGCCTAATCACCCATGACTAAATGTTCAATTATGAATCCCCCACATGGGAGCTTCGATAATCGTTAGGGCATCTAAATTAAAAATCATCTCCTCTGAATCATTAATAAAATATCCCTGCAAGAAAGGTGAGCTTTTAGGATAAAATAATTCAGTAGTTGCGGGTTTCATTTGCTTAGTATCCAGCCATTCAATATCGATAAGCTGTCGCACCAATAGTCCCAAATATTTACCCTTGTTTTCCAGAACAATCCCCATCATTATTGAAAGTAAATTTGCTCCTTGGGAAATTGGAGGATAACCTAACATTGCCTCTAAGTCTACCAACCAAAGCATTTCACCGCGCCAGTTATAGATACCCAAGACGCTACTGGGCATCTGGGGAACGCCACATATTTCTGGTAATGATACTTGCAAAACTTCTGTAATGTGTTGTAACGAAATTACGGCTGTATCCATTAATCCCAAATTAAAACTCAAAAACTTTTCCTTGGTTTCCAAAGTTATTAATCCTTTATCCTTGATGATTTATCTTTAGCCACTATTTGCAGTTATTATTTAATTGAGAAATAGTGACTTTGATTGACTATTTATTGCATTCTCACTTATTAATCAATCGATTCAAAATTACCAGTAATTCCTCTCGTTCGATCGGTTTTGATAGATAACCATCAGCGCCCAACATATTACCCCAAATTTTATCTACATCAGTATTTTTAGTAGAGCAAAAAACCACAGGTATTTTGCTAGTGTCGGGATTGCTTTTCAGTTCTCGGCAAATTTCAAAGCCACTTTTACCCGGTAAAATTACGTCGAGTAATATTAGGTCTGGCTTATTTTTATCTATTTTGTCTTGAGCCTCTTCACTGCTTGTGGCGCTAATCACAGAATAACCTGCCTGTTGTAAGTAACGGCTGACTATTTCCATATCTGTTAAGCCATCTTCAACAACTAAAACAGTATTCATGGCAATTACTCGTTAAACTTTTCTCAAAGTGTAAACAAATTAGACATCCAAATCCTAAATGATTCATGAACAAAGACATGGAAGGGACTAGTACCGCAAGGCGGAATTCAAAATTAAAACAGGTATACAGAGTAAGCGTTTCATTGATTTTGAATGGGTGGTTTATTTACGCCGTGCTGTACTAGCCCCTAACCACTATTTCACAATTAAAATAGGACTGGTATAAATACAAATTTTTTGTATTTGTCTAATTTTGATTCAATCTTTACGTATCAACCTCAGAGAAAATACGTACTAAACATAACTTAATATATAGGAATCATATTTGATTTCTGAAAAAATATCGATAGTCTTGTAGTAGACCCTCTTGCCTAAAATGTTGCAAAAAAATTGTCGGTTGGGTGGAGGCTTTGCGTAACCCAACATCCTGATATATGTTGGGTTACGCTCCGCTCCACCCAACCTACGTCTACGTCTAATGCACTATTAAAGCCTAGAGTGTCCACTACGTGCATTTCAAAAATCTAAGTAAGTAGGTCGGCGCAATTAAAGCTAAGGGACTTCCAACAAATAAATTACCCAATCTTGTGGGGTATTTTTTTATTTGTCAGTCCCTAACTGGTGAAGGCTGTCAAAATAATTCGTAATTTATAATAGAGCCTCCGGCACGCTACGCGGTTTTCATGCCCAAAGGGCTGTACGTAATTCGTAATTATTACCCCACGACTAAAGTTGGGACTTCCGACTTCCGACTTCTTTAATATTTTGTTTATAAATAAGTAAGTTAGCGTGAACAATAAAGGCTTATGTAAGAGCTTTAGCCCTTACTATAAGCCTTTGATTAACTTTAGATTGCATAATATAATACAGGCTTATTGATTATTGCCCATTTACTTAGCCTCTAATTCCCCCTAATTACAAACCTCTAAATTAGGTTTATTCTTGTCGATGGATACACTCGGCGTAGGTAAATATTTACGTACTATAGCCATCACCTTATCAGTTACTACGGGTTTAGTGAGAAAATCTGTAGAACCGACTACCTTGGCACGAACTCTATCTAAAAAACCATCATTGCCTGTTAATATAATTATTGGTGTATTGGCAAAGGTAGATATTCGTCGCAACTGAGTGCAAATTTCGTAACCACTGGCAACTGGCATAATCAAATCCAAGAAAATCAGGTCTGGTTTCTCCTGAATGAGGGTTGGTAGAGCTTGCACAGCATCTTGAATCTTGACAAACCTCAATCCATTGGAAGTGATAATATCCTCTAGCATTTTACATACCTGGGGGCTATCATCGACGCAAGCTATTAGGGGAACAGTCCGCTTCTTTAGTTGTGTGGTGGTAGAGTTATTGTTGACTTCAGTAACTGCCAAGGGCAAGTCAGGTACTTCCACCAATTCAATGATTCCTTTAAGGATATAGGGAAGCAACGAACGGGTGAGTGGCATTACACCCTGCTTCATTTTCACAGCTAAATCTTGCAGAGTAAATTTGCCGTTGATTAAATTGACAAAGTTTTTGTAGACAGATGGACTTACCATCTGTTGGAGTATTTCTGGTCGCCGCAGAAATGGTGCCAAGTCAGGAGAAAAATTTGCTAAACCAGCTTCTGACCAAATTTTCCACGAGTCTTGCATATGCTTTACAGACATTTCTGTACTTGTGAAGCTCATTGGTGCTTCTAAGATAACTTCTTGGCTACGATTGCAACTTATAGAAGCAAAATTTCCTTGCATAGCCACGTCAAATAATAGTTCTGCTATCGTGTTATCGACAATAGAGTTAATCTGTTCGCGCTGGATTTTCTGCCTTTTGTACAAGATTTCTAAAAGGTTATAATCCCAGTAATCGATTGATAAGTCTTGGAAACGCACCTGTAACTTATCAACATCAATCTGGGGACAATTTTGAGCTATATGTCTACGCCAGCGTCGGAAGGGATGAGTTCCCCCTGTTGCCCAAACTATTCGTCCCAGCCGATAGTAAAAAGTCCATTGGCTGCCTTTTGAACTCTTAATATTTAATTTGCCATTATATTGCAGCTGAGTACAAGTTTGAAATTCATTTACTAGATTATTTGAAATAACTTCCCGGACGGACATAGTTTGTTCCTTTTATTAAAAAGCCAACTCTTAAAAAACCCACACTAGCTAGATAGTGGTCAGCAGATGTATCAATAAGTGCAAATACATTTGGTATATAGCAGTCTAAATCAAGATTATTGAAGAAGAATTCAGGAGCGGAGCAAGGGAAAAGCTCCGCCGAGGTGTCAGAATTAAGACGCTCGTTGCGCTAAAGCTAAAGCGCCTCCCCTTGGGAGATGACTCACTACCGCTTCGCTATCAGTGGGGGATTTAAACCCCTTTATTCATCCGCCACTCACACAGAAATCAATTCTGAATTCTGGCGACTGGTGCCTTTATTCTGTTTGTTAAAAGCAAGGAGGATGGGAAGATATAAAAAACCTTGCTAGTAAATAAGTCATCTAGTACAGAGTTTATTATTATTAACATACTAGTATCATATTTTTCTACTGGATTATATCCGTATAAGTCCTGAATTTTTGTTTAAAAAATATTAGCAAGTCTGTAAAGATTTTTGCTTTAGTTATTGAGGTTGGCAATAAATGGTAAAAATATTGATTTAAATTTATATTTCTTAATCTATATTGATGTAGTGAACTTTTCTAGAACACCAATTCAGTAATCCTGGAAGAACCTCTCCCCCAACCCCTCTTTGAAGCCCAAAGGGGAGTTTGACTCACCCAGCGCTAGTGGAAAAGGGGACTGGGGGCAGGGCAAACGCATCATGTCAACAAGAGGATTATCAAACAGAATAAAGGCGCCAGTTGCCAAAAAATTGCTTTGTTGGGGAGCCACTGCGTTGCGCGGGTTAAGAGCGTTGTAGCAAGTGGCGGTGGAGGCAAAGCGTAACCCAACATCCTGATAATCAGTTGGGTTGCGCTCCGCTCCACCCAACCTACGTCTACGTCTAATACCTTTTCAGACAAACCCTGATACATATATATTTCTCGTAGGGAACATTGCTGTGCCCCTACCAACGTATTTGTATCATTATTAAAGTGAAACGGTATAATGCACTATTTTAGCCAAGAGGGTCCACTACGTGCATTTCAAAAATCAAAGTCATTTGTCCTTTGTCACTTGTACTGAGCGAAGTCGAAGTATTGGTCATTAGTAAGGGCTTTAAGCCTATTTACATTTCGTAATATACTTGGTTTTTTTCGCGCCAACTCACTTAGATGTGGTTTATTTAGGAAAATTTATTTCAGGTTCGTTCTGGTTTTGATAGCTGATAACAGATGCTCTGAGATTACTTTGATGTTCTGAAAGAAGCCGATCGCCTTCGTCTTTTTCCAAACCAGTCCAGTGCATCAATAGGGCTAGCTTAACCCACTTGCCACTACGTTCTAGTAAAAAACCAGCAGCTTCCCGACTTAAACCTGTGAGGTCTTGTAAAATTCGCAAAGCGCGATCGCGTAACTTTTGATTTGTGACCGCCACATCTACCATACGATTGCCATAGACTTTGCCTAACTTGACCATCACCCCAGTAGAAAGGACATTTAAAGCTAACTTCGTAGCTGTACCAGCTTTTAGGCGAGTTGATCCGGCGATTATTTCTGGCCCTGTCAATAGGCGAATGTCAATATCGGCATCAAAGCTAACTTGTTCAACCGGAACACAGGCGATAAAAATAGTAGTGGCTCCCCGTTGACGAGCAGCATGAAGGGCACCGTGGACATAAGGTGTTGTCCCACCAGCAGTAATGCCAACGACTACATCTAGTTGGGTAATGTGTCTTTGGGCGATCGCACCCTCACCATCTTCGATGCTGTCTTCTAAATCTTCAGAACTGCGTACCAGCGCCCCCGCACCACCAGCAATAATCCCCTGAACCAACTCTGGAGGCGTACAAAAAGTAGGTGGACACTCAGCAGCATCTAACACCCCTAACCTCCCACTTGTACCCGCACCGATATAAAATAGGCGTCCTCCGTGGCGCAAACGCTCTGCGGTACGCTCAATTGCTTGTGCCAACTCAATTTTCGCCGCCGCAACCGCCGCAACTGCGTTTTGGTCTTCGCTATTAAACAGCTCCACCAATTCCAGAGAACTGAGCTGGTCTAAGTCAAGGCTGTTAGGATTTATCATCTCAGTTAAAAGATGTCCGCGTTCCTGCAAATTTGTCATTTCTCCTCTGTCCTTTGTCCCTTCTCCCTTATCCTTTGTCCTACGCTACGGGAAGCTGCCCTTTGAGCATCTCTCGTCTATGTCATTAGTCAAGCGATCAATGGCTAATGACCAATGACTAATGACTAAGACAAATTACAACAATCCTTCCAATTTGCGACGCATCTTCTCTAGTTCAGAATCAGATAATTCTGGTTCTTCTAGTGGCTGTTGATTGAGAGGGAAGTTGTCTTCAACACTATCCTGCTTCTGGGCATCTGCTTGCCAGTCGGTTTCTTCCACGTTAAGTTCTGGGGGAGTGACAACTAAATTGGTATTTTCTGGGATGATTTCCCATTCATATCCAGCACTTTCGCAAAATTCCTTGATTTCCTCAGCATCGATCGATTCTGGTGTCGGTGAGGGGAAATCCTGAGCTTCCAACATCAGGGCAAAGCGCGTGGCGTCGTCTTCTGACTCGAACATCAGAATTTTATTGCGATCGCCCTCCCGAATCGTGTGAATCCCCTCATTTTCCGTTCGAGCGTTAAACATTAACACAAAAACACGCATTGGTGTAATCATTTGTCTTTTTTAAGGTCTATTCATATTAAAGTTCTAGGTTGTGCCTCAGGAAAAGTCACTTGAAGAAGAATGCAGAATCCAGAATCCAGAATCCAGAATTCAGAATTCAGCAATCTTTCAGTCGGGGATTGAGACCGGCGCAGGAATTGTTGCACCACCAAAAATTCTAGTTTTGTGGGGGTGCAAAAACGCCGATTATTCATCCGCTTTTTCGTTCAGAATACCCAACTGAATTCTGACTCCTGACTCCTGAATTCTGTTCGATAAACAATTTTCATTCTATTCATCTGAGATTTTCCTGAAAAGACCAATATTATTAAGCATAAGTGTTAGATCAAGCAAATTCCGTAACTCAACCAATGAGGTCTTGGGTTTAGTTGGCGTATCCTGGAAATGGCATAGTGAATCAATGTGCCAGTTAATGCTTGTGTGTGCCAGCGATATCCGGCAATTAATACTGTGAAAGCTAATGACTAACTCTTCCAATCAAGATCATCACTCCCTTTCCCCTATCCGCAAGCGTCTGTGGTTGCTGGTGTTGAGGCGGGGTAGCATTGCCTTGGGCGGACTTTTACTGTTAGCAGTTGTTGTCGGTATTTGGCGGTTGTGGACTTTTGTCCAAACAGAGTTAACACCCTTAGCACAACAAAGTCTCACGACTACACTCAACCGGCCGATAAAACTGGGAAGAGTCACACAATTTTCGTTGATAGGAGTGCAGTTTGGGGCTTCAGCTATCCCCGCGACACCCACAGATCCAGATCGGGCGGTAGTCGAATCTGTGGAGGTGGGTTTTGACCTGCTACAACTAATCTTTAACCGCCACTTAAAGCTAGATGTCACCTTAGTCAACCCAGATATTTACATTGAACAGGATGAGAAAGGGCGCTGGGTTTCCACTAAGATAACGTCGTCTGGACAAGGCGGCGTAATTAAAACCGATTTGGACTACCTGCGGTTTCGTAATGCCAAGCTGGCCTTGATGCCGCAGAAGAGGGATGAGGGAGCAGGGGGAGATGAGGGAGCAGGGGGAGATAAGGGAGCAGGGGGAGATGAGGGAGCAGGGGGAGATGAGGGAGCAAGATCCTCCTCATCCCCCTCATCCCCCTCATCCCCCTCATCCCCCTCATCCCCCTCATCCCCCGTAACATTTTCTCAACTGAATGGATCTGCCCAACTTTTAGCAAATAACCAGTTCATCAGGTTTGATGTGGGGGGTCAAGCAGATAGTGGTGGCAGTATTTCCATTCAGGGAGAGACACGTTCTCGGATGCTCGCAGGGAACTTTCAGGTGCGATCGCAAGATTTGTTGGCTGCGGATATTACTCGCTTAATCAAGTTACCAGTGAACTTACAGGCGGGTCGAGCCAATGGCGACTTGTTAATTAAGTTGACACCAGGACAGCCGACTTTATTGTTTGGCAACGCTGCTGTGCAAGGGGTAACAGTTCAAATTCCCAAAGTGCCGCAACTGTTGAGCAATAGCCAAGGAAACCTCCACTTCCAGGGAACGGAATTGCAGTTAAATAATGTTACTAGCAACTACGGCAAAATTCCCCTAGTGGCGACGGGAATTATCGACACGAAAGCAGGCTTTAAGTTGGTGGGGCGTGTAAATTCGGTGAGTTTGCCTAATGCCCAAGAAACTCTGAAGGTAAAACTACCTGTGCCGATCGCTGGACAAGTACAAGCTTCTTTGCAGATTACTGGATCAATAAAAGAGCCAATTCTCTCAGGCACAGTTACCACAATCCAAACTGCCCGGATTGACAAAGTTGATTTTAATAATATCAGTAGTAAATTTGAGCTTGTTACTAAATCTTCTTTAATTACCCTAAAAGATATTCAAGGTAAAACGAAAGTTGGTGGTGAAATCACCGGCGCTGGTACAATTCAACTCGGTAAAAACCCACGACTGGATTTAAATTTCGCTGGCCAGAATCTTCCAGGGGATGCGATCGCCAAAGTTTACGAAATAACACCCAATTTCCAAATCGGCAATGTCTCAGCTACAGCCCAACTCACTGGCGCTCCTACCAATGCCCAAACTGTGGTACAATTCCAAGCTCCTAACGGAACTTATCCTGGAACTGGCGAAGTAGCGATCGCTAGCGATCGCACCGTCTCTTTCCGTAATGTGGTTCTGAATGTCAGTGGTGGTACGGTAGGGATAACTGGTAGTTATGTCAATCAGCGTTGGCAAGCTGTGGCTGTTGCCTCTGGGGTGAAGTTGGAACCCTTTGTAAACAAAAGTCAACTGCAAAATGTCTCTTTGGCTGGAGTAGATTTCAATGGTCGTCTCATCCTCTCAGGCAGCACAGCACCATTTAAAATTGCTACGATTCGCACTGATGGTGCAGGAATTCAAATTGGTGGCGGCACAGTTGCAGTTTCTAATGTTCAACTGCAAGACCAAACCTTCTCTGCTCAACTTGTAGCTAATAATGTGCGGTTGGGACAAATATTAAAACAGTCTCCCCCAGCTTTAAATAATCCATTGGCGGGTACGTTCCAAATAGCAGGCAACAGAGATAATTTCAGCCTGAAAACCCTCCGTGGCAGTGGTGAGGGTCGCCTTGCTATTGGCGGTGGTGCTGTTACAGCCTCTAATATTCAAATTGCTAATGGTCTATATCAGGCGCAAGTTCAGGCTAAGAATGTTCCTGTGCAGCAGTTGGCAACAGTACCAAAGCAGTTTCAAGGAACGTTAAATGGTCAGTTCAATGTCGCGGGTGCTGTTGATCCTTTTAAACCACAAACTGTTCAAGCCAACGGTCAGGCACTAATTAATGTTGCAGGTGGAACGATCGCAGCCTCTAATATCCAAGTGGCTAATCGTGTATATCAGGCACAAATTCAAGCAAATAATGTACCGTTGCAGCAATTGGTAGCAGTACCACCGCAGTTGCGAGGGACGTTAACTGGTCAAGCAAACGTGGCGGGTTCTGTTGATTCTTTTAAACCGCAAACTATCCAAGCCAGTGGTCAGGGACGCCTGAATGTTGCAGGTGGAACGATCGCAGCCTCTAATATCCAATTGGACAATGGTCGCTATCAAGCTGTAGTTAATGCTGACGGTGTGGAATTAAATCGGTTAAATCAGCAATTGCGTGGTCAATTTGGCGGTCAGTTGCAATTAGCTGGCACCCTTGGATCATCCAAATTAGCTGATGTGCGTGCTGCTGGACAGGTGCAATTATCCCAAGGTATCCCTGGTCTTGAACAACCCCTGACGGCTGCGATCGCTTGGAGTGGTGAAAGGCTTACCATTGAGCGAGCAACTGCTGTAGGTTTAAATGTTACTGGTAACATATTAGCCAATGCAAGAAAGGCGGGTATACCGGAAATTACTGCCTTAAATCTCAACGTCCAAGCCCAGAATTACAACCTAAAACAGTTACCGATCAATCTTCCTAATCAGGTTGCTGTGGCGGGGAAAGTAGATTTTAATGGTCAAATCACTGGTAAGTTGCCGTTACCAAATGTCGTAGGGCAAATTAATTTACGAGACTTGGTTGTTCAAAATATTGCTTTTGAGCCGTTGTTAACTGGAAACATCGATTCAGCACAGGGACGCGGTTTGAATTTGAACTTGGCAGGAAAAAGCGATCGCCTGGACTTTAATTTAGATGCCAATAATCGCCCTAAATCCTTCTTAGTACAATGGCAGCAAGCATTAGCCAGAGGTAATGTTGAAGGAAATGATTGGACACTCAAAGTTGCAAATTTCCCCTTGCAAATATTGAATTTGACTCCGCCACCAATTACTCGTTTGGGTACTGGTAAGATCGCTGGGTTGTTAACTGGGGATTTGCTGTTGAATCAGCAGACATTGGCAGCAACGGGGAATTTAGCGATCGCAAATCCGCAAATTGGCCGGCTTAAAGGCGATCGAATAGCTGCTCAATTCCGCTACGCTAACGGGAAAGCCACACTCGCCAGTAGCGAATTTGTCAAAGGCAACAGTAGCTATGCCCTTGTTGGTACTTTGGCTCAAACTCCTAAAGGGCCTCAACTAGAAGGTAAAGTGAACGTCAATCAGGGTAAAATCGAAGATGTTCTAGCTGTAGCACAGGTATTTGATTTACAAAATTTGCCAGGTGGTTCAGCAGAAATCTATGGCACAGCAGAGGATCTAACCACTACCCCCCAAGGAGCGCCAAATCAGCCCTTATTTAACCAAATCCAACGGTTTTCTGAAATTGAAGTCCTGGTAGCAGAACAGGAAGAACAGCGACTTAATTCTACTCCAATACCGGATTTGGCAGACTTAAAGGGGACTTTCAACGGGGAAGTGGCTATAAATACAGCTACAGCCAATGGATTGTCAGTGGAATTTAATTTGAATGGACAAAACTTTGCCTGGGGTAAAAAGGAAGAACGAAATCGTTTTTATACTGCCGAAAAAGTGATTGCCGAAGGCAACTTTGAAAACGGTGTTTTAAGTTTGCTACCTTTACGAATCGAGTCTAAAAACAGGCTGATTGCCTTCACGGGTAACATTGGTGGCGATCAGCAATCTGGTCAGTTGCGGGTAAATAATTTTCCGGTACAAATACTGAATAATTTTGTCAAACTGCCAGTTGGAATCACAGGTAATCTTAACGCTACAGCAGCTTTAGCAGGGAGCATTGCTAATCCCCAAGCTAGAGGGGAATTGCAAATCACAGAAGGAATACTAAATCAGAATAAAATAGAGTCAGCGAGGGCAGGTTTCAGCTATGCCAACGGACGCTTAAACTTTGGTAGTACTGTAGCAGTTGCTGGCCCAAAACCTGTTGATATTACTGGCAGCATACCTTATAAATTGCCTTTTGCTTCCGTGGCACCAGACAGCGATCAAATAACTCTGGATATGAACTTGGAAAACGAGGGATTGGCACTGTTAAACGCATTCACTAATCAAGTGGTATTTGAGAAAGGTGAAGGACAAGTAAACCTGAAGGTACGCGGAACATTGCAAAAACCCGAAGTAAATGGAATTGCTACTATTAAAAATGCTACTTTTTCAGCCCAGGCTTTGCCAGGTAAGCTCAGACGTGTCACAGGTAAAGTGCTGTTTAATTTTGACAGCATCTTAGTAGAAAATCTTCAGGGTAGATTTAGCCGTGGTCAGGTAGAAGCTGCTGGAGAAATTCCCATTTTTAACAATGAGAACGTGATTATCAACAATCCCCTAACCGTTAATCTCGATCAGCTCGCGTTGAATCTCAAGGGACTTTACCAGGGAGGCGCTAGCGGCAATTTGCAGATTACTGGTTCTGCCCTCAACCCCATGATTGGCGGTAAAGTTAGTTTGTTTGATGGTCAGGTATTGCTGGCAGAATCTACCGATGCTAATGCATCTGCAAATAGTAGTCTTGGTGTATCACCCACAAAAGCTAATAAGCAGAGTCAACGTGAAATTGGGAATGGGATGGGAAATGCGATCGCGCCAGCCTTGCCGTTAGGCATCGCTAAATTTAATAATCTAGATTTGGAACTAGGCAAAAATGTCCAAATTACCCGTCCACCTATTCTTAGTTTCCTTGCAACTGGTAATCTCATCGTTAACGGTTCAATCAATCAGCCAATACCCGATGGTACTATCCGCTTAGAAAAAGGTGGCGTCAATTTATTTACTACCCAATTTAACCTTGCTTCTGGCTATACACACACCGCAACTTTTAGTCCCTCTCAACCCCGTGACCCCGACTTAGACATTCGGCTATTTGCCAAAGTACTAGACGTAACTCAAAATAATGATTTCAGCCGGGTAAATTCCACAGGTTTATCAGCCTTAGAGAGTGTTAGAGTCGAAGCTACTATCAAGGGTCTGGCCAGCAAACTAAATGAAAATCTAGAACTAACGAGCAGTCCATCACGTAGTCAAACCGAAATTGTTGCTCTTTTAGGAGGTGGCTTTGTGGACACCCAAGGACGTGGTGACAGTACATTGGGTTTGATTAATATCGCCGGCTCGGCTGTATTCAACAATTTTCAGTCAGCTTTTAACCAGATTGGGAGTACCTTTGGCTTAAGTGAATTGCGGATATTTCCTACCGTTATTTCTGATAATCCCGAAGCGGGAAGGAGCAGTTCAAGTTTGGAATTAGCAGCAGAGGCTGGGGTTGATATTTCTTCTAAAATATCCTTTTCCAGCATCAAAATTTTGACAACAAATGACCCCTTCCAATGGGGTGTTAATTACCGGATAAACGACGAATTTCGGGTGCGTGCTTCCACCAATTTATCTGATGATAGTCGTGCTGTAGTAGAGTATCAAACGCGGTTTTAAATAAATCTCTTCAATTATGAATTACTTCCTGTTCCCTGTTCTCCTTGCTTCTCAATAGCTTGTCGTACCTGTTTCACATCCAATTCTAATGCTTCGGCGATTTGCTCTATACTTAAACCGAACTTAAGCAGACGGGGTATAGTATCGAGCTTTGTTTCTTCTCGAACCTCCTTTTTTACTTCCTGCTTTGTTTCTTCCTTTACTTCCTGGTAAAATTTAGTTTGTCTCCAATCGGTTAATCCAAACATCGCTTCCAACTCCTGCTGACTTTTATTTACAAATTTATAGATAAGCATTCTCTCTACTAATTCTAAGAGATTGCTACGGTTAGCTTCATCCGTTTGTTGTACTTGATTTATCAAGTTTTTCGCTTGCTGTACGGCTTTATCTTCTGCTGCAACTACTAACTTCATCACGCCTAGCCCAATCGAAGATGATGGTACATCATCTAACTCGTCTAAATAAATTATCCGAATTTGCTGTTGAGCTAATGATGTTTGATAAATAAATGGCACACCTGGGTCGAGACTGCGTTGAGCAAAAAGTAATACTGCTTGCCAGCGACGTTGAGGTTTATATTGATTTATATACAGGAAAGTTTCTTTGATTTATATACAGGAAAGTTTCTGTGATTATTCGCCAGTAAATATCATTATCGCGCTGAAACTGTACCTCAACAAAATAGATTGTGTCTTCTGGGAAGCAAAAAATTGTAGGTTGGGTGGAGGCTTTGCGTAACCCAACATCCTGATATATGTTGGGTTGCGCTCCGCTTCACCCAACCTACGTCTACTGCACAAAAACCTTTAATAATGATACAAATACGTTGCTAGGGGCACAGCAATGCTCATGCGTGTCAACTTAACGTGAAACCCTTGTCAAAACGTGATATTCAATTCTTTGACTTCTCATCACGATCCGCGTTACCCCACCCTAACCCTCCCCGTATGTATTGGGGAGGGAACTGGATTTTCTTTTTCCCCCCTTTCCAAGGGGGGATTAAGGGGGGTAAAACGCCTGTGGAATAAGCATTTGAGCTTAAGTTGACACCAATGAGCAATGCTGTGCCCCTACGAGAAATATATATGTATCAGAGTTTGTCTGAAATGGTATAAAACCTCACCCCAACCCTCTCCTTGGTAAGGAGAGGGAGCAAGAATCTTGTTTCTCATCTGGTATATTTGCTTTCACTGAGATGCCCCCAATTCGGTCAATATCAGATTGTAATATTATCGTCCCCCTGCTGATTAATAATTAATCGCAAAATTGATAACCCCAAAATTATCAAAAATAGCACTAATCCAATAGTGCAAGCATAGCTAATTTCCAAATTATTGAAGGCTTGCTCATATAGATAATAAACAATCGTTTTCGAGCTACTAAGTGGACCACCTTGGGTCATAATGTATACTTCTTCAAACACTTTGGTCGCAGAAATAGCCGAAATCACCGCCACTAATGCTAAATACGGCTTCATCAAAGGTATGGTAATATCCCAATGTTTGCTGATACCATCAGAGCCATCGATCGCAGCAGCTTCGTACACATCAGCAGGAATTGATTGCAACCCCGCTAAATAAATCACCATGTAGTAACCTAGTCCCTTCCACACGGTGACAGCCATCACGCTGGCAAGAGAAATTGGTACAATACCAAAAATCTTGGCTGGGCTAGTTAGCCAAGGAATACCTTCTGGAAAAATACCTAAAGCTTTCAGTAACTGATTGAGTAATCCGTTTTCGGCATACAGCCATTTCCAAGCTATTCCCGCAACCACCATTGAAATTACCACTGGGGTGTAGTAAGCTGCTCTAAACCAATTTATCCCCCGCAGTTTCTGATTTACCAAAATTGCCAGCACTAAGGGAGCAATTACTAAAATTGGTACTACACCCACAAGATATAGAAAAGTGTTTTCCAAGGTTTTCCAAAAAACTGCATCTTTCCAAAGCTTGAAGAAGTTTGCGAAACCTATCCATTGTGGCGGCTGGCCAATATCTTCATAGCGAGTAAAGCTAAGGTAAAACGCTTGCAGTGCAGGCCAAAAGACAGTTAATCCCAAAAGAACCAAGGCGGGTAGCAAAAACAAATAAGGAGTCAGTCGTTGTTTGATGAATATCCAATTTTTAGGCGTTAATTGATTCATAGGAAGTTTAATAGTTGTTTTTGCTTTGTCAGAACAAGAATTTGGAAATGTGAGTAGATTTAAGCTTCAATATTTTAAGGGCATATATTTGCGTAGCGCTAATTAATAACTCGGAGATAAACTGCAATGGAAACTCAGCACAACTCGCCAATTGAACATCAAAATGTCCCCATAAACCACCGTGGACTGCATGATTTTTTGTACAGTTCTGACGACGAACACGCCGCCATTGACGTGAGTATAACTCCTGAACTGGCAAACAATGGTACTGAAATCATTGACCTTGAGGCTTGGAGTGCGGCTGCTCAGAACGCTAAAATTGCAGGTGTTTACGCCGTATTAGACGCAGAACGCCGCACACAGTACATTGGCTATTCTCGGAATGTGTTGCTTTCCCTAAACGGTCATCTTCGCCAAAATGGTCAGCAAAAGTGTACTTTTGTCCGGGTGCAAGCATTCAAGTTCCCGAAGCGTCAAGAAATGGAAGATTTGCGAGATGCGTGGATAGCAGAACTCGAAACTACACCACCTGGTAATGCAACCGATTGCGGGATGTGGTCTAGCACGGTAGGCGAAGCTACCAAGGCGGTAATGTCAGAGGTTCAACGCCAAGCCTATGAGGAGAAAAAGCTAAAACTGCGGAAAGCAATGGCTGACACAACCCTCTCTAAAGAGTCAGAAACAATAGATGCGAGTGAAGCCGAACGTCAGCGTCAACTTGAAGCTGCGGTGACAAACGATGACTGGAGTGTAATTATCGACGCACAGACACAGGAAACTAAGTCTTAGGTGTCAATTAAATTAGTTGTTTGTATTGACAAATTAGTGTTTATGCGATGATGGCGCACATCTGTGCGCCCCTATGGGGTCATCGTGCCAAAACGTGGTCATTTCTATGCTTGGCATATAAATGACAGTTTCTAAACTTAGCTAGATCATCGGTGATCAAAATATGAATCCCAATCGGAAATCTACCATAGTGGTAGGTACAGTAGGCTTCATCGTATTTTCTGTACTTTTGCTTGTATTTCTACCGTGGAGCTTTAACTTCTTTGGCTACGCACTACCAGGAAAAGGAGGATTACCTTGCCGAGTTTCATACGGTCATCGGGTCTATATTGCTTCAAATAAGTGCATTGGAGTTTTTTCCTACGGGATACAGCTTCCCTGTAGGACACAGTTAGATTTGATAGATAAAAAGTCGTGGCCGCTTACCCAAGTTGGACAAATACCTACCTTGTTGGGTGAACCCTATCGACTGTTCCTAGATGCTCCTTCTATCAAACAGATAAAGCAATGGACAGCCACAGGTATATTTGTTCGCACTGGCAGTAACTGCTACATTGGCTATAACCTTTCAGGCGGGCCGTAAGAGTAACATATCGCCCGCCAGAAGCATTGGAACAGCCAAAACGAGCCGATTTTTGTTGCGCCAAATTGCCCAAAGAAACTTCCAGTAATAAACCCTTTGTTAGCGAGCAACAACTTGGGGAAAATAACAAAGTTCTTGAGAAACTGATTGCTCAATAAGAGTGAATCATAAATGTTTTTTTCATCGCCGCGATCGTCAGAGAGTCTAAATGTTACTTTACTCTATACCTTTCAAGATTAAACCTTAGAGGTTGTTTGAAAAGTCTTTTGCTGTGACTTTAGGCACTTATTGATCCCCCCTAGCCCCCCTTAAAAAGCAGGGTGGTTTCATACGAAAAAAGAAAAATACATAAGTCTTGATTTCTCATGTAAAAGCATAGATTTTTACCCCGCTTCCATTCCTCTCCCCGTTGGCGTCAGCCTGCCGTCAGGCAAGCGGAGAGAGGCTTTGAAACCCAGTTTTAGTTTTTCTCTGCTTGTATGAAACCACCCTGCCTAGCCCCCCTTAAAAAGGGGGGGGAACTTCTTAAAGTCCCCCAATTTATCGGGGGATTTAGGGGGATCTAAAACGTTTTGCTACCGAGAAGAGGACTTTTCAAACAACCTCTTAGACTCTCTGACTCTTAATCAGAACAGTTCTTTCAGGATTTTGATCAAAAAGAATATTTGCTTTTATTAACGTGAGCCTCCGTTGGAGACTCACCTTAATTGACTCAAAATAAACGAACAGGCTTTTTTTGCAGCTTGGAACTAATCAAATTTACCCGATCAACCAGAGAAATCATGTATTTGTAATCTGGTACTTGTCCATTGGGTACATAGCCCACTTCTTGAGCTAAACTTGAAGGCGAATTACTCATCACTTTGCGGATAAACTCTTGACGGTTACGTTCTACACTAGGCCCAATTAAGACCACACCTAATGGTACATAGTGAGGGTCTTTAAATAGTATGCGGAATTCGGTTCGGTCTAACTGTGAACCGTAGAGGCTCAATTCAGCCTCTGAGACAGCACAGGCGATCGCTTTTCCTTCAGCGACCAATTCTAGCGCGGCTTTCGGTGTGGGTGCAAATAGGATCTGTGCCAGTGTTGTACCATAAAGATTGTAAAGAGGAAAATAATATCCTGTTGCGGAACCTAACTGGCCTAAAGCGACTATTTTACCTTCTAGCTGTTTCAAGTCGGATATTGGATTGTCTTTGCGAACAACGAAAATTGAACGCAGATTACTAATACCTATTAAAGGAAATAGAGGAACATATTGGTAGTGTGCGATCGCAATAGCCGCTAAACCCGGTGGAGCAAATACCAATGACCAAGCACGAGCCTCAAGGCGCTCAACCGCTCTATTTTCATTAAAAGCAGGCTCTAGCTGAATATATGCATTTGTCTTTTCACCCAAGTAACTATTAAATTTAGCATATTGGTTAATTATCTGTTCGCCTCCACCATAGTTGATAACACCAATAGTTAACGTGCCCTCAAACTCTTTTGTTGATTGGCAAGCAGCAAATGTCAAACCTAGCAGATTAAACAGAAATAAACGCCGGGGAAATCGCAAAAACATCACTAATTTATGGTTGAAGAAATAACTTGGCTTTCAGGACTAATTTTCAAAACAGGTGCTAAATTTCACTTACTTTTAATTTAATATTAGTTTTCATAGTCAGGATTTTGGGAAGTCGCATTGTCTTATCCAGTGTACTTCAAGGGAGAGCGCAAAATGAAATGGCTTCTCAAGCGTTTTTGAAAATTTTCGTAAAAAGCTTGAGTATAAAAACATCGCCCAAAAAGTTAGCGTTGGTGATATGAGCGTTGATTTTGAAGAAAGCTCTAATGATTAAATATTGACACAGGAAGTAGGTAGTGCTGAAATTTTAACGTTTTTTGAGGATTGTACTAGAAGTTCATGACTACCTAAACTTCAGATCGGCTTGCTGCTATATTATTGTTGAAGCTTTAATAATTCCTCAGAAATCGGCAGTGCCCCAACTTTTGAAGTGCTTGCTGGTTGAGAGACTACGGTAACTTCTTCCTGTGCAGTTTTATTTACAAAGTAGGTGATTCCTCTAAAGCTTAATTTATAGGCTAGTGGTGCTAGAGGAACTTCCGGCGGTTTGGAATTCGGATCAACACAATAAGTAACGCCACGGTACATCAGATTATAAGTTAGCCCAAGTTGAAGAACTGGCTCAAAGGGCTGTTCTGCTTTATTGCTAACCTTGCTTCGGTCGTATTCGTAGTTTAGACCACGATAGTAAAGTTTCATAATTTTCACTTTCTGAATAACTGTTGTTCAACAATGCCAATGAGTTATCAGAGCTTAATTGGAGAGTTATGCAAGAGCTAAAAAAACTTACATTTTTTAACTATAGAAAGCAACGATCGCATGTTGACCGACGCTCTAAAAAATATACAGTTGAAGTTATACCGAACAAACGTTAGAACTACTGCAAGCGCGATCGTGGATTGATGCCAAATCAGGTCTGTTCTCTGTCCATCCGATAATGATTGAATATGTCAAATCTTTTATTATTGACGAGAAAATCACCAAATTTCAGCCGAGCGTATTTCTGGATCAAGAACATCAACGTCAGGTAGCAAGCTAGAACTGCCAGGGGAACTTTCGTCTAGGGCTTGCTTCTTTGAGTTCATTACCCGCTTTTTTCGCAAATTTTTAAGCACTATTACTTATTGACAAATTATTTATGACCTTAACCTCTCAAAGATATCCTCTAAATCGCCTGCTCCCGTATGCTTACCCTTTTCATTCGGAGGTTAGGTGGTTAACAATGGGTTGAATGTTTTTCAAATGATTTCACCTTATGGCTAAAACTGCAAGTGAATATGCCGTATTCCTCCTACTGGAAACCGGCCACCGGGAAGAAGTACGTTTTGCGACTATTCAAGAGTTTCAGAAGTGGTATAGTGGCGAACTTGTGCCAAAATCTGCTTCTAATGACTTTATTAGTGTCCCGATCAAAAATATTCAAGGTGAGTACATGGTAGTAAGACCCTCTCGGATCGTGGCAATCCGGGTAGAACCCATTTTTAGTTCCAGTGTTGAAAGATTCAACTAATTGACTCCTCCCCGCTCTAAAAAGACGGGGATTCCCAGAATCACTTCTGAGCATTCCTGCTTCATAGCACCTGCCTTCAAAGCTAATGCTTCTGGGGTCTTACAGTCGCTCCACAGGCTAACACCGAACGTCCTTCGGCTAAGTGGTTTACAGCAGCATTCACATCTCGATCGTGGTGGGCGCTGCAACTAGGGCAATCCCATTCACGAATACTTAACGGAAGCTTTTCAACGATATGTCCACAACTAGAGCAGGTCTTGGAGCCAGGGAACCAACGGTCAAGCTGGACAAACGATCGTCCATACCACAGGGCTTTATAAGCCAGTTGGCGGGTGATCTCACCCCATCCGGCATCAGAGATTGTCTTAGACAATTTCCGATTCTTGACCATGTTTTTCACTGCCAACGATTCAGCGACGATGACTTGGTTTTCTCTCACCAGTCGCGTGGTCAGTTTGTGCAGGAAATCTTGTCGGGCATCCCGAATCGCAACATGGACAATAGCCACTTTGCGTCTAGCTTTGTCTTGATTCAAGGAACCATGAAGCTTGCGGCTCAAAGCTTTTTGCCCCTTCCGCAAACGCTTGAAACCCTTAGCAAAATGCTTGGGGTTTGCAATCTTTTCACCATCGCTGGTCGTAATCAGGCTAGTGATACCAGCATCCAGTCCTATCGCTTTATCAATAGCTGGCAGTGGCTTTATGGTTTGGTCGTCTACCAGCAGGGAAACAGTCCACCGGCCATTCGACTCTAGTTTGACGGTGATAGTAGAGACTTGGGCACCGAATGGCAGTTGACGACTCCAGCGAATCGGCAAAGCAACCGTGGACTTAGCCAGGAACACCTGTCCATCCTTCCAACGGAAAGCCGACTTGGTGAACTCTGCACTACCGCCGTTGCGCTTCTTTTTGAAGTTGGGATATTGTGCCCGACCCGCAAAGAAGCTGCTGAAAGCGGTTTGCAAATGTCTCAAAGACTGCTGGAGCGGGACAGAGCTAACTTCATTCAGGAAAGAGAGTTCTTCCTCTTTTTTCCACTCAGTCAGCAGCGAAGAAGATTGACTGTAGCCAACACGCTCCTGTCTCTGATACCAGGCTTGGGTTCTGAATGCCAACGCTCGGTTATAGACCAAACGGACACAAGGCTTGGGTTCGCCGCAGCAAGGACTCTTGCTCTTGAGTTGGATAAAAACGGTACTTGAAAGCTCTTTCCACAGTTGACATTATAGCATTCAGAATGTGAAGGCGGTTAAAACCGCTCGTTCCTTTTTCCCCCTTGCTCTGAAGAGACAAGGTTTCCAAACGTATCAGATATCCTTATGATCAGAAAAACCCTCGCTTTGCTTTCCTTGAGTCTGGGAATTGCCCTTGTAAACCCTCTCTGGGTGGCTGTTGCTCAGGTTCCTAACTTACTGCCGTTGCCAATACCCACAACTCCTGATCTCCCGCCTCTGCCAGTACCAATTATTCCTGAGTTAACGCCACCGCTAAAACCAATCGCGATCGGAAGCTATTGTACACTCAGGCCGGCTTGCTTGGGTTGGGATGACCAAATTTGGGGTCAAATAGGCAAAACAGGCGATCGCAATGCGTTGTTGGCTGCCATTGACAATAGTCTGCTTTACCTAACAAAGAGTGACGCGATCGCAGCATATCAAAATTATCCAGTTAAGGAAATCACTCTTAATCGTGTCCGTCGGAGTTTGGTACGTTTCCGCCAACTGGTTGTCAGTTCTAAGTCAGCAGCGCAATTACAAGCCTCTGTCCGCCAAGAGTTTGTCTTTTACCAGTCCGTAGGCAACGATGGCAAGGGTACTGTTAAATTCACTGCTTACTACGAACCTGTTTATACCGCTAGCCGTGTCAGGACTGCAATATACAAGTATCCTGTTTATCGGCTACCGCCTGATTTCAGCCAATGGCCGAAACCCCACCCAAAACGAATTGATTTGGAAGGGAAGGATGGTTTACAAGGGAATAAGAGCAAGTTGCGCGGTTTAGAATTGCTTTGGTTCCGCGATCGCCTAGACGCATACATGGTACATATCCAAGGTTCTGCCCAAATTAAATTAACTAATGGCAAAACAACATCAATTGGCTATGCAGGTGGAACTGATTACCCTTGGACTAGTATCGGCAAAGAACTAGCCAAAGATGGCAAACTTCCACTGAATGGATTGACCCTACCACGGATGATTGCTTACTTCCGGCGACAGCCACGCGAGTTAAACAATTATCTGCCACGCTGGGAACGATTTATTTTCTTCCAAGAAACTGGTGGTACCGCAGCTACAGGCAGTATTCATGTACCAGTGACAGCAGAACGTTCCATTGCTACAGATAAGTCTCTCATGCCACCGGGAGCGCTAGCGCTGATTTACAACTCATTTCCCTATCCCGCCAGTCGTGGCCAACTAGAGAATCGTACTGTCAGCCGCTTTGTGCTAGACCAAGATACCGGAAGCGCCATCAAAGGCCCGGGTCGGGTGGATTATTTCATGGGGTCTGGTAAACTAGCAGGCGATCGCGCTGGCATCACAGGCGGTAATGGTTCACTATATTATTTGCTGCTCAAAGAATAGGTATTGGGCATTGGGGCATTGGATATTGGGCATTCACCCAATACCCAATCACTTGAAGGCAAACTATTTTTTTAAATAGTGTCGCAGCCATGACCATACTTCATTTTTGAGATTAACAGGCTCTGGATTAGGCAAAAGAGTTAATGGTTTTGTTTGGGCAATACTGTTCATCGAAAGTACACAAATAGTTAATTCCCCATCTGTGTAATACCCGTCGCCTCCTCCATTCCGACCTTGCCATGTGGCTCCAATACCTGTGACTTGATATAATTGGGTAATCTGGTGTGTATTTCCAATACTTTTAATCAGGTTATCTCTTTCAAGATCAATGTTTGCATCAATGTGGTGAGTAATCTGTCCTGTGCGGTGGCTAAGTTCGACGCTTTGATCAAATGTCGCTGAACCTAACCATATTGGTCTGCGATCGCTACTTAAGTCGTTCGATTGCCACAACCGCACATGATGTCTAGCTTTGGCATTATTGCCCACCGCTAGTTCAAAAGACACATCCTGTTTGCGTCCCCACAAATATAAATTACTCACAGGTGCAGTTGGGTAAGAATCCTTGAGGAGAACACTTTTAGCTATCCCAGCACTTGAGCGTAAGGTGATCGGGTCTGCTGGATACCAACCTGCTGTCAGTAGCGTCTGCACCACTTCTGCTGTTGTACCGACAAATCCAATATTCAGAGGATCTCCAGAGATTCCTTCTGCCGTTTGCGTTGTTTTCGGAGAATGTTCCAGCTTTGGGTTATGTTCATAGTGACGCCACAGTGCTGGTAAAACGACATAACTCACCAGTCCATATAAGCCGAATAAACCAACTAACGTCCCAAAAATGTACCAAAACCAATGTCGATGTTTTGGGCGTGCGTCACTATTTGAGTTAGAGGCTTGTTGCATTTGAACCCGGCGACAAAGCTATATTTCTTTTTTTAATTAATCAATTCCGTCGGTTTAAGTTGCTTGAGCTTCTATCAAGCGGCAAGTTTTATGTTGAGGTTAAATCCCCATTACAAAACTTTACTTCCGACTTCCGACTTCTTTAATCATCGCACCCTTAGGAACAATGTTTTAAAAAACTTTGGAAGTGATAAATCTTGTTGAAGAATATTATTAAAACTTGTAATAGCATCACTATAGTTAAGCTAATAGTACTTACGCATTGACAAGAAAACCAAAATACGTATAGTCGGAAAATCCATATCTTTCGTAGAGGCAATTCATGAATTGCCCCTACGCGCGGGTATATTTACCATCAAGTAATGATTAATAAAAGCCTAAAACGACCTATTTTGGTAAATGCATAGCATGATTAGTTTGTACAGTGCGTAAGTCCTAGCTAATTAAACCATCTGTGAGATTATACTATGTCTGACTTCAGCAGTGAACCGATACCAGAATTGAGAAATCCCCAACAAACCTTTCATTCCGGTGACTTAAATTTAAGAGTCGAAGGAGAAGTAGTACCTGTAGTAGATGTCCATCTGGGACAACAGCAATCAATTTACTTTGAGCATCATATCCTACTATGGAAACACCCCAATGTTCGCCTCGGTGTCAAAGGTTTAAAAGGGGCAGCCAAGCGTTTCTTTGCCGGACTGCAAATTTTTATCAGTGAAGCACATGGGCCAGGAAATATTGCTTTCTCCCGTGAGGCTCCAGGACAGATTGTGGTACTGCAATTAGAGCGTGGACAGACAGTGGACGTGCGCGAACATCAGTTTTTGCTAGCTACCAGCAATGTTGAGTACAGTTTCTTTTTCCAGCGAGGACTGGCGAACCTCTTTTTCAGCCGCAGTGGCGGGTTATTCATCGATCGCTTCATTGGTCAGCAACAAGGCGGACTACTTTTGATCCACGGTTACGGCAATGTTTTTGAAAAGTATCTCGCTCCTGGAGAGATGTTAGATGTAGAACCAGGCGCATGGTTGTGGAAAGACTCATCAGTGAAGATGGAGACAGTAACGGCGCTGCAATCTAGTGGTGGCATCTTCGGAGCAATTGGGGTAATGCTTGGCGGCATTTCATTCACTCTTAACCGTTTTACTGGCCCTGGTCGCTTAGGGTTGCAGTCTATGACTTATCACCCTCCTGTATCTGAGGGCGCAACTCAAGTTGGTGGCAGCGCCAATCTCGGTTAAAGTATAAGTACGTTGTCAACCTCAAGAGTTCAAGGCAATTCCGAATTTACGTTTGATTGGCTATATGCGTTGTTTATTGTTTGACAATCGTTCAAACATTTGTATGAAAGCTAACTGCATTTCTGGCGTAAATTCCAACGTGCCAGAACGCAGATGTAAATCTAACTGTGCAAAAGGAATTTCAATTTTTCGTTGCTGTAATACTTCGTAGATAATGTAGTATAAATCGCTTTTGAGCAAAAATTGTTTATTAGGTTCCGCAGTCCATACTAATAGCTCAAAATTTAAGGCGTTGTTACCAAACTCTTTAAACAGCACTAGAGGAGAAGGAGACTGCAATACATTGGGATGTTTAGACGCTGCCTCTAGCAGAGCAGCTTGCACTGCTTTGGGATCTGAACTATAAGCAACGCCAACGGGAAGATGAAGGCGAGAAATCGGGTTGCGATGGCTCCAGTTGATTACTTCTTTTTCCAAGAAACGAGAGTTGGGTACAATGATTGAAACGTGGTCAAGAGTACGAATCTCGGTACTTCTTGCCCCCATTCGCTCAACAATACCTGTATATTCCCCAACTTCTACAAAATCTCCAACTTGAATCGGACGCTCAAATACTAGTACTAAACCACTGCCAAAATTCTTGGCAATATCCTGTAAGCCAAAGCCAATACCAACACTTAAAGCACTTGCTAAGATTGTCAAAGAGCTAATATCAAGCCCCCAGATTTGTAGCAGTACCAGTGTACCAATAAAAATCAGACAATATTTGAAAAGTATTACAATCGCTTCTTGAGCGCCACGATTGATTCCAGGAAAATCTAGAATGCGAGAACGTAAAAAATTGGTTACAGTTCCAGCAAAGATAACTAAGCCGAATAACAAACCAATCAAAATTATTAATTCAGTAATAGAGTAAGGATTCTTCCCTAATGTGAGAATAGGCGATGTGAAACTGGTAATCAGAATATTTGAAATTTGGTAGCTCCATTGACGAGTAAAAGGAAAGAGATTAGTGATATAAAGAACAGCACTTACCCAAAGTCCAAACCGTATACTCGCCAGGACTAATTTGAGAAATAATTCCAATACTTTAAGTGGTTCCGAGTTAGGTATGGCCTTGATAGTAGTAGTTAAGCGTTGTGATGCTGCTTGCAAAAAGTTATGCTTAATCCATCCTAATAGCCAACTGAATCCAGCAGTTATGAGTAAAATTGCTGCTGCTACAAAAGTTGTTTGTTGGAGATAGGTTTTAGTTCGCTCTAAGTGAGCTTGCTGTAAGGCTTCTTCAATTTGTTGCACCCAAATGGTTGCCTGCTCATCAAGTGTGCTACCTGGAACAGTATCTTGTTGTGTAACTGTTAACAGATAGCGGTGATTTAGCAAAATAGTAGGTAGCTGGTTGCGTTTTTCAATTTTAACTTGAATAAATTCAGAAGCTGAAATCACATTTTTTAGTTGTGAGTTGATTAAATTTGCCCGTTCTTGAGCGCTATACTCACCAGAATCGCTGATCTGAAAAAGCTGTTGCCCATCCAAAATAACCGGAGCTTTAGTTAATCCTTGAGCAACCACAGGAGTTAGCCAGAGAAACAAAACAAAAGTTAGTACTGCAATGAGAATATTGAAATATTTTGATGGCAGTCGCAAACGTTGAGAATAAAACATGAGGATTCTAACCAGATAATTTTACTCCAGCTAATTAATACTAACTAGATTTTGTCATAATCAAATTATTCCCATAAAATTAACCCAATAGATAGATTTTAAATTTTGAGTTACATAATTATTAAATTTCCTCTTAACCTTTGGTAGCTAATCCAATACTTCTCGGATAATTTAGTTAGGAAAAAACTCGCATCAAAAAAGCTGAAAGATTTATATAGCGAATAGTTGAAGGCAGAAAAAAATCTGCACACATTGTCAACAAACTATTACGACTTTCATTTGACTACTTAAGTTCTTAACACAAACCTTGCTTTGAAACCCTGGATTAGCGATGGTAGGCTGTGGAGGACAATTGGCTTTGAGCCACTACTCTTTAAGCGTAGGCTGGGAAATCACTACTACTTCTGGGGAGGCAGAGATAGCCCTAATGCCATTTCAGACAAACCCTGATACATATAGATTTCTCGTAGGGGCACAGCAATGCTCATTGGTGTCAACTTAAGCAAAAAGTCAGCATAAGATGTAATCTAAGAACATTGCAATTGATGTTCTTAGTGAT
>NZ_JBALBY010000043.1:0-10388 GCF_036919575.1 Nostoc sp. | reverse complement strand
GCTAATTATAAACAACAAAAGCTTATCTTTGATTTTGCTTGAATAACTAGTCAACCCAAAAGAATTGCTTTTTCATACTTTTTCAGCAACCCCTAAGTATAGTTGGAACCAAACTTACTCAGGAATTACGCAAACAATAGCCGAAAAGAATGATTTTCACGTAGAGGCAATTCATTAATCATGCGTGTCAACTTAAGCCAAAACTCTTTTAAAATCTCGTTTCCAGCAAGAAGCTGGAAATGCACCTCATAGCGGCTATGCCGCAAGTCTTGAGGCAGAGCCTCAAATTAGGCATTCCCAGTCAGAGACTGGGAACGAGATAATCTCTAAATGCTGGTTTTAGGCTGGCTTTCACCTTACAGCTATTTTCAGGTAAATAGACCACGCGGTAGGGGCACAGCAATGCTGTACCCCTACGACAGATGTGGTTCAAATACATGATTTCTGCTGTAAGTTGACACCAATGTTCATTAATTGCCTCTACCGCGTGTTCTACTTCTATTTAATTAGAAGTTGTAGCCAAGTCCGAATAGTAGACCGACATCAGTTTCATCCAGAAAAGCCGCATTTACAGCACCATTGAGCGTAAATCTAGAACCGAGAGGAATGTCTACACCACCAGTTAGCAGTAATCCAAAATCAGTATCGAGATTAGCTTCAATCGCTACGCCAGCACCTATGTAAGGAGATATAGTATAGGTTCTTTCGCCCACTGAACCTGCTACGCTGGGAGAAAAATCCAAAGTCAAAGGAACCAGAAACAGTGTATCATCCCCAAAGATCACCGATGGTCGCACTGATATGTTACGTGTCAGACCAATTTTGCTAATCGCTGCAAAGTTACCGTCACTCAAAGCTGTATCACTACCACTCAAACCAATGTTACCAGCAACTCCAACGTAGCTTCTGCCACCACGAGTCGATCTACCTGGCTCAACATTAGGCGTGTTTGCTGTTGGTGGCTGATTTAACTTACTGATGTTAATATCAGGCGGGATCAAGACTTGGTTAATTGCATGGATAACACCATTGCTAGCTTTGATGTCCCCCTGGATAACTCTGGCATTATTCACCTCAACTTGATTGTTAGCGCGATCGATTTTAATATTTACAGGTCTATCTTCATAGGTTTTCAGTTCCCCATTCGTTAGTTGACTAGCAGTTACTGCACCAGGAACCACATGATATCTCAAAATCTTAATCAATGCTTCTCTGTTCTCTGGTTGCTGTAACTGCTGTAGGGTAGCAGCAGGCAAAGCAGCAAATGCTTCATCTGTAGGAGCAAAAACTGTATAAGGACCAGGCTGTTGAAGAATATCTGCTAAACCAGCTGTCTTTAATAAAGAAGTCAGAGTTGTCAGAGAACTACTGGATGCAGCAAGAGAAACAATATCGCTACCGGTTTGAGTTCCACCGACAATATACTGACTAGCTGGAAGATTGCTTGCAATCGGTTGTATCCGTCCCTGTTTAGCCAAAGCTTGATATAAAAGTGCCGCAGCTTCCGCACGAGTCAGGGGCTGTTGCGGATTGAGTTGTTTTACATTTGGATAATTAACAACAATATTAGATTGTGTTGCTGCTGTCACACCACTAACAGCGTAGTTCGGGATACTTGAGGCGTCATTGTAATAGGTGCCCAGATCACTACTGGCTCCAGTACTGCTAGTAGTCAAACCCAAACCACTTGCTAAAGCAACGATCCCCTGTACTCTGGGTATTTGTTGATTTGGCAAAAATACGTTCCCAGGATAGCCCGCCAAAAATCCAGTTTCGTAGGCGCTCTGAATTGCAGAAGCCGCCCAATAGCCAGCAGGAACATCACTAAATCCACCTGCGGTTAATTGCCGAACTCGGTTTTGGTTGCCGAAAGCTTTTTGAATTAGAGCGGCAAATTCAGCACGAGTCACAGCTTGATCGGGCCTAAATGTGCCATCAGGAAAGCCAGCAATCACGTTATTTTCGGCTAGGGCTTGAATGAAGGGACGCGCCCAATAATCTGAGGAAACATCAGATAAGTTAATTGATGAACTCGGCGATGGTGTCGCAGGCGATGGTGCCGCAGGCGATGGTGTCTCAGGCGATGGTGTCGCAGGCGATGGTGTCTCAGGCGATGGTGTTGTAGATGGAACAGTAGGTTGAGATGAAGCTGGGGCGGAAATTAAGATGGGAGTTATTGTCGCAGCTGTCATTCCCAGAACTATTAAAACAACCCTTCCTGATGACCAACGAAAGAAACTAGACATGGAAATATCCTCTTTTCAAATTCTTGGATTGACTATTGGAAAATACTGGATGCAAGCTTAAGTGAATACAAATATCGAGATGATTGTTTGGTTTGCCCCGATATGGAAACCAGAAATACAATCATTAACTCTGAAAAAGTCAAATGTTGGATATTATGAGTAGCTGCTCTGACACCTCATAACATTTATGCAAATGTTCACCACACATAGTTAGTCTAGAATTCCTATTTGATTTTTAAAGAACCACAGATGACACTAATAAAGATAATTAGTGCAACTAGGCGATTTTATTCAGTTATAAAATCGCAGTCAAGCAGTAGGAAAACTGGCTTTCAATAGCCATCTCTTTATAATTGCCGAGCAGGGTTAATGCTGTCAAGATCAATGTATCATAATCTTTAGCAAAATTTAAGAAATCAAATGCTTCTTGGCAATACGATACATTATTACTCTTGGATAAAAATTATACAACTAACTAATGGCTGGATTTCGAGGAAAAAGTTTCACCCTTTAGATAGTTGTCTGTGATGGAAAATATTGAAATACTACAGTGGAGTTAGCGATCGCAACCAAAAATTTCGGGCATGATTGCGCCAAAGAATTTTGGCTAAGAATTATTTTTTGGCAAAAGAGAATTTTCGGAAAATTAACTCATAGATAAACTAGTACAGCAGAGCAGAAGTTTGCCTACCTTTAACAAGGGAGCATCTCACTTTTATAAAAAGCGTTGTAAAACCTCACCCCAACCCTCTCCTTACCAAGGAGAGGGAGCAGGAATCTTGTTGATCAATGGGCTGAAGAGGGTGTTTTAAAGAAGTCGGAAGCGATGCCCTGAGCTACGCCGTTCGCGCAGCGTCTCGAAGAAAAGGGTACAGTTTTGCAAGGGGAGGAACCCCCGTAAGGCACTTCTCTTCTGGTGCGTCCGCTACGCGAACGTCTAAAAATGTTTTGAATTTTGAATTTTGAATTTTGAATTTTGAATTGTTATCATGCCTTTGGGATGGTATTTGCTTAGTTTTTTCATTAATGAGAAAATATTCATGAGATACAAACTCTTGGGCAAAAGCGGGTTAAGAGTTTCTGAACTCTCCTTGGGAACCATGACCTTTGGTGAAGATTGGGGTTGGGGTGCATCTGTTGACGAAAGTCGTAAAATCTTTGATAGCTATGTAGAAGCAGGCGGTAATTTCATTGACACCGCCAACGGTTATACCGATGGTAGCAGTGAAAAAATTGTTGGTGAGTTGATTGGCTTAGAACGAGAACGCTTTGTAGTTGCGACAAAATATTCCTTTCCCTTGCGGATGAACGACAACACGGGCAACCCTAACGCCAGTGGAAACCATCGCAAGAATTTAATTCAATCTTTAGAAGGTAGTCTAAAACGGCTGAATACCGATTACATTGATTTATTCTGGTTGCACGCTTGGGATTTCACAACACCTATTGAAGAAGTGTTGCGATCGCTAGATGATGTAGTTCGTCAAGGTAAAGTACTTTATATCGGCATTTCTGATACCCCTGCTTGGATTGTTTCCCAAGCAAATACCATCGCCCAATACCAAGGATGGACGCAGTTTGTCGCCCTACAAATTGAATATAGTTTAATTCAGCGAACACCAGAACGAGATTTGCTACCGATGGCTAAAGCTTTTGATTTAGCAGTAACACCGTGGTCGCCTTTAGGTGGTGGTGTGCTAACAGGTAAGTATAATCAGCCTCCTCAAGAGGGTAGCGAACAGGCGCGATTAGCAAATGCAGCATTAGGAACTATTTCAGAACGGAATTTAGCGATCGCTGAAGTTGTTAGCCAAGTTGCAGCAGAAATTGGACACACACCCTCACAGGTAGCATTAGCTTGGTTACGCGCTCAAAGTGGCGTGATTATTCCGATCGTTGGGGCACGTAAATTAACGCAATTTCAAGACAACTTAGCTTCAATAGAAGTCACTCTCTCGCCAGAACATTTGCAAAGTTTAGATGAAGTGAGTAAAATTGAATTAGGTTTTCCCCATGACTTTTTGCAGAACGATGTAATTCGCGATCGCCTTTTCGGTGGTACATTTAATACCATAGAAAACCATCGCAGTTAAGGCAATAGTCATATACAGTAACACATTCAGCCATTAATTTAATCTATCGTCAGAGAGTTTCCCATAGCCAAAAAAAATCTGTACAGTTAGATGTAAAAGGCATTAAGGTAGAACTATGAGCGACAACACGATTTCATCACGTCTGTTTCCCACCCGCATTGACATTCCCGCCGAAGCGCGAGTGCAAATCGTGGTACTTCTCAATCAAACCTTAGCAGCTACTTTGGATCTGAAAACCCAGACAAAGCAAGCGCACTGGAATGTTAAAGGAACTGACTTCTATCAGTTGCACGAATTGTTTGATGAACTTGCAGGTGAATTGGAAGAGTATGTCGATCTAGTTGCTGAACGCGTCACAGCTTTAGGCGGATATGCTTTAGGAACAGCCCGCGCCGCAGCTAGCAATTCAATTTTACCAGAATATCTCTTTGATATTTTGGATGGTAAAGACCATGTAACAGCGTTGTCAGATCGCTTTGCAATTTATGGTAAACATATCCGGGAAGCGATCGCTAAAACTGATGAATTAGACGACCTGGATACCGCCGATCTTTACACCGAAATTTCCCGCACCATTGACAAACGACTCTGGTTCTTAGAAGCTCATCTGCAAGTAGTAGAAATTAAGGCAGAGAATGGTAAAACGGGTACTACTAAAACTCAAAAGACACCTGCTGCTGCTCTAAAATAAGACTTCTGAGAAACACTAAATTTAGTAGTAGTAGGGTGCGTTACGGCTTAAGCTGTAACGCACCATCTTATCTAGGGGTGCGTTAGGCGCGAACTTACCCCACCCTAACCCTCCCCTTATAAAGGGGAGGGAACCGGATTTTCTTGTTTCCCCCCAATATATCGGGGGGATTAAGGGGGGTAATTCAACACCCTAGCCTTTATAAGGAGAGGGATTGAGGGTGAGGTAAGCCAGGGACATAAATTGTATGTTATTTAATTCTTATTCCTAAAAAGAAAATCAAGATTTCGGCTATTGTTTGCGTAAGTCCTGTTTGTGTATGGAAGTTTTCGTGGTTTTTGATTAATAAGTTGGATAATTGACTTACAACAAGTAAGCCACTCATGCCGCAAAATAACCAAACTGCCGTCGAATTCCGCGATGTCACTTTTAGCCGCAATCATCGCCCATTGGTGTCAAATCTCAATTTCACCATCCGCCAAGGAGAAGCACTGGTATTACTTGGGCGCAGTGGTAGCGGCAAAACTACAACAATGAAGTTAATTAATCGCTTATTTACACCTACACAAGGCGAAGTTTTATTTGATGGCATTCCCACAACTGAATGGGATGAAATTAAACTGCGGCGAAAGATTGGTTACGTAATTCAAGAAATTGGTTTATTTCCCCATTTCACTGTGGAACGCAATGTCGGTTTAGTTCCAGCTTTGGAAGGTTGGCAATCTAAACAAATTAAAATGCGGGTTTATGAATTGTTGCAATTGGTGGGTTTAGAACCAGCACAATTTGCCGGACGTTACCCGCACGAACTTTCGGGAGGACAAAGGCAAAGAGTTGGTGTAGCGAGGGCTTTAGCAGCAGATCCGCCAGTATTATTGATGGATGAACCCTTTGGCGCACTCGATCCGATTACGCGCTTAGAACTTCAACAAGAGTTTCGGCATTTGCAACAAGAATTAGGAAAGACAGTTGTTTTTGTTACCCACGATATTCAAGAAGCCTTTATTTTGGCATCGAGAATTGGTTTAATGTGTGGCGGAGAATTGGTAGTATTGGGGACAACAGATGAATTTATGCGATCGCAACACCCAGAAAGCCTCGCCTTTCTTCAATGTCTGCGTTCCGTGCCAAGCACTTTATGAAAGTTTTGGCAGGGTTCTTAACCCACGGAGGTGGGTTAAGCCTCGTGTAGACGCGGTTTCTAACCGCCCTTTTAACCTTAAGTTGACACCAATGGTTACAGCGTTCCGCCTAACACACCCTACCACTTCATCTTTTACTTTTGAGCTTTGGAGAATCGTTTTTTTCCCTTTTATCCTGCAAGCTACGAATTTTAACCAGCACTGGAATATATTGTTGAATCATCCAAATCAACGCCTCAATGGATGAGTTACCTTGGTCAATCTGGCTTTTAGCTTGTAAACCAATTAAGAATAGTTGCATTGCCAGCAATAAAGCAATGGTTTTACTGAGAATATTTTGACGCTTGCCTTGCATTTATTTATCTCCCAAAGAGTTGTTTGTATAGATACAGGTTCTCTTTGGGGTTGTGTCCCTAAGCAAATACCCTAATCTTGCTGAAAATGCCTTAGAATCTGGATTACATGAGTTTGGGGTGGTAGTTTCAATATGGGGTAGCCCCAAACTTCTTACTGAATTTTTTGGGATATAATGCCACGAACTACCTATGGGCTTCAGATTCAAAAGCGAGTTAAGCGTCTGCTAGAGGCATTGCTCTGTTTTGTTGATGGAGAATTTGAGGACGGTAACTTTAAAATTGAGTACGACTGGAAAGACAAAGACAGCGCTAATCTTAAGCTGACTGTGCAGACTACGTTAGTCACGTTGGAGTTGCTGACCCAAAAAGATAAATACCCTGGCAAGTTAACTAAAGTGCAAATTCGAGAAGCGCTGAATTTGCTGAAGGATTTTTTGAAGATTCTGGAAGATAACCGTCTCCAAACTCAAGGTTCTGATGACTGGCGCTTTACTTTAAAGCTATGGTCAAAAGATAGAGAGAAGAACCTGAAAGGGTTTGATGAAGCGTGGGAAAAGAATAGACCAAAGAAATCGAAATTAAATAACCCCTCTCCAAACCTCTCCCCCACAGGGAGAGAGGCTTTGAATGTTCCCCCTTCCCTTGTAGAAAAGGGGGTTAGGGGGTTAGGTCACATACAAATATTTCAAGCGCCACCTTTACCCACACACTTTGTAGAACGTCCAGAGTACAGCAATGATTTAAAGACTCGTCTTTTAAATGGTTCATCGTCTGATAGTCGCACTTTGGTAATTACTGCGATTCACGGTTTGGGTTCGGTGGGCAAATCTACTTTAGCTGTGGCTTTAGCCCATAATACAGAAATACAATCTCGTTTTTGTGATGGCATTCTTTGGGCAACATTAGGTCAACAACCCAATGTGCTTGCTTTACTTAGTGGCTGGGTGCAAGCATTAGGAGACTATAGCTTTAAGCCTACAAGTATAGAAGCAACTTCCACCCATTTGCGGACTCTGCTTTATGAGAAGGCTGTGTTGCTGGTGGTTGATGATGCTTGGAATACCGAAGATGCACGAGCATTTAATTTTGGTGGTGCGCGTTGTCAAGTTTTAGTAACTACTCGTGAAGGTCACATTGCCGATGCCTTAGCAGCCAGCACCTACAGTCTGGATATAATGAAACCAGACCAGGCAATGGAATTGCTGACCAAGAAATTAAGACGCGAGATTACAGGCACAGAACGTCACTCAGCAGAAAATTTAGCCAAAGGCGTTGGTTATCTTCCCCTAGCATTGGAACTCGCAGCCGCCGAAGTTGCCTGTGGTACGACTTGGAATGAACTCTTGGCGGATATTCAGCAAGAAGTAGCCAGATTAACAAGTTTTGACCGACCAGAAGCCGAAGAAATTAATGATGAGGCTAGTTTAAAACGCCTGAGTTTAACCGCATCATTAAATTTGAGTGTCAAGAGAATGCCACCAGAAAAGCAGGAGCATTTCTCTTGGTTAGGAGTATTGCCGGAGGATGTCAACATTAATAAGATGATGGCGGCAACGCTGTGGCAGATGGATAAGCGTGATGCTGCCAAGATGTTGCAATATTTACGGAATAAAGCATTGCTATTAACAGGAGTACCGCTTGCTGATGGTATGCCTACCTATCGCTTACATGACTTATTCCACGATTTAGCTTGTAATTTGTTAACTGCTCCCTCTGAGCCAAAGCGCGCAGGAGATTTGGCTGGGTTGGGTTTAAATTTTGCTGATGTTCACGCTGCTTTTTTAAAGAAGTATCGGCAGAAAACCCAGAATGGTTTATGGCATACTTTACCCGATGATGGTTACATTCATCAGTATTTAGTTTGGCATTTAGAAAAGGCTGGACAGTTAGAAGAGATTCACCAGTTATTACGGGAAGAGTCTGCAACTGGAAGCAATGGCTGGTATGAAGTGCGAGAACAATTGGCACAAACTGGCGGTTACATCACAGATATTTCTCGTGCCTGGGGACTAGCAGAAGCGAATCGGACTGAATCAACACTAAGCTTGCAGTGTCGTTATGCTTTGATTACTGCATCGATGAATAGTTTGGCAGCTAATCTACCAGCAAATTTGCTGGTAGCGTTGGTCAAAAACAAGATGTGGACTCCCGAACAAGGACTAGCTTATGCCCTGCAAAAACCAGAACCAAAGGAGAAAGTCAATTCGTTGGCAGAACTAGTCAATTATTTGCCACCAAATCTTCAAGAATTAGCACAGCAAAAAGCCCTTGCTGCTGCCAGGGCGATTCAGGATGAGGATTCTCGTGCCAATGCCTTGAGTGCCTTGGCTGACAAACTGCCACCAGAGTTATTGCCAGAAGCCCTTGCCGCTGCCAGGGCGATTCGGTATGAGCGTTATCGTGCCGATGCCTTGAGTGCTTTAGCTGACAAACTGCCACCAGAGTTATTGCCAGAAGCCCTTGCCGCTGCTAGGGCGATTCAGTCTGAGTCTTCTCGCGCCGATGCCTTAAGTGTCTTAGCTGACAAACTGCCAGAGTTATTGCCAGAAGCCCTTGCTGCTGCCAGGACGATTCGGTATGAGCGTTATCGTGCCTATACCTTGAGTGCTTTAGCTAACAAATTGCCACCAGAGTTATTGCCAGAAGCCCTTGCTGCTGCCAGGGCGATTCAGTCTGAGTCTTCTCGTGCCGATGCCTTGAGTGCCTTAGCTGACAAGCTGCCAGATATATTGCCAGAAGCCCTTGCTGCTGCTAGGGCGATTCAGCATGAATCTTCTCGTGCCGATGCCTTGAGTGCCTTAGCTGACAAGCTGCCAGATATATTGCCAGAAGCCCTTGCTGCTGCCAGGGCGATTCAGCATGAGTCTTCTCGTGCCAATGCCTTGAGTGCCTTAGTTGACAAGCTGCCAAATATATTTCCAGAAGCCCTTGCTGCTGCCAGGGCAATTCAGCATGAGTATTATCGTGCCGATGCCTTGAGCGCCTTAGCTGACAAGCTGCCACTAGAGTTATTGCCAGAAGCTCTTGCTGCTGCCAAGGCGATTCAGCATGAATCTTCTCGTGCCGATGCCTTGAGTGCCTTAGCTGACGAGCTGCCACCAGAGTTATTGCCAGAAGCCCTTGCTGCTGCCAGGGCAATTCAGAATGAGGATTATCGTGCCTATGCCTTGAGTGCCTTAGCTGACAAGCTGCCACCAGAGTTATTGCCAGAAGCCCTTGTTGCTGCTAGGGCGATTCAGAATGAGGATTATCGTGCCGATGCCTTGAGTGCCTTAGCTGACAAACTGCCACCAGAGTTATTGCCAGAAGTCCTTGCTGCTGCCAGGGCAATTCAGGATGAGGAATATCGTGCCGATACCTTGAGTGCCTTAGCTGACAAACTGCCAAATATATTGCCAGAAGCCCTTGCTGCTGCTAGGGCGATTCAGTCTGAGTCTTCTCGTGCCAATGCCTTGAGCGCCTTAGCTGACAAACTACCAGATATATTGCCAGAAACCCTTGCTGCTGCTAGGGCGATTCAGGATGAGTCTTCTCGTGCCAATGCCTTGAGTGCCTTAGCTGACAAACTGCCAGATATATTGCCAGAAGCCCTTGCTGCTGCCAGGGCGATTCAGGATGAGGAATATCGTGCCGATACCTTGAGTGCCTTAGCTGACAAACTGCCAGATATATTGCCAGAAGCCCTTGCTGCTGCCAGGGCGATTCAGTCTGAGTCTTCTCGTGCCAATGCCTTGAGTGCCTTAGCTGACAAGCTGTCACCAGAGTTATTGCCAGAAGCCCTTGCTGCTGCCAGGGCGATTCAGGATGAGGAATATCGTGCCAAAGCCTTGAGTGCCTTAGCTGACAAACTGCCAGATATA
>NZ_JBALBY010000042.1:0-39835 GCF_036919575.1 Nostoc sp. | reverse complement strand
GCTTAATACTATAGATTTTCATATCTGAAATCTGTTTCTTTTCAACTCAGCGTTGCTGAGTCTTTTCTTGTTGCCTAGTCTAAACTCCAGTTATTCTGGTTTGAATCTTTTTTTATCAAAATATTTGCTTTGTTTTAATTTTTAGGGCTGGCTTTAATAGCATCAGGAATTAAAGGATTAAAGCAATACTGGCAAGAATTTATAATTTTGCTTTTATCCTTATCTGATGGGTTACTCATATCGTTAGTTACAGCTAAAGTAGATGTTAGTTTATTCGCTGCTAAGGTTGCAAACTTTGTACTTTGGTATCTAGGTTTTGCCGTGTATCGTCAAGGTGTGAACGTCATTCTTCCCACAGGAGGTATCGAGATATATCCTGGTTGTTCTGGCTTAAATGCCATCTTATTATTATTATTACAATTATCACTGGTTTTTATTCTAGTATTTCCTATTAATATATTTCAGAAAATTGTATTACCAATTGTAGCTGTATCTCTAGCATTTATTATTAACGTTTTTAGATTGGTATTGATGACATTGCTAGTGGCAGACTCCAATCATCAAGGGTTTGAATACTGGCATGGGGAATCTGGAAATCAAATATTTTCTACAATTTCGATTTTAGCTTTCGGGTTTGTCTGTCATTGGATTCTAATAGAAAAGAAACCAGCATGATTAAAATTACTCAATCTAAAAAAGAAATGAGATTTTGGGTACATATCCGAATATCATTGCTGGCTGTAACTTGTGTTGGGGTTTTTTTGACCTTAGTAAAGTTAATATTTGATGCTGATGCTGCTAGTCATAAAGTAAGCGACTTTGTATTTCCAACCAATTTCTTATTAACAGACGGAAAAATCTTAGAAAGTCAATTATTAATTGATAAAGTGGTACAAGAATCAACAAAATATGATGTTGTTATTGCTGGTAGGCGCTATCGATATCGCTATAACAGCATTCCTGTGGATATAGAGATGCGTTATGTGGTAGGTACATTAGGGGACGTTGAAGGACTAATAAAAAATAATACCACTATAAATTTGCCTCCTGGTAAGGTATTTCAAACAGTACACCAGCAGCTAGGGATAGGATATTATGGTTTGTTTACCTATGAAAATAAGGCATATTTAAGTAGCTGTATGAATCCCCAAGGTGATGGTACAGTTACTACAGAACAATTTCTTCACAATAGACAGATTTACAATATTCGCTTAAATCGTTTTTTACCTTGGTTACTTGGTGAGCAAAGCTTTTTAGATAAACGTTGTTTATGGGCACATTTATCCATTCCTGTAAATAATGCTGACTATCAAAGTGCCTATCAATTATTAGAAAAGGCTTGGTTATCTTGCTATCGTTGGTGGAGTCCTCGCTTTCCTAAACATTAAATTTTCACAAACACAAATAGTTAATTATGAATAAATTAGAAAATGATTCCTGGCCTTCTATTTTTAATTTGCGCTTCATTGGTTACATATTATTAATATTGTCTTTTATTGATGTTGTCAATATTTTTATTCCCTTTCAGTTTACTAATCCTGTCTGGGAATTTCAAATGATCGGAGCGCTAGTAGAACATGCACCTTTACCTTTAATAGGATCAATGCTTGTATTTTTTGGAGAAATGAATTATCGGAGACAAGTAGAAATATATCTATTAAATTTTATTTCATGGGCTGCTCTATTAGCTGGGATTTTATTCTTATTGCTGCTGCCTTTGGGAATTAATAATACCTGGCGTATCGATAATCAAAATCGGATGCAAATTACAAATCATTCATCACAAGAAATGACCCAAATCCAACAAATTAAGAACGTGTTGAGTAAGGCGACAACAAACCAAGATATCAATCAAATCATAAAATCTTTAAACCCCCAAGAGAATACGCCAGAGTTAAAAAATCCTCAAGAGGTGAAAAGTCAACTTTTATCACAAATTTGGCAATTAGAAAAAAACACTAATAATCAAGCTCAAGTAGTATAAAATAATACACACAAAGAACTCATTAGAAATTCTCTAAAATGGAATTTAGGTGCTTTAATTTGTTCATTTGCTTTTATTTCGATTTGGCGTGTTACACACTGGGCACGTTGATCCTTTTGATTCCATTCGCTATCAACTTAGACAAAGCTTTACTTAGCCAGGACTTACGCACTCAAAACCTGAAACCTAGATCCCCCCTAACCCCCCGATAAATTGGGGGGAACCTTAAAAGCCCCCAATTTATCGGGGGTTGGGGGATCTCTTGTGCGTAAGTCCTATTAGCTTTTGGGAAATTATTAATTAAGTTAATATTAATTTACACTATGGTCAGCATTCACTCTGCCTTATTGATGAGTTATTACAAATTACAAAGCTCTCTGTGCCTCCCAAGCAGAGGGAGTTAAAGGTGAGTTACACTTCTTAAACCGATCTTAAATATTTAAGATTTTCTTTATAAATCAACCTTGAGGCCGTTATTAGCTGGTCATCCTGTCATAGTATGAAACATAAGAACACTATTCTTGTCTGTGTTCACTGATGCAACACGTAGAAGCAAATTTCTGAGTAAAAAAAGCTAGGGGTGTATTATCCATGCCCTTGACGATCCTTGTAGTGGATGATGATTTGGGCACTCGTCTGTCTGTTAGCGATTATCTTGAACTGTCTGGCTACTCAGTGATCACGGCTAATGACGGTCAAGAGGCTTTGATTATGGTGGATGAGTATCATCCTGATTTGATTGTCACGGATATTGTTATGCCACGGATGAATGGCTATGAATTGGTGCGCCGGGTGCGTCAACAACCAGTGTTTCGTTTATTGCCTGTAATTTTATTAACAGCCCGAACTAAGACCCAGGAAAGAATTCTGGGCTACCAGTCGGGGTGTGATTTATACTTACCCAAGCCTTTTGAACTGGAAGAGTTAGCAGCAGCAATCCGCAATCTTTTGGAGCGATCGCAAATCATTCAATCGGAGTATCGTTTTTCTCATAAAGAGAGTTTGGGCATTTCCGCCTCGACAAAAGCGGCGGATGTGCAGAATTCTCTGTCCACTCAAATTCAGAAATCCCATCTGCACTCATCCCTAACTCATAGAGAACAGGAAGTCCTTGAGTTATTGACTCATGGCCTTTCTAATGCCGAAATGGGTCATCAGCTACACCTGAGTCCTCGAACAGTGGAAAAGTACGTTAGCAGTTTATTGAGAAAAACCTCAACCAGCAATCGAGCGGAATTAGTGCGTTTTGCGATGAAGCATGGGCTGGTGGAATAAAAGTTAGGAGTTAGGAGTGAGGAGTTAGGAGTGAGGAGTTAGGAGTTAAACCAATTCGCAATAGAGCCTCCGGCACGCTACGCGAACGCAATTACGTTTTGTGACGTTCGCGGAGCGTCTCGTAGAGAAGAGTGCTGTTGTGGGGACGGTTTCCGACTCGCATTACTTCGGGGGATTTTAATTAGGCGTTCAATTCCTGCTGCCTGTCAAGAGGGGGGAATTACAGCAGAAATCATGTATTTGAACCACATCCGTCGTAGGGGCACAGCAGTGCTGTGCCCCTACCCGCGTGGTCTATTTACCTGAAAATAGCTGTAAACCCCCAAACTTTGTTAAAAGTGGGGAGTTAGAAGTTTTAACTCATAACTCATAACTCCTAACTTTTATCAACAAACCTTCACAAGCATCGATCAGTAAATCAATAACCTGATTAAATCCCTCTTGACCACCGTAATAGGGATCTGGAACTTCCTTCAGGGTGTGTCGAGAGCAAAACTCGCACATCAAACGCACTTTATGCTGATATTGCTTAGTTTGATCAAGAGCGAGAATGTTCTCATAATTTTCTTGATCCATTGCCAAAATCAGATCAAAGTCTTGAAAGTCTGACTTTTGAAACTGGCGTGCGCGACCACGCAATTTAATTCCCAACTTTGTAGCCGCCGCAGCACTCATGCGTCTGTCAGGTGGGCTACCAATATGATAACTAGATGTACCAGCAGAGTCACAGAGGATGCGTATGCCTTTGGCGTCGGCGCAGCCATCGCTCAAGCCAGCCTGCTCAATGAGATGATTCATAATGTTTTCTGCCGATGGCGATCGGCAGATGTTACCTAAGCAGACAAATAGCAACTTATAAGGCATAAATATTTCGTTGTCCTTTGTCAATAGTCATTTGTCCTTTGTCCAGTGACTAATGACTAATGACTAATGACTCTTGACTAAAATCCAGGAAGTTCCAACCCACTAGTTAATTCTTCCATACGTTCCCGCATTGTTGCAGTGGACTTGTTGTAGGCTTCTTTCATTGCCACTGTCACGAGATCGGAAAGTACTTCTGCACCTTCGCCTAAAGCATCTGGAGAAATTTCCACTCGCTTGGGTTCTTGGTTCCCACTGACAATCACCTTCACCAGACCACCGCCAGATTCTCCTTGAATCTCCATTTGCTCCAATTCTTCTTGGAGTCGCTTTGCGCCTTCTTGAACTTGCTGCGCTTTCTTAAAAGCTTCAGCCAATTCTTTCATTTTTCCTAAGCCAAAGCCAAATCCCTGTCCTTTTCCTGTCATAATTATTTGTACGCGTGTGCGTTGAATAACAAATCAAATTCAATTATAGATGCGGTAATTGACACTCCCCACGCTGAAGCGACGGGGATTCTTAGCTCATCGACGTGCCTTAAAATTGTCTATCCTTGCGGCAATACTTAAACCTCACACCCGTTCAATAGAACAAAATGCCGAGTCTAATTTAAACAACCCCAGGTGGCTCTCATCTCCTTAAGCGTTAGAGAATCGTTTCTCTAGTTCCCGTATGCCCTACGGTACTTTGTACAATCAATAAATAGTGTTGTTTACTGGTCTGAATGCGCGTTAGCATCCTAGCTTATGTTTATCGTGGTGTTTTCGCTACCCACTATCCATTATTATTTCCTAGCCAGTCGTTTTGGGGTTGGTTATCCATTTGTGCTAGCGGTTATTCTACCTGTGGCGTAATTCCTATTATAACCTCGAATGTTCATAGAATACTGACGGTGGTTAAAACCACCTGAGTCGTTTTTCATCCCCTACCTAAAGGACAGAATGCGGTACTGTGTACCTGTTCTTTAGGGGCTTTCAAACTTCCCAGTCTTTCTTGTAATTTGCCTGTTTTTTTACCAATAATTAATGCGTCATAAAATGGGGAGTAGGGCATTGGACATTGGTTATTTCTCCCTCATCTCCCTCATCTCCCCCACTCCCCACTCCCCACTCCCCACTCCCCACTCCCTACCCACACGCACCTTGAAACTCTCCGAGCATTTTGACTTCTGGCTCTAAATTAATAGACCAACGTTCTTGTACTTGATGTTGGATGTGGCGAATGAGACAGAAGATGTCACTAGCTTTGGCCCCACCACGGTTAACGATAAAATTAGCATGGAGTAGTGCTACTTGTGCTCCACCAATTTGGTAGCCTTTCAGACCAGTTTGTTCAATTAACCAGCCAGCACTGTAAGGTTTGGGATTGCGGAACACACTGCCACAACTGGGGAAGTTGTATGGTTGGGTGCTTAACCGATGCTTTTTGTGTTGTTTGGTGATTGCCACAACTTTTGCTGGGTCAGTACCTGGGGTGAGTTGTAATGTGGCTTGGGTGACTATGCGATCGCCACCTTGCAATAATGAAGTTCGGTAGCTATAACCTAACTGTTCCGGGGTCAGAGTTTCCAGTGTCCCATCGCGTGAAAGTACCTGGGCGCTAACTAACATATCTGCGATACAGCTATTATGTGCCCCGGCATTCATCACCACGGCACCTCCAGCTGTTCCAGGGATACCAACAGCCCACTCTAATCCTTCCCAGCCTAATTCTGCTGCTGCCCATGCCAAGCTGGGAATTGATTCGCCCGCAGCAACGGTTAATTGACCTGTCTCTGGGTCAAAGTAGCTGAAGCGGAGATGACGAGTCGCAATCACTAAACCTGTTATACCGCGATCGCTCACCAGCAAGTTAGAACCTGCTCCTAGTGTTGTCACCTTTAAGTCACGTTCTTTTGCGTATTTAAGACTTGCTTGCAGTGCTTCTAAGTTTCGGGGGGCAACATACAAATCAGCTGCTCCCCCAACTCTATAGGAAGTAAACGCTGACAAGGAAGCCTGGGGCTTGAGCGCACAATCAGTATTGGGTAAGCAAATTACTTCACTATCTACCGAATTAGTTGTTTGGTGTTTCTTTGTATTCAAAGCAGAAACCGTGCAGACGTTTCCAGCTGCCTGGGAAATTGTCATCTTTACTTTATATTGGTAAAATTTTTACATTTATTTACCGCAAAGATACGGTAATAGAGTTAACTTATGCAACCGTTGCTTTGCTCAGAAATAAAACTTCGCAAAGTCTCCACTTAAGATGTGGCTTTAGCAGGTTCGCAAAGTGTCGTAATTACTTCAGGAATCACCTGATTCAAGTTCCCAGCCCCCAAAAACAGCGCCAAGTCTCCTGGGCGTAGTGTTTGTAGCAGGTACTCATACACTGAGGGTAAAGTTGGTTGATAAACTACCTGGGAATGGTGTTTAGTAATTTCCGCCGCTAGCTGTTCACCACTAATTTGTCCTAAATTGGGTTCACCTGCACTGTAAATATCAGTCAGCACTACCAAATCAGCATGGGTAAAGGACTCGGCAAATTCTTCTAAAAAGGTCAGTGTCCGGCTATAGCGATGGGGTTGGAAGATGGCAACCACTCTTTGCCCTGGTCTTGCTTGTAAACGGGCTGCGGCGAGAGTAGCGCGAATCTCGCTGGGGTGATGAGCATAGTCATCGATGAAGGTAATACCATTGACTTCACCCCGGAACTCAAAGCGACGTCTTGCTCCTTCAAAGGTGGCAATACCTTTGGCAATTTCTCCAAATTCCAAACCCAAGACGCGACCAACAGCCACGGCTGCTAAAGCATTGCTGAGATTGTGCCGACTGAGCAGCCGCAACTTCAACACGCCCAAAGCTTTGCCTCTTTCCCAAACTAGAGCTGTGGTGCCATCAGCGCGATAATCAATATTGGTGACGGTGTAATCAGCGTCTGTATCTGAGTGTAAACTGTAGCTGATTGTGGGTTGCAAGCGATCGCGCACTGTCGCACAATCAATACTACCTATTAACGTTTTACAACCCCTAGCAAATGTCTGGAAGATGTCAATGACTTCTTCCAATGTATCGTAATGGTCAGGATGATCGAGTTCAATATTGGTGATGATGCCAATCTCTGGAGCGTGTTTTACCAAGGAACCATCAGATTCGTCTGCTTCGGCTACCAAATATTGGCTTTGTCCCAATCGAGCATTACCGGACCAAGCATTGACTTCGCCACCTACTAAAATCGTTGGGTCTAAACCAGCTTCCAAAAGCATATAGCCAATCATACTACTGGTTGTAGTTTTGCCGTGTGTTCCTGCCACTGCAATACTGTAGTAATCGGCAATTAAGGCGGCTAGTACATCTGAACGATGTAAAATTGGACAACCTAATTCCAGTGCTGCTTTGTATTCTAAATTATTCGTGTTAATTGCTGTTGAACAAATGACTTGAGGCAGTTTTGACTTACTATCAGTAGGTAATTGTTCTTGTGAATTTAATACTACTGCATTCGCCAATACCTGAGGGCGAAAGAATTCGAGATTGCTTGCCTCTTGTCTATCAAAAATATAAGCACCGATAGATTCCAACTTGTGCGTAATGTGGTTTGCACGAAGATCCGAACCTGATACTGGAAATTGACGCTTGGCGAGAACGTATGCCAGAGCAGACATACCTATACCACCGATGCCAATAAAATGAAATGGTCTACCACTAAAATCTACAGAATTAGTCATTTATTGCTCCTCTTACACCACACCACACCATAATCACAAATGACACGCGTATCATAACAGGAATTTGATTTTTACCGTAACTGCTCCTATATCATGTTTATGTTTGATGCCCAGATGATGTTTCGGCTCTGGTTTTCCTTGTTCAGAATGATTTTACCTTGGTTGGAGGTTTTTGCTATTTTTGAACTGTTGTTAAAATTATTCGGAAAATTTTGGGCGCATCGGGAAAGAAATTCTTGTAATGTCAAATACATATTTTTGGCTACCTTACTGGAATTGGCTACATAATACATTGTTTAGTGAAACTGATTTGAAATTGCATCAAGTCTAAGGGTGAATTGAGTACAATAGTACATTGGTAATGAAACTATTTTTCAATTGCATAAAACCCAGGCATAACTGGATGCAACAACTTGCAATTTTTGGTGGCACATTTGATCCAATTCATTGGGGACACCTGCTCGTAGGCGAGACAGCTTTGCATCAAGTATCCCTTGAAAAGGTAATTTGGGTGCCATCCCTAAATCCTCCTCACAAAGAAGCAGCTTTGTTTGAGCATCGTGTCCAAATGCTGCAATTAGGCATAAAAGATAACCCAGCGTTTACTGTCTCACTAGTGGAGGCAAATCGCTCTGGGACAACTTATGCCATTAACACCCTGTTAGACTTATCTGCTTCTTATCCAAATACTCACTGGTACTGGATTGTGGGTTTGGATGCTTTCCAAACCTTACCTCGTTGGTACCGTGGACACGAACTAGCACAAATGTGTGATTGGTTAATCGCACCCCGACTGCTAGGTGGTGAGACTATAACTCAAAGCAAATTAATCTGCAAGCAAGTGGAGGAAAAAATCAGGGAGCAGTCATATACCATTCACTGGCAACTCTTGAATATACCTTTAGTAGGAGTTTCGTCAAGTCTAATTCGCAAAATTTGCGGTGATAACTTCGTTAACGCCAAGGGCGATCGCCAGTCAATTCGTTACTTAGTCCCGGAATCGGTTAGATCATATATCACTAACAACAACCTCTACTCCCACAAATCTGAATAAATTATGTGTTTTTTTATTGATCTAACAGTTTATGGTTAAGAGTCCTTCCCCCCTTTGCGATATGATTGGGGTCAACGATATCAACATATAAGCATAAATACAGAGGGCAAGACACTGTGATTAGAGTTGCAATCAACGGTTTCGGGCGGATTGGACGTAACTTTGCGCGTTGTTGGGTGGGCAGAGAAAATAGTAAAATCGATCTTGTCGCTATTAATGACACGTCAGACCCTAGAACCAATGCTCACCTGCTAAAGTATGACTCGATGCTAGGCAAGATCAAGGGTGCTGAGATTAGTGCCGATGATAACTCGATCATCGTTAACGGTAAGACCATTAAGTGCGTATCCGATCGCAACCCAGAAAAATTGCCCTGGAAAGATTGGGGAATTGACCTAATTATCGAAGCAACCGGGGTGTTTACTAGCAAAGAAGGTGCGCTCAAGCATGTGAATGCTGGAGCCAAGAAAGTTCTGATTACCGCTCCTGGTAAAAACGAGGATGGCACTTTTGTGATTGGTGTGAATCATCACGACTATGACCACAACATACACCACATTATCAGTAACGCTAGCTGTACAACCAACTGCTTGGCACCGATCGCCAAGGTGTTGAACGATAAGTTCGGCATTATCAAAGGTACGATGACCACCACCCATAGTTATACAGGCGATCAGCGCTTGCTAGACGCTTCTCACCGGGATTTGCGACGGGCGAGGGCAGCAGCGATAAATATTGTACCCACCTCCACTGGTGCAGCAAAAGCCGTAGCGCTGGTAATCCCAGAGCTTAGAGGCAAGCTAAATGGCGTTGCCTTGCGTGTACCGACCCCGAACGTCTCAATGGTAGATTTCGTAGTTCAGGTTGAGAAGCGTACTATTACTGAAGAAGTTAATCAAGCTCTTAAAGATGCTGCTGAAGGTTCACTTAAAGGTATTTTGGCCTACAGCGAACTAGAATTAGTATCGTCTGATTATCAAGGTCATGATGCTTCTTCAATTGTCGATGCTAACTTGACTTTGGTCTTAGGTAATGATCTAGTGAAAGTTATGGCGTGGTATGACAACGAGTGGGGTTACAGCCAACGAGTTTTGGATTTGGCGGAATTGGTAGCCGAGAAGTGGGTTTAATTAGTCATTGGTCATTAGTCATTGGTCATTAGTCATTAGAAAAATGACAAAGGACAAATGACAAAGGACTATTGACCAAAGTGTTGAAATCCCTGGCTAAGACTCAGAACTTGGTCAGGAAATTTTTTTTGTTCGTCGTGCAATAATACTGTTGATCCGGCTGTAATTCTGCCCGCGATCGCAGCACCTTCACCAAGATGTTGCACTAAGGCTGATGCTAACTTTTGTGGTAAACACAGCACTAATTCAAAGTCTTCGCCACCGTATAGAGCATATTCTAGCGCTTGCTCTGGTGTCAGCCAATGGTTAAAAGTTTTTGGTACGGGAATTTGTCTGTGTTCTAAGACAGCGCCAACGCCACTGGCGCGGCAAATTTGGATAATCGCATCTGCTAAACCATCACTGCTATCCATACCAGAAATGGGCATTGGGCATGGGGATGCTAAGATTTTCCAGAGGATTGGTAAGACATCTAATCGTGGCTGTGGGCGTTGGTGTGCGTGGATTAGAGCCGTGCGTTCTGCATTTTTGAGGTTTTTTCCCAATTCGGGATGCAAAAGCAGTTCTAAGCCAGCGTGGGAGGCTCCATGAACACCTGTAACAACGATCGCATCTCCGACAACAGCAGCAGAACGGCGGATAATTTGACTAGGGTGAACTTGACCAAAAGCGGTAATTGCCAGAGTTGTCACAGGCGATCGCACAATATCACCCCCGACAATTGAGGTATTGTATTTTTGCAGGCATTCTGTCATTCCCTGGTATAGTCGCTCAACCCAACTCACCCTAACTTCACCGGGAAGTCCCAACCCGACAGTGATTCCCAATGGGGAAGCACCCATTGCCGCTAAATCTGATAAATTGGCAGCAGCAGCTCGCCAACCAGCATCTTCTGGGGAAGTGGTAACATCGCTAAAATGTACGCCATCAACCAGCACATCTGTAGTTACTACCAAAGATTGCTCTGGTGCAGTCACAAGTACTGCTGCATCATCCCCAATAATTTCTGGAGGACAGAAGCGCTGCAATCTTTCTAAAAGACCTTGTTCACCAATGTCTTTTACTTGTAGAGAAGATAACTCACTGTTCATTGGGCATTGGCCAAACAGGGCAATTCAATTTTAGATTTTGGATTGACGATTTTGGATTAAATTTCAATCTAAAATCCCAAATCTAAAATCCAAAATTCTTACTCCCCCTGCTCCTTTATCTGTCTCATTTCCCTAGCTTTACGATTTAAGATATGGGTATCGTTTAGGAGACAGTTGGAATGGTCAGTACACCAGTAACCAGCATCACCTTTGAGGAGTACTTAACCTATGATGATGGTAGCGATTTTCATTATGAACTGGTGGATGGCAAGCTAGAGCTAATGAATCCACCTACTATTGAACATTTCCTGATTGCCAAATTTCTTGAGCGATTATTAGATGCAGAAATCAAACGTGGTAACTCTACTTGGCTGTGTTTTCGGGAAAGTGGGGTGAGAACGGGTAGAAATAAATCTAGGTTGACTGATTTGTGTGTGGTGACACTTGAGCAAGCCAGAGAATTGTTAAATGCCTCAGCAGTATTTGAGTCACCCCCGTTACTAATTGTCGAGGTGGTCAGTCCAGAATCGGTGAAGCGGGATTATCGCCATAAGCGATCTGAATATGCAGCCTTGGAGGTTCCTGAATATTGGATTGTAGACCCACTGTCAGCGAATATTTCAGTGTTACTACTGGAAGATGGATTTTATGAAGAAACAGTTTTTACAGTCAATCAGCAAATTATATCGCGGACTTTTCCCGAATTAGCGATCGCAGTTGATCGGGTGTTCACCGCCGGGAAGCTGAGTTAGGGGAGTTAGAAACTAGAAGTTAAGAGTTAGTAATTATTCTCCCTCATTTCCCTACAACCATCATTTCTAATACTCCCATCTGGCATGATAGTGTTGCACAAGATAGTACCCTTCAGTCTACGTTCACTCAAGTACTTAGCCCCCATCAAATTGGCGTTGGTGAGGTTGGTATTGTAAAAGAAAGTTTCATCGAGAAAAGCTTCACTGAGATTGACACTCCTCAAGTCAGCACTATCAAATACAGTTTGCAACAAATCGGCACCACTCAGGTTAACATCCTTCAAAATAGCATTATTGAAACTGGCTTGATGCATACGAACACCGCTCAGGTCAGCTCCAGTGAGATTAGCTCCACTGAAGTCAATATCATCCAAAATGGCATTTCTCAAGTTAGCTCCACTCAGGTTGGCATCGCACAGTTCAACAGCTCCCAAATCAGATCCTTCCAAGTTGGCATCACTGAGATTGGCTCCACTCATATCTCCATCAAAACCAAGCCCTCTGAGATCAGCTCCACTCAAATCAATCCCAACCAAATCGGATTCATTACTGTAGCGCTTGATAAATTCCTCTCTGTCCATAACTTACTTATCTCTAGCATCCATTTACACTCCAGGGCAAACGCATTTAAATTACTCTTGATCGCAACCAACGTTAAGAACCAACGACAAAATCAGCATTTCTCGTTTGGTTTAGTTTCCAAGACTCAAAGCGATGTCTACGACGGTCTACGCTTACGCTAAAGATATGTCAAGAAGTAGTGATTAATGGGACTATTTTGGAGTTTATTGAGAATAGAATCCCTTTATTTACATGATGCGTTCGCCCTGCCCTTCATCCTCCTCACTTTACTGTTTAAGATCGGGGTATCGTTTAGGAGACAGTTGGGATGGTCAGTACACCAGTAACCAGCATCACCTTTGAGGAGTACTTAACCTATGATGATGGTAGCGATTTTCATTATGAACTGGTGGATGGCAAGCTAGAGCTAATGAATCCACCTACTATTGAACATTTCCTGATTGCCAAATTTCTTGAGCGATTATTAGATGCAGAAATCAAACGTGGTAACTCTACTTGGCTGTGTTTTCGGGAAAGTGGGGTGAGAACGGGTAGAAATAAATCTAGGTTGACTGATTTGTGTGTGGTGACACTTGAGCAAGCCAGAGAATTGTTAAATGCCTCAGCAGTATTTGAGTCACCCCCGTTACTAATTGTCGAGGTGGTCAGTCCAGAATCGGTGAAGCGGGATTATCGCCATAAGCGATCTGAATATGCAGCCTTGGAGGTTCCTGAATATTGGATTGTAGACCCACTGTCAGCGAATATTTCAGTGTTACTACTGGAAGATGGATTTTATGAAGAAACAGTTTTTACAGTCAATCAGCAAATTATATCGCGGACTTTTCCCGAATTAGCGATCGCAGTTGATCAGGTATTCACCGCCGGGAAGCTGAGTTAGGAGTTAGGAGCGCGTAGGGGCAATTCATGAATTGCCCCTACGAAAGATATTGGTTCTCCGACTATACATACTTAGGCTTTTTTGTCAATGCGTAAGTCATAGCAAAGATTACCAGCGATTAATACTATGCAGCATTCACACTCCAATTCACCTGCACAAGGACATCGTTGTAATCTTTATCGCCACCATTTGGTAAATCCTCAAAACCAAAGGTGTTATTCCCAAATAGGCGAATGTGATCTACTTTATCTGAGTTAGCGCCCAAGAATGGGAAGTAAACCTTCGGATCGTTATTGGCATCGCTATCGAGAATGGCATCGGGTCTACCATTAACAATAATAAATGGCGCAAAGATAGAACCTGGCTCGAAAGTTCCTGTGTAATTTGCTGTACCTTGTTTATTCACTGTCAAGTCAATGCCTGGAACACGCTCATGCACGGCGGCTTGGGTGTAACCAGGCTGTCCAACGAGAATATCTGCTTTACCATCGCCGTTGGTGTCAATGCCACCATTCTGATCAGCTACCTGATAAAAGCCCACATAGCTGTCGTAGGATGCTTCTCTCTTAACTGTAAAGCTAGCTGTTACCAATTGTGTCACAGTCCGTAAATCAATTACTTCGCCAACTTGGTTAACCAAGTAACGCGCTGTGGCAAAGTCATAATTTGTCCCGTTATAGCTTTCTCCAGCTACGAGAATCTTGCCGTCAGGTTGTAGGGTGAGACTGTAGCCAGAGTCATCGCCGTTAGCAAAGTCGGTTGTTACCTTACCAGTAGTGTTAAAGCTGGTGTCGAGACTGCCATTATTGTTGTAACGCGCTATGGCAAAGTCATAATTTGTCCCGTTATCGCTATCTCCAGCTACGAGAATCTTACCGTCAGGTTGCACAGCGAGACTGTAGCCAGAATTATTATTATTGCTGGCAAAGTCGGTTGTTACCTTACCAGTAGTGTTAAAGCTGGTGTCGAGACTGCCATTGCTGTTGTAACGCGCTAGGGCAAAGTCATTATTTATGCCGTTATCGCTACCTCCCGCCACGAGAATCTTGCCGTCAGGTTGTACGGTGATACTGTAGGCAGAGTCATTATTACTGGCAAAGTCGGTAGTTACCTTACCAGTAGTGTTAAAGCTGGTGTCGAGACTGCCATTCCTGTTGTAACGCACTATGGCAAAGTCATTATTTATGCCGTTATCGCTACCTCCCGCCACGAGAATCTTGCCGTCAGGTTGCACGGTGATACTGTTGCCAAAGTCATCGCCGTTAGTAAAGTTGGTTGTTAGCTTACCAGTAGTGTTGAAGCTGGTGTCGAGACTGCCATTCCTGTTGTAACGCACTATGGCAAAGTCATAATTTTTCCCGTTATAGCTACCTCCCGCCACGAGAATCTTGCCGTCAGGTTGTACGGTGATACTGGAGCCAAAGTCATTACTGTTAGTAAAGTCGGTTCTTATCTTGCCAGTAATGTTGAAGCTGGTGTCGAGTGTGCCATTGCTGTTGTAACGTGCTATGGCAAAGTCACTATTTGTCCCGTTATAGCTATCTCCCGCTACGAGAATCTTGCCGTCAGGTTGTACGGTGATACTGGAGCCATAGTCATTACTGTTAGTAAAGTCGGTTGTTACCTTGCCAGTAATGTTGAAGCTGGTGTCGAGTGTGCCATTGCTGTTGTAACGCACTATGGCAAAGTCATTATTTGTCCCGTTATAGCTACCTCCCGCCACGAGAATTTTGCCGTCAGGTTGCACGGTGATACTCTTGCCATAGTCATTATCGCTGCCAAAGTCGGTTGTTACCTTGCCAGTAGTGTTGAAGCTGGTGTCAAGGATTACTACACCTAGTACTGAAGCGTAGGCTGTCATTACTTCTGCCTCAAATGCCAGAGTCGGAACAATTGCCCCCGTAGAAACCTCCAGTTCCCAGTCACCACCTAATGCAGTACTCCCCGTTAAGTCGTCAGATGCCGCTACTACTGCACCTGTTAATTCACTCAGGCGCTGTACAAATGCTTTACCTTGCTGTGTTTGCCCGACTTCGCAACCATACAAGAGCAGTTGTGCATCTGCACTCAAAACATTTGCCCAGTCCATGAGTTCCCAAGCATAACGGTTGAGGGTTTCGTGGCTGAGTTGACTGTTCCCCAGGTAGACTTGCCCTGGTGCGCCGTGAGAAACAATGTGTAGGCTGTTGATTACCCTATGAGTTGCCAACACTTGGCTAATTTGTTCAATGCCATTTTGGTCGGCATCTAAGACGATAACAGTCGTGTTGGGCAAGACACCTGCTACCAGATTTTGGTATTTCTCAACTTGTGGGTCGATGAAAACTAGGCGAGTAGGAGGTGTGTACTTATGTAAGTCTTGAGTTGGCTCTTTTGCGATCGCGCTCAGGATGGTGTCTGACATAATTACTCTTATTAATTAATAGTTTTTTCTTTGCAGTCGTTGCGTGCTATATCCTGGAAATCACGTAGAAGCAGGATTTTTTTGGCATAGCAGAGAAGTAAACCATTAAACTTATATAAAAAACTAATAGTTAACTTCAGTAAATTCACTGATTTAACATTGGCTCGACAAAATTTATCCAAAAGACTTGCATACTTTACCTCCGGCTATTTTTTGAACTCGTCGGACTGATGTTAAAAAGCTTATTTTTCGTTGTCACTCCCTCTCCTACGAGGCTACGGTTTACAGACACGTCTCTCTTGACGCAATTTACGGTTTATCGAATAGCCAAAGAAACCTCACCCTGGTTCTGCTACGCAGAACCAGGGTGAGGTTTTTGTTTTGTTTTAGGTAATTCGATGACTTATCAGGACTTACGCAAACAATAGCCGAAACCCTTATTTTCATGTAGGGGCAATTCATGAACATGCGTGTCAACTTAAGCCAAAACCCTTTTCAAATCTCGTTTCCAGCCTCTTGCTGGAAATGCAGTTACTGGTGGCTCTGCCGCCAGTAACAGAGGCGGAGCCTCAATGACGGGCATTCCCAGTCGGAAACTGGGAACGAGACAATCTTAAAAGCTGCTTATAGACTGGCTTTCACGTTAAGTTGACACCAATGATTCATGAATTGCCCCTACAGCGTGTACTTTTGCGTAAGTCCTACTTATGTGTGGACCCTAGCCCTTTTTGGGGAGCGGTTGCGGGTTAGGTTATTCAAGGTACCGACAAATAGTAAGACTTGTCTAGTAGTCTGTCAAATACATTTTGACGGATAAAAGAACGAACCGCAAAGGAGAGGCAGTCGCTCAGAGGGGGTCTACCCCATGAGCGACTGCCGTCGCAAAGAGCGCTAAGGAAGAAGGAAAGAAGAAAGAAGAAAAATTGAAAAATTTATTTACCCGTCAATTAGTTCTTGACAGACTACTAGTAGTCTGTCAAGTCAACTTTGCTGGGTTGGTAGTGTGAGCGTCTCGCTCACGACGCGAGCAAGATGCTCGCACTACCCATCAATTTAAGCTTGACAGACTACTAGTTATGGGCATAAATTATTGAACAGTTTCAAACCCCTGCTCTCTTCTTATGCTGCTTGCGGCTCAACTAGATTTTCTATTCCCTGAACCACAGTTGCCGATTCAATTTTGTCACCCGCCTTCAGTTTATCCAAAACTTCTTTGCCTTCGGTGAGATAGCCAAAAACGGCATAACGACCATCCAATAGGTTGCGTCCGGCGGGGGTGAGTTCTGGTTCAAACAGAAAGAAGAAAAATTGTGATGAACCACCATTCACTTCACTTTCGGGACGAGCCATCACCACTGCACCAAAGGCAGAGAAAGGTAGAACTGGCATATCAACGTAACGACCGGCTTCTTCGAGAGTAATGCCATAAGTAGGTGCTTTATCACCCTGAACTAAGACTTCTAAGGGAATAGCGCGATATTTGCCCGTTGTTGGGTCAATGAAACCCACGTCTTTGCCAGCAGGATCTCCAGTTTGCAGAAAGTAAGATTCTTCAGAACGGGTAAATTCTAAGCCATTATAAAAACCCCTCTGTACCAAATCTACAAAATTACCAGCAGTGACAGGGGCGCTGTAACCGTCTACTACAAGAGTCAAATCGCCTTTATTAGTTTTGAATTCTACAGTGGCACGACCTTTAAGTTGCGGCAGGTTACTATACTGGGCAGGCACTTCAAAGGGGAATTGTTTCACCATTGACTCTTCTAGCTGAGTGACGAGATTCAGCAGTTTACCTCTATCTTGCAGAATTTGTTCTTTATCTTTGCTGTCCGCCAATTCTTGCAGTTTACCCACCCCAGATTTCAATTCGGTAATCCAAGCTTCGGCTTGGGGTTGGCGTTCTTCAGGAACGCTTGTTAAGATTTGGGAGGGTTTATCAAGAATGCGGGATGCTTTGCTGATGTCTTTGGAAATAGCACCCCAACGCCGATTCGCCCGCAGTTGGGCAGAAATGTCTTCTAAACTGGCTTGTAGTTCCCGCACAGGTTTGTTATCTATCGGGAGTGCATACCGCAACAGAGCATTGCCGTCGGTAATTGCATTGCCAGCTGGCAGCGCGGCACTACTAGAGGGAGTCCACCCAGATGTAGTTATGCCTAAAAATATTGTTACCAGCAGTATTGCCATTAGGCTGTTCTTCAGCCACGATTTTAATAAGTTAAGCATGGGATAAACTCAAATGCAGCATTGAATTGTTGACTGGACGTAACCCATCAATAATCTTCCCACAGTATGAGTGCTGAGTGGGGAGTGGGGAGTGGGGGGATGAGGGGGATGAGGGGGATGAGGGAGATGAGGAAGCAGGGGGAGTAAGAATTTTAGATTTTAGATTTTAGATTTTAGATTTTAGATTAAAGAATTGAAATTTAATCCAAAATCGTCAATCCAAAATCCAAAATTGAATTGCCCTGTTTGCCCAATGCCAAATGACTAAATAGCTAATTACTCCGCTTGAAGGGTACAATAAATGCCGATTGTCTTCCAAAATTTGAAAGTTTCATGATCTCCAGTAACGATTTTCGACCTGGTGTTTCAATTGTCTTAGATGGGACTGTATGGCGAGTGATCGAATTCCTCCACGTTAAGCCAGGCAAAGGTTCCGCCTTTGTCAGAACCAAACTGAGAAATGTCCAAAGCGGGAGCGTGATCGAAAAAACGTTCCGAGCCGGGGAAACACTGCCGCAAGCCACTCTAGAAAAAAGCACGATGCAACATACCTATAAAGAGGGCGATGAGTTTGTCTTTATGGATATGGAAACATACGAAGAAGGCAGATTGACCCGCGCACAAATTGGCGATCGCGTCAAATATCTCAAGGAAGGTATGGAAGCCGAAGTTATCCGGTGGGGCGAACAGGTGCTGGGAGTAGAATTGCCTAAGTCTGTGACTCTGGAAGTTGTACAAACAGATCCAGGTATAAAAGGTGATACTGCTACAGGTGGCTCAAAGCCAGCAACTCTGGAAACTGGTGCAGTTGTGATGGTTCCTTTGTTTATCACTCAAGGAGAACGCATCCGAATTGATACTCAGGAAGATAAATATATCAGCAGGGAATAACTTTCATCTCGACTGAGATGTTTGCCTCCGATTTAAATCCCTACATAGGGATTAAATCCCTGCCACACTTAAAATGCTAATTTACGGATAGGTCGAGGTAATAAAAACTGTGCCATTGGACTTTAATGAAATCCGCCAACTACTGGCAACTATCGCCCAAACAGATATTGCAGAAGTTACGCTCAAAAGCAATGACTTTGAACTCACGGTCCGTAAGGCTGTGAGTATCAGCAATCAGGTGTTGTCGGCAGGTCAAGCGACCTTGGGCGGTGTGGTAGGTTCGGGCTTGACGTCGGGTTCATCTTTGGGAAACCAGGGGCTAGCAAGTCAAGTAACGGAGGTGTCCACAGGTCGCGTGTTTGATAATGCTGGAACTGGCACACAATTGCAGTTGTCAGTAAATGCCCCCTCAACCATTGACCAGAGATTAGTAGAAGTGCCTTCGCCAATGGTAGGGACGTTTTATCGCGCTCCTGCGCCGGGGGAAGTGGCATTTGTGGAAGTCGGCGATCGCGTCCGCAAGGGTCAAACAGTCTGTATCATTGAGGCGATGAAGCTGATGAATGAAATCGAAGCCGAAGTCTCCGGCCAAGTGATGGAAATTCTTCTCCAAAATGGTGACGCTGTAGAATATGGTCAACCTTTGATGCGAATTAACCCTGATTAAGTATTAATGTATATATGATGTGAGTCATTGTTAAAGAAGAATGCAGAATTCAGAATCCAGAATTCAGAATAAGAAAGTATAGGATTTAGAGCCGCTACTCGGACTCTAATTTATACTGAATTCTGACAACTGAACGCCAGTTGCTCCACTTGGGGAAACCCCTGTCCCCGCACTGGCTCATCCTGAATTCTTTCTTGTTAAAACTTTCAGTCCTTGCGGGTTAATCCTGATGAAACAAACGTTGCCTTTACCACCAGAAGTGGTGCAACAAGTAGCTGAATACTTCAGCCTGTTAAGTGAGCCGATGCGCCTGCGGCTGCTACATTTATTACGGCATGAAGAAAAATGCGTGCAAGAGTTGGTAGAGGCAACACAAACTTCTCAGGCAAATGTGTCAAAACACCTGAAGGTAATGTGGCAAGCAGGCATCCTTAGCCGCCGCAGTGAAGGAACTTGCGCCTATTACCGGGTGGAAGATGAAATGATTTTTGATTTGTGTAATCGGGTTTGCGATCGCCTTGCCACAAGGTTAGAAGAGCAAGCCCGTAATTTTCGTGTGTTAAATAGCAATCGTTAGGTCAGTTGTCATTTGTCATTTGTCCTTTGTCCAAAACTAATGACTAATGACCAATGACTAATGACTAAAGGGGATAATTTTTCTGAAAGCTTTCACGAGTTAGCGGTTGTTGTAACTCTAGGCCCTCACCGCCTAGAACATTCAACGGTTTGCCGTTCACGTCAATGTACACCTTGGCTTTGGGATTTAAAGTTGTCGCAGTATAAACAACTTGTCCCACGCGACCCATCATTGAAGTGGTACCACCACCACTGGTAAAATCTTCAGATAAATTAACGTGAACTTCATCATTTTCCGCTTTCAACCCCAACAGTTTGGTTGCTTTGGGGATGGTCGTAGTAGAATCTGTCCCTTCTTTTGGGCCTGCTAACAAACTTTGGAAAGCTGCTTCTAAAGCCTGGTTGGGCTGTACAGAAGCTACTTTAACAGGCTGGGGAACCAAAGCAATATTTTTGTCTTTTGGTGTGAGCCAATAAACGTTAGCAGTTTGCTCATGACCTAACGGCTTAGTTGATGGCTGTGCTGGCTGAACGATTCGCGCAGAGGGATTTGACGGCGTGGGAGTATTGCTGGAGTGTGAAGTAAACCAAGCCACGCCGCCACCCACCGCTACAACAGCTGCTGAGACGGCTGCAATTACGCCTGAAGAAATACGATTAGATCCTTGTTGGTCTTTCATGTTCAAAATCTTCCTGACTGAGGGCTGATATAGTAGTTATGTGAGGAGCAGCCTGGTTAAAGACGATACTTTCAAGTGGAGAGGTTCCCACAACCTGGAGGAGGCTTGATGCATCAAAATGCAATTATTTTTAATTCTGCAAGTCCCTAATACAATTTTAGAATTTTTATTTCTAGTCCGTCACCTACCAAATTATGTAAATCTCTTTCTTTCTGGAGATGATTGAGGATTAAATTTACAACGTAGAGGAACGCTGAGGAAAACGCAGAGGAACGCTGAGTATTTTATCACAAAAGTACCTGCGCGAACCTCTGCATCCCTTTGCGTTTATTTTTTACCCTCTATTGCTTCGGTAATCCACTTATGAAGTGTTGTTGTAACTTCATCAATGACAATTTCTTGCGATTTACGGGTGGCTCTTTCTACAACTTCGACTTTGCCATTAGCGATCGCACGTCCGGTTACAATCCGATAAGGGATACCAATCAAGTCAGCATCTTTAAATTTCACTCCCGCACGTTCATCGCGGTCATCGAGTAGGGTTTCAATTCCCGCTTGATTGAGTTCTGTGTAAAGTTTTTGGGCGATTTCAACTTGGTTTACATCCTTAATGTTGGGAATTGTGACGATCGCGTGGTAGGGTGCGATCGCAACTGGCCAAATAATCCCATCTTTATCATAAGATTGCTCTACGGCAGCTTGTGCCAATCGTGATACACCTACACCAAAACAACCCATAAATAGCGGTTTTTCTTCACCCTGTTCGTTGGTATAAGTTGCTCCCATCGCTTTGGAGTATTTAGTGCCTAATTGGAAGATGTGACCTGCTTCAATTCCACGGGTGCTGAAGAGAGTTTGTTCTGGGTTGTGAATGGCGCGATCGCCTTGTCTGGCTTTCCGTATATCTACTACACCACTTGGTAAATCAAATTGCTCACCCCAATTCGCACCAACTACGTGATAACCAGCTTCATTCGCGCCTGTAACAAAGTTTTTTAAATCAACGGCTGTTTGATCCACTAAGCGCAAAAACTTGGGATGAATCTGTTTATTAGCGGTAATATACTCATCGGCGATGTCTGGCGCAATGTAGCCTAAAGGTAGAGATTTCGCTGTCCATGCTTGCTGGGCTTCTAGATTTGGTACATTCAAACTAATAATAGTTTTACCACCATACTCAGAAGCTAGTTTGGTCAACTCATTTTGCAACTTGACTTCATTAACTTCCTGATCGCCTCGGATGCTCACCAGAACTAACACGGTTATACCATTATCATAAACTGTCTGATAAAGGACATTTTTCACTAATTGAGTCGGAGAACAGTTGAGGAGTTGACAGACCTTTTCGATAGTTTCTGTTCCAGGTGTATCGCGTTTCTCATAGCTTGTAAACCGTGAGGCTTCAATATCAATTGGTAAAGAAACAGCCTTTTCTACGTTAGCGGCGTATTTACCATCCTCAGTGTAGAGAACTTCGTCTTCGCCAGCTTCCGCCAAAATCATAAATTCTGTGGAACCAGAACCACCAATTGCACCAGAGTCAGCTTCTACTGCCCGAAAAGCTAAACCAGAACGCCGCAGGATATTGCTGTAAGCTTTATACATATCCTGGTAAGTTTCTTTGAGGCTGGCTTCATCGGCATGGAAAGAGTAGCCGTCCTTCATGATAAACTCTCGTCCGCGCATCAAACCAAAGCGAGGACGAATTTCATCGCGGAATTTGGTTTGAATTTGGTAGAGATGTAGTGGTAGCTGGCGATAAGAGCGAATCATATCACGAGCGATCGCTGTAATTACTTCTTCATGAGTTGGGCCTAATCCTAATTGTTGCTCACGGCGGTCAATTAGGGAAAACATGATCCCCTCAGCTTTCGTGTAAGTGTCCCAGCGTCCCGATTCCTTCCATAAATCAGCCGGTTGCAATTGTGGTAGGAGACATTCTTGTGCGCCTGTAGCGTTCATTTCTTCCCGCACAATCTGAGAAACTTTTTGCAGTACCCGCCACATCAAAGGTAAATAAGCATAAATACCGCTACCGATGCGACGAATGTAGCCTGCACGGAGTAATAATTTATGGCTAGGAATTTCAGCATCAGCCGGATCATCCCGCAGTGTAACAAATAACATTTGTGAAAGTCGCATCGTTTATTCCCTTTCCAGAATCTCTAATTTGTTTATAAACCACTTGGCGATTAGAAATCGCGGACACACAAACTTTCGTCCGCCTGGGCGAACTAAGAAGGTATCCTAGTTTTTAAACCTGCGTGGTGTGCGGAGCGCAAGCGCGATCAGCATCTTACAGCCGTTAAGATATAGCATGATATAATCTTTGCAACTATTTAATCTAGGTCTAGGTTATGAGTCCTTTGACATTAAAACTAGACACCGTTCACTTTAGTGACGAACAATTTTATCACTTATGTCAAAATAACCGCGAATTGAAATTTGAACGCACTGCCAAGGGAGAATTAATTATCATGTCCCCCGTTGGAGGAGAAAGCGGCAATCGAGAAGCAGATTTAATTATTGATCTGGGAATCTGGAATCGGCAAACTGGACTCGGTTTTACCTTCAGTTCTTCTACTATATTCAAATTACCCAATGGTGCTGACCGTTCCCCAGATGCCGCTTGGATTAAACGAGAACGTTGGCAAGCACTTACACTTGAACAAAGACGCAAATTCCCGCCTATTGCACCCGATTTTATCATTGAATTAAGGTCAGCAACAGATGATTTGGAAATGTTGCGTTCCAAAATGCAGGAATATATGAATGCAGGGGTGCAATTGGGATGGTTAATTAACCCTCAACAGCAGCAAGTGGAAATTTATCGTCAAAAACAGGATGTGGAAGTACGAAATCTGCCCACACAATTATCGGGTGAAAATGTATTGCCAAGATTTAACTTGAGTCTATCTTGTTATTAATATTTGTAAGTCTGCGCTCAACCTCCACTATCTGCCCACATTTTCCATCTTTTCTTTGTTATATAGGACTCGTATTTGATTTATGAAAAAACTCGCCCTCAACTCGAAAGGGCTGATTGCCTACTCCCTACTCCCCACTCCCTCTCTACACAAATAAGTTCAGAAATCAAATAAGATTGCTATATGTGAGTTAAGGCAACTTTAAATTTAATTCTTGCAGAGTATTAGAATCTGCTTTAATTGTAATTGTATTAGGTTCGCTCAGTTTACCATTAATTTTTAACTGATAAGTCCCTTGTCGCAGCTGTTCTAGATAGAAAACACCTGCACTATTAGTAATAGATATAACCGATGACTTAGAATTAGTATCAATAGCTTCCACTTTAGCACCAGCAATAGGTTTTCCTTGTGCATCGGTGGCGATTCCAGCCAGAGTATAAGAAGGCTGAAGGGGAATAAGAACAGGTGTGTAGCTACCTTCTACCACTTTCACGGCAAAGGTATTAATTGCAGGTTGGAAGTCAGGAGGAAAACCAGCAGGATCTAAGTCTACACGATAAGTTCCTGGGGGAAGACGCATAATCATGCGATCGCTCTGAATATCAATTTGCGAAGGTTTGACAACCTCGTTGTTGAGAATCAGAAACTCCGAGTTATCATTATACATTTCTTCATGATTATCCCGTTTTCCATTGCTGTTGCGATCGAAAAAGGCTTGAACTAACAAACCCCCTTCAGTGCGTAAACGTTGGATTTGGCGATCGCCTGGAATTATACCCTGTTGAAAACCCAAACTAGAAACCAGTTGAAGACTGAAACTACTTTGATCAGAATTTAGAGAAATTCCTTCATAGCGTGCCTGTAACAAAATACCAGGTAAAATAGCTGTTCCCAGCGTCCCATAAATTCCTGTTCCTGAAGAACCAATTCTATAACCTAATTCCCCTTGCCAAAGATAATCACCGTATCTAGTGATAGTTGGAGAAGTATAACGCCAATATGCAGTCAGCAAATTAGAGTTTTGAGAAGAACTGAGAGTTTCATAGTTGAAAATTAAAGATTGGTAAGGATTAAATAGATATGATAGTTGGGAAGAAGTGCTAGTATGATTACCACGATGATTTAAGTATAACTTTCCTAAACGTTGATCAAGACTCCAACTCAATCCAGTACTTGTATCAACATTTACTAGAGCATAAGTGGAAGAATTAGCACTACTAGAAGAATAGCCTAAACCGAAATTTTTATTTTGGTCTAAACTGCCACTACTATAAAATCTGAATTGATTTGATATCTTGTAATCGAGAGTATAGAGAGTAGATTTTAAATCATTACTTAATGTTGCATAAAGATTTGGATAATCATTCCAAGTCACATTAGTATTAATTTTGATATCATCTCCAATTCCACCAGAAACAGTGACTCTCAAGGGAGACTTTTGGGGCTGATAAAAAAGCTCTGCTAAACCTTGAAATGATGAATCATATACACCACCTAAACCCACAGTTAAATCTTTTGTTAGTCCCCATCTTTGACTTATTCCTGCATTGAATTGGGTAAACTCTCCCAAAAAATCATTATTATTTAAATGTCGTTTCCATCCCCCAGAAACAATTAATGCCGATGTTCCTACTGACAGTTGTTCAGGTAACAAATTAAAACGAGCATCTTGAATTTGGGGTTGAGCAGTCAGAACACCACCAGGATACAGTAAAACTTGATAGTTTGTGCCTATTTGTCTCCCTACAGGAATATTATCAAAACGGTAAGTTGCTGAACCATTAACTAACTGTTCGGCAATCACTTCTCTACTATAGATATTCCTCACAAGACGTGCTAAAGTTCCCGGTTCAGCACGACCTGTCACCGTTCCAGAAACACGCTCTGGTTGTAACCTTTGACTAGGATTTGCACCACCACTTCCATAGGTAGGGAAGGGAGAAAACCCCTGTCTTTGAATAGTAGTAAATCCCCAAAAATCACCCCCACTTTGACTACGCCAAAAAGTCGGTTGTGAACCTAAATAATAATCACTATAATCTGTTTGTTTAAGAATTTGTAGTTCTGATAATTGCCAAGTTTTGCGATCTGTCATGTCGGATTGATTGATCCGCACAAACCAACTACTATCAAATATTGTGCCAACTGCTGATAAAGTACCTTGATTCTTGAAATCTGAAATGTTTGTACCAGTAAAATTACCCCTCTGTTCCATCATGCTCAATGTTATATCTGGAGCAGAAATTTTTGGTAATCCTGTTAAGATAACTGGCTTTTTTTCTGAATTATTACTGTTAGTGGGTTTTTCTTCAGGAATATCAAAAACAATGACATATTCACGCCAATCAAATTTAGATTCAATGCCGAAAATATCTTTAATTTCTTTAATGGAAAGCACTAATCCTAATTCTGGATCATTACGCAGTTGATTGATATTGAGACGAATAATTTTAAAAGGCGATCGCAACTCAACTTCATTCTCAGATATACTTTTAGAGGTAAACCTTAATGCTTGCAGAAAAGCATCATAAGGAATTAACCAATTTTCAAAATTAATCGCTTCTTTATCTGTAGCTTTACCTCGCACTAAAACCCCAGAACTTACATTACGTGTTCCGATATTTAAGCCAATAATAAAAGTTGTTAAATTATCATTTTTTAACGGGGTTGAATTTTTTTGAGTTAAAAGGATTGGCAATTGTTCATCTACAAAAGATTCTGGTTGTAAAATATTTTCAATTGGGGCTTTTATGAATATTTGCTTTTGGGGATTTCCCGGAATTAAAGGAGTTTTATTAATTGGTATTGTTGCTGCTAAAAGGAAGCCATTGCTACTAATTAAATTCACCGAAAAGACATATATAAAGCAAAATATTTTTAGGAAATTATTAATACTTAAAATCACATTGTATGACCTTTATTTTTAGTTCATAAAACCTCCAATCAAAATAAAATATAAGTTTGGTGCTAAACAAACAAAATCCGCCGGAGCGGACTAACAACAAAATAAGGCTTTATCTGGATAGCCGCGATTTTCAATCACCTTTATAAATAATATTTTAGGGAATAGCAAAGTTGACACTAAACGGAATTTTATTAGTTCTGTTAATACCCCATCCCAAATTTCCATAAAGTTGATATTCTCCTGGTTCCAATTGAATTTTACTCCCAGAGCTAGAATAATCAACAGCCAGATATCTTTGCCCTTCTGCAATCACTGTTGTATCCATACCTCGTCCATTAAAAATAACTCGTTCTCCCTTTTTAATAGTCCATTCTCCCTGAATAATTGCACTGGCTTTACCAGTATTTTTAACTAAGAGTTGAAGTTGCTTAGATTTAGGATTAAATCTAGCATTAACCACACTCAAATTCTGGGAAACATTACCCTTACGAACATAAACAGCAACTCCCACTCTAGGAACAATTGCTGTTTTGAAGATGACACCACTGGTTTTACCTGGTTCTTCCTGAATAGTCGCTTCTAAATTTTCTGTAAACAACATCGCCCGATATTCACCATCGGGTAAACTGGGAGGAAAGCGCACAATAAAGCGGATACGACGATTATCTGTACCGGGAACTTGCAGTTCTCGTGGTGAAAATTGCAGATAGGGAGTCAAATCTAGAGGACTAGAATCTAAAAGTTTAAATCCTTCTTCTACATCATAGGTAAAGGGTAGACTATAAACACGGGCGCGAAATTCTTTAGCATCGCCATTTGTAACCGTAATCGTTCCCTGTGCTTGTCCTCGTTTAACTTCGGTTTCGATTACCATTGGGGAGATAGCAATATCGGCTCTAGCAGCAGTTCCCCATAATAAAAAGCTAGTCAGCAAAACACCGCTCACGCGGGATAACATAAATCTCGTGGAAGCAAATTTCATAGTTTATTTGGATCTAATAGAATAATGTGAAATATGAGACTTCCAATTTAAAAAATATCCAATTTGTAAGGTGTGTCAGACCTAAATTCTTGAAAGTACATCCGTTGTCTGGTTTCTTGACGCGCCTTACCCAGTTTGCGAATATTGGATATTTATTTTTTGGAATTTGCTATAATGGGAAAAGGATTGGAGCTAGAAAGTAGGGCATCCAATCCTTGCAAAAAACAAGATAACTAAATCGAGTCTTTGAAAAGCCTGCTTTTATTCAGGAATCAGGCTTTTTGTTGACTTTGTTCTAGTTAGGAGTAGCAGTGAGAGTGACTTTATAGCTATAAGTTCCCGTAGGTACTCCGCCAGTAATATTGTTCACACCAATAACCGCAGCGACCTGCAAAGTACGGTCGGTATTAACAGGAATAGCTAAAGAAGCAGTCGGTTTATTCCAGCCACCGGTATCAAAAGCAGTACCAGTAGATGACATATAGTTAGTTCCATCGTAAACAACTGCCTGCCTGATAGTATCCGAAAAGGTAGCAGGTGCTGACACTTTAACAGGCTGAGAGACTGCCAGCAGACCACCAGAAGTACAGTTTACAGTTGTAGAAGCTGCTGTACCGATACTGCCAACAGTACTACCACCAGAGCCTTCAAGCCAGGCGTTATGGTTATTGTTTACCAAAGCACCGGAAGTAGTACTACTAAAGAGACAAGTCGCTACAACAGTACCGTTGAAATTAACATCCTGAGTCGCTGGCGCTGCTCCAGCTTTGGGGGCGAAGGCTACAGCACTGAGAATAGCTAGACCACTAACTAAAGCAATACGACGAAAATTCATCATTTTTAATTACCAAAACTAGGTTTTTTATCCCTTCATTAGTTAGACGTTTCCCGAAGCCAAGTTGTGAATTATTCAACTTAAGTTAACTCTATGGTTATGAGCCGAACATTTCATATCTACCTACTGAGCAGTAGCTGTCAGGGTTATTCTATATACGTAGCTTCCAACAGGAGCACTTCCTGCATCGGAACTACCAGCAATCATTTCGACAACCAAAGGATTGCCTGTACAACTACTAATAGCTAAAGGAGCAGAAGCTGAGTCGCTCCAAAGAGGAAAACCATCAGCACTACCGACGCCAGTAGATGTAGTACTGTTTCCGAAGCGAACACGAGCTTTCCGAAAAGCATCATTGAAGCCAGAAGGCGCAGCTATCCGTTCGGGGGCAGACACACTTATGAAAGCACTAATAGAACAGGATATGTTGACATCTGCTGTACCTTCAAAAGAGTTAGCGTTAAAACTTGTTGATGGGCTAGGATTAGTAACCGACCCAACACTAAAGGTAAAACTTTCTGCAATAGTACCGTTGAAGTTAACATCTTGAGTTGCTTGGGCTTCAGATTTAGACGGGAATGCTACAGCACTGAGAATAGCTAAAGCGCTAACTACAGCAAGACGGTGAATCATCATTAAATTATTCCTTAACTGAAAAGATCCAGAAATGTTGCATTCCAAAATGCAAAAATAGACCTCTTGCCTAATTATTTGGTGGGATAATTTAGCTTGAGTCTATTTTATTATTAATATTTGCAAGTGCTACCCAAGCTCTACTATCTGCCCACAGTTTCCATCGCAGCACAAAATAATCTATAAGTCTGCGTAGGTGCGCTTCATTAAAAAAACCTGAGTAGGCAGGTTTTGTGTGTGTCACCGCGATTTTTGATCGCCAGGGCAGAATAAAATTTAACTTCTCAGATATACTCTGACTAATATCTTGAATCTCTGCTATTTTCTCCCCATCAGATTGAGCATCCACCACCACAGCCTCTATCTCTGCAATAGATGGCATTGCTGCTTGGAGTTCTTCATCAACAAAAATTTGATGCACATACAGATTTTGATTTTTCTCCAAATCTACTCCCTCAAATTCCTCCGGTGTTTGGGAAACGATAGTGGGGTGTAGAGACGTTTCATGAAATGTCTCTACATTAGACTTCCTATCCTCGCCAACAAAATCTTGATTAAATCGCTCTCGCAAAATTGCCCGTGCTTGGGAAATGCGCTTGCGGACATTATCGTAAGAAATATTTAGTTTTTCGGCAATTTCTTTATATGAAAGTTCTTCTTCAAAGTGCAGGATAAAAGTTTTTTGTAGTTTAGGGGGTAACTTATCAATAGCAAGACAAAAAAAATTTTGCAGTTCTTGCTGCGTAGCAGCAAGAACTGGTGTTTCTTCTTTACTAACTAACTCCTCATAAAATTCCAAAGTCTCAACCTGCCTTGTACCCTGATGGCATTCTCTATGAATATCCACGCAGAGATTATGAGTTAATTGGGTTAACCAAGCCTTAATATTTTTAATCTCAACCGTACAATCACGTATTTTCTCCCAGGCTTTGAGCATGGCCCGACTGAGCGCATCTTCAGCATCAGTAGAATTATTCATCCACTTTAAACAACATCGAGCAAGATAATTTTTATACTGCTCCCATAGCTGCCAAAAAGCTTTCTCTCTATCTTCACAGCAATCCCGCAGGGATAATGCAGCAACTGTTTGAGAATCTAACATAGATATACCCAATTAGGTATGAAAAATTTTCATCAAGGCTTGCCTGACTACCCTTAAATTAATGAGTTGTGAAAGCTAGCAACTACATAATAGTAAACTAATTATACTTGTAAATGAGTATATTCACGGTATTTGCCAAAATTCATCAATAGTATTTTCGACTTTCCAACAACGATGATATTCCGTTACAACAATAAATAACCACCGGGCGATGAGAAATCGCGGCATCTTTAGGAGAAACTACCTTGGCAGATGTAATTTATCAAGCACAGCCACCCTTAGAATTTATTCCTCCGGCGTTTAACCCCTTATTTCTACGAGTTGTCCAGCTTTTATTACCAACTTACATTAACTGGCAAACAGCCATTACCCAAATTGAAGCAGAGAACGTAGAAGTTCTGGTGGATCTCTATCGCCAGTTTCAGGAGGGTAAGATCCGTTTTATGCTGGCATTTCGCCATCCGAAAACAGATGATCCATTTTGTTTGAGTTACTTGTTTTCTCAACTCGTGCCAAAAGTAGCGCGATCGCAAGGTACAATCCTACAACTTCCGATTCACGCTCATTTTATCTACGATCGCGGCATTCCTCTATGGGCAGGTTCTTATGTAGGTTGGATTGCTTCTAATTTAGGTGCTACTCCGATTCAGCGCGGTAAGGCTGATTGGACGGGGTTACGTTCGGCGCGTAACTTGTTCGCCAATGGGAAATTCCCGATGGCGGCGGCGCCAGAAGGTGGTACGAATGGTTTATCAGAGAATATTAGCACCCTAGAACCTGGTATCGCTCAATTAGGCTTTTGGTGTGCTGAAGATTTGCAGAAAGCTGGACGCGACCAACAGGTTTTAATTGTACCAGTTGGGATTAAATATAGTTATGTTGATGCTCCTTGGGATGCGATCGCTAATCTTTTAAGTGAATTGGAAGCGGCTAGTGGTTTACCTGTGAATCTATCAGAATTTGCTTCTGTAGAGTCACTTTATCCCCGGTTGTTGACTTTGGCAGAACATTTACTTTCGCTGATGGAAGAATTTTACACACGGTTTTATCATCAAAAACTGGCAGATCCCAAGATTGTCGCTGGGCAAATTCCAGATAGAAATGAAGCGTTAGCATTTCGTTTACAAGCTTTGTTAAATGCAGCGCTGTTAATATCAGAACAGTATTTTAATTTGCAATCAAAAGGTAGTTTAAGGGATCGATGTCAGCGAGTAGAACAAGCAGGGTGGAATTATATATTTAGAGAAGATTTTAAGGATGCAAAAGGAGTATCTGCTGTTGAAAGAGCTTTAGGCGATCGCGTTGCTGAAGAAGCGAATGCACGGATGTGGCACATGCGTTTAGTAGAAAGTTTTGTCGCAGTTTCGGGTAATTATATTCGTGAAAATCCAACGGTAGAAAGGTTTGCTGAGACGACTTTAATTTTATGGCAAATGATCGCTAAAATCAAAGGTGAGAAAGCTGTGCGGCGTCCGCAATTGGGTAAGCAAAAAGTCAAAATAACTGTGGGTAAACCGATATCTGTTTCTGAGCTTTACCCAGCGTATAAGGAAAATCGTTTGGCTGCTAGACAAGCTGTAGCTGAGGTGACAAATGATTTACAACACGCGTTGGAAGGATTGATTTGATTAATAGGGTAAATATTCCAAGTTCCTCGCTGCTTACTGTCATATTATTAATACTTAACTGGATGTATTTTATAGTATTAGAACAAACAGATATTACTCAGGCAATTCGCCAAAGCGTTCGCGGTAACGCTGTAAAAGTTGTTCTACTAATTCTCGTTGCTGTCGTTCCTGTTCAGCACGAATACTTTCCTGTTGAGCAAGTTCTTCTGGAGTGAGAAATCTATTACCTTGCTGATCAAACCAGTATAGCCACTCACGCTGCCATCCTTCATGGATACCTTGACCTCTACCAATTCCCAAGCCGATTTCAGGTATCCATGCTGGTTCACCAAGCTGGCGCACATATTTGCCTTTTTCTAGCCGATAAACTTCAAAAGGTTCATGTTTATCACGCTGATAATAGTCAGGGTTGTAAGTAACATAATACAACACACCTAATTGAATATAAGCAGCCATTTTTTTGTCATATTCTCCCCCATAGGTTTGGGAAACAACTTCCAACACCAATGTAGGAGAAACGTTATTTTCTTCTAACAAAACATAGCTTAAGCGTCCCTTGGGATCATTCTTGCGGCGTGGTACTCCTATGCTTAAAAAGCCATCAGGAATTATGGGAGTACGCCGAATTTGACCAGTGCGATCATAAATGCCCATATCAACCCCAAAAAACCAGTCCCATCGGTCTTGCCAAATTAAGGCTAAGATTGCTTTTAATAAGTTAGGAATCAGGTTTTGTAGTTCATTATCCACAGGGGTATCGTCGGAGCAAGGTAATTCTTCTGAGGAAGGAAGATACTCAGGTTTGTTGTAGTCTAGCATGACGATTTCTAGAGAAAATCTATAAATAAACGTCCCCTGACTTCACATTAAGAGAATACCAGTATCATCGGGCAATAGCAATAATACCCTATTCATTATATAAGACATTATAGCGTGTACACACGCTATAATAAAATTGAGTGATGGTATTTTAAAAATAATTTATAGATCAATAGACCTTGGTGCGTCATGCTTTAAACACCTTTCAAAGCGGTTATCTTCAGCAACAAATCCCAGTTTTATAAGACAGTGAAATTCAGTCTTGAAATAGTTAATTAAATAGTGAAAGTCATGCAACAGATTACTATCGATGCAGCATCACAACACTTACACGAATTAATCGAAGCAGCAATCAATGGCGAAGAAATCATCATCACCAAAGATGAGCAGCCAGTGGTTAAACTAACTCCGGTGATTCCAGAGAAAAAACGCTCTCCTTTATTTGGTAGTGCCAAAGGTTTGATTACGATAACAGATGACTTTGATGAGCCATTAGAAGAGTTTCAGGATTATATGTAATGCAGGTGTTATTAGAGGATGTTTGAAAAGTCCTCTTCACGGTAGCAAAAGGTTTTAGATCCCCCTAAATCCCCCGATAAATTGGGGGACTTTGATTCCGGTTCCCCCCTTTTTAAGGGGGGTTAGGGGGGATCAATAAGTGCAAAGATACAGCAAATCACTTTTCAAACAACCTCTTAGATACTCACACTTTGATTTGGTTTTTTCAAGGATATGCACGTTTTAGCGACAAGATGAGACTATTAATTGAAGACCAGAATAATGAAAAACTCATCAGCATTGTTAGTGTGTGGGAAATGTCAATAAAGCAAAGCATTGGTAAGCTAAGTTTTAGTTTACCGATTAAGGCTTTTATCGAGCAACAGCTAGTATTACATGACTTTAATTTACTCAATATTAATCTCGATCACATTGATGTAATTACTACCCTACCCTTACAACATCGTGACCCATTTGATAGAATTTTGATTGCTCAAGCAATGGTAGAGAAAATACCAATTATTAGTGCAGATAGAGCATTTGATGCTTATTCAATTACGCGACTTTGGTGATAATGCTATCAATTGATTATGAACAATATGTCTAAAAACTCTGAAATAGTTCGTAATTTGGCTGTTCAACAATCCTTAATTGGTCTATTTGCCACAACAATCACTCAAGCGGAAATTAATTAAAAATTTTGCAGTTGCAGAGGTTAATTATGGAAACTACAACTAAAAGACAAGAGTTGTTAAAAGCAATCAATCAAAGACTAGAACAAGCTTATGAAGACACTTTAGAAGATGTTCTAGAACTGTTAGATATTCGGTCATCTGAGGATCAAGAGGATATTAAAGCCTTTGAAGAAGCTGAAAATGAACCTACTATTACTTGGGAACAGTACAAACAAGAATTAGAATCGTGACTTATCAAATAAAAATTTCTAATCGGGCTGCCAAACAATTAAAAAAATTATCTGCTGATATTCGAGATAGAATTAACGAGAAAATTTTAGAACTGGCTGATAATCCCCGTCCTAGCGGCGTTGTCAAGCTAGAAAATACCGACAATAAATATCGTATTCGTGTTGGCAATTATCGCATTTTGTACGAGATTCAAGATGATGTGCTGATAGTTAAAGTTGTCAGAGTAGGGCATCGAAGAGATGTTTATCGAGATGAGTAGATTGTCAATTTAATACTAATTTTTCAATCTGCTTTTGCAGCGATTTTAAAATAACATCCCAGAAAATATCTGAGATAAATAGAGTGACAAATCAGGGAAACATGGGAGATTAACTGACTCATTTGGCAGATAAATAAACTTGCGACGATAACCAAATTTACCTTGTAAAGCTTGATAAGGTTCGCTGTAGCATTCCAGATAATAATCTACTAAATTAAATATCCAATAATCAGAAATATCTGCTTCCGCATAAATAGGTAGCTTTTGTTCTTGGTCATATTTTAAGGATGAGTCAGCAATCTCAATTAAGAGTAAAATATCAGATGGGCTGCGATGATTCGCTAGATAGTCATCATCTCTATTTTTTGCAATTACTTTATCTGGTTCAGGCTCACTGTTGTTAGATAAAGTAATTGGTTGTTGTCCTCGCAGGGTTGCGCGATCGCCTACTAGCTTATATAATTCTCGATCTAGGCGTGTTTGACAAACAGAGTGGGGTGTACCTTTTGCTGCCATCTGGATTATTTCACCCTTAATTAGCTCTACTCGGTCATTCTCCTCAAAGAAACCGAGTTCAGCTAGACGGTGATATTCAGCTATTGTAAAGCGTTTAGCACTGGTTAGGCTCATAACAACTAAAGGAATGCAGAGTTATTTTTATCTAGCTTTCAAGGAGCAAAAGACCTGCCACAAGTTTCCACAAATTGTTTTCCACAGTCCTTACAAAGATAGCACTGCTTGCCTCTGCGATAGCCATTTTTTGATAATCGCTGTGATTGACAATGTAAGCATTTCATTACTTTCATTACATTTCCCAACACATGATCTCCAACATAGGGTTCTAAATATGAAACGAGCAAATCTTCAATAGCTTGGGTCAGTCGTTGCCGATGTTGTTGATCTGGGTTGCGAAGTGCCGATAACATGACAGCATTGCTGCTGTGAACGCAAACTTCTGCCAGCAAGCTGTACTGTGCTTCACTTAATTTTGAGTTTCGCTGTTTCAAGATATTTGCCATAAAGTTAATTGCTTCTTGGGTCATGCTTTCATCAATGGACTGGAAAATTTCGCGTGCCATGAAAAACTGCACAAATACCACCCGTGAAACTGGCTGCTCGAACATTTGTGCTACAGAGTTAACAAGAGCATGAATCATTTGACGCAGTGGTAACTGGACAATTTCTGGTGTGTTCACCTGCGCCCACATCTGCTTTACGCGCTCAACATGGCGTAACTCCATCGCTTGAAAAATAGCGGCTTTATCAGGAAAAAACTGATACAAAGAACCGATCGCTGTTCCTGCTTTTGCTGCAATTAAATGGGTAGTTGCAGCTTCATAACCCACTTGATCAAACACTGCTGCTGCCGCATCCAAGATTTTTTCAACTCGTTGTTTTCCTCGTTGTTGTTTGGGTTGACGACGTAAACTGCTTGACGAATGTGAATCTTCTGTCATATATTAAAAAGGCGACGGATTTTTCACAATTTTATAACTAGCGGAGAAGATCATGGAATCTATGCTTCCTGGTGCGCCCTGGCTGTTGCTCCACAAGTCGATGTTGGCAGTTAACCAACCTCGAAAAATTTCCTTGTATGGTGATGACTATGTGATCTGGAAAAATTCTACCGAAGCTATATATGCTTTGCCCAATGCTTGTCCACACATGGGAGCAATGTTGTCCGAAGGCTGGTGCGAAACAGAAACTGATGGTAGGAGTGCTGTGGTCTGCCCGTTTCATGCCTTGAAATTTGATGGGTCAGGCTGCACTATTTTACCTGGAACGAACAAGAAAACATTGCCACAACTCAAATCATTAGAGCTAATAATTCAAGGGGATTTTATTTGGTCTTATGGTGGATATGATCCGAAAATACCTATTCCCACAGTCCTAAATGAGATTGCTAAAACATACTACTTTATTGGACATACAGCAGATAGAACTATAGATACTTCAATGCTGACGATGCTGCTGAATATGCATGACTACAATCATCAAAATGGTACTCACCGAGAATTGTTTAGGATTACCGATGTAGAATTTCATCAATTTATTGATAACGGGCATAATTCCCATGCGTTTTATGATTTGCTCACAGCACCTTACAGCTTGCTAGAAAAGCTCAAAAAACCTGATTTACTATTACTGCCCAAGAATATTCAAGCGCATCTAGAAAATCACTTTCCATCTCTGATAATTTTTCATGGAGAAACGCCATTAGGTAAAGCCGCACAGTGCCATATATTTGTGCCAGAAGGGGCTAATCGTACACGGACTTATATTTTATTATTTGGTCAAGCCAAGCATCCTATATTTAAGATATTTGGTAGCCAATATCTCAAGTTTGGGGAGGTGGTAGTCAATCAAGATGCAGATATATTAGGAAAAATTTATCCAAATATGCCTCAAAAAATTAAACTCAACAATGAAGTAGGCATGGATTGGGTGCGACGTAATTTTGAAAACTTCCCAAATATTGTGGAACCTAATTTTTCTAAGCAGACGGGGGATAAAATTTCAGCATCATAGTCATTCCTTGAGATGCTGGCTCTAATTTCAACGATTTAATAATTTTCATAGTATTAGGTTTTGACAAGGGATACCAATAACAAATAGGGGTAAAATTTTTACCCCTACAAATCGTCTATTATTTTAAGAATAGCTAGAGAAGGTTATTATTCTGTTAAGTGACTTTCTAGCAAAGATGCGATCGCATCAGGATGAATATTCTTGTATTTCTTTTTACCAAGCTGTAAAACACAGTTGGGGGCGCTGCCACAGCATTTTTGGCAACTAGTATGTTCAATGGTAACTTTGTCTAACAAACCGCGATCGCACAAAGTTTTTTCTAATTCTGATAATAACCCTTTACCACCACGTTTGAGACAACCGCCCTTTTGACATACCATAATCCTCGCTTTGGGTTGAGGTGGTAAATCTTGATTTGGACACGCATCAATTGGTGTCACCCGATAGGCTTTGATTTTAATTTTACTTGTGCGCGAGTCTATTTTACTATGACCACAAACACGAATTTGCTGACCAGGAACTAAGGATGAACTTAGAGAACGGCGCAACTCTTTAGGCAATTTAATTTCCACATTTCCAGATGGAACTGCCAATTGCAAGTATTTATATTTTCCTGGTTCACCACCAACAAAACCTAGTAACTGTCCCTCAATGTTCAATTCTGATAACGTCAAATACTTGTCACCCATGATTGATAAAAAGTTAGTCATTGGTCATTGGTCATTAGTCATTAGTTAAGAGTTAGGAGTTAAAATTCATAACTCATAACTCCCCACTTCTCAAATCTTGCACCTGCTCCATCTCCCGCCAAGAAATAAATTTCACAGGCTTTTAGCTTAACTCCACTAAAGTGGACTAAAAACCTTACTTAGTCTTCTTTAGAAGACTTTAGCTATTAGCCTCAGAATTCATTCTGAGGCGGTTGTGGTAACTGGTGTAATATTTGAGACTCCCTACTCCCCACTCCCCATTTTTTACGCCAGACGTTTAGCTTCTACAGTTTGGGGTAAATTTGCTGCATCTGGTAAATCACGAAATTCCAATTCCCAACCATTTGCTAGGGTGAGAATCTTGCCATCATTTCCATCGATTTGTTTGACGACTTCTTCTTCAAGGTCTTTTTTAGCAACATAAACTACTAAAGTACCGGCATCATTCATGCGTAGCATTACTTTCATGAGATTCCTCAACAGATTCTAGTTCTTTTTTCATACAGCCGACGACGAACCCTGTTTCTAAGAAATGCACAGCATAGATATAGGAAGTCTGCAAATATGTGCCGATACTCGCTATATAGCCGATATCTCCCTTGTTTACTAAAACTTGGCCGACTTCCTTTCCAGGAAAAGTACCATCGTTTTTAAGCAGTTTACGAACTCTTACTTTTTCACCGATTTCAAAAGCAGGTGGCAAGTTTAGTTCTAATTCATCACGTTGCATGAGAGTACCTCTGTTCTCTGACCAAATTCAATAGTTCTTCTGTCGTCAAACTGCGTTTTTTCTGTACCGATTGATGGCGCACTGCATCTAAAACAGACTGGGTTTCTTGGGAGTTCAAGAAAATTCCATGCTGTTCTAGCAAGTTTGAAACCAAATGCCGTCCAGAATGTTTACCTAATACTAAACGCCGTTCCCAACCCACTTCTTCAGGAGCAAATGGTTCGTAGGTAATGGGGTTTTGCAATACTCCGTGAGCATGGATGCCAGATTCGTGAGCAAAGGTATTTTCGCCTACGATCGCCTTCCAGGGTGGTACACTAGCACCGGATGCGGCTGCAACTAGTTGAGACAGTTCCAGCAAACTGGGAGTGTCAATGCCCAAATCAACGCCGTAGATGCGTTTGATAGCCATGACAACTTCTTCTAAAGCTGCATTTCCCGCCCTTTCACCTAATCCGTTGACTGTGGTATTCACTGATGAGGCTCCAGCCTTGATACCAGCAAGGGCGTTGGCAGTTGCTAGACCAAAATCATTATGCGTGTGGATTTCTAGGGGAATCGTCAACGCTGAAACTAGTCGTTTGACCTTGTTGTAGGTGGTGAAGGGGTCGAGAACTCCTACGGTGTCGCAGAAGCGGAAGCGGGATGCACCCCATTCTTGAGCAGAAAGCGCTACATCTAAGAGGAAGTTTTCATCAGCCCTGGAAGAATCTTCTCCGCCGACTGCTACCCAAAGACCTTGATCGAGGGCGAAGCTGATAGAGTCTTTGAGCTTTTGCAAACTTACCCGCCATTGACCGTGAAATTTGGCGGCAATTTGGATACCAGAGACGGGAATGGCAATATGCACCCGGTTCAGACCGCAGGCGATAGAAGCCTTAATATCTGAGATGACGGCGCGGTTCCAGCCCAGGAGTTTTGCTTGTAAACCCAAGTCAGAAATTGCGGCGATCGCTCGTGTTTCTTCGTCACCCATTGCCGGTATACCGACTTCTAATTCAGGTATACCAATGGCATCGAGAAATTTAGCGATCGCTACTTTTTCTTCTAAGGTAAAGGCAACACCTGCTGCTTGTTCGCCATCACGTAATGTAGTGTCATTAATGATGATTTGATTCATTGCAAATATCCCTCTCTTGGAAGTATTCTTAATATCCTTTCTCTCTACAATCCCTCGTGATGGTAAACGCTAAAAATATCACAATTCATAATGTAGGATACATGATCCTTAATTATTGACCAATTAGTAGCATCACATCTGTATGGCAGGGAACTAAAACCATGTATAATTTACTAATCGTTTTTACCGATGTCAGTTGAATTTTGTTCGAGTAGCAATGAACTAATATAACTATTAGCAAATCCTGAACAAAGTAAGACACAGAATCCAGCAATTAAGGATGTAATCATCTTCGTAACCTCAGATTTTCTAGAGCATTGGTGTGTAATTTAGACCTCGTCCATTTTGAAACCTGGAGTAGTGCGGGCATCTTGCCCGCTACTATGGGCAGGGAGCAAGATGCTCTACTATGGGCAGGGAGCAAGATGCTCTACTATGGGCAGGGAGCAAGATGCTCTACTATGGGCAGGGAG
>NZ_JBALBY010000041.1:0-36509 GCF_036919575.1 Nostoc sp. | reverse complement strand
AAAACGATATTTGGGTACTTCAAAACGATATTTGGGTACTTCAAAACGATATTTGGGTACTTCAAAACGATATTTGGGTACTTCAAAACGATATTCAAGGGCTTAAGAACAAGAAATAATTTTTTTATAAGAAGAATTCAGAACTCAGGAGCGGAGCTTGGGATTGCTGCGCCGAGGCGTTAGTAAATTAAATCCCGTTAGTTGATCGGTGTAATCAATTGCTCGGCTCTTTTCTACCCGAGCAATCGCGTCCAAACCCTGCTACCTCGGCAAAGATCACCCGGCACAAGTTCAGTCAAAATCAAGTCTTCTAGTTTGAAGATGCTCGTGATATTGCGACACTGACAGCATTGCTTCAATGTGAGGATTTGCCCATTCTGCTGCTATTTTCAGAAAATCAGGATCGTCATTGACACAATCGAGGCGTGTGTAAGTCACCGTTGGATATTGACGCTGCAAAGATTGAATCGCATCTTCTACATCGAGAATGGTTTCATAATTATCTGTCACCCATCCGAGGGGTTTAAATATAATGGTTTGGGCACCTGCTGTAATCAAGCTTTTGGCGGCTTGTTTCAAATTGGGCTGTGACCAATTGATCAAAGGTGTGTCATGATTCACCCAACCGATTGAGACTAGCGGATATTGATGTTGTAACTGCCCTTGGACGCGATCGTAAAGGGCTTGTCCATCAATCACCCCGGTTAACAGTCCTTGCGCTTTTTCTGGGCCACCGTGAACCGTTAATACAATCCCAATCTGAGACTCAAAGAAGCGACCAACAAATAGCTGATTCAGAGTTTCCTTAATCCGTCGCACCATCAAATCAATGTAGGCAGGTTCAGTTGCAAAGGCTGGAATATATCGAATTGCTTTGAAGGTCGAATGTTGAGGCTCATTTACAGATGCAGTTGCTGCAATAACTTCATTGACTTGTTCTACAGCTATTTTGCCCGTGAATGCAGAATCGACCACAAGCATTGGATAAATTAGCAAATTCTGAAAACCTTGCTCAATGATATCTGCTACAACTTCTTGCACAAAAGGCTTACAGAAATAAAAGCCTTTAAACACTTGTACACGATTTCCCCATTGGTGTTGTAACTGTTCTTCGATACCAAGACGTTGTTTTTCAAAAATCCCATTTTCGGGCGACATGAAATGATCGTGCTTTACCCCAAAATTGTACAAATCTTGAAGTGCGAGAAACCAACCAGCAAGAGGGTATAGCCATTCTGGAATCGGTACAAACTGAGATGCAATGTACTTCGTTGCAGCTTGATTATAAACACTCAGAGCGCGGTAAGATTGCACTTCACCATACCCTGCAAGCAAAACTGCAACGCGATCGTGCAACGTCGGTTCTGCCAAATTACCGTTATGTGGCGCGACGGTCTGCGTCTCTTGAGATTGATGACTAATCATTGCTTTAAGCCTCAGTAGATTGCTTTTGAGAAGTGCGCCATAGATGAAGCTACACTGATTTGCGGTAAATTTTTTTGCTGTCTAAAGCGACTGGGCAAAGTGCTGTCGAATCTTCGCTGCAATCTGATGATCCGTCATCTTGTCAACTGTTTCAATACCGACGATACCTGCACCGAGGTTATTTCCTTCAAGCCGTTCTTTGAGTTCATCTTTTGCCTCACCCGGCCCAAATATCAGAATAGACTTGGCATCACGAATAGACGCAATAACTGCATCATAGTAAATGTTGAGTTGTCCCGTAAAATTTCTCTGGCGGCTATCATCCGCAGGTATCTGATGCGATTCATAAGTACCCTTCAGGGGTGAATCACCAGAACGCCGAGGCTGTTTTTCTACCTCGGATATGATCTCGCTTATCTCTTCCCCTTTCTCCGTAACAGCTACGACAATAGCCTTTCTATGGTCAATCCACAGCCCTACTTTTGTTGCCATCGATATCTCCTTTATTCACTAGTACAACACGGCGTAATTGAAGAAGAATTCAGCTATTCTGAATTCAGAATTCAGAATTCAGAATTCAGGAGTCAGAATCAATTCATTTGGGGTCTAAATCCTCTACTGATTGAAGACCACAAAACTAGAATTTTTGGTGGGGGTGCAAAAACGCCGATTATTCATCCGCATTACAAAACTTTACCCTTCTCTTCTCCCAAGGGGAGACGCACTCGCGTTCGAGACGCTACGCCTTCGGCGTAGCTCAAGGCATTGCTTCCGACTTCCGACTTCCGACTTCCGACTTCCGACTTCCGACTTCTTTAATCATTTGTGTGAATAGCGATCGCCATTCACACAAATGAACTACTAGTCAATAATTTTTTTGACTCCATCTTTCACATTTTCGGTAGTGTGACGAATCTTTGACTCTGCCTGTTTTTCCTTACCCTCTGCCTGAGCTTTGCGATCGCCAGTCAGATCGCCTACTGTTTCTTGAACTTTGCCTTCGATATTTTTGGCGATTGCCTTGGCTTTATCTTGTAAACTCATGATGCCCGCTCCTGACTGAATTTGAGAACTGCTTACCAGAGTCGAATTAACAACTTTGGCTTCTGCTATTACTGTGAACGGCGATTGTTTTATTTTCTGAATGAATTGATTGAATACAATACAAAACGTAACTGAAAATACACAAATAAAAAACTCCACCCACTGTTGGGATGGAGTTTTTGGGGATAGGGAATGGGGCATAGGGGAGCCAGCGCTGTGGGCGGGTTTCCCGACTTGAGGCGACTGGCGTCATGGGGAAGAAGTTACCTGTTTGCCCTGTTTGGCCTATGCCCCAAGGGTTGGGGGGAGCAACCTCGACCACCCACGTTAGCGTAGCGGGACGAAGTCCGGGGATGGAGTTTCCCGCCGCTTTCGGTGAATTCAAACCCCCTCCCCCCTAACCGAAAAGTTGTCTGTCAAGTTTTCGGTAGAAAAAGACGATAGGATTCGCTGTCCATCAGAATTCTGTAACCCAGCCACATCAGCACGAAGGGGAAAATCTTGCGAGCATAACGGCTGAGTACCAAAGCAATACCAGGTAGATGTGTCAGACTATAGGACATAAATAGCCAACAGAAAACAATTAAATAGCAAACAGGTATGATTACAGATAGATTTTGGATTGAGCTAGTGGCAAACAGGGGAATATAGATCCCAAGATTGTTACCGCCGTTAGAAATTGTAACCGCAGACACGCGATAGGTCTGCGGATCGCGGATTACGTCCCAGAGCGATCGCTTTCTAGAATCAAATCCTCGAATTTTAGAGTTTCTTTTTAGATTGGCTGACTTATCTTCGGCTGAGTCATCCTTATTAAGGTTGAGCAAATTATTAATGCCAATGAGTATCGGCAGAATCCCTAGTAGACCAATCCAAGTCTCAGGAATTGCTAGCCCCAGTAAAAAACCAAGCAAACTTACTATCACTAATGCCGTGAACCCTAAAAGCTCACCAACCACAACATGTTGAGGACGAAAAGTACGATTAACCTCACTGAAGAAGGCAGTCAGATAAATATTGTCGTCAAAGGTTGTTGCCACAGCCGCAGCTAGCCCGATTTTAATTGTTGCAATTAACCAATCCATCACTATCCCTCACTCAACACCTAATCTGATGACCAAAACTAGCGATCGCTCAACCGTTGTAGAGAATTCCCACAATATCGATATGATAATGTGAGTATCGCATATTCGGTATAACTCAGAGCAAATCTGGTAGTTTATACATATTAAGCGGTGCTTTGACTTTATTTCCTATCTCCAATTCATCCGGCAATGTCTATTACCTATTATTTATCAAAGGAGTCATTATGATTAGCCGTTTGATTGACCTTCTGCCTAAACGCACAGGTCAAAACATCTTACGGTTGCTCCGATCAGCCACTCATAGATCGGCTACCTACAGATTTGCAGTTCTATTTTGCATCGGACTTGTCTCAATTTTGGTTTTGACTCTAGTTTTTGACGGTCATGTTATTGCCGCTTCTGAATCTAGCAATCAGATATCCTCTCTAATGAATCAGTTCAAACTACCCAAAAACTCAATAATGCAGTTATTGGAAACTGTGGGACTATTTGTGGGAGGCATAATTTTCTGTATAGTTTTGGATCGCTGGTTTTCTAGCCGTTCTGGTCAATCTAGCAACACGCCTTTAGGTGAGCAAGCGCGGCGGCTCAAGCAACTCAAAATGGGATATCCAGAGGGGATGACAAATTTAGAAGTTCTCCGTACTCAAGGCTTGCTAGAAAACCGTTTGCGACCTTATGGGCTGAGTGTCATCTGGACAAGTTTTTTATCAGCATCTTCTCTGATTGAAGCACTTAGCAACGGGACGATTGACTTTTGCGGCGGCGGCGGCACGGCCAGCATCTTCTCTCAAGCGGCGGATCATGTATTTGTGCGAGTAGCTAAAGAAAAATATACCTCTCCCAAGGGTCAAGCGATTCTGGTACCGGAAAATTCGCCGATTCAGACACTTGCCGACCTGAAGGGTAAGAAGATTGCTTTTGACAAAGGCTCAAGCGCACATTATATACTTGTGCGATCGCTGGCAAAAGTCGGACTCGATTTTAGCGACATTCAGCCAGTTTATCTAACACAACCGGAGGCGCTACCCGTATTCCGCCGGGGTGAGGTCGATGCTTGGGTGATTTGGGTTCCCTACACAGCAACTCAAGCTCGAAGCGCTTACCCAGGGCGATCGATTGCAGACTTAGAGAGCATATTTGGTGACAAAGCCTCCGTAGAAGTTCCAACCTATTACTACGCGATTCCAGAGTTGGTACGCGACTATCCCGACTTGCTCAAGGTGATTTTAGAAGAGGTAAACGAAGCTGGAACTTGGGCTAAGAGACAGGAATTAGAAGCTGTTCAACGATTGACAGAACATCATGAAATCGATCCATCCATCGTCGAAACTTTACAAAAACATAGTGGCGAACGCGCCATTATCCCCATTGACGACCAATCGCTCAATGCCTTACAGAACCAGGCAAATATATTTAGAGATTTAAATCTGATTCCTGAGCGGGTGAATATGAAAGATGGAACTTATAGCTTGCAGACCAAGCAAAACTGGACTTATTAAACCCGATTATTCATCCGCTTTTTCGTTCAGAATACCCAACTGAATTCTGACGACTGGCGCCAATATTGCTGTTCGATAATTTTTACAAATGATTTAGGACTGCTATAGCAACTTGGGTTATTATCTGGACAATTGCAGAAATGATTGAGTAAAAATGGACGTAGCAAACTTCTTGCAGATGTTTGAGCGATCGCCAATCGCATTACACCAAAAATAGCATTGTTTATCAGGTCATACTCTGCGGAGTCAATATCAGTAAACCTGAGAATAATATTCGTATCTAGCAAATAGTTTGTCATCTGCCTTGATCATCATAAATATTTTCTCGGCGGATATCTCCGTCAGATAGATTAGTATTACTTTTAGGAAATTCAGCGACCCATTGACGAAATTGCTCGGCTTTTTCGGTTGAGGTTGTATTTTTGTGAGTGGCTGCCTCTATTTGCCTATTAGAGAGCTTTTCTTGAAAGAGTTTTTGGTCTTCAGGTGAGAGGTTTAATAAGCTGTTGCGTATTTAATTTGTATATTGGACGCGGGCAAGATGCCCGCACTACAATATTTTTGGGTTTTCGTGTTATACAATTTAGCTGCACATCAACTTACTACTTCGACTAGAGAATTAACAAGCTGTACATTCATAGTTCTCTCTGAGATTTTTCAGCTTACACTCTATTAGATGATTTGGGAATAAATTCCTCTCCCCTTTAATATTAACTGAGTAATTGGTGCAAGATATATATGAGATAGTTAATCCCAATTTAACAAAGTTTGGGGTTTAATTCCCCAGCAAGACAGGCAGCGCGTTTTGTGACGGGGATTTTACCCCGACACAAAACGTAATTGCGAATTGTTTTAAGGATCTGCAAGCGGTATTGCTTCTGGCTATCCAGGGAATAATTGGTCTATCTCAGAGGTTGTTTGAAAAGTGTTTCGCTGTGACTTTAGGCACTTCTAGATCCCCCCTAACCCCCCTTAAAAAGCAGGGCCGATTCATTCCCTAAAGAGCGCTAAATATCAATGGTTCTAACGATTTAAAATTGATTATTTTGTTACCAGCGTGCCAAGAAAATGAACAATTTTACTGTTGTTTAAGTGCTTAAAAGTTCATCTTCTCGTCACCCTCACTTACAATTTTCTCGCTAACCATCTTGACAAATCCTGTTTGAAATGGAATGAATCAGCCCTGCCTTAAAAAGGGGGGAACCGGAATCAAAGTCCCCCAATTTATCGGGGGATTTAGGGGGAGCTAAAACTATTTGATACCGATAATAGGACTTTTCAAACATCCTCTCAGGAGTGATTAAAATTCCAGGCTTTAGGATTGATGAGACTGATACACTTGTAACTGTGCCCGTAATTGGGCAATTTCGTGAGCCATATCTAACACCATTGCGGCTCCGACTAAGTTCAGCCGCAAATCTTGACGCAAACGCTGAATCTGAGCAATTCGAGCAATCTCGCGGGAATGCAGCAGGTCGCCAATCGGTTCGATTACGCCTAACTCAGCATAAAATTTTACAAGCGTAATTGAAGTCTCAGTTATCAAGGCGGCATATTCAAAGGTGTAGAGTTGCTCACCTTCGAGTGAAACCACAGTTTTTGAAAGGCTGGAAGTCATAACTTAATCTCCTCTAAATCAGCACGCGGGTTAAAGCTGGTATTTGCTTGGATTTTTTCGTAGTATTCTTGCTCGATCGCACTCAGGTCTTTCGGCGTGACAATCTGAAGTTTGGCAAATAAGTCACCTCGTCCCCCTTTTGGCAATGTCCAACCTTTGCCGCGCAATCTTAGCGATTGCCCCGATCGCACCCCTTTGGGAACTTTCACCGTCACGCTACCATCGGGGGTCGGCACGCTAATTTGTGCGCCTAAAACCGCTTCATCGGGGCGAATTGGAATGTCACAAACCAGGTCATCGCCCTCAAATCGAAAGAAGGTATGGGGCAACACCTCGATGGTAAGATACAAATCGCCGCGTTGTGGAGAGAATGGACTAGGACGACCTTTACCTTTGAGCCGAATTCGACTGCCTGGTTTTGCGCCTGCGGGAATACGGACGTTGATCGTTTCCTCGTCGAGTTGCAGCCGCTTCTGGACACCGTGAAACGCTTCGGAAAATGTGAGTGCGATCGCGGCTTCGGTATCCGGTGCGGGGGCTTGAGAACGAAATCCGTCACCAAAACCATCAAAGCCACCGGTCGCCGTCCTCTGGGTTTGACGTCTCGATTGACCTCTCATCCCACCCAGCAGATCGTTGATAAACGAATCAAAGTCACCATACTGATCAAAATCTTCGGTCGAGACAGTAGAACCCCTTGCAGGTGGCGGAGAACCGCCCTGACCGACTTGATTCCAGTGCTGACCAAAGCGATCGTACTTCTGCCGATTCTCTGGATCAGAGAGTACCTCATTAGCTTCGTTCAGGTCTTTGAACTTTGCCTCTGCACTTTTATCTCCAGGATTAAGATCGGGATGGTATTTGCGGGCCAGCTTGCGGTAAGCCCGTTTGATTTCTTCAGGGGTTGCGGTTTTGCTCACTCCCAATATGGTGTAATAGTCCTTAAAGTCCGTTGCAGTTGCCATCATTGACCTCTCGATTGGGGGTTATTCGGGGGTGGGTGTTTAGGAGTTAGGAGTTAGGAGTTAGGAGTAGAGACGCGATTAATCGCGTCTCTACTGGAGTTAGGAGTGCTGAGTCAATTAAAATTCAGTTGGGGTTTAAACCCTCTGATGTAACTCTCTTCTCTACAAGACGCTACGCGAACAATTTGGAATTTTGAACCCATGTAGAGCGATCGCACTGGTGTATCAGAAAACTCGTCATTGAGAATGCGATCGCATCCATCTAGGACATCATCTAAATTCTACTAATTTCCCTGTCAAACCTGTAAACTGGGCGGTCGAAAAGAAGGGTTGAGTGAACGTACTAACCAACGTCAACGGAATGCTATATTTTGTCGAAACTAGTAATTAGTATCCTTTAGTAACTGCCTTCTTTTTTTATGCAACTTATCGAAACAGAATAAAGGCGCCAGTCGTCAGAATTCAGTTGGGTATTCTCACCGAAAAAGTGGATGAATAACCGGCGTTTTTGCACCCCCACAAAACTAGAATTTTTGGTGGTCTTCAATTCATTTGGGGTCTGAATCCCCAAATGAATTGATTCTGACTCCTGAATTCTGACTTCTGAATTCTTCTTCAAATCATTGCTTCTTTGGCAAGTTGGGCTTTTGCCTGTTGCCAGAGAGTTTCCAACTCATCTAAACTGTAATCAGAAAGGGGACGATCAACAGCTGCTTCCATTTTTTCTAATCGCTGGACAAATCGCTGATTTGTGCCTTGCAAAGCAGCGCTAGGGTCAAGATCATGCCAACGGGCTAACTGAATCACCGCAAACAGTAAATCGCCTAATTCTGCTTGTTGTCGTTTTGGTGTTTCCTCAGCTAAAGCCTGTTGAAACTCCCCCAACTCCTCATAAAACTTATCCCAGACACCCTGAATATTTTCCCATTCAAACCCAACCGCCGCAGCCTTTTGAGAAATCTTCATCGCCGCCGTCAGTGGGGGAAGGGTGCGCCCATAACGACCGAGTTTAGCACTGAGTTTTTGCGCGTCTGGAGATGCTTCGCCTTTTTCCGCAGCTTTGATTTGTTCCCAATTTTGCCGCACCTCATCCACACTGGCTACCGACACATCACCAAACACATGGGGATGACGGCGAATCAACTTTTGAGAAATCCCCTGAGTTATTTCTTTGAGGGAAAATTCCCCAGATTCGCTAGCGATTTGGGCTTGCAGTACCACCTGTAATAATAAATCGCCTAACTCTTCTGCGATCGCACCTTTATCCCCACCCTTAATTGCATCCACCACCTCATAAGCTTCCTCTATCACATAAGGTATCAGCGTTTGGGCAGTTTGAGCCAAATCCCAAGGACAACCACCATCAGGCGATCGCAACTTCGCCACCACCTCAATCAATTCCTGCAACGCCACCAAAGTCTCAACTTTGTCATTTGTCATTTGTCATTTGTCCTTTGTCCTTTGTCGTTTTCCCGTTGCTCTTTCTGCTAACTGTAGTTCGACGACTACCGCGACTTGTAACTTTCCGCTTCTTAATTTTGCCACTAGGAAACAACCCTCGAACCCCCTGTTTTTGCACGCGCTTGTATGCCGAACCGCCCCAATCGCACAGAGAATGACTCATTGCACCGAGTTCCAACCCCACAAACAGAGCGATATATTCAGTATCGTAATCCACGAGCGATCGCCCCACAGTTCCCCCTAAATCCTGCCAAGTAAAACTCAGATTCCCCAGCTTTTCGGCGATCGTCAAAACGAAAATTGTCAAGATAGCGAGTAAACAGCCGAGATAAAGTACCCGGAGGATCGTGCCAATAATCGGCCCGTGGGATAAAAAAGAACGATGGCGGAGACTTTTTTGATAAGGTAGCCAAATCCAGCGCAAGAAACCCCAGCGTTGAAATTGCACAGAGTAAATATCCAAATCGGGGCCAAACATCAGCCCGCCAAAGAGAAACCCGCCTGCAACCAACAAAGTCGCATTGCTACTGCGAGTCTGCCAGAAAGTAACGCCCGCCACCAACGGCAGAGCATACATAGTAATGCGATCGTGCGTCCGACCAGAGGGCATCCTAAATCCTGCTAGCGATAGCGGGGCGTTTAGCCCGTGCTGAGTAACTGAATCACCGAACTTCTGATTGGCAGAAACCGCCCCTCAGAGTTCTTACTGAGTCAGTATAAGAGAAAAAAAGATTTTCCCAAAACTACTAGCGCAATCCGAAATGTTTATGCTATATTAGTTAAGGATTGGGCGGTTAGCTCAGTTGGTAGAGCGCCTGCCTTACAAGCAGGACGTCATCAGTTCGAGTCTGGTACTGCCCATTAAGTAAATTGTACATTCGCAGATTTAGTGTCGGATTTGGCCTAATGCTGTCGTTTGTATGCAAATAACCCTTTTGAGCGACTCTTGATGCTATTAGCAAATTGATGTCGCTCAAAAGCATATTTATTACTAAATAAAATATTCATTGTTAGGCAGGCGCTCCTTTCAACCCGCCTGTAAAACTTTAATGCGTGTTGCTTCCGACGGCGACATCATAAGCTGAAAAACATCTAAGAAAGCATAACCGAATTAAACATAACTCTTGTGGGGTGGGCATCTTGCCCGCCCTAATGGCGGCAAGTTGAATGTGGAACAACTTACCTTGAGTTAGATAATACTTATATTTGGGGAATACTAAGTGTAGTAAGATTTGCTGCTGATTTTTTAGTATTCCTAGTATGAGCGATCGCTTTGATATAAATCATATTTACAATATCCTAGGGTTAAAACCAGGTGCATCTGTTGATGAGGTCAAACAAGCTTATCGCCAGATGGCTAAAACTTGGCATCCAGATTGTTTTCTAGAACCGCAGCAAAAGCTAGAAGCAGAAGAAAAAATCAAAGAAATTAATCAAGCTTATGCAAGATTAAAATCTTATCAACCAAGTGAGATAAATCAATCTGCTTCCACTTCGACCAAAATTGATTTTACTCCATCCAATGCTGAAAGTTTCTACAAACTGGGTATGGAGAAAGCTCAAAGAGGAAAATATACTGAAGCAATTGAAGACTTTAGCAAAGCGATTCGTCTCAACCCCAACTACTTTGAAGCCTATAAGTATAGAGGGCTTGCTTGCTCGAAACTAGGATATGAAAATAGAGCCGAGTCAGATTTTAAAAATTCTATACAACTGGAACTGAAACAGAAAAAAGCAGCACCCAAAACTACATCACCACCGCCAAAGCCAGCAACGCCACCACCACAACCTAAATCACAGTCTCAACCTTCACCGTGGAAATGTGTACACACCCTGACTCATCTGAACTGGGTTTTTACAACTGTAATCAGTCCAGATGGGCAAACTCTGGCTAGTGCAAGTAGTGATAATACTATCAAGATTTGGCATCTCCACACAGGTAAATTACTATATACTTTCACTGGACATACAAAATGGGTAAGATGTCTAGCCTTTAGCCCAGATAGTCAAACTCTGGTTAGTGGCAGTGATGACAGCAGCATCAAGATTTGGCAAGTATCTACAGCTAAATTACTTAACACCCTCAAAGTACATTCAACCCCAGTTTTTTCTGTAATCATTAGTCCAGATGGTCAGACTATTCTGAGTGGCAGTAGAGACACTACTATTAAGATTTCCCATATAGAGATGGGACAATTGCTGCACGTCCTCAAAAATCATTCTTACTTGGTTTTCTCCCTTGCCATTTGCCCAAAGCAGCAGATTTTAATCAGTGGTAGTGCAGACAATACCATTAAGCTGTGGAATTTGAAGAGTAGAAAATTGCTGCAAACTATCAACGGACATTCAGGTTGGGTGACTTGTGTCGCCATTAGCCCTGATGGACAAATTTTAGCTAGTGGCAGTTATGACCAGACTATCAAGTTATGGAACATTAATACAGGTAAGCTAATTAACACTCTTGCCGGACATCATAATTATGTTTGTGCGATCGCTTTTAGCCCTGATGGTCAGCATATTGCTAGTGGTAGTGCAGATCATACTGTGACACTATGGGATGTTAACACGGGACAAAATCTTTACACTTTGGATAACCATTCAGATTGGGTTCACTCTGTCGCTTTCAGTCCTGATGGCAAAACTTTGGTTAGTGGTAGTCGAGACATGACAATCAAGCTTTGGCGCTGCAATATCTAAAGTGAAATTAAAAATTTAGATGATTTCAGTAAATTGCGAGATTTTGTCTAAAAAAATCAGATAACAGTTTAAGAACATCCATCTTTGGGATACTGTTTCTTTAGATTAAGTATTAACTCCCTAGAGATAGAGCCACTTGCTGATCACAGAGGTTATACTGATAACTCCCAACAATTCAGTAGCAAATAAAACTCAAGACTTATCGGCAACATACATTTTTCGACTCATTAAAACCTCTTGTTTTTACAAAGCTTTAGTTTGTCAATATCTTATCAAGGAGTTAAATCAACAGCTATGTCTATTCCTACCAATAAAGGCGAAAGCGAAAACAGTGAAGTTAAGAAAGATACTTACACTGATAGTAATGGTAATACTCACACCCACCTGACACAAAGCACTGAAACATCTAAAACCAACACACCTGATCCCAACTCTTACCAAAAAGGTTACGTACAAGGTCGAAATACTGAGCATACCAATCAGCAAGCTGATTTAGCCGAGCGTGATAATAACAATGCTAATGGTGGTTTGGTGTTGGGTATTATTATTACTTCCGTGCTTGCTTTGGTTATAGGTGGGGTCTGGTACTTTAGCCAGCAGAATAACGCACCGGTTAACAATATTGTGCCAGTCGTGGTTCCTGTACCGAGTAAGAGTAATCCAACCTCTAGTGCATCTCCTCAACCACAAACGACAATCATCGAAAGAACCAGGGAAATACCTGTTGCTGTTCCTGTTCCTGTTCCACAACAGCAGGTTACACCTCCATCTGCACCTCGCCAACCGAATATTAACATTACTATTCCACCCCAGCAGCCTGCGGCAGAAAAAGCACCTGTAACCCAGCCAACCCCGAAAGCGACACAAACTCCGGCGACGAGTCCAACTAGTATTACTCCGACTCCGCAGAACAAGGACGATACTTCTACTAATAGTGTCGCTCCAGATACGAAAAGTGACACCTCTAAAACCACTCCACCTCAATAAGTAGACCAGTCAGACAATTTTGGATTTTAGATTTTAGATTTTAGATTGAAAAGAGCAATCAAGTCAGGGGCAAGTCAAGTAATTTTAGATTTTGCCCAAAGTTGCGTGGGCGGCTCTGCCGCGCCACTTCCTACAAACTCCTCCACCCCCGCAACGGAGTGGCTTGACTTGAGCAAACTTTCCAAGACGGATGCAAGAATCTTCAATTCCATTTTCCAAAATTTAAAATCTAAAATTCGGTCAAACAGTACATCTAATAGCAGTTCTTCTACCGTAGGTGATGCTACTACGGGCGGTTCTGCTCAATAACGGCTTCTGAATTTTCAGCCCACTTGATATGCTGGCATTAACTCCAAGATTATCAAGTGGAACAATTTTTTAAGCAATATTTCTGAATTATTGCGATAGATTAATGGTATTTAAGTTTAGTAAATATATGGTGTATCTGAACAAACATAGGCTAGATTAAGAGCAAGGTACAAACAGGTTAAAAGTTAAACAAAAACTTTCAAGTTAGAGCCTGTGCCTCCTGCTCTAATGTTCTTGCGTAGGCATAGCCCGTCGTAGACATCGCTCTGAAGTTGTGGCATCCATTGAATGTATTTTTACCTTAAGTTCAATGAGTTGTTTTGGAGGTTTGAGAACGCACAGACAGAAAATGCCTGTTTAATTGAAATATAAGGATGTGCAATTCTGAGTGTAGCGATTGCGAATGCTGTCCACCTTAGTTAGTTGAGTTATTTACTTCTGAATTCTCCAATCTTCAAGAAACCGCCCCAAGCTGCTGAGATTTATCCATCGCAGCTTCAGGCGGTTTCTGCGTTGAGTTAATTAAAAAATTCAGAATTGTTAATGACTAAATTAAGGTAATTACAGTCACTTCTGGCGGACAAAATAGGCGTCCTGGTTTATAAGTTCCTAAACCCCGATTGACATATAGTTGATTTTTTTCCACCTTGTGAAACCCTTGCGCCCACTCCCAATATCGCACTACTTTAGAACAGTCGCCCAGGAAAAATATTACCCAACGCCGTAATTTTTTGGGAATTTGTCTGAGTAGCTTTTTATAATAAAATACTACAGGGCCAATGCCCGGAATTACGATGTGACCACCGTGAGTATGACCAGATAGTTGCAAATCTACGCGCCATTGTTGCAATATCTTGGCTGTATCTGGGTTATGGGATAAAACGATGCGGGGTGTAACGGAGTCTAGTTGATTCATGACTGGTGCGGGCTGGAATTCCCGTGACCAATAATCAGCTAGTCCTACCAGTGGTAATTCTTTTCCTAATGGATAGGCGATTTCATTCCAAAGCACATGCACCCCAATGCTAGTTAACGCCTGGGTAACTTCGGCTTTTGAATGGCTGTAATAGATATCGTGATTACCAAGTACGGCGTAGATACCATAGCGACTTTGCAGATGTTTGAGTCGAAGTACCAATTGGTGAATTGGCGTCGGATCGTCAGTTACGTAGTCACCAGTTAATAGAATTAAATCTGGTTCAGCTTCGTTAGTAAGTGCGATCGCTTTTTCTAACATATCTTCTGATAGCCGCAAACCATCGTAGTGAAAATCTGACAACTGCACGAGCGTTGTACCTTGTAAAGATGCAGGAAGTTCTGCAATCTTAACCGTTATTTTATCTACTCTTAAATGTCCCGTAAACAACCAATGCATAAGGCAACCGATACTCCTCATACCAGCGTTTACAGCTTACCAAAAATCAAAATACAACTTGAGAAACTGCAATAATTTATGTCATATACTCCAGATATAATTAACTAATTGATTTATTTGAAATTGCTGAATTTAGTTATGGGGTTTTCCTGCTGCCTTCTCATTCACCTTGTAGCGTGATTATAGTAACTTCTGGGCGGCAAAATAAACGTCCTGGGAGGTAAGTTCCCAAACCACGATTGACATATAGCTGATTTTTTCCTAGCCGATGGAAACCCTGTGCCCATTCCCAATGGCTGACTACAGAAACATTTACTTCTAAAAAGGGGACTAGACGCCGCAGTTTTCTGGGTATTTTTTTTACAAACTTTTCGTAAAACAACGCCGCAGGGCCAATTCCGGGAATCACGATTTGACCACCGTGAGTATGACCCGATAATTGTAAATCGACTCGCCAGGATTGTAATATTTCCGCAGTATCTGGGTTGTGGGATAAAACGATGCAGGGTGTGTCGGGGTTTAGCTGGTTCATGACTGGTGCGGGGTGGAATTCCCGTGACCAACTATCCGCCAGTCCAACGAGTGGCAATTCTTTTCCTAGTGGATAGGCAATTTCATTCCAGAGGACGTGAATACCAATGCTAGTAAGGGCATCTGTAACTTCTGCTTTTGCGTGTCTGTAATGTATATCGTGATTCCCAAGAACAGCATATATACCACTGCGACTTTGCAGATGTTTGAGTCGAAGTACCAGTTGGTGAATCGGTGTCGGCTCGTCAGTTACGTAGTCACCAGTTAATAGAATTAAATCTGGTTCAGCTTCGTTAGTAACTGCGATCGCTTTTTCTAGCATATCTTCCGACAGCCGCAAACCATCGTAGTGAAAATCTGACAACTGCACCAGTTTCTTACCTTGTAACGATGCAGGCAAGCCTGCAATGTTAACCGTCAATTTCTCTGTACTCAACGGCCCAGATAATAACCAATGCATAAGACGTTCAATAAAGCTCAATCATAGCGCTTACAGCTTAACTAAACATTGTCGGTTTGTGTGTAGCGACCAGTGCAACTTCTTGAAAATTTCATGAAACTTGTAAATTTTAGCGTATTTATACTTGCCTAAGTTCAATGCAGCTTTGCTATTGACTGACATCAAAGTGGATTATTGGAAGTTGCCCTTTGTAGGCTTAAGCAATGATTGCAATACTCTAGCTTATCTTTTAATTATTTGGAGCGCAAGGTAAAAGTGCAGCTTAAGAGCCGCAACAACTCAACTGCCATGTGACTGTCAGCATAATTTTTCCGTGTCAGGAGTTAGAAATTTGACGTTGTTGAATGAGGGGAATGCAAATGATAAACTCAGCACCAACTCCTGATTGCGAAATGCATTCTAAAGAACCGCCATGTCTTTCTGTGATAATTTGGTGACTAATAGCCAGCCCCATCCCCGTACCTCGTCCAACGGGCTTGGTCGTAAAAAAGGGATTAAATATTTGCTTTAAAACATCTTCTGGTATTCCCAGTCCGTTGTCGGCAATGCAAATTTTGACTTGATTTGGCGCTAGTAATTGGGTGCGAATATAAATTCGGGGATTATCCGTTTTTAGTTGTTTTTTTGTTGCCCAGCGACCTCTAACCAATGAATCTTCTAAAGCATCGATGGCATTCACTAAAATATTCATAAATACTTGGTTTAACTGCCCAGCATAACATTCAATCAAGGGAAGGTTGTCGTATTCTTTGATCAACTCAATTTTCGGGCGCTGGTCAGTAGCTTGGAGGCGGCTTTGGATGATCATCATCGTACTGTCAATTCCCTGATGAATATCAACCGCTTTCATTACCGCTTCATCTAAGCGTGAGAAACTCCGCAGAGAAAGCACAATCTCTCGAATCCGCTCTGTTCCCATGATCATCGATTGGAATAATTTGGGTAAGTCTGACCTTAAGAAATCTAGTTCAATTAAATCTGCAAACTCATCAATTGCCTTGACTGATTGGGGATAATGTCTTTGGTAGATATCTAACAGTGAAAATAAATTTTGGGTGTATTCATCAGCCGGGTTCAGGTTGCCGTAAATAAAGCTAAGTGGGTTGTTGATTTCGTGTGCCACACCTGCAACTAGTTGACCCAAACTGGACATTTTTTCGCTTTGAATTAACTGAGTTTGGGTGTTTTGTAGTTTGTATAATGCTATTTCTAGTTCTTGTGCTTGCTGTCGGAGGTCTGCTTCTGCTTGTTTGCGTTCTGTGATATCTCGGAAATACCAAATTCTGCCATAACAATCTCCAGCCGGCGATCGCACTGCCGCAGAATAACGATCTAACGTCCGTCCATCCTTCAGCACAATTTCATCATGGCTGTTTTTCTCTGGATGCTGGTACAGATATTCGACTTGAGCGAGAAATTCTGCTGGATTTTCTAGTAGGTCTAGCACACATTCTAGCAGTTGCCAGTCTGAACCACTCTGGATTATTGCCGCAGGAATTTGCCATAAATGGGAGAAATGTTGATTGTATGATGCAATTTGACGATTTTCATCAATAATCAGAATGCCGTCGATTGAAGCTTCTTGTTGAGCTTGTAGCACAGCATTACTACGACGCAGGGCAGCTTCTACCTGCTTTTGCTGTGTGAAATCACGAATAGTCCCAACTAAGAAATGATTACCTAGCTCATCCTCAAACAAACATTTTTTGGTCAGGATAAAGTGTGTTAAGCCATAGGAATCTGTAAAAAATTCCTCATTTTCATCAGTTATGCCTGTAGTTAAAACCAGTTGATCTTTTTTCCAAAACACATCAGCTTCCGCTTGGGGAAAGAGATCATAGTCAGATTTACCAATTAATTCTTCTCGCCTATGCCCGATGAAATTACAGAAGGCATCGTTAAGTAGTATCCACTGATGTTGGTAGTTTTTGACAAAAATTGGGTCAGATATACCGTTGATCATCCGCAGCAGAAAAGCCAGCGAGAAGTTTTGCTGCTGTGTATATTCTTTGTCAGAGGAGTCATTGAGAGATTTGCAATCATTCATACGCTCAGTTGGATCTAAAATCAAGCAAGAACTTAAACGTCTAGCTATGCGTGTCTCAGCCTTAGTGATATTTATTATTCCCAGATTTATTGCTGATTTATAAGGGTTGCTCTTGCGAGGCGACAATCAGCCACTAGTGCCCCTCGCCGATAAGCTGCTACTAACCATTGGATACCCACTACTGCTAGTACCCCTAAAGCTGCTGATAACATCCAACATCATATTATTTGATTTATCAATATAGCGGTTCCCACTCAGATGCGGTACAACATTATATTGCGAGGTGTAGGGGCACGGCAGTGCCCATGCGTATCAACTTAAGCCAAAACCCTTTTAAAACCTCGTTTCTAGCCAGAGGCTAGAAATGCTGCTCATTGCGGTTCTGTTGCAACTCAAGAGGCGGCAGCCTCCCCATTAGGCATTCCCAGTCAGAGACTGGAAATGAGATCATCTCTAAAAGCTGCTTCTAGACTGGCTTTCACGTTAAGTTGACACCAATGGGCAGTGCCGTGCCCCTACGGGTGTACCTCACGTAAACGAGAACCGCTATAATAAAAAAAATAGCGCCAGCCTGTTATTAGACTGATGCTATTTTTTTTATTTAATTCCCAGTTAAAAATAGTTAGATGAATTTGCTAAATCTTTCTGATTCATTCACCGCAACTTTATTTCTATACAGCACTACGGTTGGTTAACAAATTCCACAAGAAGACTGCGACAATTGCACCGAGAACTGCTACCCCAATTCCTGGAATGCTGAAAGTAGGAGATGCTAGAGCTAAGGTTCCCGTACTAAAGAATACACCTAAACTACCGCCAACAAAAGCACCGATGATTCCTAGCACGATTGTTCCTAGAATCCCGCCACCTTGATGACCAGGGTAGATAGCTTTTGCGATCGCACCAGCAATTAGACCTAATACAATCCAAGCAAGAATATTCATTGTTCTTAATTCGGTAAACGTTTTTCACTTCACTCAAAATATATTAGCAATCTTAATCTTTTGATTCCATCTATCATCAGAATTAATTAATTATATCCATAAGGAATAGTTTAATCGATACTAAGTTTTTTAATATATAAACCAATTGAGGTAGATAATCAATTAAAACAAGTCGCAAGTCGCAAGTCGCAAGTCGCAAGTAAGTTTTGTGACTCTTATTTAGACCCCGACCCAAAACGGGCTGGCTTTTAAAGCAGGGGACTTAAACCCCTAAACTTAGTTAAAAAAAAGCTCCTAGTAGGTCTTTAACTAGGGGCTTATCAAACAAACTATTGCTTGGTAATTGCAGTATATGCCTTTTAACTAGCTCTCTCCTCTACTTGAAGAATTAAGCTGAGTTTTCAAAGACTGTCTCTAAAGTAATGTAAAGGAAGCAAAATCAGGCAATATGCATGACGGGCGCCCAACGCACTGGCTCGACTTTGCGCTCAATCCCCGTTACAAAACTTACAGCAGTTTTCATGTATTTGAACCACATCCGTCGTAGGGGCACAGCAGTGCTCATTGGTGTCAACTTAAGGTGAAACTGATTTAAAATCTCGTTTCCAGCCTCTGGCTGGAAATGCAGATCCTGGTGGCTCTGCCGCCAGTAAGAGAGGCGGAGCCTCAATGAGGGGCATTCCCAGTCGGAGACTGGGAACGAGATAATGAGCAGCATTTCCAGCCTCTGGCTGGAAACGAGGTTTGAAAAGGGTTTTGGCTTAAGTTGACACCAATGAGCAGTGCTGTGCCCCTACCCGCGTGGTCTATTTACCTGAAAATAGCTGTAATTACGAATTACGAATTAGGAATTATTTAATTGCTTATCCCGTCATCACTGCTAATGACTCGATGGCTGATAAATGGGAACAGTCTGCGGTAAGACCAATGCATACTTAAGAAAATCAGACTCACTAAGGTGAGCAGCATGACGCCCAGAATCGTTCCATATGCCTTAGTATGCCACCAAAATCCTGCACCTAGTCGCACAAGCTTCCACAGGCTGTCTATATTTACGCTTTCAGAATCTTGAATGCTAATTGCTAAGGATGCTGCTGTGTTTTGTCGCGCAATTGTCATTTTAATTACTCCTTTATACCTAAGCACTGAGGTATTTAATCTTAAACTACTGTAAATCGATAGATTTTATGGGGTTTATATACAATATCTCATAGCTTGATGCAAGAAGCAAGTTTTAAGGGGATGGGCATTAGTACTGGGTATTAGTATTGAAAATTAGGTATTAGGAAAACTATTCTCTAGTCCCCAGTCCCCAATCTCCAGTCAAAATGCCTAATCAAATTTGGTTATCACAATTGCAAAAACATCGAGCGATCGCAGTCATCCGCGCCTCTAAAATCGAAGTGGGACAGCAAATGGCAATGGCTGTGGCATCTGGGGGAATGCAGTTAATTGAGATTACCTGGAATAGCGATCGCGCTGGGGAATTAATCAGTCAACTACGCTCAGAATTACCAGCTTGTACCATTGGTACTGGTACACTATTCAATGTGCAGCAGCTAGAAGAAGCGATCGCATCTGGGGCGCAATTCCTCTTCACACCCCACGTTGACCCCGCAATGATTCAAGCAGCACAAGAAAAAAATGTCCCTATTATACCAGGAGCTATGACTCCTACAGAAATTTTTACCGCCTGGAGTCAGGGCGCTAGTTGTGTAAAAGTGTTTCCTGTGCAAGCAGTGGGAGGGGCTAATTATATCAAAAGTTTGCAAGGGCCACTGGGTCAGATTCCCTTAATTCCTACTGGCGGCGTGACTCTGGAAAATGCTAAAGAATTTTTGCAAGCGGGAGCGATCGCTGTCGGTTTGAGCGGTGAATTATTTCCTCAAAAGCTTGTCACAGAGGGAAATTGGCAGGCGATCGCATCTGGGGCAAAAAAGCTGATGCGACAGTTAACTTAACTTAGAATCAAATCATCAAACATTCACGTCTATTAAAGTAATAGATATGGAAATAAAGGTGAAAACTGTTGAAGAAGAATTCAGAATTCAGAATTCAGAAGTCAGAAGTCAGAATTCAGAATTCAGAATTCAGAAGTCAGAATTCAGAATCAATTCATTTGGGGATTGGGACCGGCGCAGGAATTGTTGCACCACCAAATTTAAAATTTGGTGGGGGTGCAAAAACGCCGATTATTCATCCGCTTTTTCGGTCAGAATACCTAACATGAATTCTGACTCTTGACTCCTGAATTCTGTTTGATAAGTTTCTCAATATCCCATAATTTGAGTGTGAGTGTATCTAAAATGAAAATACTGATTTATCCTGACTGGGTGCGTCGTTTACAAATACTCCTCAGTGGTACAGCACTATCCTTAAGTGTTTTTACTACTACTGGAACGAGTGAAGTTTGGGCGAATTCCAAAGATCAAGTGATTGCACAAACAATCCAGACATTACAACAATCAGATCAGCGCTGGATTCAAATTAATCTTTCAAAGCAACGATTAATAGCTTGGGAAGGTGACAGAGTGGTTTATGGAAGTGCTATTTCCTCTGGCAAAAAATCCACTCCTACTCTTATTGGTACTTTTAAGATTCAATCCAAGTTCAAAACTACACAGATGCAGGGAGAAGACTACAATGTTCCCAACGTTCCTTATGCAATGTTTTACCAAGGTAATTACGCTATTCACGGAGCTTACTGGCATAAGACATTTGGCACTCCAGTGAGCCACGGCTGTGTGAATATAGCACCTAAACATGCTAAATGGCTATTCGAGTGGGCATCAGTAGGGACACCAGTTGTTATCCAGAAATAGTAGGTGAAGCAGCCAGAAAGCAATTTAGGTAAATCTTGAAGAAGAATGCAGAATCCAGAATTCAGAATTCAGAATTCACCAATCTTTCAGTCGGGGATTCAGCGCAAAGTGCGGTCTTGGGGTCTCCCCCGCCGCAGGATGCGCGAAGCGCTGTAGAGGAGCAACTTTGTAAGAGAGACCCGCCACTGAATTGTTGCATCACCAAATCGTAGATTTGGTGGGGGTCTAAAAAGAGGTTATTCATCCGCCAGTCATACAGAATACCTAACATGAATTCTGACTCCTGACTCCTGAATTCTGTTCGATAAATAACAACAAATCAAGACAATTGAGTAATTCCCAGCATAAAATATTGCTGGGAATATTTTATGCTGGGAATTACTCAACTTGAAATAAAATATAGAAGAGAGCATTTGCACGATTGCCCTAAAGAAATAAGCGTAAATCCTGACAATTCCTGTGTGAAGTTACAAATGCAAATATGAATTCGGGGAAGGTTTGCATTTAGGCATTTAAATGACAGATTTTTTGTAAAGTTTGTCCTTTGTAATTAGTCATTAGGAATGTGGATTAAACAAAATGCAAAACTTCTGTTTTCTAGGATGCGTTAGCCAAGGGCATAACGCACCATTCCGATATTTTTGGTGTGTTACAGAAGCCGTAACACACCCTACAAATAAATCTGACTTTTCACGGTATCTGGAAAACCTCACTTCTATTTCTCTCTTCCTTTTAGGAAAGAGACTTTGAATTTTCCCCCTTAGAGCATCGGGAAGGGGGTTAGGTTTTTTGTGGGCTTTTCCACATGACCTGAATTGTCAGACGAATAAATCTGTGTTCCTTAGTCAATAACAAATGATAAATGTGCAAATTGGACGCAGATTAGCTTAGGACTTGTCTTGAGAAGCATTAGCGGATGAATTGCGTAAATCCTCCACAGGAAGCGAGTGGTCGATCTGGAAATTTGTAGTGTTCCAGAAAATTACTTCACTTCATGATTTTTGCGTAGTTTAGAAAATGAGGCACAATGCAAACCTGGATTCGCAGTGGTGGAATTCGTTCCTCTGGAACTTTTTGTACAGGCGTGGCGCTGATGGTGGTGACTTTATTCTCTTGGTCATCACCGTTAGCAGGTACACCCAACTCGACTACAGCAACAGCCACGTCAGTCGATGAAAACAGCATCACTCTATCTAATATCAGGCAAAGATCCCAACCTCGCTGGATTGAAATTGACCTGTCACAGCAACGCTTACGTGCATGGGAAGGTAATAAAGTTATTCATTCATACCGCATTTCCACAGGTAAGCGATCGACCCCCACACCCATAGGTAGATTTCGGATTAATTCCAAATATCGCACTCACCGAATGCGAGGCAAAGACTACAACATTCCTGACGTTCCTTACACAATGTATTTCTACAGAGGCTATGCCATCCACGGTGCTTACTGGCATAACCGTTTTGGGACTCCAGTCAGCCACGGTTGCGTAAATTTACCTGTTAAGCAAGCTCGCAATCTTTACAACTGGGCTTCAATGGGAACTTTAGTAGTGGTGCGGAAATAATTCGTAATTAAGAGTTTCAATTACGAATTATCGTGATGATGAATTGATTGTTGCGGCAATTCTTACCTTCATAGCATGGGTCTAAAGCCCCCGCCTTGAGGCGGATTGTTTTTAAAGAGGGGTTTAAATCCCCGAATTAAAAACTTCGTTGTCAACTGTCAACTGTCAACTGTTTACAGCAGAAATCATGTATTTGAACCACATCTGTCGTAGGGGCACAGCAGTGCTCATTGGTGTCAACTTAAGGTGAAAACCAGCCTAGAACCAGCTTTTAGCAGATTAGCTCGTTATCTCGTTGGGAATGCCCCTCATTGAGGCTCCGCCTCCGTAACTTGCGGCAGCGCTTTAGCTCCCCTCCCCGCAAGCGGGGAGGGGTTGGGGGTGGGGTTCTTTTATTATGGGTAATTTGGCGGACATGATATGACTCCTGACTTCTGACTTCTGACTCCTGACTCCTGACTCCTGAATTCTGAATTCTGAATTCTGACTCCTGACTCCTGACTCCTGAATTCTGTTTCAATAAGAAGCCCTCAAGTGCAGACGAGGGCTTGGCACTTTTTTGCTAGAGATCGGCTCAATCCCTTCTACCCACGAGCAAGCGTAATCTGAGTAGCATCAAAGTCTTGTAGCCGAGTCATGTTTCCAGTGTTCTTATCTATGCTATACACAACATTAGGTGTTTGATACCTCATCGCTCCAAAGGCCATAAGTTGACCTGTTGCAGAGCAAACCAAGCTTTGTAAGCCATTATTCCATGCTTGACCATTAAGTTTCAATTGTGCCAGTCTGATCGGGTTTTTTTGATTTGAATCTAGCTGCACCAGAGTTGTACTACCATCGAATCCAAGTAAAGAGGTATAGAGTTTTCCATCTGGACACTGAGCTAGATTACTGGCTCGCTCATCGCTTGGGAATTGAATCTTACTAATGGAACTGATCTCTCCGGTTTGAACGTTAATATCCACCAATCTGATCGGCGGTGTACCGTTCTTCTTACCTACTAAACCGATGAGTCGCCCATCATTAGTGCCTAGTAAGCTCCCAAGTTCTTGATCCTGGTTAAGCCCTGAGATTATCAAAGTTTTTACAGGTGTACTCAAAAATGTAATGCGAGTAGGTGCCGCCTGTATGCTATTAGTGCTAATAGGAGTAACAGCTACGACAAGTGTGCCATCACTTAAAGAAGTGAAACCACTCAATATCTCATTAGACTCTACTAAAGGTGTAACGCGATCGGCAGGTTGAGCATCGCCTAAAGAAGTCAAGTTATTGAATATCTGATCAGGGTCTACTAAAGCTCTAATGCGATCGGCAAGTGTGCCATCGCTTAAAGAACTGAAGATACTCAATGCCTCATTAGACTGCACTAAATCTGTACCGTGCTTGGCAAGTATCTGAGAGGCTTGTGGAGTTAGAAGTTGATTCTTTCCTGAAACTAAGGATTGCAAAACAAGTCCTAGTCCTACAGGCTTAATATTTGTGAGTACATTGTTTGAGCCAGTGCTGTCTAATTCAGTGGTGTTGACCTCTGGAATAACGCTTTGGTCAATGGTGATGATATTGCCAGAATCTATACCGATAATTTTTAAACTTGGTGTTTGCGCCAAGACTTTGTTGCTTAGATAACTAATTCCAGATACTACAGTTCCAGCAAGTGCCAACTGGCCAAATTTCCGACGTGATAGCTTGAAACTCATATTTCCACTCCTAGAATTTAGTTAAAGTGCAGTGTATTGAACATAAACGCGTCAGGGACTGACAAATTAAAAAATACCCAACTACTGATTGTGGGGTGGGCGTCTCGCCGTAGCCAAAGGCGGGCAAGATGCCCACCCCACAAGATTGGATAATTTATTTGTCTAGAAATCAATCCCTAATGCTAAGATAATTGCGTCCAGGTTGCTACTGAGGGTGTCCCATTGTTGTCACTAATAAAAAGCATGTACCAGCCTGGTGGTGCGATGTTTCGATTGTTTGTTAGCGTGACATTAAGAGAAGTAGAGTTCCTATAACTAATTGGTACATCCACTAACCTTTGTTCTGCATCGCAGCAATGGGTGGTTGACGTTGGTTTAATCAGACTAACCCATTTAATATTCGCAGCCTGGGGTGTTTGAATCGTAAATTGCAGCCCGTAGCTCAATCTTTGAGGAGCCTTCTGAATGATTGGTCGTGACCGCGACATATACGCAGGACTATAGATTTCTAATCGCAGTTCATTGACCCTCCGAGCGGGATTACCCCCAGCTGTGGCTACCCTACCATCTGGCAGAAGCAAGGCCACCGAGTGATATACGCGGGGGACATTTTGTTTAGCTACTGCTGTCCAGGTATTTGTGGCTGGATCGTAGATTTCTGCTGGCAGCATTGATTGTGTTATGTCTTCATTAATTTTACTACCATTGCAAACAAACACTGTGCGATCGGGCAACAAAACTGCGCTGTGATGCTTCCGAGCATATTTTAGATACCTTGCTGGTACGTAAGTTGGGTTAGTAGCTTTTAGATTTACAATATTCACCCTGGATGTTGCCGTATTACCACTACCCCCACCGATAATCATTACCCTTTGGTCTTGTGCAGGTGGTAAAAGCACACTGGCACCTTGATCGCAGAAAGCTGGCTCTTGCAGCCCTGGCACCATTTTTTCTGTAATGGATTGTGTAAATGTCCCTGGCAGGGTTAGTATCCTTGGTGTCACTCCACTGCCGCCCATGTAAGCACCTGAATAAAAGACGTTTCCACTACTTAGTAGAAATAGCTGTGCGTATGACGGGAGGGGACTAGTTATTGGAAAAGCGTTCCAACCATTTGCAAACGTAGAAGAATAAATTTCTGGTTGTCTGTTGAGCTTGCCATCTTTATCCAATCCAGACACCGCTAATATACGACCACTGCCTAGTGTTAACAAAGTAGGATACCAGCGGCCATTATTCATTGATGGCTTCTTGACCCATTTCTCGGTAATGGGATCAAACATCAGAGCAGAGAATGAACCATAAAATGGATCGTAGCGCAGAGTTCCACCCGCAACCATTAACAGACCATCAGGGTTGAACGAGTGACCGCCGCAAAAAATATCAATAGGTTGATTATTACTATCTAATAAAGGCGCTTGACGGGAAAAGGTTCCCTTGTTTACATCCCAGACCACACTGTCATAGGGAGTATTTAAGCGATTGGGATCGTTACCTGAGCCACAGAAAAATAATATCTTACCAGTACGAAGTAGGGCGGCATGCATAGGTAGGATTGGAACACTGTAGGACAATACTTGCCATTTGTCTGTGGTAGTAGCCTGAGCTATCAAAGTTCCTAAATCCGTTTCCTCTCGAAAGTTAGTCTTGTTATTTGATTGAGTCATTTTATTTACAATTATTCCTACGTAAATTTTATTTAGTTTATCCAACAGAATTCAGGCGCCAGTCGTCAGAATTCATGTTAGGTATTCTGAACGAAAAAGCGGATGAATAATCGGCGTTTTTGCACCCCCACCAAAAATTCTAGTTTTGTGGTGCAACAATTCCTGCGCCGGTTCCAATCCCCGACTGAAAGATTGCTGAATTCTGGATTCTGGATTCTGCATTCTTCTTCAATCCTAAATTTATATCTATACTTTTTTAGGTTTACTTAGTGTTAAGATGTGATGTTTTTTATAAAAAGCTAATGTAAAATCGGTTTTGTCAAGAGTAATTACGCTGTTAATCATATATATTAGAAGTATTTAATTATACTTAATGTCGATTTTTTGGGTTAAGGATAAACGATGCTTTTAAATATGATGGGTAGACGCAAAGAGAAGCTTAAAGGTCAGTTTCTTTTACTCATAATTTTGAAAGCAGCTTGCATTGGGCATCGCTGGTTGAAAATTTGTGTTTCTGACCTCGATTTTTGACTAGGCTTGAAACACTATTACTTATTGACAAATGTCTTAACTTGTTAACAATGGTGTGATGTGACAAAGGGTACATCAAGATGCAACTTGAATGACGATTAGCTTAAATCTGAGAGATTTTTCGCAATGAAGATGATATAAAGTACAGGCAAAGCGTAGTAAAGTAAAGTAGTAAAACTCAGAGTGGGTTGTAAGCAGGGAAACCTACTGAGTAGAAACAGTGGTAACGTCAATCCCTCCCAAAGCAAGATTGTCGCCATGAGCAACTCAACTCCAATGGATGACCAGAAAAATCTCCCAAAGAAAAAGGGCAGGACACTCCCTCCCAAGCTGATCATCTGGCTGGGAAAGTATATCTGGACGACTATGTGGCAGATAATGATGTCAAAGCTTGCTCCTAGCAATCAGTCGGGAGCGTATATTCGTCCTAATAGCCAGTTTCGCAAGTTCATTGGTAAAGAGTCAGGGAATCCTTACCCACCAGCAACGGGGCGCTACAAACTCTATGTTGGGCTGGGCTGTCCTTGGGCGCACCGAACTCTGGTTGTGCGATCGCTCAAAAAACTCGAAGCGGTAATATCAGTATGTATCGTCTCTCCTTCTCCCATTGAAGGCGGTTGGATATTTAACCAGGAAGAACAGGGTTGCAGCACACTAGCTGAATTTTATCAGCTGGCAGAACCTGGTGACAGTGGACGCTCTACAGTGCCAGTATTATGGGATAACCAAACAAAAACTATCGTTAATAATGAGAGTGCAGAGATTATTGTGATGCTGAACTCTCAGTTTAACGAGTTCGCCAACAATCCGACGCTAAATCTTTACCCAGAAGAACTCAAAGAGAAAATTGACTGGTGGAATGAGAAGATTTATCACGCCGTAAATAATGGTGTATATCGCTGCGGCTTTGCTCAAACCCAAGAAGCATACAATCAAGCCTGTAATGAACTGTTCGCAACTCTCGATGAGATTGAGATTGCATTGCAAAATAGTCGATATCTGTGTGGGGACAATCTCACACTCGCAGATGTCCGTTTATTCACAACGTTATTTCGGTTTGATAGTGCCTACTACGGTTTGTTTAAGTGTAATCGGCGGCGAATTCAAGACTATCAGAATCTGGGAGGTTATCTACGCGATCTATATCAGCTTCCAGGTGTTGCTGACACCTGCGATGTCGAGAGTGTGAAGCGGGATTACTACGGGAACCTATTCCCACTCAATCCGGGCGGGATCATTCCTGATGGTCCTGATATATCGTATCTTAATCTACCACATGGGCGCGATCGCATCGGCAAAGTGCATACTTCATAAGGTACATTGAAAACTGATACCTCAATGGCTGCATTCGGGAGTTGGTTTGACACTCCCCGCGATAAATCGACGGGGATTCTTGGTTCAATGAGATCACTTAACTTAGATTCCTTGCGTCGTCTAAGCCAGAGGTGAGGCTCTCCCCAAGCGTTACTTCGGGTATGCCCTACCCTAGCTGCATTGCTGCAAGTCCTGTTTAGTTTGAAACAAATAGTCTCAAAATTCTGAGTCGTCTAGCTCCTATAAATCTTTTACCTACTGCTAGGAGGAAACTAGAACAATGCAGTAGAACCGCATAGATTTAGTTGTCAAGGTTCAGCGCTTTGTCTTTCGACGGCTAGGTTTTTTGAGTGGTTGATTACCTTTCCACTATAATTAGTGTAGCATATTGGTACACTAAATGCTTGAAAAACAGTTGCACGTTAGAGTTTCCCTCTTAAGAGATGAAAGCCCTTGAGCGATATGCTTCTCAATTGCAAAGCGAACCAAAACAAATATTATAAGGGAGTTTCTTCGATCATTAATAGAACAAAAGCCGTCGTTCTACGACGGGGCTTTAAACCCAATTTTTCGGTAATCGTGAACCAGATTAATCGAGTTGCAATTGTTGGTGGAACTCATGGCAATGAGTTTACAGGGGCTTACCTGATTCAAAAATTTGCCCAGTTTCCCGATTTAATTACTAGACCAAGTTTTGAAACAGTCACTCTGTTAGCAAATCCTAACGCTTTTGCGGCAGGGAGGCGATATGTAGAGAAGGATTTAAATCGCTGTTTTCTCAAGCAAGATTTACAAGATCCGACTCTGAACAGTTACGAAGAATTGCAAGCTAAATCAATCCAGAACACCTTAGCATCAAATGGAGATAAACAAGCAGATTTCATCTTAGATTTGCACAGCAGTACAGCTAATATGGGTCTGACAATTATTTTGCTAAACAGTCATCCCTTAAACTTGAAATTGGCTGCTTATCTGAGCCATATAAGTCCTTTGGTGAGGGTTTATCGCTGCTCTTTTAAATCAATTGAAGAAAACCCATTTGTAAATTCTCTGTGCAAATTAGGCTTTGCGATCGAGGTTGGGCCTATTGCCCAAGGTGTCTTAAAAGCGACACTGTTCCAACAAACAGAGGAACTTGTTGATGCAGTTCTGGACTATCTAGAACAATTTAACCAGGGTCAAATTCCATCAACTAACGAAACTTTGATTCTCTATGACCATTTATCAGTTGTGGACTATCCAAAAAAACAGGATGGGACAATCTTTGGAATGATTCATCCAGAGCTTCAAGATAAGGATTATCAAGCCTTGAATCCAGGAGATCCAATTTTTATCACATTTGATGATAAAACAATTATTTATGAGGGAAAATCTACCGTTTGGCCTATTTTTATTAATGAGGCAGCTTACTATGAAAAGGGAATTGCAATGTGTTTGACTCAGAAGCAGCAAATCAATATCTAGTACAGCTTGGCAAAAATACAGCTATTATTTCAATTAACCAGACAAGTAGGGGCAATTCATGAATTGCCCCTACTCAAACCCCTTGTTAAAGATAGGCAAACTCCCGCGACAATGTACAAGTACTTTGTCAAGCTAGTAATAAAGGGTTTGTAGTAAGCACTTTAGTGCTTATAATCCCTGAGTCGAACTACGAAACTTGACCGATAAAGACCAAACCTAAGACTATAATTTACGCTTAAAATTGTCCAAATACTTGAACTAATAATGCAAACCAAGCGACCAGTAAACAAACCAATAGCCAGCCTTTCTTTAGATTTGGATAATATTTGGTCTTATTTAAAAAATCAGGGCGCTCCGGGTTGGGAGACTTTCCCTTCTTACCTGGATATCGCAGTACCTCGTTTCTTAGATATTCTTCAGCAATGGGATTTGACAATCACAGTATTCATTGTGGGTCAGGATGCAGCGCTGGAAAAGAACACCAAGGCATTACAAGCGATCGCTAAGGCTGGTCACGAAATTGGCAATCATTCATTTTACCATGATCCTTGGCTACATCTGTATTCAGAGGATGAGATTGAAGAAGAAGTGGCGATCGCTGAAGAACATATCAAGCGCGTCACTCATCAACATCCTATCGGCTTTCGGGGACCGGGATACAGTTTTTCTCCTGCGGTATTGAAAGTCTTAGCACGACGGGGATACGAATATGATGCTTCGACTTTTCCCACATTTTTGGGGCCGATAGCACGAGCGTATTATTTGATGACTTGTAAACTGAGTAAGGAAGAACGCAAGAAACGGGAAGCCCTGTTTGGCGGTTTCAAAGACGGTTTGCAGCCTCTGAAACCTTACCAGTGGCACATGGGTAAGGATAAACTCACTGAGATTCCCGTTACCACTATGCCAATTTTCAAGGTGCCAATTCACTTCAGTTACATCATGTATCTGAGTACATTTTCTTCGGAAGTGGCGTTACTCTACTTGCGAATTGCCCTGTGGCTGTGTAAACTTACACGCGTCCAGCCTTCTTTGCTACTCCATCCTACAGACTTTTTAAGTCAAGAGGATGTGCCAGAACTATCATTCTTTCCTGGTATGAGTGTTCCCACCTACAAAAAGCTGGCAATAGTGAATAAAAGTTTAGAACTTATATCCAGTCAGTTCAACGTTTTGACTGTTGGACAACACGCCAAATTCGTAGTCGGCGCCCGTCAACTGCCTGTATTAGTGCCTCAAAAGAGGTAATACACCAGAATTCAGAATTAAGGAGTCAGAATTCAGAAGTAAAACAGGCTTTATCCCTGGCTTTGAGACGAATCGTTGTGTACAACACCCAACCTGAAATCTGCTGTAATTTACGAAACTCTAGTAGAAATATACTTATCAACAAGAAACATTATTGATAAATTTTGTTTAACTAAGTTTAGGGGTTTAAGTCCCCTGCTTTAAAAGCCAGCCCGTTTTGGGTCGGGGTCTGTCTTACAAAGTTGCACAAGAGGGGAGACCCCAAGACCGCAATGCAGCGCTGTCTTGAGAAATCGCTCCTCTTGGGGCTTTGCCCAAGACCGCGTTTCTCGCACTTCTCCCCGCTCCCTTAACTTACTTGCGACTGCGAAAGAGCGACTTGCGACTTGTTTTAACTCTCGGTTAAAAAAGGCTTTATCCGAATGGGAGATTGAGCGTAAAAATCGGGAGCTTTTCAGGGGAGCCAGTTCTCTTGAAGCCAGCTGACATTTGCTAGCAAGAATGTGTAAAGTAAGTGAGTGCCGTTACTATATTCAATCTTTGAAACATCTATCTATGGCTAGAAAAAATCAACGTCTTTTGCTGCTAGTTCTTTCCTGTAGTATAACTGGTGTAATTTTAGGAGGTACTGCCGGTTGGGCAGAAAGTAGTCTCTGCTTGGATGACAGTAAGGTTACAAGTGAGTGTCTAACTCAAAATCCAATCCAAAAAACTATCCAAGGGATGAGTACCGGATTGTTAGCTGGGGCTGGGGCCGCTTTCGGTGCAGTATGGCAGTTACGGCATGAAGACTGAGCGTGAACTACCACTAACCCGGAGTTCCGGGTTAGACCCAGTTTCTGTACTAAAATCCTGATTTATGTAGCTTTGGAAGAATACCGCTCTATTAAGTTGATGTGCAGCTAAATTGCATAACACGAAAACCCAAAAATATTGTAGTGCGGTCCGAAAAGCCCGCGTCCAATATACAAATTAAATACGCAACAGCTTAATGCACGAGCAAATTTCTGGTGTTGTTCAGCTAGATGTTGAGGAGAGATGAACTGAGCATTGCCCATGAAGCGGTACATCCAGCGACAAAACTCCTCCAGCGATCGCTCAGGCAATTTAACAATGTAATATAATCTATGTAAGTAGGTTTGCTATGTGTCTTATTCATAAGTCTGGGTTAATCGCCTGGATTGGTGAACGAAATAATCAGCTTTTTGGTCATTTACGTTGTTTTATTGACAGATCAGCGCTTAACGTTTGTCCATCTTGGAAGTAAAGGTAAAGATTATTGCCTTCTTGTGGGTGTATACTTTCCATAAAATAGCTAGCTATATTAATTTTTCAAGAATTAATTAATAACCCATGATAGAAACCATCAATCAGTCTCAAGAAACGGCAATTCTGGAGAGCTTTCTAGAATTGGTGAAATCTCCTTATGGAGATTTCGCTGCCATTGGTAAGCTTTCCCGTTTTCTGAATGATCCAGCTACGCTCCAAAAAATTGTGGCATTTCTCAGCCTGACCCCCCAAGGCAAACAAGCTTTTGTAGACCGCCCCTTGCTGGGAAAAATCGATTTACAGCAACTGCATCAATTACCGAACCATACACTGGGCTATCTGTATGCCGATCACATGATTAGAAAAGGATTAACTCCACCACCTGTCAAGGAAATTGTAAACGATCCGTTTATGTTTTTGGGTGCTCACATTGGTGAAACTCATGACATCTGGCACGTCGTTACAGGGTGTGATACTGATAAACCTGGTGAGGTGAAACTAGAAGCTTTTTATATCGCACAATTGGTTCCAGACCGTTTATTTCTAGCCCTGCTTGCTAAGAATTTGCTCAAAACCGCAATGTACGAAGTCGAACTCTGTGAGCAGATTATGGATGGGTTGACGCAAGGCTGGATGATGGGAAAACGGGCAAAACCTTTGTTTGGTATCGAATGGAACAGATTATGGGAAACACCCTTAGAAGAGGTGCAGACATCTTTGAACATTGCACCGATTTAAGTGCGAACGCAGTTCTTCTCAAAAATAAAAAGCGGAGGTATTAATTAATAATTATTGGCAATAACTCTTGAGTGGCGCGTTATCTAACGAGATGGTGTGAAACCATACTTAACTAAGTTTAGGGGTTTAAGTCCCCTGCTTTAAAAGCCAGCCCGTTTTGGGTCGGGGTCTCTCTTACAAAGTTGCACAAGAGGGGAGACCCCAAGACCGCAATGCAGCGCTGTCTTGAGAAATCGCTCCTCTTGGGGCTTTGCCCAAGACCGCGTTTCTCGCTAAATCCCCGCTCCCTTAACTTACTTGCGACTGCGAAAGAGCGACTTGCGACTTGTTTTAATTGATTCTGACTCCTGAATTCGGAATTCGGAATTCTTCTTTTTTATGACATTTCAGCATCTGCGTGTGAAGTGAGTTTAAGCACCTCATGCCAATAAGAAAAAGACTGCAACTATGATAAAGCCTGCTGTTGAGTTTATTGCTCCTTTTACACATTTACAGCCAATGATTTCCATGCTTTCTGACAAGCCAATTGTCTAACTGTGCTAACACTTCGCTGCAACAGACTGAATCGATATCTGGGTTGGGATGCAAAGAAGCAAGCGTATGGGCGCATTTGCATTCTTGGTAGGTTATAGAGAATAATCACAAAGAAAGCAGCTTTGGCATCTTCGTGCGAGAGAATAAATATAAAATATGGCGATCGCAATCGATTTTGGTACTAGCAACACAGTCATTGCTCGTTGGAACCCTGTAACCCAGCAGCCAGAAACCCTGAATCTACCAGGTTTATCAATTAAACAAAGTCTGAATCCGCCACTGATTCCCAGCTTGGTTTATGTTGAAGACGCAACCCAAAATAAAGTCTTAGTCGGGCAACAAGTACGCGATCGCGGTCTTGACCTCAAAGGCGAAACGCGATTTTTCCGCAGCTTCAAGCGCGGTATCGGTGCAAATATCCAAGGTTTCTTACCCGAATTAGATGGGCAAGTTGTCACCTTTGAACAAGTAGGGCAATGGTTCCTCACCCAAGTAATTGAACAACTAGCGCCTCTGCAAGGTGGGTTAGATTCTCTAGTTTTAACGGTACCCGTAGATAGTTTTGAAGCCTATCGTCACTGGTTGGGGAAAGTTTGTCAAGCCCTTCCCGTCGAACAGGTGCGGATGCTGGATGAACCCACAGCCGCCGCCTTGGGTTATGGCTTGGCAGCTCAAGAAATTCTCTTGGTGATTGACTTTGGTGGTGGTACTTTGGATTTGTCCCTTGTGCGGTTGGATCAAGGCGTGCAAGCAAGCACAAAGCCCTTGGGATTTATCCTCAAGTGGGGTAATAAGTCCTTGGCTGAAGATTCCAAACAAAAAGTTAAAACAGCCCGTGTGCTGGCGAAAGCTGGGCAAAATTTGGGCGGTACTGATATTGATAATTGGTTAGTAGATTACTTTGCCAAAACTCAAGAGTTGGCGGTAAGTCCCTTGACAACACGATTGGCAGAACGGGTGAAAATTCAGCTATCAACCCAAAACCAAGCTAGCGAAGTTTATTTTGACGATGAGACATTTGAAAGCTATGAACTGGAATTAAACCGCGACACTTTTGAAAATATCCTCAAAGAACACGCATTTTTTGAGTTACTGGATGAGTCGATGACAACATTGTTGCAGCAAGCAAAACGCCAAGGGATAGAACTTCCAGATATTAATGCAGTTTTGTTAGTTGGTGGGACAGTGCAATTACCGGCAGTGCAGACATGGATCAAACAGTATTTTGAGCCAGAAAAAATCCGTTGCGAACGTCCCTTTGAAGCAATCGCTCAAGGTGCATTACAGTTAGCTCAAGGGATACAAATCAAAGACTTTCTCTACCATAGTTATGGTATCCGCTATTGGGATCGTCGTAATCAGCGTCACAAATGGCATTCTTTAATTAAAGCTGGACAGGCATACCCAATGAGTCAGCCAGTGGAATTAGTCTTAGGCGCTTCTGTGGAAAATCAGCCTAGTATTGAACTAATTATGGGAGAATTGGGAGCAGATACAGGTAGTACTGAAGTTTATTTTGATGGCGATCGCTTAATTACTCGCCGTCTGGATGGTAGCGAAACCAGCGTCAAACCCCTCAACGATCAAGAAGGAGCGAGGACAATTGCCCAACTGACACCAGCCGGATATCCAGGAAGCGATCGCGTCAAAATCCTCTTTCAAGTTGATGAACAACGGTTTTTACGAATCACCGTTGAGGACTTGTTAACTAATGATACACTTTTGGAAAATCAACTTGTGGCACAGTTGAGCTAGATATAATCCACATCATCAGTCGTAAAAAGCTGCGCGAATTTTGCCAAAAGTATGCTGATTCCTGTGATGCGCTTAACAGCTGGTACAAGGCTGCCAATAAAGCTAGATGGAATAATCTTGCCCAAGTGCAAGCAGTTTATCCTCAAGCAGAAGCTGTTGGGAATTTCACTGTTTTTAATATCAAAGGCGACAAATATCGTCTGATAGTTGATTTGGTTTATAGTGACCAAATAATTTATCTGAAATACATTTTTACGCACGCAGAATATGATCAGGATAAGTGGAAAAATGACCCTTACTTTTAACCGTGAAACTTATGCTAGTTTGCTTGCTAAATATCAACCCAAGGTTATTAAAACAGATGAGGAAAACGAGCAAGCTATTGCACTAGCTGAGGAACTGTCTCATCGAGTTAACCGAACTTTAGAAGAGTCGGGATTATTAGATTTGTTGATCGCTCTGATAGAAAAGTATGAGGATGAGCATTATCCAATGGGAGAATCAACGGCACGCTCAATGTTTCTCCATTTGATTGATACTCAGAGTGTTAAGGAAGCTGAGTTGGTAGCAATTCTCGGTTCAAGAGAGGTTGTTTCTCAAGTTATGAGCGGAAAACAAGAAATTACTCAGGAGATGGCTAAAGACTTAGGCAACTTTTTTCACGTTGATACTAGTTTGTTTGAGAATTGAGTTATTGCTAACCACCCATTTTTAACCATCCAAAAACTTGATTGACGGTTAGTGCAAGTTCAATTTCTGGTAATACAGGCAAAAAATCTTCTCCCTGGAGTAACACTGGCTGTCGCTCTGGTAGAAATACCAAGATACTCAGATCATCAGGGTCAAGAAACCATCCCAGGCGGCTGCCATACTTCAGACAGTGAAGAATATTCCCAATTACTTTGTTGGGTTTTTGTCCTGGCGAGAGAATCTCAATCGTCCAATCTGGTGGAAGTTCAAAATTATCAGGTACGTCATCATCAACGGTGAACGGTATGCGTTCCCACTGAAATACAGCCACATCAGGTATGATTGAGCGATCGCCAAAAGTACACCGTAATTCGGGAAAAGCATAGGCAATCTTCTGATTCTCCGTAACTTCATTAACAACAGCACAAAGTTTACCTTGTAAGCGGCTGTGTCTCCCTTTCGGCATTGGCTTTTGAATAATCTCTTCGTTAATATATTCACTCGCAGGCTTTGTTTCTGGGAGCTTCAGAAATTCCTCTAGGGTAACTCGTTGAGTAGTTGAGTAGCTCATGGCTCCTGAATCCCTCGAAGATGTGTTTTTAGTCTAGCAGTATGTATTGAAAGGTGCGTTCACGGAGTGGAACACACCTTTCCATAAATCAAGTTACAGCTATTTTCAGGTAAATAGACCACGCGGTAGGGGCACAGCAGTGCTCATTGGTGTCAACTTAAGACGATAAAGCCCATATTTGTTGGGTGTAAG
>NZ_JBALBY010000040.1:0-93681 GCF_036919575.1 Nostoc sp. | reverse complement strand
ACAAATGACAAATGACAAATGACAAATGACAAATGACAAATGACAAATGACAAATGACAAATGACAAATGACAAATGACAAATGACAAATGACAATTAAGAACTTGAGACAAAGCGATCGCGCCCCCCCTCCTTTGCTTGGTAGAGTGCTTTATCTGCCAGCAGAATCAAATCTGAAGCTGAGGATTCCCAAGTGGGGATAACAGTCGCAATGCCCATACTGAGGGTGAGATATTGACTCACCGCAGAACCGTGATGAACAATTTGCAAATCTTTGATTCCCGCTTGTATCGCTGCGGCAACGTGAAGTGCGCCAGATGCAGGGGTGTGTGGCATAATCACAGCAAATTCTTCGCCACCATAACGCGCTACTAAATCCTGATGTTTTTGTGCCTTAAAGCTTAAGAGAGCACCCACCTTTTGTAAACAGATATCCCCAGCAGGATGGCCATATTTATCGTTATAAAATTTAAAAAAGTCGATATCACACAAAATCATTGACAAGGGAGATTCCTCTTGTGCGAGATTAATCCACTGAGTATTGAGATAATCGTCAAAGCGGCGACGATTAGCCAACTCAGTTAAACCATCTACATTGGCAAGGTGATGCAAGGCTTGATTTGCCGCCTCTAATTGTTTGTATACTTGTGCTTGTTGTAGCAGTCGGCGCAATCGTTGGCGCAATACAGGCCAGTGAATTGGCTTAGTTACGTAATCAGTCGCCCCTGCCTCAAAAGCACGGTTTACAGATTCCTCATCGTCCAAGCATGTAATCATCAATATGGGAGTGCGCTGCCATATCTTGGAGATGACAGTATTGTTATGGGTCGAGTCAGTATCAAAGGTGGCAAGGGCTGAGATTAAATTATTCCTGGCAATCTGGAGCAAATGCTTACAGCAGGTAAAGCCATCCATCACAGGCATTACAGCATCTAGCAAAACTATATCTGGTTTGATAGTCTCGTAAGCATCTAAACATTGTTTACCATCATTGACCTCGACCACTCGATAATTTTCTTGTTCCATAGCTTTACGCAACAATACTCGGGTGGTTTTGTCATCATCAGCCACTAGAATCAGTGGTGGTTGCTTAGAAACAGAAAATGGGCTTATGCCTGACATGAGTTGCCTTCTACTTGCGGGACTATCTTGAAAAAGGCTGTGCAACTCAATCGCATGGGGGCGATCGCTCTTTTCATCAATGCCAGAATTGGCGGCAAAGGTGTATCTGGCTTCACAATCAACTGTTTTTTGACAATAGACTGCTCAATGTTAGTGAGCCAAGCAAGCGGTAGGTAACTAAGTTGCATAGAGAATCTATAATTGGAACACGAAGGCGATTGTTACCTTTTTGTTCAACTATGGTTATGAGAGGAAGTGTTACTTTTATATTTCCCCATTGTTCAAGTGAAATTGCAATTTTCAAAAAAATTGCAATTGCACACCTTAACTATTTAGTTTTGGAGTTAGTTTATAAACCTACTGAGACAGGGCAAAGCAATTGGCAAAGTGCGCTCAGAAGATAGCTAATACTAATGTCACTTGACTTAAATTTATGAATTTGAACAACTAAATCCTATAATTACTTCACAGACAGCACATAAAACCATCATCGGGAGCATCTCAGTGAAAGCAAATATACCAGATGAGAAACAAGATTCTTACTCCCTCTCCGAACCCACGGAGAGGGTTGGGGTGAGGTTTTACAAGGCTTTTTACACTCATTGAGATGCTCCCACCATCATCTTTTTGACTACACAAACAACCAAAAGTTCTTACAAAAAAAATCAAAACCTATTTACATTCACTAAATCTTTAAAATGCCAGACTCATTAATGTACCAGCAAGAACACTTTGTTGTTCTAGAACCAAATCAACCAGAACAGTTTCTGACACCATCAGAGTTATTAGAAAAGCTCAAAACAACTCTCCAACAACTCCAAATTCAAGATTTATCACCTGACTTGCAAAAGTTGGATACTGTGGAAGGTCAAGCACAATATTTACTAGACACCGGTTGCGAATTAGATATTGCTCCTGGGCAATATTTAAAATGGTATGCAGTTCGTTTAGAAAAGTAACTTTTTGGTCAGTGGTTAAGAGGAAAATGTGTTAATTAGGTGATTTGTTAAAAGTCTGTCACACAACTCAAAGCAATGGGTAGTTTACCGCACTTCAACGAAAATCGGCGGGAATCCCATCCCAACATTCTTGGGTGGGAGGAATAGCCGCCCGCCGATTTAGTCATTAGTCATTAGTCATTGGTCATTGGTACTAATGACTAATGACTAATGACTTCGATTTGCCCCCGGCTTCAAGCCGGGGGATGAGTTAACAAGCTATGTTACCACCGTAGGCATCGCCTCTAACTCTCAGATGAAAGGACACCTACTTGTCATGCTATCCAGTAAAGAAGAAGCAAAGCTCAAAAACAAAAAATTGAAATTATTAAAATATATGGAAATCTGCCACTAGTTCAATGTTATCCAGCACAATTAAACCAAGTATTCATGAATATCCTTAGTAATGGCATTGATGCTTTACTATAACTAGATAATCAGATCCAAAAGCAAATTGTGATTACAACGGAAGTAACTGAATTAGAAACAGTCATAATTAGATTTAGAGATAACGGTTCTGGAATTGATTCCGAAATCCAAAGTAAGATATTTGAGCTTTTTTTACAACTAAACCTGTCAACAAAGGAACGGGACTAGGTTTAGCAATTAGCTATCAAATTATTGAAAAACATCAAGGAAATATCCAGCTAAAATCTGAATTTGGTTATGGAACGGAATTTGCGATCGAAATTCCAATAGCATTACCAGTTACTGATTTGAGTACAATTCCTGTATAAGAAGTCAAAATCCAGAATCCAGAATTGCTTGCCTGTGTGGGATGAGTGACGCTAGTGTTAAAAGAAATCGTGCAAAGCAAAACCCTCATCCAAGAAGTCGAGTAGGAAGCTCTAATGGCAATTCCAAATAAACAAGTAAAATCTAATACTGATATTTTAGATAGTAGACGCACCCAAACTCGTATCCAAGTTCGGATTCCTAAAGATTTACATGAGGAACCAGTCATTTCACGACTGGTTTCTCACTATGGGGTAACAGTCATTATTGCTGATGCTCAGATCAGCGCAAACGTGCCACAATATAGCTGCTTCGACCTGGAACTACGAGGTACTACTTCCCAGATTGAAAGCGCCTTAACTTACCTGGATGAACTGGATTTAGAAGTTTTGCACCAATCCAGCCCTGAAGAAGATGGTTGGTAATCAATTTTCGATTTCGGATTTTGGATTTTAGATTAATAATCCAAAATCCAAAATCTAAAATCTAAAATTCACTATGCCATTTGATTTTCAATCGCCCACCGCGCTAGTTCAGTGCGGTTGTGGAGATTAGTTTTGCCCAACATATTGGACACATGGCTTTCAACCGTGCGCTGACTAACATTTAGTTCTTCAGCAATTTCCCGGTTAGCTAGACCCCTAGCGACAAACTGGACTACTTTCAGTTCGGTTGGGGTTAATTGCACATCGAAGGGAACCTGGATACGGGAACCGTTTTCGCCTCCTTTTGCTTGGTGTTCTTTCCAACGGATAGTTTGTTTCAGCGAGGATTCAACTTGCGCTACGAGTTCTTCTGGTTCAAAGGGTTTGACCATATAAACATCAGCACCTTTATTCAGACCCTTAACTCGGTCTGCACTTTGTCCCTTAGCTGAAAGGAAAAGAACCGGAATCCAGCTGGTGCGTTCGTTTTGCCGGACTTGTTCCACAAAAGTATATCCGTCCATTTCCGGCATCATCACGTCGCAGATGATCATGTCTGGAACATCTTGCTCTAAAATTTCCAGAGCTTCACGTCCATTTTCGGCGGTGATAACTTCATATCCCCGGAATTCTAAGTAATCCTTCACCAGCAAGATGAGGTTAGGGTCATCATCAATCAATAGAAGTCGTTTGTGATCTTTCATGCTGGGCTCTTTCATAGCAGTGGCACTTGTCGCGCTTCGGTCCATCAAAGTCTTGAATATTTATCCTCTATGGTGGGTTATTTCGAGATGTTGTCCTTTTTCCTACTTAACTTGCCTTTGCTGTCTCGAAGCCTCAAAAATGCCGAGCATTTTCAAGGGACTAGTAGCTCGATAGCAAAAGTCCAGCAAGGATACGTATAGCAGTAGTATCTATAATGCGCTATTATATATCGCATTGAAAGGGGCTGGGCGAAAAAACACTGATTAAATAATAATCTTTCTGACTCACAAGTAAGTATTGGCTTAAAGATGACCCTACCTCAAAAGCAACCCGCACTTTCTTCAAGCTTACTGCTATACCATATCCTTCGGTTGTTAAGCCTCTATGAGGTGTTCACAAGAAACTAGGGAAGTTTCTGGCAAAGGATGGCTTAAAAATGCATATTTTTTAACCGCCATTATGCCTATTAAGTGTTCTTGGATGATCCGCTCAATAACTCCCAGGTTTGCTTGGCCATACCAGACACCATCAGTGTAAACCACCATTATGGGTCTAGAACAACAAACGCGCAAGCAGTTGCTTTTAGTTTTAAAGACCTAAAATTCATCGAGCGGCTCCCTGATTACAGTTCTATAACAATTTTCAATGAATGGGGAGTAGGGAGTAGGGAGTGGGGAGTAGGGAGTAGGGAGTGGGGAGTTATAAGAATTCTTCCCCATTCCCCATTCCCCATTCCCCATTCCCCATTCCCCATTCCCTACTCTCTTCGTAACTTACGGAACAAAACCCGCAAGGTAGAAATAATTAAGCATTTATACTTAAGTACACCGATGATCTTCTAGTTCGGGAACCCGTACTCAAGGGATTCTTGCCATTGGATGCCACTTTTCGGTAGATTAGCACTCAGGGGTTGAGAGTGCTAAAACTCTGGAGAAAAAAATATGGCAGCTTTATCTTTAAGCGTTTCTACAGTTAAACCTTTGAGCGATCGCGTTTTCGTAAAAGTGAGCGCCTCAGAGGAAAAGACCGCAGGTGGTCTGTATTTGCCCGACACGGCCAAGGAAAAGCCCCAGGTTGGGGAAGTAGTCGCCCTTGGTCCTGGCAAGCGTAATGATGACGGTAGCCGTCAGGAATTGGAAATTAAAGTCGGCGATAAGGTGCTGTACTCTAAGTACGCTGGCACTGACATCAAACTCGGCACTGAAGAATATGTACTGCTTTCTGAAAAAGATATTTTAGCAGTCGTGATCTAGTGGGGAATAGGGAATAGGGAATAGGGAATGGGGAATGGGGAATAGGGAATGTCAAAAACAATGCCCTGTTTGGCCAATGCCCGATGCCCGATGCCCAATGCCCAATGCCCAATTCAAAAAAAAATTGACTTACTCCCGGAATTTAGACACCTATGGCAAAGCGCATTATCTACAACGAAAACGCCCGTCGCGCCCTGGAACGAGGCATTGACATCCTGGCTGAGGCTGTAGCTGTTACCCTTGGCCCCAAAGGTCGTAACGTAGTTCTAGAAAAGAAATTTGGCGCACCGCAAATTGTCAATGACGGTGTAACGATCGCCAAAGAAATCGAATTAGAAGACCACATTGAAAACACTGGTGTAGCTCTGATTCGTCAAGCTGCTTCTAAGACCAACGATGCTGCGGGCGATGGCACCACCACTGCCACCGTTTTAGCCCATGCGATCGTCAAAGAAGGCTTGCGGAACGTTGCAGCTGGTGCTAATGCGATTTCGCTGAAGCGTGGTATAGACAAAGCTACTGCCTTTTTGGTAGAAAAAATCAAAGAACACGCCCGTCCAGTAGAAGACTCCAAAGCCATTGCCCAAGTTGGTGCGATCTCGGCTGGTAATGACGAAGAAGTTGGTCAGATGATTGCCCAAGCAATGGATAAGGTGGGCAAGGAAGGCGTAATTTCCCTAGAAGAAGGGAAATCTATGTTCACAGAGTTGGAAATTACTGAAGGGATGCGCTTTGACAAAGGCTACATCTCTCCCTATTTCGCTACCGATGCTGAACGGATGGAAGCGGTTTTTGATGAGCCTTTCCTACTGCTGACCGATAAGAAAATTGCTTTGGTACAAGACCTTGTACCAGTGTTAGAGCAAGTAGCTCGTGCTGGTCGTCCTTTGGTGATTATCGCCGAAGATATCGAAAAAGAAGCTTTAGCAACCTTAGTAGTAAACCGTTTGCGCGGTGTACTCAACGTGGCTGCTGTTAAGGCTCCTGGCTTTGGCGATCGCCGCAAAGCTCTGCTAGAAGACATCGCTGTTTTGACTGGCGGTCAGCTAATCACCGAAGATGCTGGTTTGAAGCTAGATAACACCAAGCTGGATAGCCTGGGTAAAGCTCGCCGCATCACCATTACCAAGGACAGCACTACAATTGTTGCTGAAGGTAACGAAGCTGCTGTTAAGGCTCGTGTCGAACAGATTCGTCGTCAAATCGATGAAACCGAATCTTCATACGACAAAGAGAAACTGCAAGAGCGTCTTGCTAAACTCTCTGGTGGTGTCGCTGTGGTGAAAGTGGGTGCAGCGACCGAAACTGAAATGAAAGACAAGAAACTGCGCCTAGAAGACGCTATCAACGCCACTAAAGCTGCTGTGGAAGAAGGTATTGTTCCTGGCGGTGGTACAACTCTGGCTCACCTTGCTCCTGAATTGGAAGTTTGGGCGAAGAGCAATCTTAAGGATGAAGAGTTGATTGGTGCTTTGATTGTCGTTCGCGCCTTACCTGCACCTCTGAAGCGGATTGCTGAAAACGCAGGTCAGAATGGTGCTGTGATCGCTGAACGCGTGAAAGAGAAAGAATTTAATGTTGGCTACAACGCTGCGACAAACGAATTCGTCGATTTGTTTGCTGCTGGTATTGTTGACCCTGCTAAAGTGACTCGTTCTGCTCTGCAAAACGCTGCTTCCATCGCTGGTATGGTGTTGACAACCGAATGTATTATAGTTGACAAGCCGGAGCCTAAGGATGGCGCTCCTGCTGGCGCTGGCGCTGGTGGCGGCGACTTCGATTACTAATACTTTGTAGTCCCCTATTTGTAAAAACAGCTGCTTCCTGATGGAGGCGGCTGTTTTTTTGTGGAACAGAGGCGCAAAAGGCAAATTGCTTAAACAAAATTAAGATTTTAATTTGGCTTGATCAACTTGAACGTCAAAAACCTGCACTCCTATTTCAAAAGCTTCTTGTTTCTCTTCATTGGTTAAATAATGGTTGTCAGTGGGACGACGAGGATCGCCGCCTGCTTCTAGATATCGCTGTCGAGCTAGTGCAAAAATTTCTCTAAGCCTTTGATACTTTTGTTTTAACAGTGCTGTTGATTTTTTCATAGTTCTGATGCCCATGAAATAGGAGCTATCTCGCCATTTTGCAGAAGGAGTGCTGTAGGTAAAACGGTGCTAGGAGTGGTGATATAGTAAAATCCTCTCTCATCATCATAGAACATTCCCTCAAGCAGTCCTAGAGTTTCTAAAGCATTGAGAATGAGATATTGTGTTTCTGTTGGCTCCATGAATACCTAAAATTTAATGTTTAATTTATAAATTTTTATGGAGCGGTTATTTTTTATTTTAACAAAGTATGTTCAGTTTTATTCCCCTGCCTCTACAGGCAGCACTGGGATATACTCGAATGAATTTTATGAAGAAGCAACATATATTCGTAGTAAATACCAAGAAACACCGATAAGAATTTGGCGAGCCTAACAACTGGATTTTTAATAGTTCACAATTTTAATGAATACAAAGCCGTCCCATGAATTGATTACTGACCTACAACTAAAGGATAGTTAAATTGTTCAGCTATTGGTTGCAAATAATCTAGTTCTTGATCCTGAGATTGTGCTTCTAATAACTTCCGTGCTACATCACGGGCAATTTCTAAAGTTTCAGCAACAGTCCGTCCTTGAGCTACTAAACCTTGAAGCTCATCAGATGTTGCTAAATAAACGCCTTCAGGTAATTTCTCAATGTGGATGTTTAGCAATTTTTCCATTGTTGTGTGCAGTGTTACTTTTATAGGTATGTTAATTACTATGATATCCCTTTTGTAGACTCAAGGAATGACCCTACTTTTTATTTATAAAATTACTTCAAGTTCTAGAAATAGTTGCTGCAAGTAGTTTTCCGCTTTGATCTTGAGCTTGCAATTTTTGAATAATATGCTCAATAATACTATTCAAATCTTTGCGGCGGCGCATAGAGCGTTTCGGGTCAAGTTGACCGTGTTTCAATAATTCTCTAACCTGTTCTCCTAGCTCAGTTAAGTAAAACCTCAGTTGTTCTTCACCGTGTTCGCGTAAAATTTGCCGACATTCAGTTAGGATAATATTGCCATTTTCGAGAGTTTTACTAGCATTTGATTGCTTTGGTGTTGCTGCGGACGAACCTTTACTTTTTTGAGCGTTTAAGCTGTTAGTTAGACATTTTTCTACAGCTTTGGCAAGTTTTGGATCAGATTCTACAACTTCTGCGATCGCTCTTAATAAATCTGCAATTTGTGATGCTTCCATTATCTACCTACTCTCTGAATAAATTCTTTAGCTAACTTCACCATAGAATCATGAGAATCATCATATTTTTGTCTATATGTCAAATAATTACTCAATTCTAAACCTTTTGCAATGTTTGCTCTTTCTAAAATTTTGGTTTCAAAAACTGGTGGATAGAAAGGGTTGACAATAATAGAGTTTAAATGTTCCGTTTGGGCTATGGTTCGGTTGTAACGAGAAATTAATGTTCCTACTGCTTTTAAGTTATGTACATAATCTCTATTAAACTTTTCAATGTGTTCAAGTAATAGATCTAATCCATGAATTGACATTCGGTTTGGTACACAAGGAATTACACAAGCATTACTAGCTAGAAATGCACTTTTAACTATTGTGTTAATATTTGGAGCGCAGTCTATTAAAATATAGTCATAATTATTCAATAAGGGTTTGAGGATTGTACGAAGAAGCTCAACGGGTTTAAAGTTAAAAGAATAATAACCCGATGGCAATTCTTCCTGGATTTCAAATAGCTTTGGGCTACTAGGTATCAGATGTAAGTGGGCAAAAGAATTTCTGTTTCTAACATTTGAAACATTGTGTTTAACTATAAAATTTTCGCTTTTAACATTTTCTAAAAAATATTCAGGATCTTTAAATAAATAAGGCAATGTCAATTTTTTGCTTTCAAATTCTTTTTCCCAAACCTCTTCAGACATTAAAGCACTAGTCAAATTACTTTGAGGATCAAGGTCAATAGCAAGTACACGCTTTTTGTACATTGTATCGCCTGCTAAATATTCTGCTAATGCCATGACGATGGTAGTTTTGCCAACTCCACCCTTGAGGTTGCAAATGCTTATCACTTTAGCTGTCATAATTTCTGGTAGATTGACGCATTTCATGGGCTACAGTTCTATCTTTCCCTGAAAATATGCCCAAGTAACAGGTTAATTCTCAATATCACAATTCTTTTTGCGTCTATGCAGTTCAATTTCTTCTACACAAAACTAACGCACAGTTATTCTTGGTGTCTTTGCGTGAGACTATCCTTATTCAAGTTAACGAACAAATAATGATAAATTGCAGGTAAAACACTAATAGGGTAAATTAAGGAAATGTAATTTACCTGAAATTTAATCTTTACTTCATAAATGACTTGCAACTCACAAACAGCAGAAAAATCCGCAGAAGGTTGGCATGGAAAACTTAATTTAGTCTATGCCGATCGCCAGGATAAAACCCAATTAATTTACAATCACCAACAAGCGCCCCTGAAGGTACAACGCCCATTTTATCCAGAAGGGGAAAAAGTTTGTCATAGCGTCATTTTACATACAGCCGGGGGAGTTGTGGGAGGCGATCGCTTATCCTCTAATATCCACCTCCAATCCCAAGCCCAAGCCTTAATCACCACAGCTGCTGCTAGTAAGATATACCGCAGCAATGGCTTACAAGCTAGACAAACTATCGAAATACAAGTTGACGCTGGTGCTTGTTTAGAATGGCTACCGCAAGAGACAATTTTATTTAACGGCGCGATTTATCGGCAAGATATACGGGTAGAATTAGCAACCGGGGCTAGTTGGTTAGGTTGGGAAATTACCCGATTTGGTCGGAGTGCTAGAGGAGAAAAATTTTATCTGGGAGAATGGCGATCGCACACCGAAATTTGGCAACAAGATGTTCCTTTATGGATTGATCGCCAATGGTTACGGGGTAGCAAAGACATTTTCCACAGTCCCCACGCCTTGGCTGGAAAACCAATTGTAGGTAGTCTAGTTTGGGTTGGTGGTGTAGTTTCAGCAGAAGTTGTCCAAAAAACCCGAAATTTATGGAATGGGGAAGGAGAAGTAGGTGTTAGTCGGTTACAACATGGATTATTGTGTCGGTATCGCGGTGCTTCTACATCTGAGGTGAGAAACTGGTTTATTGATGTTTGGCAATTGCTGCGAGTTTCTTTTTTGAATCGTGGTAATTGTATACCAAGAGTGTGGCAGGTTTGAACGTAGACGCGTAGTGGCTTGCCGCAGGCTACCGCAGACGCGCGGAGAACTCAGAGGAGGAAGTACAAATGCAACTTACGCCGCAGGAAAAAGATAAGCTATTAATTTTTACAGCTGCTTTATTAGCAGAAAGACGTAAAGGAAGGGGTTTAAAACTGAATTATCCCGAAGCGATCGCTTATATTTCTGCTGCCATTTTAGAAGGCGCAAGAGATGGGCAAACTGTAGCTGAATTAATGAGTTATGGTACAACTCTATTAACGCGGGATGATGTGATGGAAGGAATATCAGAAATGGTGCATGAAGTACAGGTAGAAGCAACTTTTCCTGATGGCACAAAGTTAGTGACAGTACATGATCCAATTCGTTAATTTTTGAATTTATTATGATTCCTGGAGAAATCATTACACCAGAAGGTGAAATTGAACTCAATGTTGGTCGTCCAACGGTAAATTTACAAGTGTCGAATACAGGCGATCGCCCCATACAAGTCGGTTCCCACTATCACTTTTATGAAGTTAACACCGCCTTAAATTTTGACAGAGAACAAGCGCGAGGAATGCGCCTCGATATCCCCGCCGGAACCGCAGTTCGCTTTGAACCAGGTGACGAAAAAGAAGTGATTTTAGTCCCCTTAGTCGGTATCCGCCAAGTCTACGGCTTCAACAGCAAAATTAACGGTAATCTTGATTGATAAAACTCTAATGAAACTGGAATCATTTATATGCAAGAAGACCTGAAAATCTGGGAAGTATCCGCAGAAGATAAACTTACGGAAATCATGAAAACTAAATTAAATTTAGAGGCACGTCTAGAAAAGTGGTTAGAAAGAGATATCTCTATTTTTTCACCAGATTTATTAGTAATTGGTAGGCAGGTAGCTACAGATTATAACGGAATAATTGATCTACTTTGTTTAGATAATGGTGGTAATGTTGTCATTGTGGAGTTAAAACGTGATCAAACATCTAGAGAGGTAACTGCTCAAGCGTTAGATTATGCCTCATGGGTGAAAAATCTATCTGCTGATGAAATAAATAATATTGCTGTTAATTATTTCAATTATTTAGGTAATGAAGAAACTTTAGAACAAGCTTTTCAAACAAAATTTGATAAGATATTTCCAGAGATTATAAATAGTCAACACAAAATTTTAATAGTTGCATCAGAAATAGATCCTAGTACTGAAAGAATTATTAGTTATTTGTCAGAAACCTATCAAGTCCCCATAAATGTAGCTAAATTTAATTACTTCAATAATAATGGGCATGAGCTATTAGCAAGAAAATTTTTAGTTGACCCCAACCAAGTTAAAGAAAATATTGCTAGTAAATCATCACGAAAAAATAACTTGACTTACAAAGAATTAGAAGAAACAGCAGAAAATAATGGTGTTAATCGCATATATAAATTAGTTTACCAAGGCTTAATTAAATATCCTTTTTGGACAAATACGACAAAAAGTTGTATTACTTTTACTGGGACTGGTAAAAGTAAAAAAGCGATATTTAATTTAATACCTATTGAGAGTAATCAAGAATTGGGGCTGAAGTTTAAAATTTATCTAACTAGATTATCAGAATATTTAAATAAATCAGAAGAGGCAATAACTAAATTTCTACCAAATATTGAGCCAGTTTTGCAAGAAGAATGGTCTGGTTTAGTTGTGCAAGGATTTTTTACAAATGAGGAATCAGCTAACCATTTTCTAACAAAGTTAAATGAAGCCAAGAGTAATACGATATGAATTATATAATGAACCGCCGCGCCTACGTCGAAATTTTAATGACTCGAATCCTGTGATTTGAGTGCTTCCATCATGACTGTACCAGCCCCAAAGCTATTATAAGGAGTAGGTAAATCGTAGGTTTTGAAGGGTTCCAATAGAGAAATATCCTCTACTGTATCTAAATCTTCGGCAAGGATGCGAATTAGCTTGAGTTTTTCTGATGGAGAAAGCTTTCGAGCTATAGGAATTAGGTCTGCTAGGGTCATTCTGTCTAAGCCTCCAAGAACGCTCATTCATAGCATAAACCCAAATTATCGAAAGCGTGTTCAGCTTTGCCATTTTATAGAGAATCGCACAATCCCACAAACTCTAAAATCAACATCATCGCCAGGAGTAGCATTATGCCTTACAGAATGGATCGCCGCGCCTACGCCGAAACCTATGGACCAACAGTAGGCGATCGCATCCGACTTGCAGACACAGAATTATTTATTGAAGTTGAACAAGATTTCACTACCTACGGCGATGAAGTGAAATTCGGCGGTGGTAAAGTTATCCGAGACGGGATGGGACAATCACCCATTTCTAACGCCGATGGTGCTGTTGATTTAGTAATTACTAATGCCTTAATTCTCGATTGGTGGGGTATTGTCAAAGCGGATATCGGCATTAAAGATGGCAAGATTTTCAAAATTGGTAAAGCCGGAAATCCTTATATTCAAAATAATGTAGATATTATTATCGGCCCCGGAACCGAAGCCTTAGCAGGTGAAGGAATGATCCTCACTGCTGGCGGTATCGATGCCCATATTCATTTTATTTGTCCCCAACAAATTGAAGTGGCGATCGCTTCTGGGATTACCACTATGATCGGTGGCGGTACTGGCCCCGCCACAGGTACAAATGCCACTACCTGCACCCCCGGACCTTGGAACATTTACCGAATGCTGCAAGCTGCTGATGCTTTTCCCGTCAACTTAGGATTTTTGGGTAAAGGTAATGCCAGTCAACCCCAAGGACTTGTAGAACAAGTAGCCGCCGGTGCAATGGGGTTAAAACTACATGAAGACTGGGGAACCACACCCGCAGCAATTGATACCTGCCTCAGTGTTGCCGATGACTATGATGTACAAGTAGCGATTCATACTGATACCCTGAACGAAGCCGGATTTGTCGAAGATACGATCGCAGCTTTCAAGAATCGTACCATCCACACCTACCACACTGAAGGCGCAGGCGGCGGACACGCACCAGATATTATCAAAGTTTGTGGACAAGCCAATGTTCTGCCATCTTCCACCAATCCCACACGTCCTTACACCGTCAACACTTTAGATGAACACCTGGATATGTTGATGGTATGTCATCATCTTGATCCTGCGATCGCTGAAGATGTCGCTTTTGCCGAGTCTCGCATTCGTCGAGAAACCATTGCCGCCGAAGACATTTTACACGACTTAGGCGCATTTAGCATGATTTCTTCCGACTCCCAGGCAATGGGAAGGGTAGGCGAAGTGATAATTCGCACCTGGCAGACATCTCACAAAATGAAGGTGCAACGAGGAACTCTTAACCCACAAGGAACTGAGCAAAAAGCAGATAATTTTCGGGCAAAAAGATATGTTGCTAAGTATACGATTAATCCAGCGATCGCTCACGGAATTGCTCAATATGTGGGTTCAGTGGAAGAGGGAAAATTAGCAGATTTATGTTTGTGGCGATCGGCGTTTTTTGGCGTGAAACCAGAGATAGTGATTAAAGGTGGAATGATTGCATGGGCGCAAATGGGCGATGCTAACGCCAGTATTCCTACACCGCAACCAGTGTATATGCGACCAATGTTTGGTAGTTTTGCTGGTGCCCGTCATGCCACATCATTAACTTTTGTTTCGCAAGCAGCTTTAGAGAAAGAAATTCCCAGCCAGCTAGGTTTACAAAAGGCAGCAGTTGCAGTTTCTGGGACACGCCAATTGAGTAAGCGGGATATGAAGCTGAATGATGCACTACCCCACATTGAAGTAGATCCAGAAACCTATGAAGTCAGGGCAGATGGTGAGTTGCTGATTTGTGAACCGGCGACAGTTTTACCAATGGCACAGAGGTACTTTTTGTTTTAATTCATGAGTGAGCAACTTACTGATTATGATAGTCCTTGGAAAGAAGTCATTGAGCTATATTTTCCCCGCTTTCTGGAATTCTTTTTCACTCAAGCTTATGCCGAAATCGACTGGACGCGACCTTATGAATTTCTAGACACAGAACTGCAACAGCTAGAACCGGATGCAGAAATTGGGCGGCGTTTAGTCGATAAAGTCGCAAAAGTTTGGTTACTGGATGGAGAGGAAGCTTGGGTATTGGTTCATGTGGAAGTCCAAGGGCAATATGACAGCCAATTTGCCGAACGGATGTACACATATAATTACCGTTTGTTTGACCGCCATAAAAAGCGAGTTATTAGTCTAGCAGTTTTAGCAGATGAACAAGCGAATTGGCGACCTTCCAGCTACAGCTATCAACTGGGTGGATGTCGCGTCAGCTTAGAGTTTCCTGTGGCGAAACTGTTGGACTACGAGCAAAGGTGGGAAACCCTAGAGCGAACAACCAACCCTTTTGGTGTAATTGTGATGGCGCATCTCAAGACCAAGGCAACGCAACGAAACCCAGAAAATCGGCTACAGTGGAAACTAAGCCTAGTCAGACGGCTATATGAACGCGGATATAGCCGGGAAGATATTCGGGAACTATTTCGGTTTATCGACTGGATAATGGTTTTACCAAAAGAATTAGCATTTAGTTTTAAAACGGAAGTGAGAAGTTACGAGGAGACAGATAGAATGCGGTACGTAACTAGTATTGAAAGGCTAGCAAAAGAAGAAGGAATTGTCGAAAATGCTAGAGAAAGCATAATTACAGTTCTAGAAACAAGGTTTGGAGAAGTGCCAAGCTCTATTGTCGAAGTTATCAATAAGATAGAAGAACCATCTGTACTCAAAATACTTCATAAAAGAGCGATCGCAATTCCTTCCATAGCAGAATTTCAGCAAGTTTTAGATAGTCTCACCTCTGGGGAATAAGTCTAGGCATAGAGCGGCTCATTGCCAGATATCGCTCTTAAAGATAAAAGTAAAGTTGCCCTCATCGATTTTCTGTCTTGGAGTTCCGATCAAATAGTTAAATGTTGCATCTTTTTAATTTTTAATTACCTTATAAGTAGGTAGGCACGATAAAATCGATATATGTTTAGTTTTGTAAAAACGGTGAAATAACGTATTTGTAAGGTATGTGCTAATTTTACATTTAGTTACGTACTTGTAAATTTTCCCACCCACTTACTTAGATAAAAGCAAAGTATCCTCAATTTCTTGCCTGACTTCGCGGCTTATATAACAATCACTATTCAGGCAATTTACCAGTAATACATTGGCATCGTAATACTGCTGTAAAATTTTATTTTGTGAGTCGTTGAATTGCCAATGTTTTCCAATATTACGATACTTAATCATCATAATTCTTAGTTGCTCATGCCAAGCCTGATCATGCGTTTGGTAAGACTGCTCTGACTGATGATGTTTATCATTTGTATGTCTTTGCTCCCTAAGCTGTTCTAATATATTTCTGAATTCCAAATTATGCGTTAGTTCAAAAGTAATAGATAAGTTGTCGAATTCATAATCAGATAGTGTTACAGCAAGGTCAAGATCAATAGCCAGATTCTGCTCAAGGCCGAGCCTAAAATCATTTGCTATATGACTATCAAGGACTGTATCTATGCTTCGCCCTAAATCCAAATTTGAGACAATATTATTATGGGTTATGTTAAAGTCTAAAGAAAAATCGATAGCAAAATAAACTGCTCTAATTGCTGCTGGTTTATATCCAGCATGAATACATAGAGCTTTTTCATTTGCCCAATTCAAAAAATTTTTTAGCTTCTCATCTGCACATAATAAACTATCAACTTTTTGCTTCATAAAGCGTACTAAATCATCAGCTTTACGCATCATGCCTGTAGTTAGTAAAAACACCTCGCGCCAGCGTGTTTCAGTAATATGTTCTGCTAACTTTTGTATAGCATTGATATCTCGTATTTCTACAATTTCTCTGGCAGCAAAATACTCCTGAAACGTCAGGTGCGAAAATGAATAGATGCCTTTTGCTCGTTCTACCAGTAGCCCATGTTGTGCTTCAATCGACTCCAAAACGGCTTTGCTGTCAAGTTTCAAAACTTCAGGTTCGGAATTGACATCACGTAAATTTTGAATGAAATCAGCAATATACGTCTCAACCATTCTTTGCTTAAAGAAATAGTCCTTTTGCTCAAAAGTAGTCAGGGCAATATGGCTCAGTAAGTCTTCCTTACGCTGTAATGACAAGTTTTTATAAATTTGATCACGCTCAATATTGCGTTTAGCGTCCCATTTTTTGAGCAACACATCTAATCCTTCTTTATAAAGTTCTGAACGATTTGCTGGAAAATCTGCACTTTCACCAAACACCAAACACAGTAGCGTTAACAATAAAGGGTTGGTTGCCAGTTCTTGAATCGGTTCGTTATCCTTGAGTTTTTGGATAAAACGTTTGCCTTTCACCGGATCACTTAATCGGAACCAGTTTTGGGCAAAAATGGCAATTTGTTCTTGGTCAAAATCCGCCATTTCCACTTCTGTAAACCGTTCAAAAGTGTATTCTTTGGCAGCAATTCGACACGTCATTATGAACTGATTGGTATGAAAGTTATCAGACAGATATAGAATTTGCCGTAAGACACGCTTCGTATCCTCTTCGCGCACTTCATCCAAACCATCTAGCAAAATCAATGCCTTACCTTGTCTCAATAGTTTGTCTGCTTTGAAGCTGGCATTCTTCACTCCAAAACCTGACAATTGTTGAGCAACATATTTCAACACATCTGGCTGTTTGGGTGCTTCTGCGAAATTCTTAAGGGTGATAAATAAGGGAACTCGGTTTGTTAAATACTCTCCCTCAATGCACTGCATCGCCAAATACTTCAAAAATGTGGTCTTACCTGCTCCGGGTTTTCCCAAAACCATCAGCTTATTGTAGCGTTGCACCACTTCCAGCCCCGATATTCGCTTCTCTGTTACTCGGCTGAGTCCAAAGTGATCAAAGTGTTCTGGATTACAGTTTTGCAACAGTTCAGGGATATCTAGTCGCCTGCGTCCTGTAATTTTCTCTAGAATGTTGACGTTGGTATAGATACCTCGCTCTCCAGTTAACTCAATCGGCTGAGGCATATCCAGCACGCGCATGGTTCCACATTTTTCTTTAATGCTGGGTTTAACCTTTTCGCGGATTTCTTGAACTAGAGCATCAATATCATTTTCTGAAACCTCAGCTATTAAGTTACCAGCAGGTTTCTGCTGTGAATATCGCTTTTCGAGATACTCTCGCAAGCGGCTTTCTTTCACAGGCCCACTGCCATTGATACGGAATTTCTTGTAAATCCCTGTTAGACAACTACTGAGATTGCTGTTAGAGATGTTGAGCGCTTGTGTAACTTGAACTCGACTCTTGCCATTACCAAAGATTTCCAAAAAGACTGCCTTTTCTCGGTTTGACAATTCGCTGTATTGCTCTAGTTGTGTCAGGAAGTCTCTTGGTAACGACATATACTTAGTGTGAAATCGCCTTAAAGTTCAGTCTAGCTTGCGTTTGCAGAGATTGGCGGCTAGTAAAGATATGTCAAGACAAGTCAATCTAAGTCACTACAAGTCAAATAAATAACTACAAAACAAAATTGCGACATTGAACTCAGTCAAGTAACTGAGGCGATCGCAATGTTAGAAATATTAATTACTCTGATTGTCAAGAAATCTATTGAAGTTATCCTAGTGCTACTGCTGAAAAAAATCTGGGCATGGCTGCTGAGGGATGAAAGCTTCCAACGCCTCAACCACTTTCTGAAAATGCAGATTCTTGTACTCTATCTTGATTGGATTTTGCTCAAAACATCTCTAAAATCTCTGCTGAAGCCAGCAAAAGAGAACGATTCACACACATATGGCTAGTTTCGGTGGAGGAGGCAACACTTTCCTCTATGCTTTTATTTTGAAAACAAATTGTGCAAAATGCTCAACAATAATTATCCTACATACGGAAAAGTTCACTCTACCATAAGAAGTATGTTGCCCTAAGAAACTCAGAAGGTACTCTTATTTTTGGGCGATCGCCTACGCAATTATATCTCTAGTTCACTACCGAAACCGATACATCAAAGGCTACATAAGTCATTCCACAATTTGCTGTTTTCAAAGCTAAAATTTTACCAGCCATAATTTAATTAGTGAGTTATTTTTTAGCAAAAAACCCAGGCTAATTTAACTTAGCAGCAAATTCTCAACTCCAGTGAATACGAAATTACTAGTAAAAAATACTTCTTAGGTAGGGAGGCTTACTAAAAACTTGTTAGATAAATTGTTACAAATACAACTAGTCTTAGAAAAATTTACTTTTACCCCATACCTTGCATCTATATGACTTCACAATCTTCTCGCTCTGACAAAATTCTTGTTGTCGATGACTCTCCTGATAACGTGTTTTTGATCAAAACTATTTTGGAGGAAGAAGGTTACACGATTAGCACCGCCGAAAATGGGATTTCCGCCTTGGCAGAATTGAAAGCTTCTCCTTGTGATTTGGTTCTGCTGGATCTAATGATGCCAGGTATGGATGGGTACGAAGTTACTAAGTATATTCGTGGAGAGATGAAATTGCCGCAATACATCCCCATATTGCTGATCACTGCCCACGATGCGCCCAACGTCGCCCACGGATTAGATTTGGGTGCTGATGATTTTATCCGCAAACCTGTAACAGTAGATGAATTGCTGGCACGAGTGCGATCGCTCCTACGTTTGAAGAATAGTATGGATGAACGTGATGAAATTGCCCGCCAGCGAGAAGATTTTGTCTCCCGCCTCACCCACGACTTACGCACTCCCTTAGTAGCCGCCGATCGTATGTTGATGCTATTTCAGCAAGGTGCGTTGGGAACATTATCACCGCAAATGCAGGAAGTAATCGCCATCATGGCCCGTAGCAATATCAACCTGCTTTCTATGGTCAATACCTTATTGGAAGTTTATCGCTTTGAAGCAGGCCGCAAAACTTTGGCATTTCAACCGGTTAATTTGGACAGATTGCTAGAGGAGGTGAATGGAGAATTAGCACCCCTAGCTCAAGAAAAAGCACTGTCGATTAATCTAGATAAAACTTCGGAGTCAAGCACAAATACAGTGATGGGCGATCGCTTAGAATTGCATCGTCTATTCACTAATCTGATCGGGAATGCGATCAAATTTACCGATTCTGGGTCTGTGACTATTCGTTTTACTTCTCAAAGCCAGTTCGACAAAAGTAGCCAATCTCAGTTTTCTGAAAGATCCAATTCTGTTGACTACATTAAAATTGAAATAGCGGATACCGGCCCAGGTATTCCCCCTGAAGAACAAGCCACCATCTTTGAACGATTTCGCCAAGGCAGCCACAAGAGTTCTGGTAGCGGTTTAGGACTGTACCTTGCTCGTCGAATTGTCGAGGCGCATCAAGGCATTATTCTGCTTAATTCCGAGTTGGGCAAAGGTAGTGTATTTAGTGTGCTTCTACCCACCAAAACCTGAGAAAATTAGTAATTATAAATTATGAATCATCAAATTTTTTACCCTGATAATTCATAATTTATAACTTTACTACTATCTACCAAGAATTTAAAGTAAATATTTCAATTAGAAAATCAAACACTAAAATCTGACGAATAAAATATGCTGATATAGCGGTTCTGGCTTGAGTAGGTACTGAACCCCACCCCCAACCCCCTCCCCGCACGCGAAGGTGTATACACAAGTCGGAAAACCTGATCCAAATTGACTCTCAACCCATAAATCAAAACCTCACCCAAGATTACCCAAGGGTAAATCTGTCCCTCTCCTTAGTAAGGAGAGGGACAGGTTTTGCGTAGCAGAACCAGGGTGAGGTTTTTCAAGATTTTTGAGTAATTTGATGACTTGTGTATATACGGTAGGCACGCGAGGAGGGGGCTATGATCTACCTTATGTGATTAGGAAACGCTATATAGCAGCGCTAGCATTGAATAAATAGTTTTTGATAGGAAAAAACAATGATCACTACTGAATTATCTAAGGTTGGCGATATTATCCAGAATCAGCGTGAGTTTTTTCAAACTGGTAAAACTAAAGATGTCACTTTTCGCATTGAACAACTTAAAAATCTCAAGCAAGCAATCATTGAGCATGAACAGTCAATAATCGAGGCATTACAAGGGGATTTACATAAACCAGAATTGGAGACTTACCTTACAGAAATCGGCGTAATTAAGGAAATTGATTACGCCATAAAACATATCAATACCTGGAGTAAGCCCAAAAAAGCAGCCGTTTCCCTTGATTTTTTTTCCTACTCAGCGAGAATTTATCCAGAACCGTTAGGGGTTGTCTTAATTATTGGGCCTTGGAACTATCCATTTCAGTTAATTATCTCACCGTTAATAGGTGCGATCGCAGCCGGGAATTGTGCAATTATCAAACCTTCAGAAATTGCTTCTCATACTTCCGGTATCATCGCCGAAATTGTCGCCAAACATTTTGATCCAGCTTATATTGCAGTGGTTGAAGGAGGCGTGGAAGCAAGTGAAAAACTACTGGCAGAAAAGTTTGACCATATCTTTTTTACTGGTGGCACAGCCATCGGCAAAATCATCATGGCAGCAGCAGCAAAATATCTCACACCAGTTACTTTAGAATTGGGCGGTAAAAGTCCTTGTATCGTAGATACTGACATTAATCTTGAACACACTATCAGACGAATTACTTGGGGCAAATTTATTAATGCTGGACAAACTTGTATTGCCCCTGACTATCTTTTAGTTGATAAAAAAATCAAAAAAGATTTAATAGATGGTTTGGAAAAATGCCTAAAAGAATTTTATGGCGATAATCCCGTAAACAGTCCTGATTATGCCAGGATTATCAGTCAAAAACACTTTGACAGGTTAGTTAACTTTCTCAAAGATGGTGAAGTTATCATTGGTGGAAAAACTCAACCTTCAGAGCGTTATATTGCCCCCACAGTGATTGATAATGTCTCTTTGGAAGATTCTGTAATGCAGGAAGAAATTTTTGGCCCCATTCTACCCATCATTGAATATACTGACATTGCAGAAGCGATCGCCTTGATTAACTCTAGACCTAAACCCTTGGCGTTATATTTATTTTCTCAAAACAAAAACCTGCAAAAGCGAGTTTTGCAGGAAACTTCCTCTGGTGGAGTCTGTATCAACGATACAGTGATGCAAGTTGGTGTTTCGTCTTTACCATTTGGTGGGGTGGGAGATAGCGGTATTGGCAACTATCACGGCAAAGCTAGTTTTGAAACTTTTTCCCATGAAAAAAGTGTATTGAAAAACTCATTCTGGCTGGATTTAAAATGGCGATACGCTCCTTATGAGGGCAAATTGCCGCTAATCAAGAAACTTTTGGGTTAAAAAAATTTATGAGTTAGGAGTGAGAAATAAAAAATCTACAACTCTTAACTCTTGTACAGACGCGATTAATCGCGTCTCTCCTAAAACCCAAAAGCGTTACTATAACGCTCCTCAGCCCAAGGTTCACCACGGCGATGGTAGCCATTGCGCTCCCAAAAACCAAGTTCTTCACCAGCTAAAAACTCTAAACCATTAATCCACTTAGCACTTTTCCAAGCGTAAAGGTGGGGAACAACTAGCCGCATCGGCCCACCATGTTCAGATGGAAGGGGTTCACCAAAGACTTTAAAAGCAAAGAAGTTTTCTTCGCGCATAAAATCTTCTATAGAAATATTGGTAGTGTAGCCGCCATAGCAGTGTTCCATAATGTGGGCTACTTTGGGGTCTTGTTCAATCAGACCCATAAAATCTGTCACTTTAATGCCAGTCCATTTGACATCCAGTTTAGACCAGCGCGTTACACAGTGGAAGTCGGCTGTGAATTCGTGTTGAGGTAGCTCCATAAAGTCTGACCAACTAAAGGTAGCAGGTTTTGCCAAACCCCAAACTCGAAACTCCCATTCCTCAGTGCTAACTTCGGGAGTTGCACCGTAAGTTAATACGGGGAAACCTTTAGCTAAGTGTTGACCAGGAGGGACGCGTTCGCCCTCTTCCTTCCCTGGTTTCTGAAAAAATTTTCCTAGCATAGTTGGAGAAAAATAAGTTTTCTCAAAATATTTACAAGCTTTTTTGCAAATACTCTTTATATGATTACTCATAAATCATAGGTAATGGGTAATGGATGTTCCCAATTACTCACTACCAATTTTTTTGATCTAATGAGCTTGTGTAGAGTATCTATTATTCATAATCCAATCAGGAAAGCTAAGAAAAAGCGTTTATTCAGTGGTAATAAGTTTGATTGGTGAATTTGACCATCAAATCTATTGGTGCTGTTCATGCTTTTCCTGACTGGGAAATTATGATTCTTCTTCCTCTTCTTCAGCAGCTGGATAGACAAATGTAGAACGTCCAGTCAAAATTGACTTGCCCAAAGAGAGAGCTTTCTGAGCTTCGACTACGGCTTTATGCCTCCAGGTAGCTCGACGTTTATCTCGTTTTGATTTTGAAGTTTTCTTCTTAGGAACAGCCATGTCAGCAGGTATCGGGATTCTTGACAACCTTCTTATTCTAGTCCATCCATTGACGCTAAGGACAACAGTTGAGTTAGGAATAAGTAAGTTGAATTGATCGGTTGAGACTGAAGTGGGGACACCGGCGCACCCTGCGGGAAGCAAGCTACGGACTTCTTTGGATGTCAATCAATCTAAACCCGCTATTTTGGGGTTGACAGAGTGCTAGCTGCTGGAACTGTATTAGAGGTTGTCGGCTCTTTTTCAAAGAAAAGTAGCGATCGCGCAGTTTTGAAGTAAGTAGCCCAAATTTGAGCATCAGGGCGCGATCGCCATTCTGGACGACTGACTTCTAATGTCAGAACTGGTGCGATCGATCCATAATTTTGTACGGACACAATGATTGAAACATCTGTCACCAAGATATCTTGGTCGAAACTCCGTTGAGCAGCTGCCCTTGCGGCTGCTTCCGCTCTGCTGAGAACGGTTTCGTAGTTTTCATCTGGTAGGCGGTCAATAGCTAGATCAACTCTAGCGGTGTAAGCTCGCACAACCTGAGGTGCGATCGCTTCCGTTAAAAACCACGCAGGAACGGTAGCTATGAGCAAAACTACTAAAGGAACTATCCGGATTCTTCTGGCAATTTGGCTAATAACTGAAAAGGGAGTGATCGATGATGGTAGGTGAGCAGAAATCTTGCTCATGACCTTCTATCTCCTTAGTGATGATCTGTTATTGAAATTAGGTGAAAGTATTTTCCGAAAAACCAACGTAATAAAAATTACATTCTAACTTAAGATTCGATGAGAATCACCTAGACTATAAGACATAGGTTAGCTTTGTTTTTTTGGCAAAGCCAACCGCAATTTTAAGACCAGCAAACAATAACTGACAAAGAGCGGGATGGCAAACTACTGGGCGATCGCGATTGGCATCAATCAATATCAGTTATTTCAACCTTTAAGTTGTGCCCAAGCAGATGCTGAGGCACTAGAGGATTTTTTGGTGACAGAGGCAGGTTTTGTCCCTAAACACTGTCTGTTAATGACAGATACTTCGCCGCCGATTGGGGATAGGTCAACTTATCCGACGAAGGAGAATATTCTGCTGCTGCTTGAGGATTTGGCAGCAACAAGTTGGCAACCGGAAGACTATCTGTGGTTATTCTTTAGCGGTTATGGGGTCAACTATAAGGGCAAAGATTACTTAATGCCAGCAGAGGGCAACCCCGAACTCGTGCAAGAGACTGGCATCGAATTGCGATCGCTAATGCAAAGTCTGCAACTTGCTGACCTCAATGTATTGCTACTACTCGATATCAACCGCGCTTTTGGCACTCAAGCGGATGCTCCCGTTGGTGAAGAAACAATAGAACTAGCCCAAGAACTACAACTGGCGACAATTCTTTCTTGCCAACCAGAGCAATTTTCCCATGAAAGTAGCGAATTAGGTCACGGATTCTTTACAGCAGCTTTGTTAGAAGCTTTGCGTTCTGGCAATGGCAGCAACTTGGCAGATTTAGAAAGCTACCTAAGCCTGCTCATGCCAAAATTATGTCAACACCACTGGAATCCTGTCCAAAATCCTGCCACTATCATCCCATCAAGGCAGCAAGCAATCTTGCCAAAATTGGCAATGGAAAGCGACTTTGAACCAGAATCGGTGATTTATCCCGAAGAATCCTTTGCTGTTGCGCTTGCGGCTCCCCCCCTCGACGATTACCCTAGAACTTCAGCAGATCGGGGGAGATGGGGAGAAACTAGTGTGAACTCCTCCCAAAAGGTAAAGGCTCACAAGGTCGAGAAGTCTAAGGGTCAAAAAGTCCAGGAGTCAGCTACCGGCTTAGTTTCGCAGCCAATGGCGGAAACTTCTTTAGGAGTGAATACGAGAGGAAGATTTATCCCCAATTCCTCCAAAGGCTACGTCTCTCGATTGCCAGCGAATCAGCCAAGCATCCCTTTTTGGAAACAGTTTATCTTATGGGGCGGAGGTAGCTTGCTGGTAGCAGGTTTAATGGCCGTAGTTTTTCTCCGTAATCAAGAAACTTTTAGAATTAAGCAAATATCAAACACATCACCTAATGCTACTGCTAGCGATCGCCAGGTTATTCAGAATTCACCAAGCGATGTCTACGACGGGCTACGCCTACGCACTCCACCAGTTAGACTCAACAACCAATCTAGCGCCCAAATAGCCTCTAGTTCCGAGTCAAAAAAGCGGAATCAAGCAGTATTAGACCTAGCGAAAATGTCGCTCAGACAAACTCAGGCTAGCGATTTGGGCTTGGCGATCGCTACAGCCCGGAAAATTAGACCCGGTGAACCACTTTACGAACAAGCTCAGGAGAATATTAAGATTTGGAGCCGAATGATTTTAGATTTAGCAGAAGGTCGTGCTAAACAAAGACAGTATGCTAGCGCTATTGCTGCCGCACGGTTAATCACCAAAGATGAAGACCCCTATGCCAAAGCACAAGCAGCAATTAACCTGTGGCGGTTAGAGGGCAAGCAGTATGTGAGTAACAAAACTCTTTTAGATGCAGCTAATGCCTTAATTAAGTCTGGACAGGCATCTACCTACAATCGTGCGATCGAAGTTGCTAAGAAAGTACCAGCAGGTCAACCAGGCTTCGATACTGCCCAAAAATCGATCAATAACTGGAGTGAGAAAATTTTAGATTTGGCCAAGCGTCGCGCTGCGGAAGGAGAACGTAATGGCGCAATTGCAACGGCTGCTTTAGTGCCAGAGGAGACAGGCGCTTACGAAGATGCTCAGGATGCTATCCAAAAATGGCAAAAAAAATAGTGGGGAGTGGGCTTGCCGTGAGCGTAGCCGAATGGGAGTGGGGAGTGGGGAGTTAGGAGTTATGAATTATGAGTTATGAATTATGAATTATGAATTATGAGTTTTATTTTTAATTACTCACTAATCACTGCTCATTCCTAACTTTTCCCTCAGCACTCTGTATTAGCAGTACTGCGACACATCTTCGCCACAATCGTCGGCTAGATAGCACATTGCTCGGAAACGTAAACCAACCACTTCTTCATATAAGGGGTTGAGCTTGCACATGGGCGGAATGTGAAACAGGGTTTTCCCGAATAATTTGACATCTCGCTCAAAGGGACACTGAGATGGAATCAGTTTGCACAAGCGGTGAGCTACTTGGCGATCGCGGACTTGAATGCTATCTACCCGATGCCGTAAGGGTTGGAGAATATCCCAGTAAGACTTGGAAACAGAACGGTTTAGCTGGGTTACTTTATGGTTACTAGTCTCTGCTTGATTGATTGAGACCCAGCTTGTCAGAAAAATCTTTTTTGTAGTATTGTTGAACACCTTCATGGTTAATCCTCCGTGTTATTAAGGCTATTCATCTTTTTGATGAATATATACAACGTGGCGACGACCTTTACCGGAAGAATCGCGTCCTGACTGCGATATAATATAATACCTGAATGGCCACTTAAGTCAGAACTTAATTTATTACTACGTCAAGTTAATCGCAATTTTCTGGGGATCGGTAGTGTAATATTACGATCTTGTTCATATCTTGACATACTTAAGATTTTAGTAAAGACATCTGTCATTGGGTAGGTTTTAGTGTAGCATTTACAAACCTTAATATAAGGTCTTCCTGGAAGTATTTTTGCTAAGTATAAATATTGGTAATACCCTAGTAGGCGTTTTTCCTCTCTGTATTCCCACTTTCCCACGTCGCCGCGTCCTGTTCATTGGTGGCTGAATGCCGTAGAAGGCTTTGCCCTGATGTTCACAGGTAATTGGTATAAGTTGCTCACTGTCAAACAACCTTAAGCTGAAAGCACCTGCTGGGCTGTCAGGGTTAATTCTAGGAACGTTCGAGAAACAATCCGTTCGTCTTTGATAAACACAGTTTGCAACTGCCCTGATTTAGCAAACACAGAGTTACTTCATTTTCCAAAGGGTCAACAATCCAATATTCGACCATACCTATATATGCATACTCAGAGTTTTTTTGGTCATAGGGATCGCCTCCAAACAATTTTGGCAGTGCGATCGCTTGCTCAAAATTGGACTCAGTAATTTACAAAGAAATATTTAAAAAATTTTCTTTCTTAAGTAATTTTTCATGAAAATGTATAAAAAATTTATTTAAGCTTTTTAAGCTAACTCAGTTTAACCACTGTCGTAATCCAGAGATACATTGTGCCATAAATATCTTAGGCAATTACTAATTAGGTTGCTGTCAACATAAACTGAGTATTAAAGGCGACTAAAGTATGAGAATGGGAGATCATGTTTATTATAATTGTGGTGGTTACAGCCATCATGGTATTGACTGTGGTGATGGTACAGTCATCGAGTATACAAAGAGTCAAAAAAACATTTCCCGTGTTTCTAGAGATTTTTTTGTATCTGGAAGGACGGTTTTTGTAAGAGAGTATGGTAATTGTGACTCACCACACGTTGTAATTCAACGCGCCGAGAGTAGATTGGGGGAAAATGCCTATGATCTGTTTGATAATAATTGTGAACACTTTGCTACATGGTGTAAGACAGGTATACACGCAAGCGAACAAGTCAAAAATGCTGGAGCAACTACAGGAGGAGCATCTGTAAGTGGAGCCGCAGTTGCGGGTAGTATTGGTGTTGTCAGTGCTGCCGGAGCCGCGGCTGGGCTAAGTGGAGCCGGGATTATGTCAGGTCTAGCTGCAATTGGTGGAGTTGTTGGTGGGGGGGCTGTTGCGGGCATTGGCGCACTTGGTATGGCTCCTGCTGCTATAACAACCTTGGTAATGAATAGTGTTTTAGAAGATAACGAAAATCTTACTAGCGACGAGCGAGAAGCTCGTGCTGTTGGCAGAACGATGACAACTGTTGGTGCTGCTGCTGGTACTGCGGGAGCCGTTGGTGCTGTTGCAGCGGCTGGAAGCGTTGCTGGTCTGAGTGCTGCTGGAATCACTTCAGGGTTAGCCGCTGTTGGGGCGACAGTTGGCGGTGGTATGGCAGCAGGTGTAGCTATCACAGTTGCAGCACCAGCAGTTGCAGCCGCAGCAATTGGTTATGGCGCTTATTGTTTCTGGAAATGGATATCAGAATAATAAATCACCAATTTAGAGACAGTTGGTTATACCCACTACTCAACTTCTATCAAGGTAAATGATTTTTCTCTAACTCTCACGCCAAAGCGCAAAGACGTTCAGAAAAATTCTGCGTCTCTGCGCCTCTGCGTGAGATTTTTACCTTAAATTCCCTATGATGCTACCTGAGCAGCAGTTCGGGTCCGGCGTCTTCTACCATCGGCAACTTTTACAGGCGGCTCATCAGGAATTTGCATCAACAAAGTCACAGATGGCTGACATTGCAATTCTCGGCGGATGGAACGTTGCAATTCTCGCTCTAAAGTTCCTTGCAATCCACCCCAATCTATATCTGCTGCTTCACCTTCCCCAGCAGCGAATTCTGACCAACGCACACTGAGGATTTCTTCAATGCGTTGTTTTACCCAGGTTTGCAGGAGCGATCGCTCTACACTTGTCACTACACCCCGAAGGTGAGTTTCTGGTTTTGCCAATAGTTTACCATTCCAATCAATGGCAGCTGCGATCGTGATAATGCCTTCTGAAGCCATGCGTTGCCGTTCTTGTAAAACTTTGGAACTTACCATACCCGAACTAGTAGTATCCACCAGTTCGATACCAGATGGCACTTTACCAGCGACGCGAATGGAATCTTCAGTCAGTTCGACAACATCACCATTTTGAATAATGATCATGTTTTCGGCGGGAATGCCCATACTCTGAGCCGTTTCTGCATGCTTCACCAGCATCCGATGTTCGCCGTGAAATGGCACAAAGAACTTGGGTCGAGTTAAGGCAATCATCAGCTTTTGTTCTTCCTGACAGCCGTGACCGGAGACGTGAATCCCTTTATCTCGACCATAGACTACTTTCGCCCCCTGAATCATCAACTTATCGATGGTGTTGACTACAGCGATCGTATTTCCGGGAATTGGGTTAGCAGAGAATACTACCGTATCTCCTTGGCGGATTTTAATGTGAGGATGTTCTTTGTTAGCTATGCGGGTCATTGCTGCCATCAATTCACCCTGAGAACCTGTAGTTAAAATTAAAACTTTATCATCAGGTAGATTGCGGACTGCGTGCAATGGTTGCAGCAGATTATCGTCACACTTGATGTAACCTAAATTGCGGGCATGAGCAATCAAGTTCAGCATGGAACGCCCCACAATCGTCACTACACGGTTTTGCTTCTTGGCGATATCCAAAATCATGTTGATGCGATGCACGCTAGAAGCAAAGGTAGTGACAAATAATCGTCCAGTGGCTTGACTAAATACTCTTTCCAGATTGGGATAAACGGAACGTTCCGAAGGTGTAAATCCTGGAATCTCAGCGTTAGTGGAATCACTTAGGAGGCAAAGAACGCCTTTTTCACCATGTTCTGCTAGGCGTTGCAAGTCAAACTTTTCCCCATCCACTGGGGTATGGTCAATTTTGAAATCGCCTGTGTGAATGACTACACCAAGGGGAGTCTGAATCGCAACAGTGAAACTATCAGCGATGGAGTGGGTATTACGGATATATTCCACCAAAAAGTTTTTGCCAATCCGCACGACATCACGGGGTAGAACAGTTCTGATTTCCGTGCGATCGCGCACTCCCGCTTCTTCCAGTTTACCCTCTAGCATTGCCATTGCTAGTCTGGGTCCATAAATCACGGGGATATCAAATTGCTTGAGATGAAAAGCAATCCCGCCAATATGGTCTTCATGACCATGAGTAACGATCATCCCTTTAATTTTGTGGCGATTTTCCCGCAGATAGGTCGTGTCTGGCAGAACAATATTTACTCCATGCATCGCCTCTGTGGGAAAAGCCAATCCTGCATCTAACAGAATAATTTCATCGTCATACTCGAAAAGACAAGTATTTTTCCCAATTTCATGCAAACCGCCCAAAGGAATAATTTTCAAGGCGGAATTGTTAGCTTCGTTTTTAGCCATTTTCTCCTTAGATTGTTACTTGTGGTTAATTAAGTTGATAGTTAACGAACTTGTATTTAAGACAACATCTGCTGTCTCTTAAGTCAGTCCCAAAGCAATCAAGTTTTAATTGATATCTTCAATTTTTTATTCAATAAAATCGACTGTACACTCAAGGATTCATAGTATATCTATCAGTCCTAGCACAGGTTTTTTAAATTGCAACTTATGAACAATTATGGTCATTGTTTATATGTATCTTTGGCAATGAGCAGATCGCCAGCGCTTAACTAGTTGGTGGCTAGATTAAACTAAGTTCTTTCAGAACCGCTTCTAATTTTTGACTGACTTCTAAATCAGCTTCACATAGCGGCGGACGAGTTGAACCAACCTCCCAACCTTGAAGTTTCAGTGCTTTTTTCACAGGAATGGGATTTGAAGTGAGAAATAGAGCTTTAAACAACGGGAAGAGTTGGAGATGAATGTCGCTGGCTACCTCGATTTTCCCCGCATTAAAAGCTTGGATCATCTGCTGTAGTTGGTTTCCTACCAGATGAGAAGCCACACTTACCACACCCTTTGCCCCGATCGCTAACAAGGGCAAAGTCATGTAATCATCACCAGAATAGATGTGGAATTCTTTTGGTGTCAAGCGACGAATTTCGCTTGCCTGATCTATACTACCAGTGGATTCTTTAATCCCGACAATATTGCTAACCTCAGCTAACCGGGCAACTGTTTCTGGCTGAAGGTTTTGTCCGGTACGACCGGGGACATTGTATAACAACAATGGTAAGTCGGGACAGGCTTGTGCTATTGCCTGAAAGTGCGCTTCCAATCCCGCTTGTGGCGGCTTGTTGTAATAAGGAACAACTTGTAAGGAACCATGTACTCCTATCTTAGACGCTTTTTGGGTGGCAGCGATCGCTTCTTTGGTGGAATTTGAACCACAACCTGCGATCACCTTAGCTTTTCCTGCCACGGACTGCAATACTTCGACAAACAACTGGTATTCCTCATCCCAACTTAGCGTCGGGGATTCTCCTGTTGTGCCGCACATCACCAATGTATCTGTACCGTTGTTAGCTAGATGCGCCGCCAGTTCTGCCGCTACATCATAGTTGACACTACCATCTGGTTTAAACGGCGTAATCATTGCGGTTAAAACATTACCAAAATCTCCCACCCTTTTTTCACTCCTGATTACCCATGTTTTTGTATCTTGGTGGTTTTCTATTGTAATAACCTATCTGCAAATTGCTTTCAAGTGTCATTTGTCATTTGTCATTTGTCATTTGTCCTTTGTCCCCGTACTCCTTCGGGGAAGCAAGCTACGTGCAACCTTTCCCTTAAGATCAAGAACTTTTGTTCGTTTTTGGCTTTGGCGGAGCCATCTAAGGAAGCCTTATGTTAGACTTCTGTGTTTGTCCTTTGTCCTTGGTTTTCACTAATGACTAATGACCAATGACTAATGACCAATGACTAATGACTAATAGCTAATGGTTTGAGTAGATTTTTCTCTACCAATAACTCAGCGATTTGGATTGCATTCAATGCTGCGCCTTTGCGGATTTGGTCGCCACACAACCATAATTCCAACCCACAAGGATGAGAAATATCTTGACGAATTCTTCCCACCAAAACTTCATCTTTACCTGTTGCTTCAATTGGCATCGGAAAATGATTAGTTCCCCAATCTTCCACCAATTTCACTCCAGGAGAGGAATTTAAAATTTCTCTGGCTTCCTTTGCACTAAAGGGAGTCTCAAATTCTAAATTAATGGCTTCTGAGTGGGCGCGGAGTACGGGAACCCGTATACAGGTCGCAGTGATTCTGATTTGCTGCGTGCCAAATATTTTTCGGGTTTCGTTGACCATTTTCATTTCTTCCTCACAATAACCCAAATCGTTTAATGGGGAGTTATGGGGGAATAAATTAAATGCCAATGGGTAAGGCAATATTTCGGCAATTGGTGGCTGTCCTTGTAGTATAGCGCTTGTTTGGGTTTTGACTTCTGCCATTGCTCTGGCGCCAGCACCACTAGCAGATTGGTAGGTTGAGGCGACAATACGTTGCACGGGTTTGACTTTATGCAATGGCCAGACTGCCACAGCCATTAAAATTGTTGTGCAGTTGGGGTTAGCAATAATGCCTTGGTGATTAGCTGCCGCTAGTGGATTCACTTCTGGTACTACTAAGGGAACTTCCGGGTTCATCCGAAAGGCACTGGAGTTGTCAATTACCACTGCGCCCTTTTTGACGGCAATTGCTGCCCAAGTTTTAGATGTGGAACCACCGGCACTAGCTAGTACTATATCGACATTTTCAAAGGCGCGATCGCTCACTGGTTCTACTGGTATATTTTCTCCTTTAAACCGCAGCGATCGCCCGACACTCCGTTCTGATGCCAATAACTTCAGATTAGCAACAGGGAAATTACGACTTTCTAATAATTCCAGCAACTCTGTGCCAACTGCACCAGTCGCTCCCAAAATAGCTAAACGATAGGATTTCGACAAACTTGCTTCCTCCTTTAAGATTTGGAACAATTGACAATTTACTTATATTTAAATAGCGATCGCAGTCGGGAAATACATTTTGAATAGATTTAGATTTTTCTCTAATTTAGTCGATCTTTATAGATTTAATACATTTATTTTCTTGACTATTTAATAAGTTAAGTGATGTTGCATTCTCCAACAATGGCTATCTGATTTTTCCATCGATTTAAACTATATATTATTATACAACAAATCGCCATTTAGCAGAAAAATAGAGATATCTGCACTTAGACGTTTAACAGGCATCCCACCTGTAAGGCAACAAACATCTTGGCTGCAAAGTTGTTTACCAAGATGATGAATATACTAGGATTGAAATGCATAAAACCAGCACAACATAAAACTCAGCTATGGGTCTAGGCAACAGATGCGTTCTTGTACCACAACTTAATAATAGCTAGACTCAACACTATAACTTTAACTTGGGGGTACTAACCACTCGCTGAGAACCAGGATATCACGGCATTAGCCTAGTGAATAATTAATTCCTAAGTTTCAGAGGGAGTGGGGAATGGGGAATGGGGAGATGAGGGAGATGAGGGAGATGAGGGAGATGAGGGAAGAAAGAATAACTAATGCCCAATGCCCCATTAACCAAATTGTGATGAAGGTAAAATGTCAAGTCCTTGGTCATTGGCAGTAAACTGGATCTTTGCCCCAGGACAAACATCTATCCATCTTTGGATGTCATAAGACCTTTTGGCAAGCTCCCATTGCCCTTAAGAGACATCAAGCCATAAACGCAAACAATTATTTTATTGCGTCTTGTGTGTACTCGGAGTATAAAATACCATAAAACTAGAGACGAAGCATGAAAGTCACCCAGGAAAAACTTCCCGCCAGCCAAATTGGCCTGGAAATAGAGATTACGCCGGAAATTACCAAGCAAACTTACGAAAAGGTAATTAAAAACTTAGCGAGTACTGCCAATATTTCTGGGTTTCGTAAAGGTAAGGTGCCTCGCCCAATATTATTACAACGGCTGGGTACAACTCGAATCAAGGCAGCAGCGCTGGAAGAACTAATTCAAGATGGCATTGAGCAAGCAGTCAAACAAGAAGCTATCCCGGTAATCGGTCAGCCGCAATTGCGCTCCTCTTTTGAAGATTTGATTAAGAATTATGAACCTGGAAAACCCCTGACGATTTCAGCTGCTGTCGATGTACAACCAGAAGTGAATCTAGTGCAGTACACTGATTTGCAGGCCAAGGCAGAAGAAGTCAAGTTCGATCCAGAACGAGTGGAGAACACGCTGGATAAGGAACGTCAAGAATTGGCGACATTGATTCCTGTAGAAGGACGTGCAGCCCAAATCGGCGATATTGCCGTAGTCGATTTTAAGGGTGTATTCTCCAAAGTCGAGGGCGAAGACGAAACAGCCGAACCAGAACCTATTCCCGGAGCCGAAGCAACTGATTTTCAAGTTGAGTTGCAGGAAGATAAGTTTATTCCAGGTTTTATTTCGGGAATAGTGGGGATGAATCCTGAAGAAACTAAAGAAATTGCGGCGCAGTTCCCAGATCCGTATGCTAATGAAGATTTAGCTGGAAAAGCGGCAACTTTCACCGTGACGCTCAAAGAATTGAAAGAAAAGGAGCTACCAGAAGTAAATGACGATTTCGCGCAGGAAATCAGCGATTTTGAAACCTTAGAGGAGTTACGCGCTTCTTTGGTGGAACGATATCAAAAAGAGGCGGACGACAAAACAAAAACCAATAAGCAGGAAGCCTTGTTAACGGAACTGCTCAAGCACGTAGAAGTTGACTTACCAGGAACGTTGATTGAGCAAGAAGTGGATGCAATGCTAACGCAAACAGCAATCCGACTGTCTCAGCAGGGATTGGATATAAAGAATTTGTTTACTCAAGACATTATTGCTCAGTTGCGGGAGCGATCGCGCACTGAGGCAATTGAACGCATCAAACGCTCTTTGTCCTTGCGGGAAATCGGTAAACGCGAATCTCTCGTGCTAACACCAGAAGAAATCGCAGCCAGAGTCACAGAACTTTTGGAGCAATACCCGGAGGAACAAGACGTTGATGAAGATAGACTGCGCTCAATCGTGGAAAACGAACTATTAACCGAAAAAATCATCGATTGGCTCTTAGAACACTCCTCAGTTGAACTTGTACCCGAAGGCTCCTTGAGTCCCACAGAGGAAACGGAACTGACAGAATCAGATGCTGATGCACCTCAGACAGAGGAAGAAAACAGCGAAGCTTCTACTGAAGTCACAGAAGGTTGAAGAAGAATGCAGAATCCAGAATTCAGAATTCAGCAATCTTTCAGTCGGGGATTCAGCGCAAAGTGCGGTCTTGGGGTCTCCCCAAGAGGAGCAACTTTGTAAGAGAGACCCGCCACTATGAAAGTTGACCACCAAATCGTAGATTTGGTGGGGATTAAACCCGGCTATTCATCCGCTTTTTCGTACAGAATTCATTCTGAATTCTGACTCCTGACTCCTGAATTCTGTTCGATAAATCAAAAATCCCAGCCACGAGTTCACCAGTTCTGAGTTAAAGTACTGGTGAAATGGGTTCACAACTCCGGGATCAAGCCAGAATAATTAAAGAATTAATGAATTTTCCGCAAAGAGTGACACCTGTTATCGCCTGAGCTTGATACTGTGTTAGACGAGAGGAAATTATATGAGGCATAATGGTTAACACGTAGCTGATAAAAATCCCATTCGTCGAAAAGGCAGCTTATGCTGCTGAAACATTTGTCCTAAAATTATCGTCAAATTTAGTTGTATGCTTCTATCGCAGTCGGGAAATAACCCCATCACCAACTTAAGTCGAATAAACATTAACTCCCAGTTGAACAGCCCTAGCAACATCGTGCCGATGGTGATAGAACAGTCTGGCATGGGAGAAAGAGCTTTCGACATCTACTCCCGCCTGCTGCGAGAGCGGATTATCTTTTTAGGAACGCCAATAGACGATGCCGTAGCCAACTCAATTGTGGCTCAGTTGTTATTCCTGGACGCCGAAGACTCAGAAAAGGATATCCAACTGTATGTCAATTCTCCTGGCGGCTCGGTCTACGCAGGGATGGCAATCTATGATACAATGCAACAAATTCGCCCTGATGTTGTTACCATCTGTTTTGGATTAGCCGCGAGCATGGGGGCATTTTTGTTGACAGCAGGAGCCGCCGGTAAGCGAATGTCTCTGCCTGACTCCCGGATCATGATTCACCAACCACTTGGTGGCGCTCAAGGTCAAGCCATTGACATTGAAATTCAAGCCAGAGAAATTCTTTACGTTAAAGCTAAGTTGAATCAGTTAATGGCTCACCATACTGGTCAACCCTTAGAAAGAATTGAAGCAGATACTGAGCGCGACTTTTTTATGTCCGCAGAAGAGGCGAAGAACTACGGTTTGATTGATCAGGTCATTTCCAGGCAAAATCTTCCCATAGCAGGGGAAAACGTCACCATTCTGAAATAAGAGGCTGGTATGTCTAAGTACGACTCCCATTTAAAGTGTTCATTCTGTGGCAAGTCTCAAGAGCAGGTGCGTAAATTAATCGCGGGGCCGGGAGTCTACATCTGCGATGAATGCGTTGACTTGTGTAATGAAATACTAGACGAGGAGTTACTCGATACCAATGGTGCGGTAGCACAACCAGCACCAAGAGCAGAACCACCTCAAAAACGGCGTACCCACTCTTCTAGTATTTCGTTTAATCAAATACCGAAGCCTAGAGAGATTAAAAAATATCTAGACGAACACGTTATTGGTCAAGACGAAGCGAAGAAAGTGCTGTCAGTAGCTGTTTACAATCACTACAAGCGGCTGGCGGTAATTCAGTCTAAAGCCAGTGGCAAAGCTGGGGCAGATGATGCAATAGAACTGCAAAAGTCCAACATTTTGTTAATTGGCCCGACTGGTTGCGGCAAAACTCTCTTAGCACAAACCCTAGCAAAAATCTTGGATGTACCCTTTGCCGTTGCCGATGCTACGACACTGACGGAAGCGGGGTATGTGGGAGAAGATGTAGAAAATATCTTGCTGCGACTGTTGCAGGTGGCAGATTTGGATATAGAGGAAGCACAACGGGGAATTATTTACATTGACGAGATTGACAAAATTGCTCGTAAGAGCGAGAACACGTCAATTACCCGCGATGTTTCTGGCGAAGGCGTGCAGCAAGCCTTGCTGAAAATGTTAGAGGGAACGATCGCCAATGTACCACCCCAAGGAGGGCGCAAACATCCCTACCAAGATTGCATCCAGATTGACACAAGTAATATTTTGTTCGTCTGTGGTGGTGCCTTCGTGGGCTTAGAAAAGATTGTAGATCAGAGAGTTGGCAAAAAAGCAATCGGCTTTGTACAACCTGGAGAAGGCCAATCGAAGGAGAAACGAGCCGCAGACAGTCTCCGCCATCTAGAACCAGATGATTTAGTCAAATTTGGCATGATTCCAGAATTTATTGGGCGCGTGCCAATGGTAGCAGTAGTAGATCCGCTAGATGAAGAAGCGCTGATGGCGATTCTCACCCAACCACGCAGCGCCTTAGTGAAGCAGTACCAAAAGCTGCTGAAGATGGATAATGTCCAGTTAGATTTTAAAGCAGATGCTTTGCGAGCGATCGCTCAAGAAGCCTATCGCCGTAAAACTGGTGCTAGAGCGTTGCGGGGCATTGTCGAAGAACTGATGCTAGATGTAATGTACGAGTTACCGTCCCGTAAAGATGTGACACGCTGTACAGTAACACGGGAAATGGTCGAGAAGCGATCGACTGCCGAACTGATAATACACCCATCTTCACTTCCAAAGCCAGAATCAGCCTAATAGTCATTGGTGATTAGTCATTAGTCATTGGTCAAAAACTAAGGACTAATAACTATGTACCAAGGACAAATGACAACTGACAAAGGACAAAGGACAAAGGACAAATGCCTTATATTAATGTTCGTGGGGTTGAGCATTACTACGAATGGGTGAAAAAACCATCTAGTTCTTTGGTAAAACCGGTGATGGTTTTCATGCACGGTTGGGCTGGTTCCGCTAGATATTGGCAAAATACGGCTGATGTTTTATCAGAGCAATTTGATTGTTTACTCTACGATTTGCGGGGATTTGGCCGTTCTCGTGGTAAGGCAACTATAGCCCAAGCAAGTGAATCTGTTGCTGAGTCCCAGTCCCCCCAGGAAGAATCAGAGGCAATCAAAGAGTTAACCTATGAATTAGAGGAATATGCTGATGATTTGGCAGTTTTGCTAGATGGGTTACATCTTGAGCGTGTGTATATCCATGCTCACTCAATGGGCGCATCTGTTGCCACTTTATTTTTTAACCGCTACCCCCAACAAGTCGAACGAGGAATTTTAACCTGTAGCGGCGTTTTTGAGTATGACGAAAAATCTTTTAGTGCCTTTCATAAATTCGGTGGCTATGTAGTAAAATTCCGTCCCAAGTGGTTAAGCAAAATCCCATTTGTTGACCGGATGTTTATGGCTAGATTTTTGCATAGTTCTATACCACATTCTGAGCGTCAAGCTTTTTTGCAAGATTTTCTCGAAGCAGATTACGATGCGGCTTTAGGGACAATTTTTACTTCAGTCAGTAAGGCTCAAGCTGAATTGATGCCGCAAGAGTTTGCCAAGCTGACAGTGCCAACTTTGCTAGTGGCAGGGGAGTATGACAAAATTATTCCAGCCGAGATGGGGAGTCAAGCAGCTGCACTGAGTGACAAAGTTGAATTTGTGATGATTCCCGGTACAGCGCATTTCCCGATGTTGGAAGATGCTGCAACTTACCTGCAACGGGTGCAAGAGTTTTTGCAGATTAACACGCCAGAAGCACAAGGGACTTAACTTATTATGTCCCTGGCTTACCTCACCCTCAATCCCTCTCCTTATAAAGGAGAGGGAAGCTAGAGACAGGATAAAGTTTTGCATTTTATTTAATCCACGTTCCTTAGTTCCAAGAAGTTATTTTCGGATAGCCTGCACAAATTCAGCAACAGCGTCGTACTGGTCAGGATGCCCGATATATTGGAGCAACAAAGCTGGGTCTAAATTCGGGAAGAAACCACTACAATGTACTTCCTCATATTCACCACCCGCATTTAAACGGAATATTTTTATCTGGTTAGATTTCCAGAACCAAACTTCAGGCACTTTCTTGGGTTTGTATAACTCTTTTCGGTTAATAGTGCCACTAGTAACAATAACTTCAATAACAATGTCTGGCGTTTCTTTATTGCTGCCAATGCAGTAAGACTCATCTGGTGTGCCAGAAGCATACCCAGGTTCTTCCAAAGTAAAACCACCACGACCGTAGAACCGGATACCCAATTCTCTCATGTAAGCTTCTAGCAAATATCCAAGAGTTGTTTTCACGTACTCATGTTTATCTCCAATGGGTGACATAATTTCTAATATTCCTGACAAATAAAAGAGTCGGACATTGCGGTTGTCTTTTAACTGTGCTTCAATACCTTTGAATTCCTCCCACGAAACATCAGCGACGGTCACTAGTTTCTCTTGTATGGGATGGTCTAGAAGTGGAATACTCATATCGCCTCTCAACAGTTCTCCACAATCATAATCCTGAGTTATTTATCGTAAATCAAAGGGTTTAAGACGCCTACCTCTAAAGGTAGCGTCATTTTCAGTCGGGGTTTAAATCGCCCGAAGTTGCCACAAACTCCTCCACCCCCGCAAGGCACTTCTCTTCGTCTGAAAATGTCTTGAATTTTGAATTTTGAATTTTGAATTTTGAATTGTTAATGGGTGTGTCCGCCTATGCCATTCTTACTCTTTGGATTAACTCAAACCCAGTTCTCGTTTTAGCAAGTTAATTGAGTTAGTGCCGATATAATTCTCAACCTTAATCAGCTTTGGTCGCCGAATAATATCTTCATCAAATGCTTGCACGGCTGCTTGCACTGCGGCAAAACTGGCTTGATCGGTTATGATTACCTCAGCCCGTTTAACCATTGCTTGAAGTTTATAAGCATCTTTTGGTTGCGAAGTCATCACTAGTAGTTCGTCCCCTCGCAGACCGTGGAGGATGACTTCTGCGGCGCGGGCAATCCCAGAACTGAGGCTAACTATGCCTACACAGTTTTCTTTTGGTAGGGTTTTTAATAGGTTGAGTTCTTTGCTGTAGTCGTAGATATCTAGAGGAATTACCCGTGCAGCTTTCGGAGCTGCGATCGCTTCCACATTACTGATAAAATACCGACTTGTGACTACTGTCGCCGAGGTAGTTTTATCTAGCACAGCTGTTAATTCTTCCATTGCTACCAACTGGACTGGTATTTTCAGAGCTAGTTCTAATTCATACACCATCAACTCACCAGCACCCATGTCATAAGATGGAACTGCAACCAATACCCGCGCACTACAACGCAAGCGCCAGTCAATTTCCGCTAAAAATAGCTCTCTGGCTTGATTGAGTGAACATCCTTGAGAGAGCAGATCGTCAAGTGCTTTCTGGACAACTTGATAGGCATCAGGATTTTGTTTGAGAATTGGTGATTGCAGCCTGCTACCGCCCTCATGACCTTGGGGACGAACATAAATTCCTGAACCAGCCATACTTTCAACAAATCCGTCTTCCTCCAGTTGACGGTAAACTTTGCTAATGGTATTACGGTGTAATCCAGTTTGCATTGCTAGCGCCCGTGTACTTGGCAATTTGTAAGCAGGGGGATATTGTCGGGAAGCGATCGCAAACCGGATTTGATTAAACAGCTGAGTTGATGCGGGAATTTCGCTGTCTGGCTGAATACGAAATTGAATCATCAGCAAACCTCCTGAATACTGGGTGGGGAGTGGGGAATGGGGGAGTGGGAAGTGGGGAGTGTTGCTTTCCTACTCGCACTTTTAACTCAGCACTCTTTTGGTGGCCAGCTGCATTTGCGACATATCAAATATTCTATTTACATATAAAGTTTTTCGGGGAGGAATTTCTAATGCGTTCATTATTGGTAATTGATAATTTAATTGGAAATGAAGAAGAATGCAGAATCCAGAATTCAGAATTCAGAATAAATCAGTCGGGGATTGGGACCCGCCACTGAATTGTTGCACCACCAAATCTACGATTTGGTGGGGGTCTTAAACCCAGTTATTCATCCGCCAGTCATACAGAATTCATTCTGAATTCTGACTCCTGACTCCTGAATTCTGTTCGATAATCTGGCCATACTGGCATAGTTATATCAAATAAACACAAGGCCAATCACATAGCACTGATAATAATTATTATGACAGAGCAAGCAATAATTACCACAACGGTTAATCTTTTGCAAGATAACATTCAAGTATCTGCAAATCTTGCAGAGCCAAAAGAATCTGGATCTTACCCTGGAGTCGTGGTATTGCAGGAGATTTTTGGTGTCAACGTTCACATTCGGGAAGTTACAGAACGAATTGCCAAACTTGGATATGTAGCCATCGCACCTGCACTTTTTCAACGTATTGCTCCTGGTTTTGAAACCGGATACACACCCGAAGATATTGAAACGGGCAGAAGCTACGCCATGCAAACTCAAGCCTCAGAGTTATTGAGCGATATTCAATTAGCAATTGACTATCTCAAAAATCTGCCTCAAGTGAAAAAAGATGCTTTTGGCTGTATTGGCTTCTGCTTTGGTGGTCACGTCGCATATCTTGCAGCCACCTTACCAGATATTAAAGCTACGGCTTCCTTCTACGGTGCTGGAATTACCGCCCGCACACCGGGAGGTGGCGCTCCTACTATTACGCGTACCAGAGAAATAACAGGTACTGTTTATACCTTCTTTGGTGCAGAAGATGCTAGCATCCCAGCCGAACAAGTAGATGAGATTGAAGCAGAGTTAGAAAAATATAAAATTCCTCATCGTGTGTTTCGCTACGATGGAGCTGATCACGGATTTTTCTGTGACCATCGTGGCAGTTATAATCCTAAAGCTGCTGCCGATGCTTGGGAGCAAGTAAAACAACTCTTTAGTCAACTGAACTAGTCATTAGTCATTAGTCATTAGTCATTAGTGAATAATAAACGACAACTGACGAATGACAAATGACAAGTGACTAATGACAATCTAAACTCCAGTTGCACCATATCAAATAACAATTAATCTTCAAAAGTCATGAATTCCGAATCGAAACTTTCTCAAACAGCCAATTCGTCGTTTACGATGGATGATTTTGCCAAAGCACTAGAAATACACGACTACCAGTTTCAAAAGGGACAGGTTGTACATGGCAAAGTGTTCCAACTTGACCACGATGGAGCTTATGTCGATATTGGTGGCAAGTCGTCAGCTTTTCTGCCGCGCGATGAGGCTTCTTTGAGAGCAGTTACCGATTTATCGGAGGTGCTGCCATTGCAAGAGGATATGCAGTTTTTGATTATCCGAGATCAGGATGCAGAAGGTCAAGTCACCCTTTCCCGAAAGCAGTTGGAAATTCAGCACATCTGGGAACGACTGGCCCAAATGCAGGAAAATGCTCAGACTGTGCAAGTACGAGTTATGGGTGTAAATAAAGGTGGTGTCACCGTCGATATTCTCTCTTTGCGGGGATTTATTCCGCGATCGCACCTGGCCGAGCGTGATAATTTAGAAGCACTCAAAGGTCAAAATCTAACTGTGGGTTTTTTGGAAATTAATCGTAACACCAACAAACTCATCCTTTCCCAGCGTTTAGCAACTCGTTCTAGCAACTTCAGCTTATTAGAACTAGGTCAACTGGTGGAAGGTAAAGTTACTGGTATCAAACCTTTTGGTGTATTTGTCGATTTAAATGGGATGGGCGCTTTGCTTCATATCAAGCAGGTAAGCCAAAAATTCATTGAATCTTTAGAAAAGGTATTTAAAGTTGGTCAGCCAATTAAAGCTGTAATTATTGACTTGGATGAGGGTAAAGGGCGGGTTGCTCTTTCTACCAGAGTTTTGGAAAGCTTCCCTGGCGAAGTGCTAGAGAATTTTGATGAGGTGATGGCTTCAGCTGAGGCGCGTGCCAATAGAGCTAATAATAAAGCATCTGAATAGTTTTGAGGTGGCCTGCTTAGACAAAAAGATCGTAATCGACCACGGGGCGATCGCATGAATTTACGGGTGAATAGCACCCAAAAGTTAATAACTCCTAAATTGGGTTACTACTCCCCCTGCATCAACAAAGATGTGGGGGATACTTTTTGGACAGTTGCACGTATAGCTGTCTATAAAACGCTTATTTTATCAGGTATTCCCACCTCAAACACCATCATTTCTGATGCTTCCATCAGGCATAATGGTTTCATTAAAGGTAGCTCCCTTGCACCTATTAATACTGAAATAACTGGCTCCTCTCAAATCGGCATGGCTGAGGTTAGCATTGTCGAAAGATGTTTCCGTCAAAATAGCTCTTCTCAAGTTTGCATGACTGAGATTAGCATCAAAGAAACCAGTTTGACCGCAAACAACGCCACTCAAATCAGCCCCTTCCAAATTAGCTCCTGTCAAAGCGGCTTCACCGAGACGCGCTCCCCTCAAGTTGGCATAGCTCAAGTCGGCATAACTGAGATCAGTCCAATCCAGACTAGCGTTACTGAGATCGGCTTCCCTGAAAATAGCCCTGCTAAGATTCACGTCCAGCAAGCGAGCTCTTGGTAGCTTAACTCCAGCAAAATCTCTCTCCCCAGCAGCATATCGCTGCAACAACTCTTCGGCATTCATACTTCAACCCCTTCATTAATAGCACTTACGCAAGAAATCTTTAAAACTCTTATTCCTTTGTGTCATCTGCTGACTGACAACGTAGCCAATGGCTTATACCAATTCTTTGTGAAACTGCACAAAATCAAGTTTAGGTGGTGAGACAGATCACGAATTGCATTCGGAAAAATGGATAAAGTCAAATTTAATAAGCAAAATGGCATTTGACTTACTCAAAAGGTCTGTTTGCTTTCTCATTTCGGTATTTTCAGCAAGCAAAATGGCATTTGACTTACTCAAAAGCTGTGTTTGCTTTCTCATTTCAGTATTTTCAGCAAGCAAAATGACCTTTGACTTACTCAAAAGCTCTGTTTGCTTTCTCATTTCAGTATTTTCAGCAAGCAAAATGGCATTTGACTTACTCAAAAGCTCTGTTTGCTTTCTCATTTCGGTATTTTCAGCAAGCAATCAAGCATATTGAGATAGCAATATGCTTGATTGCTGACTCATTCCAGTAATTCCCACACTCGTGACAACTATCTCTTTAAGATTATTTTTCTCTATCTTTATCTAATGCGTCCTAGATCGCACGACGGCAAAATTCTGGAGGATCATCCTTGGTCGATAGTTCTTCCTTCATAGTTTTTGTGACACGTAAGTTAAGACGCTCACTTAAAGGTTCTTCCCTCTCTGATTTAAATGGTTTTAAATTTTCTGGATGACCTTTAGGGTTAGGCATTCTCTTTATCTTTATCTAATGCTTCCTCGATCGCACGACGGCAAAATTCTGGAGGATCATCCTTGGTGGATAATTCTTCCTTCATAGTCTTGGTAATGCGTAAGTTAATCCTCTCTGTTAATGATTCTTCCCTATTTGATTTAATTGGTTGTAAATTTTGTGGGTTCCCTTTAGGATTAGGCATTATTGAGAAATATAAATAAGGCTTGATTTACTTGGTGCCAAAACAATAGATTGTTTTTTAGTGGTTGCTACAACTTGCCGGAAGTACAACCACCAATATCCAATTTCAAAAATGGACACTACTATTTTATGTTCACGCGTTCCGAACTTGAAATCAAGACTATTAAAGAATTACGCGATTTGTGTCGTAGATATGGCATTAAACCAACCGGGAATGCAGGATACAAAACCTCGTACATCGTTACTCTGATGGCATTTCCATTTTTAGCGCTCCAACAAATGAAACAAGGTAAAGGGTTAAAATTTCCTAACTTTAACGCTATCCAGATAATCAGTTCCGCTATAGAGGAGATGAATTCACCCACAGATGAGCAAGCAGCACTAATTCGGATAACGTTAGAGGGCAGGAAAATGAGCTATCCTGACCGATACGACCAAGAGAACCTGCTGAACTTGCATAAGGCTAAGATGTCGCTTGAACAAGCTATTAATTTCTTGAGCCAGTAAAACTAATCTCATTACTCTATCCCCCACATTTATAAAGATATGGGGGATAATTTTTAGAGTATTAAGATAAATAAGGTGTGACCTACTGGCTTAGTTGGCGTGAGGATATCTTGAGCATAGTAACAAAGTATAAAAATATGCTCATACTTCTGTTTAAGTATTGCTCAAGGGGTTTTGAGCATATATCGAGCATTTCAAGAACTATAAACGCTGTAACTATTCAACTTAGGTATTTATATGTTTCTAGTAACTGGAGCAACGGGAGGAATTGGTCGCAGAGTTGTGCGACTCCTACGACAACGAGAACAGTCTGTGCGGGCATTTGTCCGCCTGACATCGCGCTATAGCGAGTTAGAACACCGGGGTGCAGAAATTTTCATCGGTGACTTGCTAGAAGAAAAAGATATCCAGAAAGCTAGTCGGGGTGTACAGTATATTATCAGCGCTCACGGTTCTGATAGCGATGCCCTATCTTTAGATTATCGCGCTAATATTGAACTCATTGATCAAGCAAAAGCTAATGGTGTAGAGCATTTTGTCTTCATTTCCGTATTAGGAGCCGATCGCGGATATGAAGATGCTCCCGTGTTTAAAGCCAAACGAGCAGTAGAACGATATTTGGCAGCTAGTGGTTTAAATTACACTATTTTACGCCCAGCTGGATTAGCATCTAACTTGCTGCCACTAGTAGAACGGTTTCGGGAAACAGGATTGTATCTGCTGATTGGCGATCGCAAAAACCGTACCTCAATTGTCAGTACCGATGATTTGGCAAAGATAGTGGTGGATTCTGTGACAGTTGAAGCCGCTCGCAACCAGATTTTACCAGTGGGAGGGCCGGAGATTTTATTACGAGAAGATATTCCCCGGATTTTTGGTCGGATCTTCAACAAACAGCCAGTAATAATTAACTCACCACTATTTGCCATTGATGGGTTACAGAGTGCATTAGGCTTATTTAATCCCCAAATCCAAAAAGCTTTGGGAACTTATCGCACATTGCTAGCAAATGAATTTTTCTGTACAAAAGATGAAATTGCTAATTTAGAGGCGATTTTTAACTTCCAGTTAGAGACATTAGAAAACTTTTTGCGGCGCTATCTGGCGGTTTGAATGGGGAGTGGGGAGTAGGGAGTGGGGAGTAGGGTGAAGAAGAAACAAGAAGAAACAATATATAAAAAGGGGAGTGGGGATTAGTAAGAAGAAGAAACGATATAGCGGTTATCGATTGGATGAGAACACCAAAGTCCTTGCTATAAAATCATTTCAGCAAAGTTTTTGTATCTCACTCAACTGCACACCGCTATATAAATGACAAACAAACAATAAATCATTCCCCATTCGCCACTCCCCATTCGCCACTCCCCACTCCCCACTCCCCACTCCCCACTCCCCATTCCCCACTCCCCACTCCCCATTCCAAAATTCTATGAAATCTTCCCTAGCTGCAAATGCTGCTCAAGCACGTCAGACAAAAGAGCGATTCGCCCAACCAGAGGAACAACTCACCTATGAATTGGGGAAGGCAGTACAGGAATTGCCACCCCTCTACACTAGATTATTAGCGGGAACGATGACCGCGATCGTCTTTGGGGCGATCGCTTGGGCGTACTTCTCGCAAATAGATGAAGTAGCAACAGCACCAGGGGAATTAATTGCTTCCACACAAGTAAGACCAGTGACATCCTTGGGTGGAGGGTCAATTGTTGCTGTTAAAGTGCAAGAAGGCGATCGCGTTACTAAAGGTCAAGTTCTGATTCAAAAAGATCCAGACTTGCAAATAACCGATGTTTCTCGCCTAGCCAAATCCACTAGATTAATTCAAGACGATTTACAACGTTTGGATGCAGAACGCACCGGAGGCAAAACTGCTGGGACGAAACTGCAAGATGAACTTTTAAGTTCCCGTCTACAAGACTACCAAGCGCGTCAAGCAGCAGCAGAAGCAGACGCAAATCGCCAACTAGCACTCATCAATCAAGCCAAAGTCCGCTTGACTCGATTGCAAGACAACTTAGTTAATGCCAAAAGCAGCGTTGGGAATGCTCAAACCAACTTTGTGAATGCAGATAGCATCCGAATTAAAATTGAAAGTAATTTGGGACTTGCTCAACAAAGGGAAAAAAGCCTACGCACTCTAATTACTAATGGCGCTGCACCTCGTGTTGATTATCTGGATGCCCAAGAAAAATTAACTCGTGCAAAAACAGAAATCACGAGAGCGCAAGATGAAGTGACTAACGCCCAGAATAAAATCACAGAGGCTCAAGATAAAGTCACATCATTAGAAAAAGATATTGCAGCCCAAGTCCAAGAAATTCGCCAAGCAGAACAAGCTTACCAAGCTGCACGCAGTCAAGCCCAGCGTGTAGCATCAGAACGCCAAAGTGAAATTTTGACCCAGTTTAACAAGCGTAAAGAAGAACTAACAACTGTTCAAGGTCAATTAGATCAGGCGAGGAAGCAGCAAGCTTTAGAAACGATTGAAGCTCCCGTTGCTGGTACGATTTACAGAGTCAAAGCCACCAGAGGTCCAGTACAATCGGGTGAAGAATTGGTGTCAATTTTGCCGGAAGGGGAAGAAATGCTCCTAGAGGTAAAAGTTCTTAACCGCGATATTGGGTTTATTCGTCAAGGAATGAAGGCAAAAGTGAAAATGGCAACTTTCCCCTTCCAGGAATTTGGCACTGTGGAGGGCGAAGTTATGCAAGTCAGTCCGAATGCAATTGTTGATAAAGAATTAGGCTTAGTTTTTCCGACAAGAATTAGGCTAAGTAAACATTCAGTGAACGTGCGGGGTCAAGAAGTAGAATTTACACCAGGGATGACTGCTACAGGCGAAATTGTCACTCGTAAAAAGTCAATTTTGACATTCATCACTGAGCCTGTGACACGGCGGTTCAACGAGGCATTTTCTGTTAGGTAGGTTTGTAGCCTCTGCTGTTTTTATAATACATACATTAATAGATTTTTCCTAGGGGGACAGCAATGCTGTGCCCCTACCAATGTATTTGTATCAAAAAGGGTTAAACCGAAAAAATACGGATATAATATTGATTATTCTAATACCAAAAGCTGCAATTTATCTTCATCCGCCAGACGACTATGAGCAGCTACTATATATTTTGTAAATCGGACAGGACGCTTAACCTACAATAATAATGCTATATCTTTGTAGTTGAAAATTTTAATAGCCTACAAAGGCTTAAAAAAATCACAAAGCCGACTTTTGCAACACAACCGTATTTGATGGCTAAATCAATTGTTTCAACAAAACGGCTCGGCAAACAGTTAATCAACTGGTTGCTTGAAGAAGACCGACGAGAGAAGGAAGGACCTTACCGCAAAGAAGAACCACATCGCCAACATGCTTGGTGGCAGGTGATGTGCTTGACTGGTGTAGATTATTTCTCGACCCTTGGCTATCAACCTGGGATTGCAGCATTGGCAGCTGGCGCTCTTTCTCCTGTGGCTACCCTAATTCTGGTTTTGCTGACGCTCTTTGGAGCATTGCCAATCTATCGGCGCATTGCTGCCGAAAGCTCTCATGGGGAAGGGTCGATCGCAATGTTAGAGCGTTTGCTCCCCTGGTGGCAAGGCAAATTACTTGTGCTGTGCCTACTTGGTTTTGTGGCAACCGACTTTATTATTACCATTACCTTGTCGGCTGCTGATGCTACAGCCCATATCATCGAAAATCCGCTGATCCCAATTTGGCTTCACAATCAGACGATCGCAATCACTCTCATATTAGTTACATTACTAGGCGCAGTTTTCTTGAGAGGTTTCCGAGAAGCGATTGGTATTGCAGTAGTTTTAGTGGCAGTCTATCTGCTGTTAAACTTGATTATCGTTAACGTCGGTGTGTATCAGATCATAATTCACCCAGAAGCGATCGTTAACTGGCAGACGGCACTTTTTGCACGCCATTCCAACCCTTTGATGCTACTCGGCATATCTCTGATCATATTCCCGAAGCTAGCGTTGGGATTGTCAGGCTTTGAGACTGGCGTGACCGTTATGCCCCTGGTCAAAGGTAGCAGCAGTGACACTTCCCAACATCCCAAAGGGCGGATTCGGAATACACGCAAGTTGCTGACCACTGCTGCTCTAATTATGAGCTTCTTTTTGCTCACCACCAGCTTTATAACTACTCTACTGATTCCAACCGCAGAATTTGCATCTGGGGGCAAAGCTAACGGACGCGCCCTTGCTTATTTAGCACATCTATATCTAGGCAATGGCTTGGGCACAATTTACGATCTAAGTACTATTTCTATTTTGTGGTTTGCAGGTGCATCTGCAATGGCAGGGCTGCTGAATATTGTGCCCCGCTACTTACCACGCTATGGCATGGCACCAAATTGGGCACGAGCTGCGCGACCTTTAGTTTTAGTCTATACAGCGATCGCCTTTGTTGTGACAATTATCTTTCGAGCAAACGTGGAAGCCCAAGGTGGGGCTTACGCAACTGGTGTGCTTGTATTGATCACCTCAGCTGCCTTTGCCGTCACCCTATCAGCCCACCGTCATCGAGAGAAGCGGGCAAAACTCGTTTTTGGCATAATCACACTGTTATTTTTATATACCACTATTGTCAATATCATCGAAAGACCAGAAGGTATTAGGATCGCTGGGTTCTTCATCGGTGCGATCATTTTTACCTCGCTGGTTTCTCGTGTTTGGCGTTCAACAGAACTGCGAACAGAGCAGATCGAATTTGACGAACTTGCTGGCCAATTCCTTGCCGAAGAGAGCCAGGGAGCAATCCGACTGATTGCAAATCGGTTGAACAAGGGCGATGTCCTAGAGTATTTTATGAAAGAGAAAGAGGTACGCGAGGACAACCATATTCCACCCAACGATCCAATTCTTTTTCTAGAAATTCATGTATCAGATGCTTCGGAGTTTGCAGATGTGATCAAAGTAAAAGGGGTGCAAGTTGGTGATTATCGCATCCTCCGGGCTGAGAGTGCAGCAGTACCTAATGCGATCGCGGCTTTACTGCTCTATATTCGTGACCAAACAGGTAAGATTCCCCATGCCTACTTCGGTTGGGTTGAAGGCAACCCCATACAATACTTACTGCGTTTTATCTTGTTTGGGGAGGGCGATATTGCTGTAGTTACCCGTGAAGTACTCCGTCGGGCTGAAAAGAATTCTCACAGGCGTCCTGGCGTTCATGTCGGGGGTTAAATGAAAATAGTGTAGGGTGTAGCGTAAGTATTTCAAAATTCAAAATTAAAGAAATATAATCTAAACAAGTCTGCTTTCAGGAGATTAACTCAATGACATATATCTCCCCAAAAACCCTTATCTTTGAAGATTTTCTCTCTCAATATCGAGATAATCCCGGCTATGAACTGGCAGATGAAGAACTAATTGACATCCAACCCACTGGCCCGCACGAAACGGTAAGTGGCAAACTTGCAACCCAAATTGGTATCTACCTTGTTGCAGAACAACTCCCCTAGTTTATTCCTCGCACATGTTTAATTTACCCCTTCCCAGATGCTGCTACAGTTCGTCGTCCTGATGTTGTGGTTCTCGATGAAACCGTTCTCCACGGCGAACCACTTTGGGAGCGAGAACCCGTAATTACGCTGGGACGTTCGATTCAACTGGTGGTTGAAGTCGTTAGTAGCAACTGGGAAACTGACTATGCTCGCAAGGTTGAGGAATATGCGCTCTTAGGCATTCCTGAATATTGGATTGTGGATTATCGAGGATTAGGCGGTGTGGCATTTATTGGTAAACCCAAACAACCGACCTTTACTGTCTGTCAACTGGTTGAAGATACCTATACTCAACAACAATATCGGCTAAACCAATCAATTAACTCACCGCTTTTGCCCCGTCTCCAACTTCGCCTAGATGATATCCTGCCTCTTTAAGTGTTCGACTTTTGCAAGAGGTCTATTGTCCTCACACTGCGATCGCCTTCAGCATATTCTAAGCAAACAAGTGGAGCGATGTGTATGATAGGCTACGCTTACCCATTGCGCTTTGTTGCAGCCTAGAATATGCCTAATAATATGTAACAATATTTACAAACCAAACTCTGACTTTAGTTGTGTTACCCAGGTTTTGATTCGTTCCTCCGTTAAATCAGATTGATTATCTTCATCAAGTGCAAGCCCGACAAATTTACCATTACGAACAGCTTTAGACTCACTAAATTCATAACCTTCTGTAGGCCAATAGCCAACTGTTTTACCACCCCGTCCCGAGATTTTTTCTTCTAAAATACCTAGTGCGTCTTGGTATGTATCTGGATAACCAACCTGGTCTCCGGGGCTAAAATAAGCAACTTTTTTGCCACTGAAGTCGATGTTATCTAGTTCTTCGTAGAAATCTTCCCAATCACTTTGTAATTGCCCAACATTCCAAGTCGGGCAACCAACGATAATATAACTGTAGTTATTAAAATCAGTTGGTTCAATTTGGGAAATGTCATTTAAAGTTACTGCACTTTCTCCACCAAATTCTTTCTGAATTATTTCTGCTTCAGTTTGAGTGTTGCCTGTTTGACTGCCAAAAAATAACCCGATATTAGCCATTTTTACTCCTTGATCCTTTTTTGTGTTCGCATTTATCTAGGCACTGCTACGACTCTGTGTCTACGTGCGATCGCGCTTTCACCGAGCCGAGCAAAAAGATAAACCTAATGACATAACTTCCTGGTCTTAAGTAAAGAGGTTTCAAGTGTAAACTTCCTCCTCCTAATGGGGTGATAATAAATAACTCACTCTACCTGAGTACGTAAGTCTTTAACAAACTCCCTAGACGTAAGCTGAAACATCCAGCCTAAGACCTTGAGTAGGCTTTTGTACAAGGGGTAAGTTCAGCCTAAGAATCCCACGGCTTTTTTTGAAAATGAGTGTAGCAAAATTTTCAAAAAAAGCCCTGGGGTGTTAACAAATTAACAAGTTTAGGGGTTTAAGTCCCCTGCCTAAGAAGGGTAGCCCGTTTTGATGCCTAAATCTAAATCCCCCTCACAAAACTGTACCCTTCGGCGTAGCTCAGGGCATCGCTTCCGACTTCCGACTTCCGACTTCCGACTTCTTTAATATTCTGGAGATGGGTTGCTTTTATGTTCGCCGATTAACCAGGGTAGCGCTAGCTTGGTCAACAGGCATCAGCACAACTTCATTAATATTCACATGGGGCGATCGCGTTACACAGAAAAATATCACATCAGCCACATCATCTGCTGTCAGGGGTGTAACTCCCTGGTAGACTTTGTTGGCGCGTTCAGTATCTCCGTGAAAGCGCACCTCGCTAAATTCCGTTTCTACCATACCAGGGTCAACGGAAGTTACACGTATCCGCGTTCCCAAAAGGTCTTGTTTTAAACCTTCAGAAATTGCTCTCACAGCAGCTTTGGTAGCACAATAGACATTGCCACCGGGATAGGTTTGATGTCCAGCAATGGAACCTAAATTTACCACATGACCGCGATCGCGACTCACCATTCCCGGAACAACATAGCGAGAAAGATAAAGTAAACCCTTAATGTTAGTATCAATCATGTCTTCCCAGTCTTGAAAGCTGCCTTCGTGCAACTTGTCTAAACCACGACTTAGACCAGCATTATTAATTAAAATGTCGATGTCAGACCAGGCAGGGGGTAGAGTAGAAATGGCTTCTTGGACAGCGTTGCGATCGCGCACATCTAGCTGTAACAAATGAATTTCAGTACTAAAATCTTTATTGAGAGTATCTGCTAGCTGCTGCAAACGTTCTAACCGTCGGGCTGCTAAGATCAGTTTTGCACCCGCACCAGCGAAAATTCTCGCACAAGCAGTACCAATACCACTACTTGCACCAGTGATCAAAATGATTTGATTTTGTAGAGAAGTCATTGTTAGTAAAAAGTCAAGAGTCTAGTGTTAATTTAATTGTTTTTATGAATTACTATATAGTCTACGACGGGAATTGTAATCTCTGCGTTACCCTAGTGCAATTGCTAGAAACCTTAGACAAGGGAAAATTATTTCGCTACGCTCCCATCCAAGATGAGCAGACACTTTTACAGTGGGAAATTACAGCCCAAGACTGTGAACAGGGGGTGATTTTAATTGATGGCAATGAACCTCAAAGACGTTGGCAAGGTAGTAACGCAGCAGAAGAGATTGGGCGGTTATTGCCAGTCGGAAGTATATTTGTAGACGCTTATCGAGCCTTACCGGGGATGAAATGGGCTGGCGATCGCTTTTACGAACAAATCCGCGATCGTCGCTATGCACTCTTCGGTAAGCGTTCTAATACTTATGAATCGTCATATTGCACGGATGGTAGCTGCAATCCATAGGGTAGCTTTAAAATCTCGTTTCCAGCCTCTAGCTGAAAATGCTCCTGATTGCAGCTCTACCGCGAATTTGGCAGGCTCATATTTAACTCATCCCCCGGCTTGAAGCCGGGGGGAAATCGAAGTCATTAGTACCAATGACAAATGACAAATGACTAATGACTAAATCGGCGGGCGGCTATCCCTTCAAGAGGTGGGAGGGATAGCCGCCCGCCGATTTTATTTGAATCTTGAATTTTGAATTGTTAACTGCTGTGTCTTCTTCTATCTTCTTCAATTCACAAAGGATTTAGAATATAAAAAATATATTTGACCAAAGTGACTCAAACAGCCGTGAATCACAACGGGGCAATACCACAAAGCAGTAAACCAACTTATTACTCCCTGCTAGGACTGCATCCCTCGGCATCGGTAATTGACATTCGCCGCGCTTATCGGCAACTGAGCAAACGCTATCATCCTGATACTACAGATTTGCCGACTGCGATCGCCACTCCCAAATTTCAGCAAATCAACGAAGCCTACGCCACCCTTAGCCATCCAGAACGTCGGTTAAGGTATGATTTAAAAATTGGCTATTCCCGCTTTGGAGTGATTCAACCACCTGCTGATTTGAATCATCCCGTCTCGCGTTCCGATGAATGGTCAAAATCAGCTTACCTCGATCCGAGCGATCGCCCCCTCTCATCTGGCGAAATCTTTGCTTTATTTATGCTGGTGTTAACATTTGTAGGTTGTCTGTTATTAGCAGTTGCCATTGGCTTAACTCGTGGCGAGGCTGCGATCCATTCCCATTTGCTACAGCCAACCCCATCTGTACAACAGCACCTTATTCATGTGTTGCAACTAATTCCCCCTATGATAATTCGTAATTCGTAATTCGTAATTCGTAATTGGTAATTAAGTTTTGTAAGGGTGATTTTAATTAGGCATCAAAATGTGCTGCCATTCTTAGGCAGGGGAATTAAACTGAACATACTTTGTTAAAAATTAAAAAATTCCCTAATCCAAAATCGTTCGACTGAGCATCTCGACTTCGCTCGATGGAACCGTAGCCAAAGTCCAAAATCTAAAATCTAAAATTCCTATGCCTCTTCTTCCCTCTGATACTCCCCTATATAATCATCCCCTGCCACAAATTGAGCAGTGGCTAAAAGACCAAGGCTGTCAACAAGACGATATACAGAGGCATTGCTGGCATGTGCAGCGGCCTAGTTGGCAAGCTGAATTATGGCTCGATGTTGAGCAAATCGTAGTGCGATATGTCCAATCTGGGGAAAATGGCCAAGATATCCAACGTTCATTTAAGTATTCTCTTAGTCGAGATGATATAGAACAAGCTGTGTTTTCAGGCCCATAAGAAAGTGCGAAGTACCGTTCACCCTACTAAAGTTGATAGCGATCGCTACCATTGTCGAAAGATGCAATTGCAGTTAACTCATCCCCCGGCTTCAAGCCGGGGGGAAATCGAAGTCATTAGTTATTAGTCATTAGTCATTGGTACTAATGACTAATGACTAATAACTAATGACTAAATCGGCGGGCGGCTATCCCGGACACCCAAGAATGTTGGGATGGGATTGCCGCCGATTTTCGTTGATTTTTGACAAAAATCAGTACACCCCAAAAAGGCTTCTTCCCTACTCCCTATCTACGCAAATAATTATGGCTACGCCACACTGCGCGAACAAAAATCAAAGCAGACTGCTATACTAGCGCTGCAATTGATGAATTGCGCTTTTTGTCAGTTCTACTTGAATTTGTTCTTTGAATTCTGTTTTAGATCCATTTGCTACCTGTTCTAGGAGATATGTTTTTAATTGTCTCAGCTTCGGCTGATCCTTTGAGGTTAAAGCGATTTCTAAAGTGTTGTACCACAAATCAGCTTGGTTATAGAGATTTGCCTTAGTTAAAACATCATAGCTTTGAGAGAGTTGCTTTTCCAAATCGGGTTGAACTGAAACTACTTTCATGGCAGCTGTAGCAAAGGGATTGCCTGATGGGTGATTAGCGTCGCAGACTAATTCGATTTGCCAAAAATATCTTTGACCAACTAACAATTCTGGATTGGACAGAGATAGCACCATAATTCCTGGTAAACTTTTAAAATTTTCGTCTTTAATCTCTTTTACCAACTTAGATTGTTTGCTAACTTGGTCATACTCATAAAGCCGAAACTCCATTTGCGAGGAGGCAGAATTGCTGATAAACCAAGCGAATGTAGGACGGGTTGCCAAAGTTTGCCCATAAATTTGGGAAGGTGCAAGCAAAATCAGGGGTGGAACGCGACTTGAAGATGTCTCGGACTGAGTTTCGCATCCTCTAGAGCCACCTCCTCTAGAGCCACCTGAAGTTCCTGTAGTCTGAGGTGGGGGATCATTAGAATTATTGCTCCCATCAGCTAAGGCTGTTGTAGGCATCAATAACAATAATAAGCTCAAGCCAATATCAATGGATGTAAAAAGGCTTTTTCTCAAACATTTATGGGAAGGACGTAATATCTGAGCCATGTTCTACCTGGATAAGTTAGCTAGGACAAGTCTTAAGAAGATATCTGCTTAAACAACCTATATTTTGCAGATGGGCTTGAAAATATGGTTGTGTTGCAAAAACCAGTGCTGGTATACTAAAAGTGCAGAAGACAGTTGAAGAAGAATTCAGCTATTCTGAATTCAGAAGTCAGAATCAATCAGTGGGGGATTGGGACCCGCACTTCGACCCTTCGGCGCAGGCTCAGGGCAGGCAAGCTCTGTTACCACGACTGAATTGTTGCACCACAAAACTAGAATTTTTGATGGGGGTGCAAAAACGCCGATTATTCATCCGCTTTTTCGTACAGAATACCCAACTGAATTCTGACGACTGGCGCCAATATTGCTGTTCGATAATTCAGCAGCGAAAGATAGCCCGTTAATCAACTGCAAGTAACTATTTTCTGATGGCGACACTTAATATGCAAGATTATTCTACTGTCTATGCGCTGGTATATGCGATGTCCCCTCTCGTATCGAAACCTTGAAGAAAAGCTTGGACGAAAGTCTAAGCTTAGTACACGTCACTGTAAAAGGGGTTCGGAAATATTGAGACTTGATGTTGGGTTCCACTTCGTTTTACCCAACCTACGAATGATTAAATTCCATACCCTTTTTGTGGTGTTCTGTACTTAGTACAGCATTTTATAATTTGTAGCGAATGAAATTTGGCAATACCTTGCAATGCCAATGCATACCGATGTAATGTTAATGCGTTACCTTGCAATGCCAAGGCATACCGATGCAATGTTAATGCGTTACCATACAATGCCAAGGCATACCGATGCAATGTTAATGCGTTACTATACAATGCCAAGGCATACCGATGCAATGTTAATGCCTTACCATACAATGTGATGTGCATTAACAAAAATAGGTTGTTTCAGGCTTTTCTTAATTATCGTTTGATCGTAAATAGACCATGCTGTAGGGGTAAAGCGCATTGCTCATTGGTGTCAACTTAAGCCAAAACCCTTTTCAAACCTCGTTTCCAGCCAGAGGCTGGAAATGCTGCTCATTATCTCGTTCCCAGTCTCCGACTGGGAATGCCCCTCATTGAGGCTCCGCCTCTCTTACTGGCGGCAGAGCCACCAGGATCTGCATTTCCAGCCAGAGGCTGGAAACGAGATTTTAAATCAGTTTCACCTTAAGTTGACACCAATGAGCATTGCTAAACCCCTACGAAAGATGTGGTTTTTACCTGATACATATTTGGTATTTATTGTCAAGGCGTAAGTCAAAGTCTAGTGCCTACAACAGTTGACACTGCCCATGATGCCGTAACAAATGGTCACACAGCACCAACGCCACCATTGCCTCAACCATTGGAACTGCACGCGGTAATACACAAGGATCGTGGCGTCCTTTGGCTGATAATAGCGTTTCTTCGCCGTCACGAGTTACAGTCTTCTGCTCTTTTCTAATTGTTGCTGTCGGCTTAAATGCAACTCGCAAAATGATATTTTCCCCGTTAGAAATCCCTCCTTGAATACCACCAGAACGGTTTGTTAGTGTGCGGATTTCACCATTTTGATCAATATAAAATTCGTCGTTATGTTCAATTCCCGTTAGCAGCGTTCCCCCAAAACCGGAACCAATTTCAAAGCCTTTGCTAGCAGGAAGAGACATCACACCCTTAGCGATATCAGCTTCCAATTTATCAAATACTGGTTCGCCCAAACCTTTCGGGACATTTCGCGCCACACATTCGACGACACCGCCGATAGAATCACCCTGTCTACCTGTTTGCTCAATTAATTCAATCATGCGATCGCAGCATTCAGCATCGGGACAACGGACGATATTGCTTTCCACTTGTTCTAAGGTGACAGTATTTGGATCAACTACACCTTCTAAGTCTTTGATGCGCTTGACGTAAGCAATAATTTCCACATTGGCGACTTGACGGAGAATTTTTTTAGCGATCGCACCTGCTGCTACTCTTCCGATTGTCTCACGCGCTGACGACCTACCCCCACCTTGCCAATTGCGAATGCCATATTTTGCATCATAAGTTGCATCTGCGTGAGAAGGCCGATATTTGTCGGCCATCTCATCGTAATCTTGAGGACGAGTGTCTTGATTACGTACCAAAATTGCGATCGGTGTTCCGAGTGTTTTGCCTTCAAATACCCCTGATAAAATCTCGCAGGTATCCGCTTCTTTGCGAGGGGTGGTAATTTTACTTTGTCCGGGACGCCTTCTATCTAGTTCTGCTTGAATTTCTTCTGCCGAAATTTCTAGTTGTGGAGGACAACCATCAATCACAACCCCCACACCGCCGCCGTGAGACTCGCCAAAAGTAGTTATCCGAAATAGATGTCCAAAAGTGTTGCCCATGATATTGAGGAAAAAGTTAAGGCTTATGTATTTTACCTAGAGTTATTGCAAAAGTTTGTTTTTGCTCTGATCTAACAAATACAGTAAGGCTTTTTTGTTTGGCAAAATGGCATATATCTAAATTAAACGGTTGCTATGGTATTTGAGGAAGATACATTCCATGCGAAAAAGTACTGACTTGGATTACCCCTGGTAGTTAGCCAGGGGTTTTTATTGTCACTTCACTTTAGTAATTGTCCAAGTGTGAATTACCCAAGACTGACCACAACTTTCAAAAGTGCGTAGGCGTAGCCCAACCTAGGCATCGCACTTCTACACTCAACTAATAACGGGTTATTCAAGACTATTTGGGAAGAAAGCAGCAGGCGAAATCTGAAAAAAATCTGCCAGTTCTTCAATGTGTCTGGTTGTTAATTTCCGCCGCTTTTTCAATATGGCCGATATAATAGATTCTGTTTTGAAAATGGGTACTAAATCTTTTTGCAGTAGCCCATTTTCTTCGATCAAAACCTGAAGTAAATCTACCCCATAAATATCAGGCACGGGCTGCTGCGTTTGCTCATACTCATAAACTAGAGTGCCTAAAATATTAAGATAATCTTTTTCATCTGATGTTAGCGGGGCGCTGTCTATCAGAGAATCAATAATTTTTTGGGTAGCAAATAACTCCTTTTCAGTCTTGATAGGACGAGGAGGAAATGCTTGCAGTAACTCAATGTAGATAGGGTGTTTATTTAAACCAAGGGTCATTTTTCCATTTGTCGGTATCGTACTCTGTATGTGCTAAGTCAGTGTCAAGAGCTTAATGATTGGGGTTTTCGGTTTACCCACAATTGCGGTAGACTTTCGGTAAAAAGATACTTGTTATCAGATTTAGCAAGTGCGATCTGCGTTTGGCATCGCCAAAAATATAATTAAAGATAGCGCTTTTGAGTAATTATTAAGTATAATTACTTAAAGAGTGTTAGCCAGTCCCAACAAGAAGCGATTTTTGGCATCTGTTTGTTACCAGGATTGTTAGGGAAGTTTGATTTAGAGTTGCTAAATCTCAAAGGTCTTGATAAGCTGAAACACCAATAATATAAGCCTTCTGGCGGTTTTTCTGTCTTCAGATCCCGGAAGATGCCGACGCAATATAGGAGTGTTTTTTAGTGAACGCAGCTGAACAGGCAACGAACCTTGAACTCGCCAGCAACATTGCTACGGTGGTTAATTTGTTCAAATTCGAGTTTCCTGATGCCAAATCTGATCTCAAACCCTGGAAGAATGACCCGGAAACCAGGGAGTTAGTCGATCCAGATTCTATAGATATTGGCTTTCACTTTCCTGGTATCAGCAAATCTTGGCGAAGTCGTAGTATTTTGATTCAAATCCGATTTTATCAAGATCCCATCAATAACTCACGTCGTGCGATCGGTGTGGAGGTAGCTGGATTTGATCATCGCGGCGAGGCGTGGCGACTTTCTACGGTAGAAAACTGGAGTATTGTCGGCGCATCTTCGCCTTCGGGTGAAATCGAGGATAAGCTCAAACAGATTTGCCGACAGATTTTAGAAGTTTTTAATAAGCCAAGTGAATAAAGTACTTCCAAATAAAAAAATATCCCAAAACTGACACAAAACCCCTCTCATTTCTCCTCTCTCTGTGTTCTCTGCGTCTGGAGTGGTTCGTTTATTTAGATAATTTATTTCTTGCAAGTCCCTAAAATCAGCTTGTGTCAGAGAAAGTACTGAGGAATAATACAGAGGATTGCGATCGCTAGCTAGCCTTATCACAATGACCACTGTAATATTTGTACATGGCACTGGCATTAGAGAACGAGAATACAACGAAACCTTTCAGATAATTGAGCAAAAGATTCACGCCCAACGTCCTGACATCAAAGTTTCTCGCTGTCTTTGGGGTGAATTAGGTGCAAGGTTCAATGATAATCGGGCATCAGTACCCTTGGAAGATGCGACACTGGCTTTATCTCAGGAAGAACCAGACGCAGAGATTGTACTGTGGGGGCAATTATACCGCGATCCTCTTTATGAATTACGGCTGTTGTCTTTGAAACCTGTTGAGGCAGGAAATCCCTTTGGGGAAGAACCAGGGGATGTTTTACAATCTCGTGTAGCCAGTCTCACTCCGACATCTCAACTGCAAGCTAAGTTGCAAGAGGCGGGAATTGCAGAAATATTTGAGCCAGCACGAGAGGCAGTTATCCACAGTGAACCGTATTATCAGGCATTGCTCACAGTTTCCGAATCTGATTTGAGTGAATATTATGCACCAATAGCTAGAGCGATCGCGGCTCAAGCAATGTTTATTAGCGAACTGCAAGAAAAATTTCCCCCCATACTCACCGATGCCCAATTGCGGGACAATGTTGTGGAATTGCTGACTCTGGCTTTGGGAGAGGCGGAATTAGGATTGGGTGGCTGGTTATTAAAGCCACTGGTTGAATTAGCGTTGCCAATGGGAACAAATTATGTCAGGGGAAACCGCCTTGAACTAACTGATAAAATTTCGCCTATGCCTGGTGATATTTTGTTGTATCAGACGCGGGGTGAAAAAATCAGGGCGTTTATCCAGGAACAAATTGCCCAAGCAGAACCGCCAGTGGTTTTACTCGCCCATAGCTTGGGAGGTATCGCTTGTGTAGATTTGCTAGTGCAGCAGCAGTTGTCTCAGGTGGAATTATTGGTAACAGTTGGTTCCCAAGCACCGTTTTTATATGAGATTAACGCCCTCTACAGCTTAGAATATGGGCAGTTATTGCCTGAGCATTTCCCGGAATGGTTGAATATCTACGATTTACGGGATTTTCTCAGTTACGTGGGTAATAAAATTTTCCGCGATCGCGTGCAGGATGTGCCAGTGGATAGCAAACAACCCTTTCCCCGTTCCCACGGTGCTTATTGGACAAATGCCAAAACCTGGGAGGCGATTATTTCGAGGTTGCCATAATGGAGGTAGTGCTGTCAAGGTGAGTCTTGTATTCATTACGAGCCTCTGAACTCGACACTTGAGCCTTTGAACTCGACACTTGAGCCTCTGAACTCGACACTTGAGCCTTTAAACTCGACAATTGAGCCTTTAAACTCGACAATTGAGCCTCTGAACTCGGAAGTTGCACCTTTTAACTCGGAAGTTGAGCCTCTGAACTCGACACTTGAGCCTTTTAACTCAACAGTTGAGCCTCTGAACTCGGAAGTTGCACCTTTTAACTCGACAGTTGAGCCTTTTAACTCGGAAGTTGCACCTTTTAACTCGGAAGTTTCAAAATTCTCAAAGAACAAGTGAAGATTTTGTCTGAACGAATATGAAATTCAAGCTACATATCACCCAATACGGTTCGGTTAACTTGTTTATTGAGCGGAGATCCCCCCAACCCCCCTTAAAAAGGGGGGCTAATATCATTTCTTTCACCCCCTTTTTAAGGGGGTCGCCACAGGCGGGGGGATCTTATCCGAACGGTATTGGACATATCGCCTTGACAGGGTTGCCCTAATGGAAGTTATGGCCAAACCCGATCGCACATTTGGGTTAATTGTGGGTATTGAAAAGTACCACGAACCTAAATGGAATGTGACGGGTGGGGGTCCAGCCGATGACGCGCTGAAATTTGCTTATTGGCTGCATCGGCGCGGTGTACCGAAGGAGAATATCCGGTTATGTTTATCAGCACTGGAAGAAAATCATCAGTTAATTGAGGAATGTGGGTTAACTGTAGAGTTAGCAACAGAGCAAAATATCTCCGACATTGTGACTAACTTTTTATCCCCAAAGTCGGGGGATTTACTCTACATTTTTTGGGCGGGACATGGTTTGATTACCTCAGAACGAGAGCGTCGGTTGCTTTGTGCTGATGCAAATAAACAGAATTGGCAGAACTTAGATTTGAATTCTTTATTAGTTTTGTTGCGTTCCGATAAATTTCAGATTCGTAATCATATTTGTATTATTGATGCCTGTGCTAATTATGTTTTAGAGTCGAAGGGAAGACCAACTAACTTAGGTGGTAAAGCTTTTTTGAGTGGTCAGCCAAAGCAAGATAGTCAACAATTTGTGTTACTGGCTACGCGGGAAGGAGAGCAAGCTAAAGTAAATTCTGAAAATAAAACAGGATACTTTTCTCAAGCTGTGAGAGAGGCTTTAGCCGCAGCTAATGGGACTTTTCCGCCGAATATGAGGGAAGTTACTGAGGCAGTTAAGCAGCGATTTATTAGTTTAGATAAAAAACAACTACCGACTTATTTTTATTCCCGCAGTTGGGATGGAGATATTGAAAAATCTCATTTTAATCCTTTTGATATCCCGCATGATATCCCACAGAGTCAAGCTCGTAAGTTTGTTGGGAGGGATGAGCAAATAGAACAATTGCGTCAGCTATTGCAAGCAAATGATGTTGTGGCTATTACCGATGTGACTGGGCAAGGTGGCGTGGGTAAAACAGAGTTAGCTATTCAATACTCATGGCAATATTTGGAAGATTATTCTGGCGGGTGTTGTTGGTTAAATCCCCAAGGTATTGATTTGGGAACCCAGTTAGTAGAGTTTGGAGTTGTGAATTTACCTAACTTTAATCTACCGGATGGATTAAGCCTAGCAGGTCAAGTTGCTTATTGCTGGAAGAAGTGGCAAGCTGGCAAAGTTTTATTAGTATTTGATGATGTCAAAGACTGGAAGCAAATTCAACCCTATCTACCACTCAAAGGTTCTCGGTTTAAGGTGTTAATTACCACTCGTCAAAACACAGGGTTAACATATCCATCACTGCCGTTAGGTCAATTGTCACCAGATGGAGCCTTAGAATTATTAACAACTCTGCTGGGAAAAGATAGAGTTGAGAAAGAATTAGAGTTTGCTAAAAGTCTTTGCCGATTTGTGAATTATGTACCAATTGGACTTTACCAAATAGCAGCACAGTGCCGAGAGCCAGGGAGAGTATTATGCTAGGAGACATTCTCGCACGGCTACAAAAGCAAGCATCAGCAGGTGAGTCTGGTGTAGCAGCAGCTTTTGAGTTGAATTGGCAAAGCTTAGAACCAGAGGCGCAAAAATTAGCTTGTCTGTTGAGTTTGTTTGCTTTGGCTCCTATCCCTTGGTCTTTGGTAGAATCAGCAGCAAGTTATAGCGATTTGGAATTTGACTTTAAAGCTAACTGCACTATTTTAGTTGAGCGTTATTTGCTGCAAGAATTGGCAGATGACACTTACCAAATTCATGATCGCATTCGGGAATTATTGCGCCAGAAGTTAGAAGAGTTAGCGGAAGCTGATGAACTTAATCGCGGCTTTTGTCAAGCAATGGTAGCCGTAGCAAAAGATATTCCTCAGACACCCACATTGATAGAAATTGCTAAAGTAACTCTTGCCATCCCACACCTTGGGGAAGCTGCGACAGTTTACCAAGCTTGGTTAAGCAATGATGATTTAATTTGGCCTTTTGTAGGCTTGGGTAGATTTTACGAAGGTCAAGGAGCCTACGCGCAAGCCTTACCTTGGCATGAACAATGTTTATCTGCTGCTAGAGAGCGTTTCAGGGATGAACACCCCTCTGTGGCAACTAGCCTAAACAATTTGGCAGAACTCTACCGTTCACAGGGAAGGTACAGCGAAGCCGAACCTTTGTACATTCAAGCTTTAGAGATGAAAAAACGCCTGCTGGGGGATGAACACCCCTCTGTGGCAACTAGCCTGAACAATTTGGCAGGACTCTACCGTTCACAGGGAAGGTACAGCGATGCCGAACCTTTGTACATTCAAGCTTTAGAGATGAAAAAACGCCTGCTGGGGGATGAACACCTCTCTGTGGCAACTAGCCTAAACAATTTGGCAGAACTCTACCGTTCTCAGGGAAGGTACAGTGATGCCGAACCTTTGTACATTCAAGCTTTAGAAATGACAAAGCGCCTGCTGGGGGATGAACACCCCGATGTGGCGTCTAGCCTGAACAATTTAGCTGGACTCTACAATTATCAGGGAAGGTACAGCGATGCCAAACCTTTGTACATCCAAGCTTTAGAAATGACAAAACGCCTGCTGGGGGATGAACACCCCGATGTGGCATCTAGCCTGAACAATTTAGCTGGACTCTACAATTCTCAGGGAAGGTACAGCGATGCCGAACCTTTGTATATTCAAGCTTTAGAGATGAAAAAACGCCTGCTGGGGGATGAACACCCCTCTGTGGCAACTAGCCTGAACAATTTGGCAGAACTCTACCGTTCTCAGGGAAGGTACAGCGATGCCGAACCTTTGTATATTCAAGCTTTAGAGATGAAAAAACGCCTGCTGGAGGATGAACACCCCTCTGTGGCAATTAGCCTGAACAATTTGGCATTACTCTACGATTCCCAGGGAAGGTACAGCGATGCCGAACCAAAGTATATCGAAGCTGTGAAGATCGCTGAAAAACGGTTGGGGGCAAATCATCCCAATACAATAACCTTTCGTGAAAATCTGGAAGCCTTGCGGCGGAATCGTCAGCCTTGATTCAGGAGAATGGTTGCTTTTGTCTCCCGTTGGTTTCAGTAATTTAGGTAATCTGCACCGGCTGCATTACCCGCCTGGGATTCAAATCTTAGTCTAATAAGTAGGCAACATAATTAATTACACAATGTCATTGCGATCGCACCAAACCAAAATAAAGCGATCGCAACGCCTAGAACTACTTCTCTACGATATGCTCTGCGATGGATGCGATCGCAATAGCTGTAAATATTTTTATTTATCTAGTTAAGGGACTGACAAATAAAAAAATACTCAACTACTTCTTGTGGGGTGGGCAACATGAGCGCCCGTATAGAGAGGCGCTCATGTTGCCCACCCCACACAATTGGATAAGGCTACCAGTTACCTACAGGTTGAGCAGTAGCAGAAAACATTGAGGGATCAATTGAAATACCTAACCCCTTAGCTACACGACTACCATAGGAAACATCTGCCCGGAAAAAGTGGCAAAGTTGGCGCATTTGGATGTCCTGCCTCGCTTGAGAGAGACTACCGACAATATTTTTAGCAAGACGCTCTTGCTGTTCAGGAGTCTGTAACCGATACAGATCACCTGCTTGGGTGTAATCGTCATTTCCTTCACGATGACTGTAACGATCAACTGTGACATCGCCCAAATGACTAGGTGGTTCTGCATAAGCTGAATTTTCTTTGGGCGTACCCTCAGCACTATTCGGTTCATAGTTAGGAACACTACCGCCGTTGTTCCCCGGCGCCATAAAGCCATCTCGCTGATAATGCATCACTGGACATTTAGGCTGATTAACGGGTAGTTGCTGATAGTTACCACCCAAGCGATACCGTTGAGCATCTGGGTAAGAAAAGATGCGAGCTTGAAGCATTTTGTCTGGAGAGAAACTAACCCCCGGAACCACTGCACTAGGACTAAAAGCAGCTTGCTCAACTTCGGCAAAATAATTCTCAGGGTTCCGATTTAGCTCTAATATCCCGACTTCAATTAAAGGATATTCTGAGTGCTTCCAAACTTTCGTCAAGTCAAAGGGATTATCTGGATGTTTTGACGCTTGCTCGTCTGTCATCACCTGAATACACATCCGCCACTTGGGATAATCTCCTTGAGCGATCGCTTCAAATAGATCATGAGTTGCATGATCTGGATCTTCGCCCTTAATCTGGGCTGATTCTTCCTCCGTCAAGGTTTGATGCCCTTGCAGAGTCTTAAAATGAAATTTACACCAGACGCGATCGCCTTGAGCATTAATCAAACTGAAGGTGTGGCTACCAAAGCCGTCCATGTGTCGATGGTTTTTCGGAATTCCCCGATCTGAAAACAGAATCGTCACCTGGTGGAGCGATTCTGGACTGAGTGACCAGAAATCCCACTTTGCATTCTGGTCTTTGCAATTGGTTTGGGGATTACGCTTTTGGGTATGGATGAAATCAGGAAACTTGAGCGGGTCGCGGATGAAGAAAATAGGGGTATTGTTACCGACAAGATCCCAGTTACCCTCTTCAGTGTAGAACTTGATGGCAAAACCTCTAGGGTCGCGCTCGGCATCTGCTGAACCTTTTTCTCCTCCGACTGTAGAAAAGCGCAGAAGAACTTCCGTTTTCTTGCCAATTTCAGAAAAAAGTTTAGCTTTACTGTAGCGGGTGATGTCATTGGTAATAGTCAAAGTGCCGTGAGCAGCCGCACCTTTAGCGTGAACAACTCTTTCAGGAATACGTTCTCTGTTGAAATGAGCCAGCTTTTCCAAGAGGTGGAAATCCTGTATTAATACAGGCCCACGCGATCCAGCCGTGAGTGAGTTCTGGTTATCGGCAACAGGAATACCGTCAGCAGTTGTCAAGTTTTGGGGTTCAGTCATAGGTAAAGAAGCTCTCCATTAAGTTACTCAGATTGCCCACAGTATATTTTACTCAGTAGATAGACGGATGCCTACTGATAGAACCAACTAATTCATAGTCATAACGAGTTTACATATAAAGCATACTCGATATGACTATGAATTACAACAAATTTGTTTTGTATTTTTGGGATATGTAGGGATTCACATCTGTGCAGTAGTGTCAACTTAAGCCAAAACCCTTTTAAAACCTCGTTTCCAGCCTCTTGCTGGAAATGCTCTTCAATTGCGGCTCTGCCGCGAGTCAGGGAGGCTCCCTGAAGGGCATTCCCAGTCTGAGACTGGGAACGAGGTATGTGATATCAGCTTATTTTCATTTCAGGTATTTAAATGTTTGAGAATCAACGAACAAACATCTGTGGCCTCAATTCGATTTTCATCAACTAGGTGAGTTTGATGGGTGATAAATAGAGGCCATTCAGCAACAGAAGTGGTAATGTTACCGTGAGAGCCACGTAGTAGAGAAGCATCCAGAGGAATCACATCCATTTCGTGCAGAATGATCGCTAAATTATTTTTATAAAAGTGAGATGTTCTTAAACTACGCCCAATTGCGATTCTTTTATGCAAATATATTGCTTAATTTTCCAGGCGATCGCTACTACACAAAGCTTAGTCCACGGAGGTGGACTAATACAAAATCAAGGGTTTTAACCCACGGAGGTGGGTTTTGTTTGTGTAGCCGCGACTTCTAGTCGCCAGGGCTAGTAACAAATTAGACTTTTCAAACAACCTCAGAGGTTGATTTACACAAAACAAGCGCAAAAAGACACGAAGAAATTAGCTTCTAGTAACTAATTTTGAATTTTGAATTTTGAATTTTGAATTGTTATCTCCCCACCCCCCCTTGGTGTTCACAATGAAAACCTCGATTTTCCCAAGCTTGCATATCTACTTCAGTAAGTCTTGTCACATTTGAGCATTGCGGTTGAATAATTTGACTTAAAAACGCCCAAAATAAACTGCGTGTTAAATCTAATCCAGTTTTAGGCCAAGATTCATGATTACCAGGAACACCCAACTCCTGAACAATCTCTGACTCTACCCAAATACCATGAGCGCCGAAAAGAATTTGTGCCATCCATTTGGCTCTGGGTAAGTGACTTGGCGAGGTAATCAACATGACTTTATGCACTCCCCAACGCCGCAGAATCGGGATACCATAATAGAAATTTTCAAAGGTAGAATTCGCGCACTTTTCTAACCAAACATTTTGTAACTCTACTAATTCCGGCTGAAAAATTAACCGTATACAAGGATCTGGGGAACCATGAGAAATTAAAATTGGGGTTTGCGGGTATTGTTTTGCTTGTTGGGCAACATAAATTTCTCGACGAATGCTGCCACCAAGCACAAAGAAGGCATCTACTGGCTGCGAATAAGCAAAAACTAAGGTTATAGTAGTGAAAATCAGCCAAGCACCCAGGACAACACACAATCCACCAGTTAGTTTTTGTAACAATTGCCACAGATTAGCAAAATTTCTTTTAGTAGAAATTAATGGTTTGATGGGAAATTTGCGTTTCATGACTTAAGTAAGAAAACATGATTTAATGGCTGTCTAACAGTGCTGCAATTGAGCGATCAAGGTGCTATCTTATAAAAGTAATCAAGAAGTGCAAACATGACGCTGATCAAAGTGTCACATCTTCAGTATAGCCTTCCGAAGAAGTCTAACAAACTGAGAAATGGTTGTTAATAATGCAGTATTTTCGGCATCATTCAACGATAAAAATGATGAAGGGAGCATAGCTTAGTTTGGGGTATAAAAACTTAAAATTTTCTGGAAAGGCTGATTGTTAAACTGTCAACAACACAATTATTCCAACTGATATACATGAACCAATCTGCGAAAAGTTACTCTCCGCTCCAAGTAGCCTTGATTGGTGGAGCGATCGCCACTACTGCTGCTATCTCTGTGTTCGGCCCCGCTTGGACTCGTGGTGTCCGTGCTGCTCTAGCCCTACAAGACAGCCCAAAACAGATAGTTGACCAAGTATGGCAAGTGGTGAATCATGAATATGTTGATGCTAAATTTAATCAACAAGATTGGCAAGCAACCAGACAAACCCTGTTGAACAAAGACTATTCTTCTCGTGAAGAAGCTTATACTGCCATCCGCGAAGCTTTACAAAAGTTAGGAGATCCTTACACTCGGTTCATGGACCCCAAACAGTTTGAAGCCCTGACTAGCCAAACATCTGGGGAAGTCTCTGGTATTGGCATTCGGATGGAAGTGAACCCAAAAACTCAGCGACTCACTGTTGTCGAAGCCATAGAAAATTCTCCCGCACTGAAAGCTGGGATCAAAGCAGGCGATGAAATTTTGGCAATTGACGGCAAACCCACTCTCAAATTGAAAGTGGATGACGCTTCTAAGCTAATTCGTGGCAAAGCGGGTACTCCGATCAAGCTACGGCTGGGACGGCAGGGGCAAAATGCTTTTGATGTCAAGCTGACGAGGGCAAATATTGAAGTGCCAACGGTACGTTATACCCTCAGACAGGAAGGGAATCGCCGCGTTGGCTATATCCGTTTGCGGGAATTTAGCGCCCACGCCGCAAACCAAATGGAACGAGCCATCCGCGATTTGAACAGCAAGAAAGTTGATTCTTATGTCTTGGATTTGCGGGGAAATCCTGGCGGGTTATTGGAGGCGAGCATTAAAATTGCCCGGATGTGGTATGATAACGGCGGAATTGTCAAGACGATAGACCGTGTGGGCAGCAGTGAGGAAAGTAAAGCCAATCGCACTGCTCTGACAAATCGTCCTTTGGCAGTCTTAGTGGATGGTAATTCAGCTAGTGCTAGCGAAATCCTCACAGGGGCACTCAAGGATAATAAGCGGGCGGTAGTCGTAGGTGGTCAAACCTTTGGTAAGGCATTAGTACAGTCAGTTCATGAACTCGCAGATGGTTCCGGCTTGGCTGTCACCATTGCCCATTACTACACCCCTGCGGGAACGGATATTAACCACAAAGGGATTACGCCAGATATCAAGCTAGACTTGACAGAGGCACAAGAGCGTCAGTTGGCTTCTAATCCAGATTTAATCGGCACTAAGAGTGATCCACAATATGCCCGGGCGATCGCAATTTTATCCAATAACAACTTTGCCCAGCCGCCAGCAAATCAGCCGATTCGACCCATGAGCCGCGCCGATAAACTGAAATTTTAGATTGGCGCGAGTGATGTAGTATTCCCAAATCCAGATTTTTGGAGCTATGAAAACAGAATTCAGGAGGAGCCAGTGCGGTCTTGGGGTTTCCCCAAGTGGAGCAACTGGCGTTCAGGAGCGGAGCCGGAGACGCTCCGCCTCCAGTCAGAATTCAGAATGAATTTGAGTCCGACCGAGAGGTGAATAAGTGCGTTTAAGCACACAGCTAAATCTCAGATTTAGTGGTTGATAAAAAAGTGCTGAGTCCCAATCCCTCACTAATTAATTCTGACTCCTGAATTCTGAATTCTGACTCCTTCTTATCGTTCCAGATTTTAGTTTGGGAATACTAGCGAGTAATCCCATCTCCAAAATCTCAGATTTATGAATCATCAGCCAGTTGATGCAACCACCGCCACCAGCTTTTTACCAATGGTGTCGGTGGTTATTCCTATTTATAACGGTGAGGCGGATTTACCAGATTTGCTCAATTGTCTGTTGTCTCAAACCTATCCAAAAGACCGGGTAGAGTACTTGTTGGTGGACAATAATAGTAGCGATCGCACTCTCATCATTCTCAAAGCATCTGCCGAAAATTGCCCAATTACAATTCACCCGTTGAGCGAAAACCAAATTCAAAGCTCATACTCTGCTCGTAATACTGGGATTCGCGCCGCTAAAGGTGAAATTATCGTTTTTACCGATGCTGATTGTCGCCCACAACCACAATGGTTAGATGCATTAATTGAGCCTTTTGTCAACAAAGAAGTGGTAATTGTCGCTGGTGAAATTTTGGCACTACCAGGCACAACTCTGCTAGAACAACACGCAGACCGTCAAGAAACGTTGTCACAAAAGCATACCCTTGGCCATTCCTTTCGTCCTTATGGTCAAACCGCTAATTTGGCGATTCGCCGCCTGGCCTTAGAAAAAGCAGGTTTATTTCGTCCCTATCTTACCACTGGTGGCGATGCCGATATTTGCTGGCGGATTTTGGGGGAAAACATCGGGCGTTTGGAATTTGCCCCGAATGCGATCGTGCGGCACCGCCACCGCGCTACACTTCAAGAACTGGAAAGTCAATGGCGGCGCTATGGACGCTCAAATCGCTATCTCCACGAACTGCACGGTGTCGATTTGATGCCAGAGATGACACTCAAAGAATACGGCTATCGTTTGGTACGTTGGTTATTGAAGGAAGTACCAAGGGATATTAAAAATGCGATCGCGCAGCCCGCACTTCGACCCAACTCTTGGAGACGCTACGCGAACGGCGCAGGCTCACGTCAGGCAAGCTCACTGACCATCGCAGGCATCGCGGCTAAAGCCACCCTTGTAGATTTATTAAATACTCCCATTGGTTTGTTCACTGCTAGAGCGCGTGCTGCTGGACAACGAGATACCAAGCTGCCAGAGAATGCTAAAATAATTGACCGTTTATCCTAGTAATGAAGAGTTAGGAAGCAATGGGTTTTTCCCTTATCCCTTTTGTTCAATCACTGTCAACTTTAGCTAAATTGGAAAAAGGAAAACTCAAGGAAATTTTAAATGTCAGCACAATTGTTACTGGTGGATGATGAACCAGGTATACGGGAAGCCGTGAAAGACTATTTGCAAGAGAGCGGTTTCAGCGTTCAAGTCGCCAGTAACGCTCTTGAAGGTTGGGAATGGATGCAGATGAATACACCTGACTTAGTGATTTCCGATGTGATGATGCCCCAGGTGGATGGCTATCAGTTCCTGAAGCAACTGCGAGAAGACCCCCGCTTCCAAGCACTCCCGGTAGTATTTTTAACTGCTAAAGGTATGACAGGCGATCGCATCCAAGGCTATCATGCTGGTGTTGATGCCTATCTACCCAAACCCTTCGATCCAGATGAACTGGTGGCTATAGTCGAAAATTTGCTAGCCCGTCGCGCCGCTAAGTCCGCAAGTACGGGAGATGACGCTGAAACCCCTGATATTGCTGAACTAGCCAATCAGATTGCCCAAATTAAAGCGTTGTTAACTCAAAGAAATGCCATTTCCCAATCGCCAGCCCCTTTCAAAATTGATTTGACTCCCAGAGAACAAAGTGTTCTAAATTTGGTTGCTGAAGGGTTGATGAACAAAGAAATCGCCCGTCGCTTAGAAACCAGCGTCCGCAATGTAGAAAAGTACGTCAGCCGTTTATTTAGTAAAACTGGCACTAGTAGCCGTACAGAGTTAGTTCGTTTTGCCCTAGAACACGGACTTGCTAAATAGGCATTGGGCAATTCAATTTTGGATTTTGGATTTTGGATTTTGGATTAAATTTCAATTCTTCAATCCAAAATCTAAAATCTAAAATTCTAGCTCCCCCTGCTCCTGGGTGATTGATAATAGGTAACTGGCTGCTAAACCATGACCTATTACCAGTAATAGATAAAACATAAGTATTTCAGCAAATCAGGCACTGAGTTAAAGCAAAAAGCTAAAAGAAAGGTTATTTATTTTTACTTTGGTCTTTGAGCTTTTCATTTCATTTGCGCCTGTTGTCCAATTCCCCATCTGTAAAGACACAGGGTTTTGTTATTCCTACAATGTTTTGATAAAAACTCGGTAAAATGCACCCGGCTGAATTTGCTCTGAGATTCTACCAGTACCCTTTGCTACAAAGTTTTTAATAGAGGAAACTGTTCCTGGGATTTTGTGTTGCTAAATAAGACTTTCACAAAATAGAAAGCAGATTATTTGATGAATTCTACTTAGTGCTTAGTTTCTATTGCAACGGGGATATAAGATCAACATTTGATTTGATGCCCAATTCACGTTTTGTCACCATTCAAATTACACCTTTAACTTTGGGGATTCTCGGCAGCATTACGCAAGCGCATTAGCTGGCGTCGCATTTGAGGTGAGGCTTTGAACTCAGATATTTCCTGGGCTTTAACGGACGCTTGCAGCGTCTCTAGAAAGTCGTCAGAACCTTCGGTCAAAGCATCAAGTAGCACCTGTAACAATTGTTCGCGATCGCTCAATAGACTCTTTTCCTCAATCAAGCGGAATTTGAGATGTATTTCGCACTCATAAACACCTACTTCGAGATTATTTATCTGGCGTGGTAATGCTTTGGAGTTCATAGCTATGAGATTCCTTTACTTGGTGGTCATGAGGGTAAGGAGGTAGATGTCCAGCAAAATTCTTTATATCTTTTTTGAATCCAAAGTGCTTGAATTAAGAATTTTTCTTCATCAATCACCTTTGTATTCTATTTCACTCTCCTCTGTTTTATTATCAATCTAGATTTTTACTGTCTAGATTTTCATGTTCCTGTGCCAGATGTAGCTTATGGTAAGCCATAACTATTATTCAGTTTTTAAGATTCTACACAATAAAGTTTCTGTAAGAAATTGTTCGACCTTTTTAAAGGTTTTTACATCAACTTTATGATAACGTCAATAGCAGCTTTACTTGTTACTTTGAATTTGGTGTTTATACGTAAGTAAAACCGCTTAAGTTTTTTAAATTTATTAAAGCCAGAGGTCGATGTAGCCCGATTCCGTAAAATTACTAGATGTGCGTTTTTTTCAGCAGCAAATTCCGAAGAAATTTCTGAGCATAATTATTAAGGTAAAAGTTTTTGTTCTCCATCAAAAAATGTACACAGATCAAATTATTCCTGCTAAACGCCTGACCCTACTGTGTTTTGGGCTTGATGAGTAACACTAGGTAAGATTAGAACACCGCTTAGACTTGTTTATATGCCCCAAATGAAAACACTCTAACCAGTAATTGTTGCAGAAAAATAATTGGACTACTGTCAGTACTAACAGCTAGCTCTGTCTTCAAATCCTAATAGAGGTAGCAAGTTGATCAGTACACATGATATTTTTACTTATGTCGATTAAATATCCTCTTTTGAAACTGCGTTCAAAGCTTGTAAATTGAGAGCATTCAAGCTCAGATATAACGTCTACAATAATTTCAGTGTAATCCACCCAAATCTTGCACCCTTTTATGGATAACCCGATGCTGCTCAAGTCTACAACCCGGCATGTCCGCATTTTTGCAGGTGAAATTGACCGGGATGGCGAACTGGTTCCTAGTCAACAGGTCTTAACGTTAGATGTTGACCCAGATAACGAATTTAATTGGAATGAAGATGCGCTGCAAAAGGTTTACCGAAAATTTGATGAACTAGTAGAAGCATCTAGTGGCGTAGACCTCACGGACTATAATTTGCGCCGTGTGGGGTCAGACTTAGAACATTATCTGCGATCGCTCCTGCAACTCGGCGAACTCAGCTACAATCTCTCTGCCCGTGTTACCAACTACAGCATGGGAGTCCCCCAAGTAGCAATTGACGACAAACAATAAGCTCAATAGTTAGTAGCGGGCTGGCTGCACCCTTGTGAGTAGGCTACGGTGTACACACAAGTCGAATTACCCCCCTTAATCCCCCCTTATAAAGGGGAGAGACTGGAAATCTAGTTCCCTCCCCTTTATAAGGGGAGAGACTGGAAATCTAGTTCCCTCCCCTTTATAAGGGGAGGGTTAGGGTGGGGTAAAACCTTGGTTAATCAGCTATTTCAGACTTGTGTGTACACTGTAGCCTTGTAGGACAGAGATGAAGAAGAGAGGTTTTCTTGATTCGTCAGGTACTTTTGCCAAAAGTATATTTAATTATCTTAATTCTTAATTAAAGTTAATTATTGCTATCTTACTTATAAACTAAATAAATACCAACATTATCTGGCTGTTGATGATGGGGTAATTCAGTAAAAACAAATAACATAGTCATGCTTGGGTTATGCTTTGGGGACAGGGTTGGAGTTAGTTGCTTTATTGATGGAGAGTCACAGGGCAACAGAAGCTATGATGAGGCTGTAGGGTTGACTTGGGAGCGTGTTATTTGGATAAGTTAAGTATTAGCACCTGCTGATATCCGCCAGCTAAAATCATCATCTAAAGTCTGGGTATGTCAAGTTTCAGAAAGATGAGCGGTCTAGATTGTCCCTACTAATGCTGTTAAAGAAATTGCCAATCGCTGATCGGTGCGAAAACTATGGAAAATGACGCGGCAACGCTCTACTGTCCAAATGAAAATTGTCAGGCTGCCAACCCCCTGACCCACAAGTTTTGCCAGCGATGTTCCACGCCGCTACCCAAAAATTATCTCTGGGCTGTGGTAGATGGCCCAAGTGTGGGTAGCCCTGGAGAAATATTAGCCGATCGCTATTTAGTCCTTGATAAATTTGTGCTTTTAGATACGAAGCCTGGTTTATTAGCGCTAACGCCTGAGTTAGATAATTTCCAGCCTCTAAAAGCTTATTTGAGACTCATTCCCTACCGCTTACACGTACCGCAGGTATATGGAGTGCTTTTTGTCGCTGACGGTCCCTCGCCTGGAGAAATATTACTTTTAGAAAAACCGCCACTATTAGTAGATGACACAATCCAACAAGTGCATTTATGCAGCGAGTTAACCACCGCTTGGCGGGATGCAACATCGATGCGCCAACTCAATTGGTTATGGCAAATAGCTCATCTGTGGCAACCTCTGGCGAGTGAAGGTGTCGCCTCTAGCTTGCTTGACTCCTATGTATTACGGGTAGAAGGCTCATTAGTACGTTTGTTGGAATTGCGTTTAGATATCGCAACATCACCAGAATTGCCCCAATTAGGTGAATTTTGGCAGCAGTTGGTCAGTGATGCCAAACCAGCGATCGCTGAATTTGTGAATCAGGTTAGCCTTTCCTTAATTCAGGGACAGATTAACTCAACAGATCAATTAATTAAAGTTTTAGATCAGGGACTGGCTGGGTTAGGGCGATCGCAAACACCCACAATCAAAATTATCACCAAAAGTGACACTGGACCAACTCGCCAACGTAACGAAGATGCCTGTAGCCCCCCCAGTGGTACTCTGATCAGCAAACCACCCCAGCCAACAGCCTTAGCAATTGTCTGTGATGGCATCGGTGGCCACGAGGGCGGTAATGTCGCCTCAAATTTAGCGATTGAAACGATCCAGCAGCAGGTACAGCAACTAACCAAAGTTCCCTACGACCACATAGACCCCTCACTGCTACTCGATGACCTAGAAAAGGCAGTATCCATTGCCAATGACAAAATTAGTCAGCGCAATGACAGTGAAAATCGCCAAGGGCGTCAGCGCATGGGTACGACTTTAGTCATGGCATTGCCTGTTGCTCATGAAATGTACATTACCCACGTTGGCGATAGTCGTGCCTACTGGATTACACGCCACGGCTGTTATCAAGTTACCCTTGATGATGATGTCGCCTGCCGCGAGGTGCGGTTAGGTTATGCGATTTATCGTGAGGCTGTGCAACAGAGTGCTGCTGGCTCTCTTGTCCAGGCTTTGGGCATGGGACCCAGCACTTCATTGCATCCCACATCGACACGGTTTATGCTCGATGAAGATGCTGTTTTTCTACTCACATCCGATGGTTTGAGTGATTTTGATCGGGTGGAGGAGTACTGGGAAACAGAAATCTTGCCAATTCTGCTTGGGGAAACAAATATAGTTAATGTTGCCGATAGATTAGTCGAAATTGCTAATACTAAAAATGGACACGATAATGTCACCGTCGCTTTAGTCCATTATCAAGTTCAATATTGGGAACCAGAAATTACGATCAAAGCAGTCATTCCAGAGAGTTATTCTGCCAAAACTGTTGATTTGACTTCCAGAGCCACAGATACGACACTTTTAGATAGCCCAAACCACAAAACTCAGGTCATTCCCGAAAATCAGCCTGTCAAAAGTTCTATCCAATTACCGCTACAGTGGATAGTTCCATTAATATTTGTGGTAGCAGCAGGTGCTTTAGGATTCTTCGTCAAACAACTGCGATCGCAATCAGGATCACTGCCAATTTTTTCCAATCCCATACAAACTTTAAACCCTAGCATCGAAGGGACACCCACACCGCGATCGCTTGCTAACCTTGATCGTGGTTGGGTAATTAAAACCAACAAGGAAATCCCCTTGGGAAACAACCAATCCCTTCCTCGTGGAACTTTTTTAGAAGTTATTCAGAAAAGCTCAAATCCCAAACCTGCTTCTGGGGATTTTTCGGTATCTATGCGAGTCTGTACCAATAAAAGTACACAAACTCCAGCTAATACTAATAACCCAGCAGTAACTACCTCGGTTCCACCAAATTCAAAACCTTTGCCGGACACAGTATTGCTGGACTTGCCCCAACTGAACCGTTTTGCCGTATCTGTTTTACAATCAGACGTACCAAATCCATGTAGAACTGTCACGCAACCGCCAGTTACTGAACCAGATGACGCCAGTCCAACTTAGTTAAAGAAGTCGGAAGTAGTAATCAAGATGCTCGCGGACTCTAAGAGGCTGTACTATGCGCTCAGGGCTATTTCGTTCTAGACAGAAACCGCCCAGAACTGAAGTTCTTTGGCTTTTAGCTAAAGTCCGTTTTAACGGACTATAACTCAATACGCTTGGGTTACAGCAGAAATCATGTATTTGAACCACATCTGTTGTAGGGGCACAGCAATGCTGTGCCCCTACCGCGTGGTCTATTTACCTGAAAATAGCTGTAAGGCTAAAACTCTTTGTCAAAGTCAATTTTTTTAACGAACCGCTCCAGGCGCAGAGGAAACAGAGAGAAGAAAAAATGCTTAACCCAAGCGTATTGGACTATAACCTTTTCTTAGTCGTCTTGAGACGAATGAGTGCTATTAGACTCAGAATTCATTCTGAGCCGGACTAGATGACAATGAAATAGCCCTGGCTATGCGCCAGTCGTACAGAATTTATTCTGAATTCTGACTCCTGAATTCTGAATTCTGACTCCTGAATTCTGACTCCTGAATTCTGACTCCTGAATTCTGACTCCTGAATTCTGACTCCTGAATTCTGACTCCTGAATTCTGACTCCTGACTCCTGACTTCTGAATTCTATTTTGATAAACTTGTAAAAACCTGGAATAATAACAGATAACAACCAGAGTAAAAACTTACAAGGTAAAAAAGTAGAAAATTTTCACCTTTAAGAATTGTTATTTTAAATAATTTGTTTTTAGCTTTTAGTTTAATGAATCCATGCCATCCCTGAATTTGGCGATCGCCCGTCTGTTAAACACTGGCACTGACAACTTCGCCATTTGGGTCGTCAAGGCTCCCTATCCCAGTGGCTACGTTTTACGTGACTGTGTATGGCCTGCTGAACTCACTCAAGTTTGGCAAGAATGGCAACAGATGTTTGCTGGTCATGGTCGCTTGGATATTTCCCCAAACTCAACATCTCAAAAGTCCAACCCATTGCCCATAGATTGGATTTCACCCCCTTCAGGTGAAACCACTAGCCCCTACAGCAGTCGTCTGATGCAATATTTGGGAATGAATTTATGGCGCTGGATATTCGAGGGACAAATTCTTGGTAGTCTAGAACGCAGTCGCGGTATTGCTATGGGTGAGCATACACGTTTGCGCTTTCGACTAGAAATTCGTGACCCGGATCTGATCGCTTTCCCTTGGGAAATTATGCAGGGTGAACCTGGTCAATCGGCGATGTCTCTCTCCCCAGATTTGCTATTTAGTCGCACCAGCACTGAAGTTGATGCCTTACCGTATTTGCGAACTGACAAGGCTTTAAGTATTCTGCTGGTTTTAGGTCACGATCAAAAGCTGCAACTGGAACAAGAAGCTGCTATTTTACAGCAAACTCTTGCAGATACACCTGTAAGTGGAAATTCCCAAAGATATGCACCTTGTATAGTGAATCAACTTCTACAACCAACTCCACAAGAGTTGATTGATGAATTAGAAACCAAAGCATACAATGTTTTCTTTTACGCTGGACATGGTTTGCCAGGCCCAGACGGGGGGTTACTGTTTTTGCGACCAGAGATGCCCCTGAATGGGATAGAATTAGCCCAAGTATTGACCCGTACTGGTGTGAAACTAGCGGTTTTCAACGCCTGTTGGGGCGCACAACCAGCCGCTAGCAATCATCAAGCAATACCTGCCAGCAGTTTAGCAGAAGTACTGATTCGTCATGGTGTGCCTGCGGTTTTGGGGATGCGCGATGAAATTGCTGACCACGAAAGCCACAGTTTTATTCAAGCCTTTACCGAAGCTTTGCGATCGCACAAACCAATTGATGAAGCCGTAGCACTGGCTAGGCAAGAGTTATTAACACTGTATAAATTTAATCAACCTGCTTGGACTTTGCCTGTTCTCTACCTGCATCCAGATTTTAATGGCGAACTGATTAAGAACCCAGATGAAGGGATTACGGAACTACCAGATACAGCCATTCCTGATCTCGGTTTCCCGCTTGTGATTGCTTCGTTGCGATCGCTCACTCCAAAAGGGAAAACTTGGTTGTTGCGTTATGGAGTCACCCGCATTGGTCGCACGAGCGATAATGATATTGTCATCCCCGAACCATCTGTATCCAAACGCCACGCCGAAATCTTCTGCCGCAATACTCTTACTGATGCTACACTGATGCGAACTTATTACTTGCAAGATTTTTCCACCTACGGGACAACCTGGTTTTTAGGCCCTAATGGTTGGCAACAAATCCTCCGAGAGGAAGTCCCCTTGAAATCGGGAATGCAGTTAAAGTTTGGAAGTGCTAGAGGTGAAACCTGGGAGTTTATGATTGAGGACTGCTAGCAGAGCGATTGCAGAAATGGATTTTGATGTTGAGCATCAGCTTTTAAAGTCTGTTTTTCCGGGAGAAAAAATCAATTGTTTTTGCGGAAATCTCCTCTGAGGAATTGTAGCTATCAATACGACTAAATAATCTTGAGGCAATAAAAATGGCTAAAAAAATTAACGGCTCAGACACTTTCTCCCCTTTGCCATCTCAAGTAGAATTAGAGTTTTTAGAAGCGTTACTGGAACCAGAGGATGGTACTTATCCCTGGAATCCAGGTGATGATGAATCAGAAGCTTATTTTCAGGAACTAGAAGAACAGTTTGGAATGCCAGATTTAGTTGACGAAGAACTGATGAGGCGATCGCCAGATTTTTTTAACAATCTAGACACACTTTGGTCTGATATTAATTCTACACCAGATTACAATCAGAACTTACAACAGTCAGTAGTGCTTAATCTTCAAGAAACATTACGTACTACTTTTTCTGCCTATGTCCCCCAAGAATTGCTCAATGCGATCGCCAGCAAAGCTGCTGAGATATTTGCTGCTCGCCAATTAATCAGCGAGCAACTGGTTGAGTGCGTTCAGACAGTACTACCAACTTGGGGAACAGAGGATCTTTTAGTTTTGGCTCGTCCTTTTGCTTACGCGATGCGAAGTAGCGAATCGCCAAACCCGGCATCTGCGCTCACTAATCTTAAAAATAGCGAGTGGACAGTTTTATCAGAAGTAGAGAAAGCAAAAGTTAGTTTAGCGATCGCTTCCTATGCTTTTACTCAACTTAACAAGTCTCAGTCTGAAATATGAATGGGGAATGGGGAATGGGGAATGGGGAGTAAGGAGTAGAAAAAACTAAAATCTTCATCATGCGCTATAGTTCGCGTAGCCCGCGCTTTGCACGATCTCTGTTCAGAAGCGTATCTCGCAAAGATGTTGGTTGCCTTACGCAAAGTGACAAAGAAAGAATCGAAAATCAAGACTTTCGCAACAAGTTTAATGCTCTTTATTTTTGTAGGTATACTAACCCCATAATAAATTTACAGTACGCTGATTTTCAAACTAGGTCATCTATCCCAAGAGATAAATATTCAACAATCATTAGACATTAGGCATTGGGCATTGGTTATTCTCCTCATCTCCCTCATCCCCCTCATCCCCCTCATCCCCCTCATCCCCCTCATCCCTTACTTTGGGCTAATAAATCGGGTAGCAAAATTTTGCGATCGCGTCGGTGACAGCGCCCGTGCCTTGAGAATTGCCGCCATCAAAAAGGCGTAAGATAACACCCCAACAACTACCAGCAGCAAGGCATTGATTGATCCTGTAGCATTCCAGAGAGCGTGGAGAGCAGAGGCACTAAGATAACCAATAGAGAGAATTTGCCAACTTCTACTGGGTTTGAGGACAGCCAACCCGATAAAATAACCCAGGTAGCCACTATAAGCCATGTGTCCGGCTACAGAGCCTAAAATTCGCGGAATTAGCAGTTGTAAACCCGCCAGTTGACCAGCAGCGCCTGCACCCACCTGTTGCGAGACATTTTGAGTAATATCTGGCACATATTGCCCAAGAGTTTCCAAGAGAGTGAAGCCCACAGCCGAAGCTGTTCCCAGGAGAATACCATCTAAAGGTTCCCAGACCCCAATACGTTCCCGCCAAGGTGAAGACAGCATTCTACCAATAGCAAAAGCCCCTAATACAGGCAATGCCTTGAGTAATTCCTCCATCAAGCCAGCGCCAAAGAACATCCGCACCAGCAACTCTGTGAAGGTGATAGATTCTTGGGGTGAGGGCAAGTTTCCAGGCAGAACGGTGCGAAACACGAAGATAAATAGATCCAAAACCGGACTGAGCAAAATCAGCATCGTACCCAATGCCGCAGCCATTAGCACCCACCAAGGCTTCTGTTTACCGCAAAGTTGGTAAACAAAATAGTAGGCCGCGAAGGCGATGTAAGTTGCTACAATAACTTGATTAGCCTGGGGCTGACCGACTGTAGCAAACATTAACACTACAAAGATTACGGTGAGTATTCCCGGTATGAGGTAAGCTTTACGAGTTAAATCTTTACCAGTGGAAATAATCGGAAAAAGCTGTGTGAAGCTAACAGAATCTGGCTGCTTTAATTGCGTGTGGTTGTGGTAGTTTGTTGCCGAAGGTAATGGTATAATTTGGTTAACTGTCGTGGCCGGGGTGAGTGAGGTAAACTCGTACTCAAAAACGTATTGTGGGCCATCAGCACCTAGAGAAATGCGATCGCCTGGGTGCAATTCCTGACATTCATATAAGCGTTGTCCATTCAAATAAGTGCCATTAGCACTATTCAAATCACACAGCACCCAGCTGAATTTGCTATCTGGCGATAGAGAAAGGGGACGAACCACCGCATGACGACGAGATACCATTCGGTACATCATGGCATCCAAGACAACTTGGCAGCTGGGGTCGCGTCCAATTACCATTTCTTTACTGGGGGGCAGGGAGTAGCGAGATTCCGATCCAAAAGCTGCCCCATTACCAGACACTAGCCGCAGAAATGCATTATGTCTTGCGTTTTTGCCTGTCATCGATAAGAAGTGCGTTTCTAAACTAATTCTTCACATAATTTGGCAGCAGGACTAACCTTAGCCACATTAACAGCAGCATTGCTAAATCCACTATAGCTTCACTTACTGCTAAGAAATTTAAAATTTCCAGATGCAAAATTTCAAATTGTTTCACTTAACTCATCCCCCGGCTTGAAGCCGGGGGCAAATCGAAGTAATTAGTTATTAGTCATTAGTCATTAGTACCAATGACTAATGACTAATAACTAATGACTAAATCGGCGGGCGGCTATCCCTCCCACCCCTTGAAGGGATGGGATTACCGCCGATTTTCGTTGATGTGAATCACTATTCCATCTACTGAGAGTTTATCCTAAACCTGGCTTGTGACGCAGATAAATCAGCTTGTATCGGTGGTATACTCTTGACATCGTAGTTGCAAATTAAACCCACGGCAATTGCTCAAAAAATAGTAGTTTTTACTGCATTTAGTTTGCTCAAAAAACTATATAATCTTCAGTTTTCTGTTATCAGTTGTTTTTGCTACTGATAATTGACTAATCTCCTTTGCCGTAGGGAAAGAAACTGCACCGAAGATCGAACCAGATTTCCGGTATCTTGCCTCAAACAACTGTAGCCAGTTCTGGGTGTTGAATCTTAGTTCCAAGTACTGTGAGGAATTCTGCTAGCCAATGGGGGTGAGCATTTCTGATACATTACAGCATTAAATGTGCTTAAATGTATTATTTGATACTAGTAAGTTAACAAAGTGTAATACACCTACAGATTTGTTAATGGCTATTGACTAATTAAAGCAGATGAAATTCTGCGATCGCTCTGTTAAAGTTTTTGTTTTCATGTCCTGGTTGGCTGAGTTTAATCAAGGCAAAACGCTGTAAGGGCGTTAAAGCTGCCCAATGTTGCTGTGTTAGGGTTACATCTATTTCTTGAGCTTTTTCCTGAATGCTGGCTGGTACAGTGGCAGAGTCTAGCCATGCGGGATGAGGCTCGATGGGCAATTTTGTCGCTGGTCTACCCGTGCGTTGTAGAATTAACTGCTGGATATGGTCGTGATAAAACTGAATTTCCGTTTCTGTAGTGCAAGGTAATTCGACTAAAGCTTGACGCTCGGCTGTAGTCATTTGATTCCAATCAGACAATTTTAGCTTGATGCCACAGGTATCTAATTTGCAACGCACCTGCATGGGGATGCAACGCAAAGAATCAACAAAATCTGCTTCAAATTCAAAGAAATCTGTCATTGTTCGACAAACTCAAAGTTGATGGGTGAGGATGGGGAGTAGGGAGTGGGGAAAGCGGCAAGTTTTGTGGCAATGAGTCTTTATCCCCATTACGAATTACGAATTATTTTAACTTGCATCTTTGGAATTACTGAGACGAATGATCAAATAACTAATTGATAAGGCAAGAATAGCTATACCTAGACCAATTATATCAAGACCTGCAACTTTTTCTAAGTCAAGAATAATAATTTTTCTGGCAACAGCAATTAAAGAAGTAACAATAACTAATTCAACCTGAAAAACGTGTTTTCGTAAATAGGCTGTAATATTTTCTAAAATCTCTAAAGCAATTAAAATATTTAAAAATAAACCGAAAACCTTATACAAAGTTCTGTTGAATGTACCGTAAGGGGCTGTAAATAATTCTTTAAAAATAAAGATTCCTAAATCTGCGATACCTACTAAAATCACAATTACCATGAAAATAGATAGAACTTTAGAAACTAGCACTTCTATGTTTTCGATGACGTGCATGAAGTTCTCATCTCTGGTAGTTACTAAAATTCGCCTCAGTAGCTTTTTCATAATGCTGCACCCGATTCTAAAATAAAAGAAAATCCCATAGATAAATCTAGAGGATCGAAATAATTCGTAATACTTCGGCTGCGCTCAGTACAAGTTCGTAATTCGTAATTAAGTTTTGTAACGGGGATTATAACCTTTTCTTAGTCGTCTTTACACGACTTTCGCTATTAGACTCAGAATTCATTGTGAGGCGGACTAGATGAGAATGAAATAGCCCCGGTTAAAAAAGATACCTTGCTGATGTTTTATAAGTTTTCTATTTATTTTTTATTCTTTATCCATAGCTAAAATCCCGGCTCAGTAAAACCTTTTGTTAGTAGAGATTTTATCTCTTTAGATATGGTAATTGGTAACAGTCAAAAGTAGAGAGTCATAAAAAATTATCATAACTATTGACTATTGATTATTGACGAAATTACCACTTTAGAGGTTTACTTTGGAGATGACCATTGTGAGGATTGGAGTTGATAATTTTTGACTGTAACTTCTACAGAAATTGGTATCAGTTGCACTGCACAGGCTTTTAATTCTGGTTGTAGGGAATCGGGGCAAGATTCTGGATGGGTGAGGGCATTAGCTTCGGCATTGTCTGCCCACAGTGAACCCCAATGCATGGGAACAAAAACTGTACCAGGCGCGATCGCTTTTGTCACTTTAGCAGGAAACTTAGCTTTACCGCGACGCGATCGCACTTCCACACACTGATTATCTACAATACCTAACTTAGCAGCATCACGGGGATGAATTTCAATAAACGGTTCGGGATGCATTTTACAAATTTTTTCAATTCGCCCGGTGCGCGTCTGCGTATGCCAGTGTCCGTAAAGTCGCCCATTAGTTAGCACAAAAGGATAATCTGGGTCTGGTGGTTCTGCTAATCCCTTTGAGTAATATGCCCCAAATCGAGCGCGTCCATCAGGAGTGTGGAAGCGGAGATTGGTGTAGAGTCTTTTGTTAGAGACGCGATTAATCGCGTCTGTACAATTAGAGACGCGATTAATCGCGTCTGTACAATTAGGAGTTGAAGATTCTAACTCATAACTTTTTTCAGGGTGAGGCCATTGAGTCGGTCCTTGTGCTTGTAATTGCGCGTGACTGATACCTGTCATATCGCAGGGACGAGTTTTAGTTAGTTTGACAAACTCAGCATAAACTTCAGCAGAGTTAGCAAAGGCAAATTCTCTCTCAAAACCTAATCTACGTCCAACTTCCGCAAAAATTTCCCAATCTGCTTTAGCTTCTCTTGGCGGTTCGCGGAATGCTTGACATAAAGTTACCACTCGTTCGGAGTTTGTCATCACACCAGTCTTTTCACCCCACTGGGCTGCTGGTAGCAAAACGTGAGCGTAGGCAGAGGTTTCTGTGGGATAATATGCGTCTTGGTAAATGGTGAAAGGCGATCGCAATAATGCTTTCTTAGTTCGCTCTAAATCTGGCATACTCACAGCTGGGTTGGTAGCTGCAATCCACAATAACTCTACAGCGCCATTTTCTAAGCCAGTAATCATGTCCCAAGCAGTCAAACCGGGATTGGGCGAAATCTGTCCTGGCTTGAGTCCCCAAAATTCCTCAACTTCTGCACGGTGTTGAGGATCTTTTACCGCCCGATACCCCGGTAATAAATTCGCTAAACCCCCGGCTTCCCGTCCTCCCATCGCGTTTGGTTGACCAGTAAGAGAAAAAGGCCCAGCCCCAGGTTTGCCAATCTGTCCAGTCATCAGGTGCAGGTTAATGATAGTTCTTACCTTAGCTGTCCCTTCTGACGATTGATTCACACCCATTGACCACAAAGATAGTACCCGCTCAGATTTACCCCAATAGCGTGCTGCTGTTTCTAAATCTTCAATGCTAATTCCACATTGACGAGCGACTATTTCTGGGGAATAGTGGCGAATCACTTCAGCATAAGCGGGAAAGTTGATGGTGCATTCATCCATGAACATGGGATCAGTGTAGTTCCAGCGCATCAACAAGTGGGCGATGCCGTTCAATAAGTCGATATCTGTACCGGGACGAATGGCTAAATGCAAATCAGCTGCTTCTGCGGTTGGCGTGCGACGGGGATCAACCACAATCATTTTGACTTTGCGGTTCTTTTTGTGATATTTTTCCAGTCGGTTAAAAACGATGGGGTGACATTCAGCCGTATTGGTGCCAATTAAAAATGCACAGTCAGTTAACTCTAAGTCTTCGTAACAGCATGGAGGGCCATCTGAGCCAAAGCTTTGAATGTAGCCAGCTACAGCACTAGACATACATAAACGTGAGTTGGCGTCAAAATTATTAGTACCCAGACAGCCTTTCATGAGTTTCTGGGCTATGTAATAATCCTCGGTTTGAAACTGACCGGAACCATACATACATATAGCTTCTGCCCCTTGGGTGAAACGCACGGTTTGAATGCGCTTGGTGATGAGATCAAAAACTTCATCCCAACTAACCCGCCGAAACTCTTGATCTAAGGAGTCTCGCACCATTGGGTAATGTAATCTATTTTTATCTAAAGATTCCGCGATCGTTGCACCTTTGACGCAAAGCATTCCTTGACTGGATGGATGGGCTTTGTCGCCCCGAACTCGCCAAGTTGGATTTCCTTGGCCATCTCGATTAGTTGCTTTGCCAAGTTGGGCTGGAGGTGAAACTTCTAGTCCACAACCAACACCACAGTAGGGACAGAGGGTTTTGGTAAATTCACTCATGGCTGTTGTACTATTTGGTTATTTTGATTGTGCAACCTCAGATGTAGCGACTGTTTGAGAATTTTATTTTTTTAACGAACCGCAGAGACGCAGAGACCGCTGAGAGATGAAAAAGAGATTAGGACTGTTATGGAAGGATGAAGTGTTAAGTTCCCTAATTTACAGCTGTTTTCATGTATTTGAACCACGTCTGTCGTAGGGGCACAGCAGTGCTGTGCCCCTACCGCGTGGTCTATTTACCTGAAAATAGCTGTAAATCTGATATAGGACTCGTATTTTAATTTTGAAAAAAATCAGTACACCCCAAAAAGGCTTCTTCCCCACTCCCTACTCCCTACTCCCTACTGTATGTCTACGCAAATAATTATGGCTACGCCACGCTGCGCGAACAGAAATCAAAGCAGACTGCTATAGTGAATTTCCTATTTCATCCTTCTGTTGATTATTCTTCGGTTAAGAAGATAGTAGTTGCGGTTTCTGGTAATTCACTTTCATAAGTAGCGGCAAAGGAACCTTTTGGCTCTTTGAGGAAGAAGGCACACATGAAAGCGCAGATTAAAGCAGCTAAACCCATTGTGCTAAATAGTGTTGGAGCGTCGGTTAAACTAAAAATTGTCAGGTAAACTACGCCGCCAAAATTCCCGTAAGCTCCGACATTACCGGCAATTTGTCCAGTGGCTTCTTTCTTAATTAGGGGTACGATACTATAGGTTGCACCGCAGCCAGCTTGGGCAAAGTAAGCGGCAAACATTGTAACTGCGATCGCTAGCGGAATCGGCCAGTTACTATTAATAAAATGTGCCATCAAATAACTAACACCAATGCCAGCAGTGATAATTGTCATTGTCCATTTACGGGAGCTAAATTTATCAGAAATTAAGCCCCCACTGGGACGAGAAACCAAATTTAAGAAGGGATAGGTAGCGGCAATCATCCCAGCGACTACATGCTCTAAAGCAAAGGTTTTTTCAAAAAATGCCGGGAGCATAGATACAACTGCCAGTTCGCTGCCAAAGCTAGTTATGTAAGTGAATTCGAGTAAGGCTACTTGACCAAACTGGAAGCGTTTTGATGGAGTGTAGGTTTTTTTACCAATTAGAAGTTCTCGGTTTACCTCCCAAGCTTTATAACTTTGGTAAGCAAACAATCCTGCTAATAGCAACCAAGTCAGATACATTTGGCTCAGAGTTAGGAAGTGAATTTTCTTTTGTTCCAAGCGCCAAGCTAATAAACCCAAGGCGAAAATTAAACCAAAATTTGAGATAATCATCGCCCAGAAGCTTTTAATACTGGTCACTTCTAGAGAACCATTTTTGTTAGGTTTCTTGTAAATTTTACCAGTGGGCGTATCTTGGACGCTGTTGTAATAAATTACGCCGTAGATGGCTGCAATGATCCCTGTAAGTGCGATCGCAAACCGCCAGTTAGAAGCACCACCAGCGAAAAAGCTAGTAGAAACTGCCAGCATCGGTAAGGCAAACTCTGCGCCAAAAGCCCCAAAGTTACCCCAGCCGCCATAAATACCTTGGGCAATGCCCATTTCCTTCGGCTCGAACCATTCAGCCACCATACGAATACCGACAACAAACCCAGAGCCGACAATTCCCATCAGCAAACGACTGATGACTAATTGATTAAAATCTTGCGCTAACGCTGTCGCCAAACAAGGAACAACCGCAAACATCAGTAGCATTGAGTAGGTGATTCTGGGGCCAAAACGATCCAGAAGCATCCCAATAATTAGCCGTGCAGGAATTGTAAGAGCAAGGTTACAGATAGCTAAAGTTTTGATTTGCTCTGGCGCTAAATGTAGCTCTTTGCCAATGGTTGTAGCGAAAGGAGCAAAGTTAAACCAACAAACAAAGGTGAGAAAGAAAGCCAGCCAAGTCTGATGTAAGATGCGGTAGCGATCGCTGAATGAAAATAATTTTTTAAGCATTCTAATCTTTCTAATTGAATAAAACGGATAAGTTGAGCCTTTGAGGTTGGAAGTTGAGCCTTTGAGGTTGGAAGTTGAGCCTTTGAGGTTGGAAGTTGAGCCTTTGAGGTCGGAAGTTGAGCCTTTGAGGTCGGAAGTTGAGCCTTTGAGGTTGGAAGTTGAGCCTTTGAGGTTGGAAGTTGCACCTTTGAGGTCGGAAGTTGCACCTTTGAACTCGGAAGCTGCACCTTTTAGCTCGGAAGCTGCACCTTTTAGCTCGGAACTCGGAAGATCCCCCCAACCCCCCTTAAAAAGGGGGGCTAATACTCTATATCTCCCTTACCCCCTTTTTAAGGGGGTCGCCACAGGCGGGGGGATCTTTCCGAACTGCCCCCGATAAACACTACAAGTTACTAACTACTAGGGCTTCTTGCTTGAGTTTTGCCCCAAAGTTTTTGATGAGTAAATCTTGCAATACTAACTGCAAGTCTTCGCATGGTATGCCTTTGATGACGCAAGTTCCTAAATGGGCATCTTTACCGACTTTGCCGCCCATATATATGTCAACGCCTTCCAAGGTTTTGCCATTTTTGCGAGTTTTAGTTCCCATCAAGCCGATGTCTGCAACTTGGGGCTGTCCACAGGAATTGGGGCAACCTGTCCAGTGAATTCGCACCGGGTTGGTGAAGGTTAAGTCTTCTTCTAAGGCTTTAATCATTGCCAGAGCGCGGTTTTTGGTTTCGATGAGGGCAAAGTTGCAAAATTGTGCGCCTGTGCAAGATACTAGCGATCGCATCAGCAAACCTGGATCAATGGAAAACCTTTCTAGCAAAGGCTCTGATAAAAATGCTGCTAAACGCGAGTCAGTAATATTGGGGATAACAATGTTTTGCTCAACTGTAAAACGAATTTCGCCACTGCCGTAAACTTCTGCTATACGAGCAATTTCAAACATATCTTCGGCATCCAGTCGCCCGACGGGAATGTGCAAACCTACGTAATTTAATCTGGGTTGCTTTTGTTTATATACCCCGATGTGATCGCGTTTTTCCCAGTCGATTTCGTCTTTTGCTGCTGCGGATAATAATGATTTACCCAAACGGTTTTCTACTTCTGCTCGAAACTTTTCTAAACCCCATTCATCAATTAGCCACATCAGGCGGGATTTTTGCCGATTAGCACGCAGCCCGCGATCGCGATAAACTTCTAAAACCGCTCTACATACAGCTACCACATCTTCTGGAGCCACCCAAGCATTCAGAGGAATCGCCGCCTCACAACGTTTAGCTGAGAAAAAGCCACCGACGAGGATATTAAAGCCAAAAACTTTTTGGAGAGTAGGAGATTTTTCACTACTCCCCACTCCCCACTCCCCACTCCCTTCCTTAAATGCTGGAACAAAAGCCAAATCGTTGATTTCAGCGTGAACCGAATTGTCTCTTCCGCCTGCGATCGCAATGTTAAACTTCCGTGGTAAATTGCTAAACTCTGCGTTCCCTTCTCCTTTGTTGGTGAGCATATCTTGAATTTGCTGTATCAACTCTCGCGTGTCGTACAACTCATCTGCATCCAACCCCGCCACGGGATCGCCTGTAATATTGCGGACGTTATCCATCCCTGACTGAACAGTGGTTAAACCAACTGCGTCAAATCTATTAAAGATATCTGGTAAATCTTCAATTCTGATTCCCCGTAATTGAATATTCTGTCTCGTAGTAATGTCAGCGCTGCCTTCATCTCCGTAACGCTGCACCACTTGGGCTAAAACACGCATCTGATTGCTGGTGAGAATACCGTTAGGCATCCGCAACCGCATCATAAACTTACCTGGGGTAACTGGGCGAAAAAATACACCCACCCATTTGAGTCGATGATCGCGGTCTATTTCGTTCATTCCTTCCCAGCCCAGGGCAGCAAATTTCTCTATCTCATCCCTGATGGCGAGTCCATCTTTTTCTGCTTTGAATTTCTCAAACTTATTCAGGCTGGTGGTAGTTGCTGTTTCTGTCATGAGGCTGACTCTCGTGAGAATTTGTAGTGATAATTGCCCAACATCAATCAACCCGTAGTTCCATCAGGTGTTGTATCTACGAGGGTTAAGGAATAAAAACTTAATATTTACAAAGAAAGGCAGAAGGCAGAGGGCAGAGGGCAGAAGGAAAGAAGTATTAATAAAAACTTTAGTTGTGGGTTTAAAGCCCACTAGTATAAAAAGATTTGTGTCGAGATGCGTAGCACGAGACACAAGGTGTCCTTATTTCAATCCCACGTTTTTAAACGTGGGTTCCCTTCTGCCTTCAGCAAGAACTGCCTTCTGCCTTTTGACTTAAGGCTGATTATTTTTACTTCAGAGCATTCAAAAGTGAAACTTAAAATCCGTGATTAGTTAAGGAAAGCTTGTCGCCATTTACATCTGGGAAATTTGTTAAGCAGGCTTGAATAATGTTTATGTAACAATTTCTATACTCATAACTTAAGCTGAGATTTCTGTTAAAATCGTATAAATTGTTACGGTTTTTTGGTAAAATAGCTGAAAATGCATGAATATTATGCATTTTTTGCATCAAACTCATCAATAAGCGGCGCAAAGCGCTTGATAAAGGTATTTCAGATGACAGAAAAGATTTTGGATTGCCATAGATTAATCCAAAATCCAAAATCTAAAATCCAAAATTGAGTGGCAGATGTTAGCTAAAACTTAGATATTATTTCAGCAGCTATGAAACGTCGTGATTTTATTAATTGGGTAGGTTTGGGTTGGATTGCGAGTTCTCTACCTGTAGCGATCGCCGCCTGTTCTTCTGGGACAACTTCAGCATCTGGAGATTGGCAAACAGTGGGAACCTCGGCAGAATTAGATAAAACAGGTCAATTGCTGGCGAAAAATTCACCCGTCGGGCCTGTGTTGATAATCGGCACATCTAAAGCCAAAATAACTGCTGTTAACCCTACCTGTACTCACGCAGGTTGCACTGTAGCATGGAAAGCTGAGGCGAAAAAATTCGCTTGTCCTTGTCATGGTTCGGAATTTGCGGTTGATGGTAAAGTGCAAAAAGGCCCAGCAACAAACCCGCTCAAAACTTACGCCGCCAAAATTGAGGGTAATTCAGTTGTAGTCAAGCCAACGTAATTCGTAATTCGTAATTCGTAATTCGTAAGTTTAAATTGATGGATCAACCGACCTTTAAAAATGGTTGATTTTCTCTGAGTCCACGGAGGTGGACTTTGCCTGTGTAGTAGCGAATTCTATTCGCCCAATACTTCCCATAATTCAAAATTTAAAAATAGGATCGTGAGTAACATCAACCAGCTTTTGGTGCAAGCCCAGGAAGCATACGATGCAGCTGATTGGTCATCGCTAATTCAATATTTGCAACAATTAATCTTAGGTACAGATTCTGAACATCCAGAGATAGTTAAAAATCGAGAATATCTGCTAACATTAGCACTTTCAATGTTAGAGATGGGGGATTTTCAACAACGCTGGGAAATTACCAAGGTGTTGACTAACTTGGGAAATATTGCCATCCCACCACTGACTGATATCTTGGAAGATGAAGATGCAGAAGAAGAATTACGCTGGTATGCAGCAAGGACTTTGGGCGAATTTCAGCACCCAGAAGCGATCGCGTCTTTGGTTGAATTATTGAAAACTGATGAGGATGAAGAACTCAAAGCGATCGCAGCTACAGCACTGGGACAAATGGGTACTGTTGCGATCGCTACACTCTCTGAACTTCTATTAGATGAAGATACACGGCTTTTAGCGGTGCGATCGCTCTATTGTATTCGACAACCAGAAACCATCACACCGTTATTGAGTGTAGTGCAAGATCCACAAGCAGCAATCCGCGCCGCCGCAATTGAAGCCCTCAGCAGTTTTCATGACGAACGTGTACCCCCAGTATTGTTAAATGCTGTGGATGATATAGCCGCTACAGTTAGGCGTGCAGCAGTCCTTGGTTTAAGTTTTCGCCCCGACTTACGCCAAGCATTAGATTTAGTGACAAGACTGCAACCCAAGCTTTACGACTTTAACCTTGAAGTTTGTTGTGCAGCCGCAGTTTCTCTTTCGCGGATGGGAAGTGATGATGCAGCCAAATACTTATTTGATTTGCTGATTTCACCCCAGACACCGATAAAGCTGCAATTAGAAACCATTCGCGCTTTAAGTTGGGTGGGAACGCCACGCAGTTTGGAATATTTGCAAACAGCATTTCATCAAAGCACTTCCGAGACACTTTGGCAAGAAATTGTTAAAGTTCTGGGGCGAGTGCAAAAGCCGCAGTTAACTACACCAGCCGCAGAAATTTTACTGCAAATACTGCCATCGCAACATCCAGCCACAGAGATTGCTAACGTCAAAAGTGCGATCGCTTTATCTTTAGGACAGTTAGGTAAAATGCAGGCTATTGAACCATTGATTTCACTGCTAGCAGATTCTAATGCATCGGTGAGACTACACGCGATCGCGGCACTAAAAAATCTGGACAGTGAAGCCGCACATCAACAATTGCAGCAGTTTGCAACTAATGCCACACTTACACCAGATTTACAACAAGGAATAGCGATCGCTTTAGCCGAATGGTAAATTCTAAAACTTAGGCATTGACAAGAAATACCAAATATCAAGAATATAAGCAGTAAGTTGAAGAAGAATTCAGAAGTCAGAATCAATCAGTCGGGGATTTCGACCCACCAGTGATTGTTCGCGCTTGCGTCACGTAGTTAAGACCACCAAATCTACGATTTGGTGGGGGTCTAAAAAGAGTCTATTCATCCGCTTTTTCGGTCAAAATACCTTTCCTATATTCTGACGACTGACGCCTTTATTCTGTTTCGATAACAAACTAACTAACAATAAAAATATTCCTTAAGTCTCAAGTAAGACACACCTGGAGTATGAAGTTATAAGTTCTCAGGTGAAATAAGATTGTAAAGTATTCTTAATGGACTTTCACCATCTGGCTGCTTGAAATTTATTGTTTGAATATAGAGTAACCAAATAATTAACAATAGGTAATTAATTACTGACTGATTATGAATTAGTTTACTCTAACAAATAGTAAGTTGTTGTGGGAGCTTCAAATGCTTTCAGTTTTTACCAAATAAACTAGGTGAAAGATTCCTCAATCTGCCTTGTCAAAATTTCCCTAATTTCCCAGTTGATTGAGTAGACAATATCGCTTTTGAAAATCAATCAACCACAAAAATCTAGAACATAACAGGAACCATAAACATGAAGCCTTTTGATTTATCTAAAGCTGTTTTAGCTACTGTCTTTGCCATCAGTTTCGCTTCTGTGTCCTTACCTCCTTCTGTTTCTGCCCAAAGTGGAGGCTCCGGCAGTGGTGGAAGTGGCTCAGGTACTGGCGCTACAGGCAGTGGAAGTGGCTCAGGTACTGGCGCTACAGGTACTACAGGCAGTGGAAGTGGCTCAGGTACTGGCGCTACAGGCACTACAGGCAGTGGAAGTGGCTCAAGTACTGGCGCTACAGGCAGTGGAACTGGCTCAGGTACTGGCGCTACAGGCACTACAGGCAGTGGAACTGGCTCAGGTACTGGCGCTACAGGCAGTGGAACTGGCTCAGGTACTGGCGCTACAGGCAGTGGAACTGGCTCAGGTACTGGCGCTACGGGCACTGGAACTGGCTCAGGTACTGGCGCTACAGGTACTACAGGCAGTGGAACTGGCTCAGGTACTGGCGCTACAGGCACTGGAACTAGCTCAGGTAGTGGAACTACAGGCACTGATTCCACAGGTAGTGGAACTACAGGTAGTGGAACTACAGGCACTGATTCCACAGGTAGTGGAACTACAGGTAGTGGAACTACAGGCACTGATTCCACAGGTAGTGGAACTACAGGT
>NZ_JBALBY010000039.1:0-7625 GCF_036919575.1 Nostoc sp. | reverse complement strand
TGACCTTCTGAAGGTGGAAGTTGACCTTCTGAAGGTGGAAGTTGACCTTCTGAAGGTGGAAGTTGACCTTCTGAAGGTGGAAGTTGACCTTCTGAGGGTGAAAGTTGACCTTCTGAGGGTAAATCTTTAAATTACGCCGTGTGCAACTTTCTCTCAAACCTAACCCCCAACCCCTTCCCTACAAGGGAAGCTACAGTGTAGACACAAGTCATCGAATTAGCCAAAACAAAAACCTCACCCTGTCCTGACGAACATCCCTCTCCTTACTAAGGAGAGGGACAGGTTTTGCGTAGCAGAACCAGGGTGAGGTTTCTTTAGGCTATTGGATAAACCGTAAATTGTGTTAATTAAGACAGACTTGTGTGTACACGGCAGTACAAGCGAAGGGGAGCAAAAATCAAAGCCTTTCAGGAGTGGGCGAGAGTAATGGAAGCGGGGTTTTAAGGATAAGTTGCACAACTCCAAACTCCTGTACAGACGCGATTAATCGCGTCTCTCCCCACTCCCCACTCCCCACTCAATAAGGATTTGAATCAATCCGTCCCCTTTTGACACTCCTAAGATAGTACCCAGAGGTGGGTCTGTTTCTCAGGTTGAAGGTGTCGCCACTGCGAACTTTCCAAATTTTGTAATTAGAAAAAGTCAAAGGCGATCGCGGTTCGCATACTTCCGGTATATGATTGCCAAGTACAAAGTACGCCGCACCCCTACCCATAACTTTCACCAAACCGTTTTTATCCACAAGAACCGATGTACTTTCACTAACTGCTATGCCTAAAACACTGTTAGATACACCGTCCTTAATTTGACGGGCAATGAAAGTCATAATTCGACCCATTCTTTGACGCCTATCGAAGTGTGTATCTACGATAGTTCCCTTCAAATTACTCCAGTTAAAAAAGTTGTAAGTAAAAGTAATGTCTCGATAGGGATCTTCGAGTGCGTCTCTAGTTTCAATGCCTTTTTCGGAAGAAGCGCAAGCATCGTAAACATACTCACTTTGGATCATCGCACCCGCACTAGTGCCACCAACACCACCTCCTTTAAGGTAAACTGACTTAACAGCAGTTTCAAGTTTGGTATCCTTCCAGTTGCGGATGTATTGACATTGGTCGCCGCCAGCAAAGAAAATCACATCAGCATTTTTGACTTTTTCAAAAATCTCGGCTTTGTTTGCCTCTTGCCTATTGCTAATCACAAGAGTTTCCACAAACTTTACGCCCTTCATGGCATAAATTAGCCGATTGTAATCGTGATTACCATTAGTGCGGATAACTACAACATTAACTTTAGTCGCAGAGTCAGTACCTCCTCTAACTTGGTTAATCATCCACTGGATAGCATCATCGACATCGGGGCCACCCCCACCTAAGCTAAGGACTGGACCCGCTAAGGAAGGACGGACATCATAAGAGGGGGAGGGGCGGACATCAACAGTGTCACCCAGGAAGTAGCGCTTCCAGTTTGCGATAAAACGGTTTATTAGGAAGGTTCCCATATTCAACAACTTGATTCCTGTACTTTTCAAGCGCCTTGCTATGCTTGGGAATGCCTTTGTCATACTAAGCTTCTGGAGCAAACTGCAATTATTGCTAGGCTGTTACGCATCTTAATTGCTTATCTCTTCGCGATCGTGCTTGATCATTGATCGTTAGTCACTTGTATTTACAATTGGACTTTGGACAAACGACTAATGACAGTTTTAACGAAAAAATCTGCAATTTAGACGCGCACTAGCTTAACTCTCGCACTAGAGAGGGTAGAATTTCCAGCGTACAGGGCTTGTACTGTTTTTTAACGCGATAATAACCCAGAGTAATCATTAATTCTCTGCCCTACTCTGTGAAAATATCTACATTACTTGTATCCTTTATTAGAAGAATTCAAAACTCAGAAGCGGAGCCGGAGACGCTTTCTGTCAAGGATTTGTTTTGGCTAATTTTTACACTCATATAGCAGTCTGCTTTGATTTCTGTTCGCGCAGCGTGGCGTAGCCATAATTATTTGGGTAGACAGAGAGTAGGGAATGGGGAGTGGGGAGTTGCAAAAAAATTGCTTTGTTGGGTGGAGGCTTTGCGTAACCCAACATCCTGATAATCAGTTGGGTTGCGCTCCGCTCCACCCAACCTACGTCTACTAAGAAAAGCTTATAGGTTATAGTCCGTTTTAACGGACTTTAGCTATGAGCCTCTGAACTTCAGTTCTGGGCGGTTTCTGTCTAGAATGAAATAGCCCTGCTTAATCCCCGTTACAAAGCTGAATTACGAATTACGAATTACGAATTACTACATCAACTCTCTGAGGTAATATGCTTTTAAAACTGCAACAAATTATTGTTAAACCTGGTCAACAAATGTTGCTCAAAGATATTAGTTGGCAGCAGTTAGAAAATATTTTTGCAGAAATGGGAGAAAAGAGTGCTGCACGTATTTCTTATAGTTATGGCTGGTTAGAAATTATGGTTCCCCTACCCGAACACGAAAAAGATAAAGAATATATTGGTGAGTTAGTGAGAATTTTATTAGACAAACTCCAAATTGATTTTGAGCCTTTTGGTTCCACAACACTTAAAAATGAGCGATCGCAGCAAGCAGTAGAACCAGATACCAGTTTTTACATTCAAAATCAAGCTGCTATAATTGGGAAAAATCGCATTGATTTAAATATAGATCCACCACCAGATTTAGCAATCGAAATTGATATTACTTCTCGCACTCGATTTGAGAATTATGAAATTTTGGGAGTTCCTGAACTTTGGCAATATACACAACAAGGTTTAGAAATTTCGTTGCTAAAAGAAGGAAAATATATCAAATCTGAATCTAGTCCTAATTTTCCTGATATCCCAATTATTGAATTAGTTAATGAGTATGTTCAGCAGTGTTTAACAATTGGGAGAAGTCAAGCTATGCGTAATTTTCGAGATTGGGTTAAGAATAATTTATGATAAAACAGGAGTCAGAATTCAGAATTCAGAATTCAGAATGCTCTACCCATAAAGGGATAGAGTTTTAAGGCGAGAATATTTTAATTTTTTTCGCCCGCCCTTCGGCCACGTTCAGGGCATTGCCTGGGGCGAGGTTTTAACCAATATTCATTACCCACTCGTACAGAATTCAGTATGAATTATGACTCCTGAGTTCTGAATTCTTGTTATAAAAATCTAAGGCTTTCTGAGAAAGGCGATCGCTCATGACTACCGAAAACAACCCAGGAGCCATTCTAGACTGGGAACACCCCACACCGCCCACAGATTTAATTTTTGATGATGGTGAACCCTTGGAATCAAATCGCCACCGTATTGCCATGAATGTCCTGATTCGGTCATTGCAACAAACTTGGATTGACCGGAATGATTTTTTTACTGGTGGCAATATGTTTATTTATTACAGCAGCGCCCAAGTACGTAACCAGGATTTCCGTGGCCCCGATTTCTTTGCTGTCCTGAATGTGGACGGGACTAATTCTCGTCAAGGTTGGGTAGTGTGGGAAGAAAACGGTCGTTATCCTGATGTGATTGTAGAATTAATGTCACCATCTACAGCCAAAATAGATCAGACTGTTAAGAAAGACCTTTACGAACAAACTTTTCATACTTCAGATTATTTTGTCTATGACCCCTTTGATCCGACTTCTTTGCAAGGGTGGCATTTAGATCATAATCAGCAATATCAATCTTTGACATCAAATGAGCGTGGTTGGTTGTGGTGTCAAAAGTTAAGTTTATGGTTGGGAACGTATGAAGGAACAATAGACAGAGAAACGGCGATATGGTTGCGGTTTTATGATGTAGCTGTGAATTTGGTTTTGTTACCAGACGAGGCTGCTGCTTTCCAAGCACAAGCCGCAGTCACGCAAGCGGAAATTGCTGTTGCACAAGCACAAGCCGCAGTTGCAGAAGCAGAAGCGGCTTCTGCACAGGTGGCTCGTTTAGCGGCTAGATTGAGAGAACTGGGGGAAAATCCAGATATGTTATGAATTTTGGCTTTTTTGATTTGTTTGGACTACAGTTTTGAGTTGTAGGAGTAAGAGATGAAGAGACAAGTAATTATCTATCCAGGAGAAGATGGTTATTGGGTGGCTGAATGTCCTAGCTTACCTGCTTGTATCAGCCAAGGGAAGACGAAAACAGAAGCTATTGGCAATATCAAGGAAGCTATTGAATTATATATTGAAGTATTAAAAGAAGAAGGTCGTCCTATTCCAGAAGATAACTTGGAAACGGTTTTGGTCGATGTATGAGCAAGTTGCCAATAATTTCTGGACAACAGTGCATCAAAGCTTTGGGAAAGGCTGATTTTTATGTTTTGCGACAACGTGGAAGCCACATTATTTTACGTCGAGATGAGCCATTTGGTGAAGTTGTTGTTCCGAATCATCAAGAATTAGACAAAGGAACTTTACGAGCAATTATCAGACAGGTTGGACTGAGTGTTGATGAATTTATCGAGTTGCTGTAAGTGAAAGATTGGGTGCGATCGCTATTTTGAAATATCAGAATGAGTCAGTGCGATCGCTATTTTGAAATACAAGAATGAGGAAGTGCGTAGTTTACCACCGTAGGCATCGCTATTAAGTAAAGCTGCAAAACTAAGGTTGAGTTGGCACAAACTTATATTTATCAGTGCCAGATATTTGTTGAACTTTGACTAAGGAGATGGGATTGTCATTGCGATCGCCAGATGGTAAAAACTGAATCTTTCCTGTAGCACCATCAACTGAAAAGCTTGGATCGCGTAGCGTTTGTTGTAGTCCGTTACGAGTGGGATTTATCTTTAAAGCTGCAATGATTGCCTTCGTTGCATCATAGCTTGTCGCCGTTCGCCAACTCACCGGAGCTTTCCACAATGACTTGGAATTTTGGACAAAATTTGAATTGGGTTTAATATCAATATTCCAGGGAATTGCTACCACCATACCTTCAGCTTGCTTTCCCCAAGTTTCTAAAGTATTTTGGCTGTAAACTGCGTCTCCCCCCAGTACATTTAACCGTGACCGTTGTTGATTTTCTTGAACCACTTTCTGCGCTTTGTCCATTGCTTTAGAATCTGTAGAATCGGGGACTAACATCAATACTTGTGCGCCTTGCATAATTGCCTGTTGCATAGCAGTAGCGGCATTAAAATTAAACTTCGATAAGTCTTCCGGTTTTAATACCTGTCCACCGTTGTTTCTAACAGCCGTAGTAAACTCATCCTTTAGCGAGTTACTATAAGCACTGCCAAAATTAAAGAAAACTGCTGCTTTTCTTTTCTGTAAAGTTGTTACCATGTACTTGGCTAATTCCTCTGCTGCGAATTTATCGCTAGGAACGGTGCGAAAAATATAGTGGCTAAAATTAGAAATTTTAACAGAAGTGCTAACAGGAGAAATAGCTACAAGTTCTCCTGAGTTAAAGACTTGACCTGCTTCTATCGTGACATCGCTAGAAGCAGGGCCTACTACACCTAATACTTCCTTATCATCGACTAAGGCTTTCGCAATTTTTCTAGTCGTACCTAAGTTTTGATCATCATTAGCGATCGCCACTTGCAATAGTTTGTGATTAATTCCACCACTACTATTTACCTCATCTTGAGCTTGAGCTACACCGCGCAGTATCTCTTCTGCTAAATCTATACCAGTACCAATAGGTACGCTCACAGCTATTTTAATGTGTTCTGCCTGCTGACGAGCCTTAGCGTTATTTAAGTAAATCAATGTTTCTGGGTCTCTAGGATTAGCTTGACGGTATGAATTGAACTTATCAATAGCAAGCTGACAATTACCCTCTAAAAATGCTTGAACTCCAGCTTCTTTATCTAGATTCGTATCTTTTTGTTTTAATAAAATTTCTTCACCCAAACTAATTCTGTCATTCAAACTATACTGCTCTTTCTTAGCACAGGTTTGCGGTGAAGGCCGAAACAAATATACAACAGTACCACTAACAACAACTCCGATTATTCCAATAATGCAAACTCCTATATAGTATTTAAAATTGCTATTTCGGAGGGGTGGAGGAGGTGGTGGGTTTTCGGCAATTATTGGAGCTTCGATTAGCGCTATATCTTCATCTCTAAGTCCTAACGCTTGCTGAAGACGTTTCAAATCAGCACGAGTCTTGTCACTACAGCGCTTCCCGCTATTATGCAATACAGTTGCTTTGAGGATGTACCTCATAGCTGCCGGAAGTGCTGTAACAGGTAATTTACCTTGAGTTTCTTCGATGAACGCCTTTTGATATTCCTGTAAATTTTCTTTGTAGTCTTGATAAGGTTTTAAAACCTCAGCCTCGATAGCTGAAGCTTCATCAGGTTTAAGTGCTAACTCTTTTTGTCGCTTAGTTAAAGGAATACGACCCATATTAATAATCTCACCGTCTCTTACCCAATAATCAACTTCTCGACGATATATGAGCTTAGGATCATCAATAGGTGCTTTAGCAAGGTTTATTTTATAGCCTTCTTTGATAGTATATATCTCTGGTTTCATTGCAAGAGTAGCTTCTTGTACTGCCTTAGTAGCATATTCATGCAATTCATCAACGGAAATCCAACCATCTTCATTCTTATCTGCTGCACCAGTCTTTAGTCCATCAACTATATAGTAGGTATAAGTTGAGGTATCTGCCCCTTGTTGTTCAAAAGAATATTGAGTGGAAGTCGAAGATGTGAGAACAGCTATTGCCCCTTCTCTAACTCGAAGCAATTGTATAAAAGCGCAATGCAAACCGCCAAAACCGGATAAGCTGCGATCGCATAACTTCTAGCTTCCAATATTCTTTCGATGAATTGGGAAGCCTACACTGTACCATCAGTCCAGTGTAGGTAGTTCACTTAAAACAATTCCAAATCTGTTACAGCACCAATACTGCTAGAAGATACCAAAAAGGCATATTTCGCCAACACGCCTTTAGTGTAACGCGGAGCCGGAGGTTGCCAATTAGCACGACGACGCGCCAATTCTGCTTCAGATATATTCAACTGCAATAAACGAGCGGGTGCATCAATAGTAATACTATCGCCTTCTTCTACAAGAGCGATCGCGCCACCAACTGCTGCTTCTGGCGCAACATGACCAACCACCATGCCGTAAGTACCGCCTGAAAAGCGCCCGTCGGTAATTAATCCCACCGCATCACCCAAACCAGCACCGATAATTGCTGAGGTGGGAGCCAACATTTCGCGCATCCCAGGACCGCCTTTAGGCCCTTCGTAGCGGATGACTAGAATATCACCAGCTTGAATCTTACCCGCCAAAATCGCATCTAAAGAGGCTTCTTCCGATTCAAATACCCGTGCTGGACCGGTAATTACTGGCTTTTTCACCCCGGTAATTTTGGCTACAGCCCCTTCCGTTGCCAGATTACCTCTGAGAATAGCTAAATGTCCTTGAGCATACATCGGGTTATTCCAAGTCCGAATCACATCTTGGTTGGCGGATGGTTCTTCTGGGATGTCTGCTAATATCTCTGCAATGGTTTGACCGCTAATGGTGAGGCTATCACCGTGTAATAAGTCATGGACAAGTAACATCTTCATTACTTGGGGAATGCCACCAGCTTTGTGCAAATCTGTAGCGACATATTTACCGCTTGGTTTTAAATCACACAAAACTGGAACGCGGGCGCGGATAGTTTCAAA
>NZ_JBALBY010000038.1:0-73372 GCF_036919575.1 Nostoc sp. | reverse complement strand
CGTCCTTGGGAATTGTAGAGAAAAGCCAGGTTGTTGTAACTGGTGGCGACATCGGGATGCTCTTCTCCCAGCAGCCGTTGCCTGAGTGATAATGCCTTTTTATACAGTGGTTCGGCTTCGCTGTACCGTCCTTGGGAATTGTAGAGAAAAGCCAGGTTGTTGTAACTGGTGGCGACATCGGGATGCTCTTCTCCCAGCAGCCGTTGCCTGAGTGATAATGCTTTTTTACACAGTGGTTCGGCTTCGCTGTACCGTCCTTGGGAATTGTAGAGTGCTGCCAGGTTGTTGTAACTGGAGGCGATTGAGGGATGCTCTTCTCCCAGCAGCCGTTGCCAGAGTGATAATGCTTTTTTATACAGTGGTTCCGCTTCGCTGTACCGTCCTTGGGATTTGTAGAGTAGAGCCAGGTTGTTGTAACTGGAGGCGACTGAGGGATGCTCTTCTCCCAGCAGCCGTTGCCAGAGTGATAATGCTTTTTTATACAGTGGTTCCGCTTCGCTGTACCGTCCTTGGGAATTGTAGAGAAAAGCCAGGTTGTTGTAACTGGAGGCTACTGAGGGATGCTCTTCTCCCAAGCGGGTTTGTACTACTAATACACATTGCTTACACCAGGGTTCTGCGATCGCATATAATCCCTGTCCAGAATAAAATCTATCTAATCCCACAAAAACCCAAATTAAATTTTCATCACTGACTGCATCAGTCAGATTTTGTGCTATCTCTGCTAAATGTGCGATCGCATCTTTGACACTTGTAATTAACTGTAGAGTTGGTGAAGAGGGAATACTCTGTGCCACTTCTACGAAAACTTTACAAAAGTTATCTTTTTGTTCCTTCGCATTAACTAAATTATTTTGCTTATTTCTCAGAAATTCTTGAATTAGTTGATGTAATTGATAAGTATCTCCACCCTGTAAAAGGTGCAAATTTTCTAATTCAACTCTGGCATCTTCTAATTCTTCAGAATCTTGCTCTGTTGCAGCACCTTCCACCAAAGACCAAGGAATTGGAGCCAAAGCAAATAAACTGAGTAAACATCCTAATTGTTGGGCATCATCACTTAATTCTGACCAACTCAACTCAAAAGCCGCCGCTACTCCATTTTTTACGTTTAAAGTCCAAGTGGGGTCATTTTCCTTCACGACTAACGAAGGATGTCCTAACCCTTTTTCCTCCAACCGTTTTAGCATATCAGCTAAAGTTATCTTGCGTTTCTTTACATACCTGCCAACTAATTGCAAAGCTAGGGGCAAATAGCCCAAACGCTGACAAAGTTCTTTAGCAAGTGCTAATTCTTGGTTTTGCTTTTCTTCTCCAATCAATTGAGCTAGTAATAAGAGTGCGTCTGTCTCTGATAAAACCTTCAAAAACAAAGAACTAGCTAAATCTAATTTGAGGCGTGTAGTAATTAGTACTTTGAACTGGGATAGTTGGGGTGGTAGATACGGTTTGACGTGACTGAAATTTTTAACATCATCAAAAACTATTAGCGTCTCCCCCTGTCGCCAATGTTGCCAACACCAACGTACTTGTTCTGGTAACTCCAAATCCTCTGGTGGGTGCAAGCCCAAGTCTGTTGTAGCAAATTGTAATATTTGTAGCCCAATATCTGACTCTCTGGCTCTTAACCAGCAGATACCGCCAGGGTAATTGTCCAACTGTAAATGTAGCAATGAATACTGGATTGCTAATTCGGTTTTACCAACTCCCCCCATACCTTCAACAGCAGCAATTACCACCGAATGATTGCTTTGTAGCTGTTGGTGGAGGCGTTCTAATTCTCTTTCTCGTCCGACAAATTTATCTGTGTTGCTAGCAGGAATATTTTGGGGGAAACCTGTTGGTTTAGGAAGCTCACCCAAATTGTTTACGATTTTGTAAATCTGGGTAATATCTCTGAGTGTAATATTGTCAGCCTGGACATCCTTAAAAATTTCTTGTCTGGGAACTTGAGAGTCTGAATGATTAGTCATGATTTCAGGCTTCTTGATTTAAGTTGCCTACATCAATGTTTGTAGCTTTCACCCCTTTGAGCATTTCCTGTGAAACTGAACCATCCCGCGCGGCTTTCTGGCTGATGTCTTTGGCTTTTAAATCACCAGTTAATTCAATCTCACTCAGAATTACCTGACGAACTTTTTCATCTTGTGCTTGTAGCTGCTCGACTAATTCTTTAAGTTTCTGAGCAAACGCTTCATCAGCATCAATTTGGGTTTGCAGTACACTTTGGAAAATAGCCTTATTCGGTTCTGTTGGTTGATTCTGTACTAGTGTCAGTATTCCATCTACACTATGTGCCTTAAACTTCTCCTGAATGGTGTTTACCAGTTGAGCAAATGTATCAGCCGCACTTTTACCTAAAGCTTTTCCACCTTCTTTAATTGCCTCTGAGAAAAATAAAGAGACAATTACTGCTGCCGTTAGAGGTTCTACCATCAGCTTGCACTTAGATTTAGTATTAATAGTCATATACACAAGCTTACTGTACAACTTTTCGGATTTTTAGGTATTTATAAAATTACGAGTCTTAAAGGGGTAAACACGCTAGTGCCGCATTACACCTTCGGTTAGGGTGTACACACAAGTAATGTCCACATAGGTTTCAACTCTTTTACCCACATTTTTATCAGAGTTAAACTGTCATACACACAGGCAATCCCGCCCAGAACTAAAGTTCAGGGCTAATAGCTGAAGTCCACTTAAGTGGACTAAATTGATTATTCAGTCCACTTAAGTGGACTTGGGCTATGAGACTCGGAATTCATTCCGAGGCGGGATAGAAACGTAGTGCAAGATTTATTAATGATATGGCTGCGACAAGACTTGTGTGTACACCGTAGCTTTTATAAGGGGAGGGTTAGGGTGGGGTAATTCGAGGACTGGTAGTGATTGGATAACTTATGTGGTACACCGTAGCCTTTCTAAGAGGTTGTTTGAAAAGTTTTTCGCTGTGACTTTAGGCACTTATTGATCCCCCCTAGCCCCCCTTAAAAAGGGGGGAACCGGAATCAAAGTCCCCCAATTTATCGGGGGATTTAGGGGGATCTAAAACTTTTGATACCGACAAGAGGACTTTTCAAACATCCTCTAAGGCGAGTCCTATAGTTGAATTATATTTATGATACTTTTGGGCGCGATCGCCTTCACCATAACTTAGGTTAGGCTAAGAAAACCCATCATCTAATACTCCGACACGATTTCAAAGCACCTCAACATGACTTGGAAGTACTTCAACACGATTTGAAAGTACTTCAACATGACTTGGAAGTACTCCAACACGATTTGAAAGTACCTCAACATGACTTGGAAGTACTCCAACACGATTTGAAAGTACCTCAACATGACTTGGAAGTACTCCAACACGATTTCAAAGTACCTTAACATGACTTGAAAGTACTTCAACACGATTTCAAAGTACCTCAACATGACTTTAAGGTATCTGCTACTGATCAAGTGTAACTTTTTTAATAAATCTTTCAGTACAATCCACTAAAAATAATTAAGTCGATCTTAATTTGCTTTAATTTTTCCGAGTTATTTCTCAGAGAAGTTTAGGGTTGCATTGGCTAGAGTATATGCAGTAATCCTATAACCTCCTTCAGGAGCGCATTTCATGGCACGACTAAAACGCAGTTCAACGACTCTCGAAAAGGCTATCCGTCGAATTGCAGGAATGCGATCCATTAGCTCTACGCTAGAATTTGGCAACGGATTAAGTTTGACAGACTACGACAACCGCATTCAAACCTTGCAAACCGAGCTATCTACCTACAACACTTCACTCTCTAATATAGATGAAATGGCAGGTCGCATCTCTCTAATTGAAGAAGAATTGCGCGGCTACTCTGAAAAGATGTTAATGAGTGTAGTAACCCATTATGGCAAAAACAGTTTGCAATATATCCAGGCGGGAGGCAAGCCACGCAAGAAATTATCACGCCGTTCGAGCAACACCCAATCCCCATCTGAGAGTACAGCTACAACCTTGAATGGTGCAAACAACAATGGTAAAGAAACCTCTGTTGTTTTACCTTAATCGTTTAACTGCATCATGCTGACCGATTCAGTTATCAGTCATCAGTTCACTGTTCACTGATAAATAATCTCCCCACTCCCTATCCTGGCTTATGATCCAAACGGGTGGCTTGTTCTAGGGCGGCTTTTTCTCTGGCTCGGCGGGCATAGGGTTGTAATTGGGTGCGATCGCAACCTGTTAAAATAGTCAAGTTTTCCAAGCTAATCCCCCGCATTAACATTTCTACGCGCCAGGTTTGTTGTGCCTGTACTATAGCTGGCCTTTGTCCTTGGGGAGTTAACAGTCCCTCACTCCATACTTGCCAACGTGTCTGAAGCTCTGATTCTGAGAGCGGTTTGCCTGTTTCATTCAAAAACATGGCTGTTTGAGCATCTTTACGGCTTTTCAGCCATTTAATTAGAGGATTATTATTGTAAGAGCCGTAGCGTTTGCTCAAAATCCACTGATTCACAGGTACTTGACGGACAAATCCTGGGATTGTGATTTGTAGAAAGTACCCTTGAGTATCGTATATTTGGTGCGATCGCTCCAAGCTAATTATTTCTGTGGCCGATAACCCAGCCCCAAATAACACATAAGCCAAGGCATAATCTCGGATTCCCAATTTCCTGGCTTGTTGCAGAATTTCGTGAACTAAACTAGCTGGTAAATCAGCTACTTCTGTGGTAATAAACCCTCCTTGTAAGCAGTTGGTTGCTGATTCCTCCGAGGATGACATGGCTCCATGTAAAAACAACTCCACCAAATTTTCCAGAAAATCATCCCGATCCTCCCAAAGTTCGTGAAATTCGCTGGTGAACTCAATTACGGCATATCCCAAGATCATTCCATTCAGCAAACTGGCTAATTTTTCTGCGGGTAAATAGGTATTTAAGTGTCCCTGCTGGATTACAGTAGCTAAATACTGAGCTACATAACGGTTTGCCTCTGTTACTCCCCTGCCTAGTGCGCGGCGATTTTCTGCCGGGAATTGGTCGGCTTCACCTACCACAGACCGGACAAACTCTGGCACTCGTTCTAATGCATGTAAGCTGTCACTTGCATAATCTTTAAGAGCTTGGTAGACATTGCCGGGAGGCGTTGCCCGCCTCACCAGCGACTCACCTAAATCCTTGAAAGCTGCGGACTCTTCCAGCACAGCCAAAAGCAGCCCATGCTTATTGCCAAAATTCCGAAATAGAGTCACTTCGTTGACTTCAGCTTTTTCAGCAATTTGGCGGGTTGTGGTGGCGCTGACTCCCTGAGCAGAAAACAACTCAAGTGCAGCTTGAATCAGGCGTTGACGAGTGGAAATGAGTTGAGACGGCATAGAAAAATGCAAGTGGCACTTGCAGGAAAATTAGAGTTCTGCTAGCATTAAAAATGTAAGTGATACTTGCTTTATTCTACCCTACGGGTGATGCCTCCGGCACGCCTAGGGCGAACGCCAGTCGCTAATGGGGGAAACCCCCAAGACCGCGCTGACTCACTGTAACGAACTGGTGTACAAAGTGGGTAAATCCCTGTGAGATTATGCCCAATAAAAAGTAAATCGCTCGATCATCCATCAACAGGAATTTTTATGACCGCAAATTTTGGGGCGATCGCCCGTGAGAGAGGCAACTCACCTCGACTCAGTTGGACAAATGTAGTATTTTTTGCTGCATTTCATGCCTTAGCACTTCTGGCTCCTTGGTTTTTTTCCTGGTCAGCATTAGGTTTATTAGTGTTTCTCCACTGGTTATTCGGGAGCATTGGTATTTGCCTGGGATATCATCGACTACTGAGCCATCGGAGTTTCCAAGTTCCCAAGTGGTTAGAGTATGCGATCGCCCTGATTGGAGCGCTGGCCTTGCAAGGCGGGCCAATTTTTTGGGTAGGTGGACACCGCCAGCATCACGCCCACACAGAAGATATTGACCTAGATCCCTACTCTGCCCAAAGAGGATTTTGGTGGAGTCATATACTGTGGATTTTCTACCCGCGTCCAGAATTTTTTGACTATGACACCTATAAAAAATATGCCCCTGACCTAGCAAGACAACCCTATTATTGCTGGCTGGATCGCTACTTCTTGCTGTTGCAAATACCTTTTGGGCTGCTGCTATATGCCTTAGGAGGATGGCCTTTTGTAATTTATGGAGTGTTTGTTAGGTGTGTCTTGCTTTGGCACTCAACCTGGTTTGTGAACTCCGCATCACACCTGTGGGGTTATCGCACCTTTGATGCCAACGATGGCGCTCGTAATCTTTGGTGGGTATCCATCGTCACCTATGGAGAAGGATGGCACAATAACCATCATACTTATCCTCACATGGCGAAATCTGGGTTGTCTTGGTGGGAAATTGATGTTACTTGGTGGAGCATCCTAGTTTTGCAGACTTTGGGTTTAGCCAAAAAGGTTGTCTCGCGTCCCCCTCAAGGTGCAACTCACGGCTAAATTGCAACTGAAACATCATGAATTTGCTAGGCCGACTGCTGATTTGCCGTCGGCTTACTAATTTTTATGAATTTCCGGGGATATTTTTTGAATTAATCGGCAATCGCTGGTCAGCGATATTTGACAAGCGAAATAACCCAGGAACCAACATGAAAACCTGAAACACTACCCTGTTGATACGGTGGTAGCCATCCAAGATGTTGACGACGGGGAATTTGCGATCGTTGATTACACCTTTTCAGAAAATGTGCTGACTGGGAAGTTGTAGGACAAGATTAAGAATTTGCTCGAAGGTTAGGGGGAGTTGATAGGTTTTTTGAGTCATAGTGAGTTCTGGAGTTAGGGAATAGAAACTTGTTAGCTTTTTTAATCAGGTTTGAGCCAGTTTTCTACTTTTAAATTAGGAATGCGGGAAAACTCACGAACATTGGCGGTAATAACTGTTAGATTTAATGTCAAAGCATGGGCAGCAATTAATAAGTCATTACCTCCAATCGGTTTACCTTGCTGTTCTAAATCCGTGCGGATTTCTGCGTAATATTGCTCTACGGGATGAGTTAGGGGTAGTATTTCAATACTATCCAAGATTATTTCAAGTTTTTCTATGAGCTTTTGAGAGTTCTTTTTTTTAGCTCCAAATCTTGATTCACAAGCTACGATAATACTTATACAAATTTTGTCTTCTCCGACATCTTGAATTTTTGAGAATATAACTCCTCTGGGGTTTTTAATTAATTCGGAAATGATGTTTGTATCTAGCAAGTACAAATAACTCATCTTTAAAACTTAATATCATCTAAGGGTAATAATTCTTCGTCCACATCGGCAAAGTCTTCGTCCAGTGGTTCAAGGGTAGAAAGGGTTTCCAGGAGAGATTTTTTCTTAATGGGGGAAATGATGGCGAAGGGGATACCATTTTGGATGATGGTGAGAGGTTCGCCTGTTTTTTGAGCTTGGTTAATTAGGTTTTGGACGGTTTCGGGGAGGTCGGAAAGGGTGATTTGTGTCATGGTGGCTTCTGGGGTTAGGGGATGGGGAGTTGGCGTACATCTATTTTACCTGTGACGGCGTTGGTGATTAGGGCGGTACGATATTCTTTTAATAGTTCAATGGCTTGTTTAACTTTTTCAACGGCTGTAAAAAATTCACTATCATTGATAGAGACAATATTAGTTTACAAGTTTCCGACAATGAGTCGAGAGGAGATTGAAGGTATGTTTGGGTTAAGTGATTTGAAACAAATATCAAAGATACCCCTAAATATTCCTGCTATTTTCCATCCCCACAATTTTTAATTTTTTCTATGATTTCGCTCTCTCCCATTCTCCAAGCTAGACTCTCCCAACCCTTAAAAATTGGCTCATTCGAGGTCAAAAGTCGGGTTCTCCAGTCGCCTCTATCTGGGGTGACAGATTTGGTGTTTCGCCGTCTCGTGCGTCGCTATGCCCCAGATTCGATGATGTATACCGAAATGGTAAATGCTACGGGGTTGCATTATGTCAAGCAGTTACCCAAAATCATGGAGGTAGACCCCAATGAACGCCCAATTAGCGTTCAACTATTTGATTGTCGTCCAGATTTCCTGGCAGAAGCGGCAATAAAGGCAGTTGCAGAAGGGGCTGATACTGTTGATATTAATATGGGTTGTCCGGTTAATAAAATCACTAAAAATGGTGGCGGTTCTTCGTTGTTGCGACAACCAGAAGTAGCAGAGGCAATTGTGCGGGAAGTGGTAAAAGCTGTTGATGTCCCTGTGACAGTAAAAACCCGTATTGGCTGGAATGACAACGAAATTACCATTCTTGATTTTGCCAAGCGGATGGAAGATGCAGGGGCAAAAATGATCACAGTACACGGACGCACCCGCGCCCAAGGATACAACGGCAATGCCCGTTGGGAATGGATTACCCGTGTAAAAGAAGTGCTTTCTATTCCAGTGATTGGAAATGGAGATATTTTTTCTGTTGAAGCGGCGGTGAAATGTTTAGAACAAACTGGCGCTGATGGTGTGATGTGTTCCCGTGGAACTTTGGGTTATCCGTTTTTGGTGGGAGAAATTGATCACTTCCTGAAAACTGGGGAAATATTACCACCACCAACCCCAATTGGGCGTTTGGAATGTGCAAGAGATCATTTACAAGCCTTGTGGGAATATAAAGGCGATCGCGGTGTACGTCAAGCCCGCAAGCACATGACTTGGTATGCTAAAGGTTTCGTTGGTGCTGCCGAACTCCGAGGACAGTTAAGTGTAGTTGAAAAGGTAGATCAGGGTTTGGCAATGATTGACCAAGCAATTGAAAAACTGGCTAATGGTTATGAACTAGAGGAAGAAGCACAAGGTAGTTTAGTAATGCTTTAAAAAATTGATTTTACCACTCTCTTCAATGCAAGAATTTTGAATTATTAATATGTTCAACTAGCCAAAGTGGAGGCTCACAATGTTAGTTTCAAAACACAACGATGTTGTATCCGTCCCCGAAATCCTCTCATTAGAAGACTTCATGGCAAATCCTCCAGAGGGTATGGAGTGGGTAGACGAGCAACTAATAGAAAAAACAGGGATGACATTAAAACATAGCGAAATTCAAGGCAATATCTACTTTTACTGGAGAAGTTACATCAACTCCAATCAACAAGGTGGGAAAGTTTACACTGAAGTACCTTGTCGCACATATAAACAGGGTCGTCGTCCTGATGTGGCTTATCTGACACCAGATTTAGTAGCTCAATTTGGCAATGTTCCCACTTTGCCACAGAGTTTTCCGTTGATTGCTGAAATAGTTTCACCCACTGATTTAGCTGAGGAGGTATTTTTAAAAGCGCAGGAGTATTTGCAGTCTGGTTGCGAGGAAATTTGGCTAGTATTTCCTGAAAGTCGGTTAGTTTTTGTAATGACTGATAATCAGGTTTGCGGGTTTAAAGCTGGTGATGTGGTTAGCTCTCAAAAAGTATTACAGGGTTTTAGTGTAGCTGTAGACGAATTGTTGGGTTGACTCATGCGATCGCTAAAGTTAATCATAATATAAAAACTCGATCACCTCAGCGACAAATTCTATCGCAATCCTATCTGAGTTATGAAAAATCTGAGTGATGACGAACCGCCAAGTATGTCAAGTACGCCAATAAAAAAATAGTATTATCTAGTTGCCAACTTACTACAGATTTTTTTTTATCCCATGAATCAACCCCATCTTCGCTTTCTTATTACTAAAAATTATAAAAATCTATCTCTAGACCAGGTAGTTAGACTAAAAAATCTCAATATTTTTATAGGTTCAAATGGTTCAGGTAAAAGCAATTTTATCAGCTGCTTGAAATTTTTAAAAGATAGCCTAACTAAAATTCCTGATGAAAGTCGAAGTGTCAGTAGTTTTGAAGATGCAGTTGCTCAAATCGGTAGCAATAGAATTTTAGATGTCAGTGTGGAAAGTCCTGCTAGAGTAAGACTTGCATACTGTTTTTCTTTTTCTCCACTTCCAAGAGATAGCAGCATACTTGATTTAAACATTTTTGTTAATAGAGATAATGCCAGAGGTATTAGTATCGCAGAAGAATATTTATATAGTGGGGAAAATTTATATGACTCAACTGCATTTACCCCTTTTTATTATTATAAGTTTCATGCCAGAGAAGTTGGCAAGGGTGCTGTATCAGTTTATGATGAACCAGGCCAGGTTTCCAAAACTCATTTTGAAGGTTTAGATAATATACCAACCAATTTTTTGGGTCTTACTGCTATTCCCCGGTTGCTTGAAGATAGCCAATCTCCTCCAGAAAATACACCTGTTTATAAAATTAGAAGAGATTTAATTGAATTAGTCTCAAAATGGCAATTTTATAATGCCAACAATATGGATTTAAATCTTATTAGAATGGCAGAACCTAAAATAGGAGGAAGTGATATTTATTTATCTTCATCAGGAGATAATTTGCCTCTGGTTTTGGATAATTTAACTCTGGATAATATACACTTTGATGAAAGTATTAACCAAGCGATGAAGGCTATCTTACCAAATAGTCATCGTCTTAGACCTATCCGTTCTGGCCGTTTGTCTCTGACAGTAGAGTGGTATTTTCGTGACGTAAAAGAAGCTTTTTATCTCAATGAAATGTCAGATGGAACTGTGCGGATGCTTTGTTGGGCTACTATATTGCATTCACCAGTTCTTCCTTCATTACTAGTAATTGATGAACCCGAACTAGGATTGCACGTATCATGGATGCCAATTTTAGCAGAGTGGATTAAAAAAGCTGCTATAAAAACCCAAGTGATTATTACCACACACAGCCCTGATCTTCTAGACTATTTCACAGATTGTTTAGAAAATGTTTTTTGTTTTTATTCAGAAGATAAAACGCATTTCTCCATAAAAACACTCTCCAAAGAAATGCTTAATGACAAGCTAGAAGAAGGATGGCAATTAGGTGATTTATACCGTGTTGGCGACCCCAGTATTGGAGGATGGCCGTGGTAGTATGGGTTTTTTCTGGGGGTGGGGAAGCTGAAGTTAGAGGATTAATCCCTTTTTTAGAACAAAATTTTTCTAATTGTAAATTTGAACGAAAAACACCAGTCCGTAAAAAACCTGGGCCTAAGCCTGGTAAGGGAAATAGTTATGGCAGAACAGGTCAAAGTTTAATTGAGCAAATCAGTAAGGAACTACCTATTGTCTTAAGATGTGAACCAAATAAATGTAATCTAATTTTAGTGTTTGACGATTTAGATTGCCGCACACTAGAGGTTCAAGAAAAGAAAATCTTAGATGGGATATTAAGTATACCAGAATGTGCTGATATTCAAATATTTGTTGGGTTTGCTGCTCCTGAACTGGAAGCTTGGATTATTGCAGATTGGAGTAACTCAATAGCTAGACATCCAGATTTTAAAGGTAGACACGAGCGGATGCGTTACTGGCTTAGTCAGGAAAAAAATATTCCTTTTAATGAACCAGAATCATTTAGTGAATATGATGAAGACAGAGATTGTTGTCGAGAAAAGCTATCAAAGACACTAGTTGATTCGAGTGTTTTAGCTGAATTTGATAGCCGTTCGACACGCTATTCTAAAGGATTGCATACCCCGGCACTATTACAAGATATTCGCCCAGAGGAAGTCCAACGAAAATGCCCTTTATTTCGCAAAATGTATAACTATCTTAATAATTTTTGTCGTTCTCCATCAAACTATGTTTAAAACCTGTTGATGCATTATGCACTCAGTCATAACACAGGGAATGGTAAAAGTATGAGATGCAAATCGCTGAAAACCAGTCGCCATAAGGTGGGCGGATGGGTTAAAAGTACTATTGCCCTTAAAGTCTTATATAGATGGAGATGCAGCCATTTTTTGCCCCTTCTCATTTTGTACACCTACCCATCCGCGCCTTTGGCAAGAAAATTAGTCTGATTGCCGATCGCTATCTCGATTAAAATTAAGCGATCGCCTCATACTTGCACACCTTAATTTACCAAATCAGGGAATACCTCTTGCACAGCAGGATGCACTAAGCGATGATTCTGCACATTCACACCCTTAGCTAATGCTGGGTTAACTTCCAGTGCCAAAATTCCCAAATTCGCCAACTGCACAACATAAGGTAATGTACTATTATTGAGTGCCTGAGTTGCTGTCCAAGGTACTGCTCCTGGCATATTGGGAACGCCATAATGCACCACACCCTCTTCAACGTATACCGGATTTGTGTGGGATGTAGGGTGTAAGGTTTCTATGCAACCACCTTGGTCAACAGCAACATCAACGATTACAGAACCAGGATGCATTTGTTTAACCAATTCGCGTGATACTAATATTGGTGCCCTACGTCCCAGTACTAAAACTGCACCAATGAGCAAATCTGCTTCAATGACTGCATTTTCAATATGGGCAGAGTTGCTGTAAAGCAATTCGACTCTAGAGCCAAAGAGGGTTTCTAAGTAAGATAAGCGATCGACACTCACATCTAAAATCTGGACGATCGCACCCATGCCCACAGCAATTTTAGCTGCTTCTGTGCCGACAACGCCACCACCTAAAATTACTACTTTACCTGGTTTGACTCCAGGGACACCGCCCAAAAGCACACCTCTACCACCTTGCTGACGTTCTAGGAATCTCGCCCCAAATTGTACTGCTAGCCGACCGGCAATCACGCTCATGGGGGTGAGCAAGGGTAGTTTGTTAGCACCAGGTTGTTCTACGGTTTCGTAGGCGATCGCACAAGTGCCACAATCAATTAAATGCTCTGTCAATTTGCGATCGGCTGCTAAATGTAAATAAGTAAATAATATCTGCCCTTTCTGCAAAAATTTATACTCAGATGTCAGAGGCTCTTTGACTTTAACAACCAATTCCCGATTCCAAGCCGTTTCTGATGTCGGGACAATCTCGCCTCCAGCGCTTCTGTAATCGTCATCTGAGAATCCAGCACCATTACCTGCTTGCGTCTCGACGAAGATGCTATGACCATTTTCTCGCAGCACCCGTACACTAGAAGGACTTAAACCGACCCGAAATTCTTGATCCTTATTTTCCTTGGGAACGCCGATTTCCATATACCGCCTCTGATAATTTTTTTGTTTAACTGTAGCCTGCCAATCTCAAGCTTGCTATTTCTCTATAGGGGATAGCTGTATTAGAGATAGCTAATCTCTGTCCTAAGTTTCTCAATTTAATCTGAGTACCCCCAAACTCTTACCCTTGACTATTGCCCCAGTATTTATACAATATATAAAGAATAGTAACAATTTATTAAAAGAGCGATCGTATAGCTCCCTATTAGGAAGCTTTTGCTGAATTTCTCAAGTCATCTTGCCATTCAAGCACTGCAATCCGCTCATAAGTTACCAAGTGTAGAGTAAAGGTTAAGGGGAAAACCACACTTCCCCGACAACTGCTGCGAAGTTTCATATCAAGTCCCGTTTGCCGAAAAAAGGTTTCTTAAAAATGACACAAACACAACCAACGATTACACCTAAACTACAAGAGCCTAAGTTTGGCTTTAACGAATATTCTGAACGCTTGAATGGTCGAGCAGCAATGATTGGCTTCGCCTTGATGCTGGTGATTGAATATACAAGTAATCAAGGGGTGCTATCATGGCTGGGTCTGAAGTAGTGCCAGCAACAAGCACAACATGAAAAACTGCACCCACTCAAGGGAATTGAGTTTTTGGGAATGGGGAATGGGGCATAGGGCATGGGGAAGAATTACCAATGTCCTGTTTACCCAATGCCCCAACGGTTGGAGCTTCCCGCCGCTTTCGGTGAAAGTTGTAAACTAGTAGTTAAAAGAGTTTCAACCAGATGGAACAACCAGTTGGTTTTGACTTTAACAATTGATAGCGAATTTATGCAGGAGTTACGCCAAAATAGTAATAGTAGATTTAAACTATTCAACCAATACGCTTGTTTGAGCGGACTTATAACTGTGCTAGTTGTGGACACTTAATTGATAGAGATTTAAACCTAGCAATTAATTTTATCGCGTTTGGCTAAAGCGTGAAAGCTTACTGAGGGTTAACTGCTTCCATGCCCCCGATGAAGTAAGAAATAAATATCTAGACTTGTCTAGTTTTTATATAGCAGGTATTCTTGGTAAATATACACACAAGGTGAACTGGAACCAACCAAGCTGTGATGAATGCTGTATTACCTCGTTTTTTGAAGTCAACCTACCGAAAAGAGCCATTAATCACTGTATTGATGACGATGGGCGTTATGGATGCCCTGATTGGTGGATTCAATGATAGCTGGTCGTTGTTGGCTTTTGGTTTGGGAACAACAGGGATAGCGTTAGCCTTTAAGTTGTGGCGTTTCCAGCAGCGTCGTCCTGTACCAGAGGAGCCTGTAGTGCAATATTATTTGCCCTCTCGTTCTTCTAGTCCGCCTTTACCAATGTTAAGCGTTTCTAAGAAAAAACCACCTCTTTAGGAAGTGCAGAGTTATTAAGTAATAACTCTGCACAATTCATTGGGGTAACTGTATCTATAAAAGTGAGGAAAAAGAGTGAGTAGTGAGGGAAGATGTGGGAGTAATTTTCTGCGGCGGTATATTATCCTGACATTTATGACAGCTGTTGCCCTTCCAGTGACTACCTGGCAAGGGTTTTACATTCATAAAGCTCATGCTGCCGAAGTAACGCAAAACTCCCAAACTACCAATAGCTTTGCTAATGCCCAACTACTTTACACACTCAAAGGACATAACGGAACCGTTAAATCCCTTGCTTTCAGTCCAGATAGCAAAATTCTTGTGAGTGGAGGTGCAGAAAACGAGGGTGTAATTCGCCTGTGGAATCCAGCAAACGGCAAAAAGTTGGCGAATATTACCAAAGCACACAAAGCAGCCGTAGAATCTTTAGTGATTTCCCCAGATGGGCAAACCCTCGCTAGCTGTAGTGATGACAATACGATTAACCTCTGGAACCTGAAAAATTTAAAATTTAGCCGCTCTTTTGTCGGACATACCAGTAACGTATTATCTTTGGCGGTGTCTGGTGATAGTAAAGTTCTGATTAGTGGAGGTTTGGATGGGATTCGTCTGTGGGATTTACTACAGCAACGCCCTCTAGGGACTCTAGTAAGTTTTGATAATTTGATTTATACCCTGGCCATTAGTCCAGATGGACAGACCTTGGCTAGTGGTGATGATAAGGGTGTAATCAAGCTGTGGAATTTGAGTACTGGTAAATTAATCAGTGAATTTGTCGCTCATTCTGATGCTATTAGCGGTGTCATCTTTACGCCAGATGGAGAAACATTAGTAAGTGCTAGCCGCGATCGCACCATAAAACTATGGAATATTAATACTGGAGAATTAGTCCGCACCCTCATAGGACATAATAACTGGGTGAATGCGATCGCCATTAACCCCGATGGACAAACCCTTGCTAGTGCCGGTAGAGATGGAATTAAATTGTGGAATTTAACTACAGGTGAGTTAATAAATACACTGAGTGGACATACAGACTGGGTAAGCGCGATCGCTTTTAGTCCAAATGGTAAAATTCTTGCCAGTGGTGGATTTGATCAACAAATCAAGATTTGGGGGATTCCACTAAAACGTAATTAAACAAGTCGGAAGTCGGAAGTCGTAATTCGTAATTAAGTTTTGTGACTCTTATTTAGACCCCGACCCAAAACTTACCGGTTATTGAACCGGGGACTTAGACCCACGGTACTCGGTTAAAGAAGTCGGAAGTAAAGTTTTGTAATGGGGATTTAGTCAAAGTGTCGCGCACACAGGCAATCCCGCCCAGAACTGAAGTTCGGGGCTAATAGCTCAAGTCCACTGAAGTGGACTGAAATTTTCGTTTTTACAGAGTATAGCTATCTATAGGACTAGTATTTGATTTTTGAAATGCACTACAAGACTACCGAGATTTTTTCAGAAATCAAATATGATTCCTAATATATCGCTTAAAATTTTGTATTTAGTAGACGTAGGTTGGGTGGAGCGGAGCGCAACCCAACTGATTATCAGGATGTTGGGTTACGCAAAGCCTCCACCCAACCTACAATTTTTTTACAACATTTTAGCCTAGAGGGTCCGCTACAAGACTACCGAGATTTTTTCAGAAATCAAATATGATTCCTAATATATCGCTTAAAATTTTGTATTTAGTCCTCTTGAGACTTCGCTTGTGTAGTAGCGTGCCGGAGGCTCTATTCTATTCGCCTAATACTTTTCAAACATCCTCTTAGGACAAGGTATTGCAGCATTTACCGGGTTTGCTAAAATTTAGTCTTGCCTTTTGAGAGTTTTTGTAGTACAAAATCAACCAAAGCTCAGATCAAATTTTGCCAGAACTAGCCAAAATCAATGATGGTAGCAACCAAGAGCGATGTCTACGACGGGCTACGCCTACGCCAAATGTTGAATAACTGTGAATACTTGATGAATATGCAGCCGAGCTAATATCTGATTCAGCAAATTACTGTAAGTATAGACATAGGTAATTTCAAATCATCTATGCAGTTACTTGCCCTCTAGATCGGAACAATTTCTGAACTTAGACAATCTTAGAAATGGTCATCGTCGGTAAATGCACTCAGGTAAAAATCACTATTTCGGCTGAATCAAAGGTTTGCAGCGATTAAGCGCTACTTGCAAGGTAGGATAACTTGCTACTTAAATAATGTTTAACTTTCCCGAACTGCTTTTGATCCCCATTTCGATAGAATGAATGACTAGGCAGAACCCTAAAACTCAAAACCGCTTTTGACTGCGACGCCCATGAATCAATTGAACAATGGTTTTACGCTATTTCTAAGTCTGCTAGTCGAGGCGATGCCTTTTTTGCTTCTTGGGGTTTTATTCTCCAGTTTGCTGCTGTTTTTTGTTGATGAGCGCAAATTAGTAGAAAAAATGCCCAAAAATCCACTGCTGGGTGCTTTAGTTGGCAGTCTGATCGGCTTTTTATTTCCGGTGTGTGAGTGCGGGAATGTACCGGTAGCGCGGCGGTTCCTGATTCAAGGAGTACCCACACCAGTCGCAATTGGTTTTTTGCTAGCAGCACCAACTATTAACCCAATTGTAATTTGGTCAACTTGGACAGCATTTCGAGATCAGCCGGAAATAGTGGTCTTACGAGTCGTATTTTCCCTAGTAATTGCCACAATTATCGGGTATGTTTTCAGTTTTCAAAAGGACTTAAATCCTATACTCCAACCTGCGATCGCTCGTTATATGAAGTTTAATCCACCCGCGCAGCCTGAAACCAAACGCCGTGGTAAACGTTACGAAGTACAACAGGAAGCAACGGTACCGAATATCTTGCAATCCGGGACTTATATCTTAGGGGGAAAAGCGGGTATACCTCTGCGGATAGATGCTAATTTTGTACCGCCTACTTCAAACTCTACTTCTAATAAACCGCTTGCAGATAAACTGCGCCTAGTTGTGGATAATAGCATCCAAGAATTCCGAGAACTGGGCGGAATCATGGTTATAGGAAGTGCGATCGCTGCTGCTATTCAAATCCTAGCTCCCCGTGAATTAATTCTCAGTTTGGGTGCTGGGCCGATTACTTCAATTGTGGTCATGCTGATATTAGCAGTAGTGGTGTCAATTTGTTCTACAGTTGATTCTTTCTTTGCCCTATCTTTTGCCTCAACCTTTAGCAGTGGTTCATTGTTGGCATTCCTGGTGTTTGGGCCAATGATTGACATCAAAGGTATTGGTTTGCTGTTATCCATTTTTAAACCGAAAACAGTTTTTTACTTATTTGCTTTAGCAGCACAATTAACATTTGTATTCACCCTTTTCCTGAACTTGCACGTCCTTTAAAAATTATTTGTCATTTGTCATTTGTCCTTTGTCCTTTGTTAACGACTAATGACCAATGACCAATGACTAATGACCAATGACTAATGACTAATGACCAATGACTAATAAAAATCCCAAATCTAAAATCCCAAATCTGTTACTCCCTTGGCTGGATGCTATAGCAATTACAGCTTGGGGCGTTTTGATGTTGAGATATTGGCTAACTAACAAGCTGAACCTGTTAATTCACCCAAATTACATTTGGTTTGTGGTCGTGACTGGTATCAGCTTGATCATTATTGGTTTCTTCAAGATGCAGGAACTTTGGCAGAAGCGTAGCCGTGATGTGACGCCAAACTCCCCGCATATTAGTTTATTTCCCCCTGGTTGGGGCAGTGCTTTGTTGTTGACTACAGCGATTCTGGGTTTTATCATTACACCGCAAGTTTTTGCTAGTGACAAAGCACTCCAAAGGGGTGTGACGGCTGATTTATTGGGAAGCACACGCGTCAAACCCCAAGCTTTTCGGGCTACTGTTCGTCCAGAGGAGCGATCGCTTGTAGACTGGGTACGTACTGTGAATGTCTATCCAGAACCAGATACATATACAGGTCAAAAAGTCAAGGTGCAGGGATTTGTCATCCACCCGTCCGATATAGGCAAAGAATATTTGTTCTTAGCGCGATTTGTCTTAACTTGCTGTGCAGCAGATGCTTACCCTGTGGGATTACCCGTGAAACTACAAGATAATCAAGAGCGTTACTCTGCTGATACCTGGCTGGAAGTTGAAGGACAAATGGTTACAGAAAATTTGTCAGGTAAACGCCAACTTACCATTGCCGCTACCTCTCTTAAAAAGATTCCTCAACCGCAGAATCCTTATAGTTATTAGTCATTTGTCATTTGTCCTTTGTCATTTGTCATTTGTCTAATGCCCAATGCCCTATGCCCCATAACAAATGATTAAATCTAAAGCATTTATCCAACCACTGGATCGCATAGCGATCGCACTAATGCTACTGCTGAGTGTGCTGATTGGGTTGATGATATTGCAAGGTGATGTGGTAACAGCTCGTGTCCGGGAATTTACCTGGCAAAATCAACAAATTGGGGCAGAAGATAACTCCTTCACCCTGACCTTCAGCCGCCCAATGGAAATAAAAAGCGTCGAGGATAACTTAAAAATCGAGCCACCCCTAGCAGGTAAATACAGTTGGGCAGGGCGGCGGATGGTTTATACACTGGTGACACCAGCACCCTATGGCACGAATTATAAAGTGCAGTTACAGGGAGCCAAAGATAAGTTTGCGGAACAAGAAGGCAAAAATCGGGTGATACAACCCTTTGTAGGTAGCTTCCGCACACGCGATCGCGTCATCCTTTACATCGGAACCGATCAACAAGAACAGGGACGGTTAGTTCTTTACAACTTGACCCAAGAGCAAAAAAGGTTACTTACCCCTAAAGACCTGATAGTAATCGACTTTGAATCGTTTCCTGATGGGGAGAAAATTTTATTTTCTGCCCGCGCCGCAAACAACCAAGACTTACTTTCAGCCCAACTGTACACAGTCACAACAGGCGTTTCTAGTAAATCTGGACAAGAAGCAGAACCAGCAGGCAAAGTTGACCTAACTTTAGATAGTAAAGATTATCAAAACCTGAAATTTGACTTATCACCCGATGGACAAACTATTGTCATCCAGCGCGGAAACAAAACTAATCCTGGCGACTTTGGACTATGGTTTATGCCAGCAACCAGTGACGCTTCAGGAGAAAAACCCGCCCCGAAACGCCTAAAAAGCCAACCGGGGGGAGACTTTATGATCACACCAGATAGTAAAGCCGTAGCAGTTGCTCAAGGACAGGGAGCGGCAATTTTACCACTGCAAGGTGATGCCAGTAAACCCCTAGATTTTCTGCCGCAGTTTGGTTTGGTACAGGCTTTCTCCAAAGATGGCTCTCAAGCAGCGATGGTAAAGTTTAATACAGATTACACGCGAGATTTATTTTTGGTGACAAACCAAGGTGTGCAGAAACAGCTATTAAAAACTACAGGCTCAATTCTCAGCTGCCAATTTGACATCGCCTCACCCACCCTCTATTGCTTGCTGACACAGCTAGTATCCAAGGAACAATATATAGAACAGCCTTATGTGGTGGCAATTGATCTGAAAACTGGGCAACAGAAACCACTGCTAGTATTGCCTCCCGCTCAACGGAATGTGCAAATGAGTTTATCTGCCGACGGTTTGGGCTTGTTATTTGACCAAGTAGTACCGCAGACAAACACAACAGCATCATTACCCGCAAACACTTTGAAAACTGATGATGGAGATACGATCGCTACTAGTAGCCTATGGTTAATGCCTCTGTTGCCCATCGCCGATGCTACGACTGTAGAAATTAGACCAGAAAAACTCCCCTTAGCCGGATTTCATCCCCGGTGGCTACCTTGAGAGAATAATTCGTAAGGAGCATCTGAGTTTTGCAAATATACCAGATGAGAAACAAGATTCTTGCTCCCTCTCCTTACTAAGGAGAGGGTTGGGGTGAGGTTTTACAAGGCTTTTTACACTCATTGAGATGCTCCCATTCGGAAGGTGAGTTAAGGTGTCGCCACCAAAACTCGAATTGAACCTAATGGAGTTCAGTTCCATCCTTACGGAGCAGATAGCGATCGCTAATCAACTTCAAGACTACTCTACCTATTTCTGGATGCGTTTTCTCAATGACTGGTTGCACAACAACGCCTTCCATGATGCAATTCGGACTGACTACACTATTGGCATTATTGAACTGAGACACCGCTTCCCAAGTGTAAGCACCGCTATAAAGCACAGGTACTCTCGGTAAAGCAAATTCCTCGCAAAAAGCCACAAAATCGCTGTAATTGAGAAAATGACTACCGCGACGCACAGCAAATATAGCAATTCCAATATTGCCATTATTCAAGCCATATTTGATATCTTGTACGCCGTAGATTTCCCCAAAAATCTGAGTTCCTGGCGGAAGTTTTTGGAAAGCCTCGTTTTCGTTGTAAGCACGAATATAAACTAATGTTTTGTTTACTTCGCTGTTTTTCCAGAAGTAATTATGGCTGCCAATTTTAGTTGTGCCATCGGCATCAACTAAGACAGTGAAATTAGTTCCGTGCAACTTCTCTGTTACAACAACTTCTTCACCTTCAATTAGGATATTTTTGTAACGTTTCAGGTTTTCTGGACTGGGGAATTTGTAATGTCCAATAAAACCTTCTACTTCCCCGCTCATCCCTTGAGGAATTGGATATTCGTACTTTGTTACACCAAAATACTCCGTGTAGTCGTCTCCGACATTTCCCATAAAGTTATTACCAACGGGAATAAGCAAACCCTCAGAAAAAATTCCGCGAAGTTTGGCAGCACGCAGTTTTTTCGAGTAGTAATTACGAATACCAAACTTATCTAAAAAGTTTTCTGGAATAACACTATCAATAGGAAAGTAAAAAGCTAAATCTCCAGGGTGAAAGTTACCTTTGACTATAATTACTTGATACCCCATACCTTCAATAGAGGCAATATCTAGCCTATCAGCATTGGGATGAGGATTAATGCTGTTGATTTTGACAACTTCAACTTTAAAAATACTCATAGCTCACCTCTTTTGAAAAAAATAGATTTTAGAAAAATTCTAAATTTAATAAACAGTATGGGCGCACAGCTAGCTGTGCATAGGTGTCAGCTATACTACAATTACACTACAAAAGTGTCAATTTGAGAAAATATTTGCGATCGCTCAAGATTACAGAATTATCATCAAATACTAAATATTTGTACTGATATCAATTCTAAGTAATAAATGAGTCAGTATAAAAATGTATTGAAGGAGAGATTTTAAATTTATATCTTAAGAAAGATGCGATTATAGATAATAAAGTATATTGTCGTGCAGTTTTTTCATGTAAAAAATTTCATCAGCCAATACAATTTAGTTTTTAAGTATGGGGTTTCTCCTCTCTCCCCCTCATCCCCCTCATCCCCCTCATCCCCCTCATCCTCTTCTTGACGGGAAAACCGCGTTTACATTTGTCCTGACTGCGGCTACGAGGCAGACAGAGATTTGAATGCATCGCGTAACATTGACCGATGGTTTGAGAATATTTTTATTCCTGAACGGTCAGAAAGCGCAAAGTTTGTGGGGACGGTTTCCGACTCGCATTACTTTGTAAGAACGGTAAGCGGAACGCTACTCCCCGATCTTCCTTATCTTAATGCGACGATAATTTTCCAACTTTGGAAATAGCACCAAGTGCAAAATCGAGATCAGCCCGCGAAACATCTAAATGAGTGACTGCCCGAATAGAATGACCAACGGCTCCCATTTTCACACCATACTGCTGTAACAGAGTGAGAAACATGGCGTTGTCGAGTCCTAATCTTGAAACATCAAAGAAAACAATATTTGTCTCAGGTTTATAATCTCGAACTGTAATTCCCTCGATTTCACTCAGTCGTTGAGCCAGATAAGTTGCGTTGTCGTGGTCTTCTTGTAGACGTTCAACATGATGGTCAAGTGCATAAAGACAACCTGCTGCGACAATACCAGCTTGACGCATTGCGCCACCAAAAATGTGTTTATATCGACGTGCTTCAGAGATGAACTCCCGTGTACCCGCAAGAACAGCACCGATTGGTGCGCCCAGTCCTTTAGTAAAGTCAATCCAGACAGAATCAACACAGGCAGCAAAATCCTTGGCTGTAGTTTGAGATGCCACAACTGCATTTAAAAGTCGTGCCCCGTCCATGTGGGTAGCTAAACCTTTTTGACGGGAGAACTCGCAAACCTCACGTAGTTCATTGAGCCGCCAAACTGAACCCCCTCCAAAATTGTGGGTTTGCTCAACACACAATAAGCGGGGAATTGGAGAGTAAAGGTAAGGAGCAGTTGCGACTCTTTCAAGTGATTGAGTTAGAGCATCAACTGTAAAAATTCCTCGCTCGCTGGCAATCGGTTCCATCAGTACACCAGAAGTCATCGCTGCACCCCCCGATTCAGCTCGAATAATGTGTGCCATCTGTTCTACTAGCACCACATCAGCAGGGCGAGTATGGGTCTTTATTGCTACAAAGTTGCAAATGGTTCCACAGGCAAAGAAAAGGGCGGCTTCTTTGCCTAGTAAATCTGCAACCCTTTCTAGTAACTGGTTAACGGTCGGATCTTCTCCTTTTTGCTCATCTCCAACTTCAGCAGTTGCGATCGCCTGTCGCATCGCCTGTGTCGGCTTTGTTTCAGTATCGCTTGTTAGCAAAATCATCAGCACTCCTAAAGCAGGTATATAGTGGTTTACAGTTGCACAAGTCAGAAATCCTCATTTAGTCAAGTTGGCTTTATTATAAAAAACTCCACGCCACTTGCGGGATGGAGTTTTTAGTCATTAGTCATTTGTCATTAGTCATTAGTACCAATGACTGGAACAAGCCTCCAGGCTGGGAAACCACTCTGCGAGGCTCCGCCTCCTGTTTCTTGACGCCTCGGCGGAGCCTCTGGGAATTCGTTAAGAGCCTAGAGGCTCTTAACGAGGCGACATAAGTCTTTGAGCTTTTCTTAGTGCCATTCGTCATTAGTACCAATGACTAATGACTAATAACTAATGACTAAATCGGCGGGCGGCTATCCCCGACACCCAAGAATGTTGGGATGGGATTACCGCCGATTTTCGTTGATAAGCATGGTTATTTTGTTCTAATCGCATCCAGAACTTTGGCTGACTTTTCTCCAACAAAAGTATTATTCAGCATCGTATGGGAATCATCAGTTGGTCCGACATCAGAATCTGGATGATAGATAATGATTCTTAAGGAATTATCAATTGCACTGAAGCTATGTAACTTGTTTTCTGGAAGACAGAAGACCGTTCCCGACTCCATTTTGAACGTTCCTTCGTCCACCTGACAAGTTCCACTACCCTCAGCAACAAGCCCAATCCGCAATGAGGGATGGGTATGGGGAGTTTGAGATACACCTGGAGGAACGTAGAGGAAATTTAAGCAGGGTTCTCCACGTCTTAAAGGATTAATCAGAACCGTAGAAGAGCAACCATTAATATAATTCAATCGCCCTAATGGTTCAATCGGCCCCCCAATTGTGAAAAGTCCAGTGTAGTTTAGTCGTGTTGCGACTAACACTTGGGCTGTACCATCTAAAGAAAAGTTCCCTGGAACTGCGGCAAAGCAGTTTTTTCGCAATAAGAACTCTCCATTACTGCTGTTGAGGGTAACTTCGCCCTCTGAAACAAATAGAAAGTGCGTGTCTTTTTCACTCTGATTAACTTTGATAGAATTGATAACCCAAAAAGCACACGATGGATGACCCGCCATCGTGTAGTCAAGTTTTATCGCCTCTAGGAATCGCTGACAGTAAAACTTTTGGTAGTCCGGCATTGGAATGCTAAATAGTTCGGATATATTTATACCCCTCGTAAGTACGTCAGTCATCTTTAGCATCCTTGATTTTAAATTTTGATTTCTTTGAAAAAGCCTAATTGTCACAACGCTTTGTTTCCCCTGTCATCAGATCAAGCGCCAGTAATCATAGTCTTCATAATTACTTGGTTTCTAGTTGAAAACTCGGTTATTCCCATTATTATTTAATAAATTAATTAAAAATGATACCCGTACTAATTCTTAATTTAGATATTTTATTGTAAATAAAAGCACATTGTAAATAAAATAGCTAAGTAGCTAAGTATACTTTAAATAATTTTTTCGTAGTCATTAAACAAACTTGATGTATTGAAGACAAGTTAATAGAAAAGCTTATAACTAACTAAAACTGAAATTGCTTACTATTACTGTATTTACCGTGAAAAAAGCCCGTACTAAACTGAGATTACTCTTTAAAAAAGTTTTATTATTTTACTTAGAGACTTTGTTACTTCTTTAACTATATTTTATAAGTATTTGTTCGTACTAATCAGGTTTTTCTAACAATACAGATATAGTAGAAGCTCTGAGTTATTCGGTAGCATTAGGGGCTGATAAAAATAAATTATCCCAAATTATTTGTACATTTCTCAGGTAGCACAGATGTTACACCCGATCATGGGGTGTTTTTTCACTGGAAGTCACTTAAATAGCGATCGCTCAGAATTACAGAATTATCATTGAATAATAGATACTTGTACTGACATCGATCCTAAGTATTAAATAAGTCAGTAGCAAAATGTATTGCAGGAGACATTCATGATTTATATCTTTAGAAAGATGCGATTATAGATAATAAAGTATATAAGTGTGCAGTTTTTTCATGTAAAAAAATTTCATCAGCCAATACAATTTAGTTTTTAAGTATCGGGTTTTTCCTCTCTCCCCCTCATCCCCCTCATCCTCTTCTTGACGGGAAAGAGGATCATAGTGTTATAACGGCATCAGTCTAAATCCAAAATGGGGAACATCAATTGATGATTAATTGCTGGTGCTTGGAGAGAGTTAAACTTAGCTTTTAGAGCAAACCCTGATTAGACACAGTTTATAAGCAATGCTAATGCCAGCACTGCTGAATATTTTTAAGCAGGTGGGTCAAGAGTGATGAATGAAGCTGACACCTCAAACAAGGGGGCTGTGATCGAATCCCTAAATTCTGCTAATTCGCCACAATCTGAACAGGCGAGTTGCCCGTTTTACTCAGTTGTACCTAATGACAATATGACAGTTAGAAAACTGCCACTCCTCATGCCAGCTGAAGATACACAATTTTCACAAGATACCACGCAGCAGGACTGGGTTGCAGAGCCGGAAAGCGGCAAACAAGCACTTATTGACTCGGAATTTCAGAACCTGCTGGCATTGAATGAAGAATTGCGTGCGGCTAACAATAACTTGTATGAACAAGTGGAGCAGCTAAAAGACAATCTAGCTGAGTCTGAAAAGGTTTTGCAGTGGCAGAAAACGCGTTCCAGCGTTAGTGAGTCGATGCTCAACCAACATACCCAGGAACTGGCTGCGGCTCAAGAACAGACAAAATCCCTATTTCAACAATTAGAAACTGCTGTACAAACTGTTCAACGCCAGGAACTTTTTATTGATAGTTATAAAGCACAGCTAGAAATTAGCCAACAACGCCTTGCCCAGTTAGAGCGAGAATGTACGTTACTACACACTCACAATAACGAACAGTCTCAGCAGCTATTGCAATCAGAAAATGCTTGTCGGGAGTTACGTACTAGACTGATGCGACAACAACGCCAGACGCTACAATTCAAAGCGGCTCTGGAAAAATGTCTAGATACATCGGTTCCTAGCTATGACTCCCTAGAAGATACTGCAAAACATCCCAAAGACATAACTAGTGGACAAGGAAGATTCTCTAAAAAAGCTCGATCTTTGTTTCCTAACGCACAGCCAATTCAACCTTGGTCAACAGAACCAGAATCGTTGAGTGATGATTTAGATAATTCTTGGGGTGAACCCTCAACACCACAGCCATTCCAAAGAAATGAAGCCACTCCGACAGCATCATCTTCTTGGAACTGGACAGTTAAGAAAGATACGCCAACGCCAGCAGAACCCAGCCCCTCTCCAGAAATTGATGATTCCCCAGATACACCGGAAACTGTTTCACCTTTGGGTTCATCAAATTTAGATCAGCAATTAGATAGTCTAATCCAAATGTTTTTCACCTCTCAGCCTGCATCTGCATCACCATCACCTGCTGCGAAAACGGATGTAGATACTAATCCGCCTATGTGGGAGAGTTTAGCAACAATCCTAGAAGACGATGAGGAACTAGAAAATCCACAAGAGGAGCAGTTGGAAGCAGAAATTAATCCTTCTGCAACTACCTCCACTTCATCTCACACCGAGACGCCTGTTGAAGAAATTGAAGATTACTGGTCAGATGTTTCACAATTGACACAGTTGGAATTGTCGGCGACTGATTTTTCCTCAGAGTTATCAGGTGATAACACCAATGATGCCAATTCACCTTCACCGGTGGTTTATCCCCAGCGTCCACCCAAGGGGCGTAAGTCATTGGCATCTGTGGAATTGCCGAATTTTCGGCCTAGGAAGAGACGCGATTAATCGCGTCTGTACAAGAGTCAAGTGATTAATGACTAATGCCCAATGACTAATTGAGAATTCTTGCTTCTGACTTGGGAATTATGGCTTCTGGGCTGACTTTTGTTACCTGACTGCGCGATCGCGGTTTGCCTGTGGCGATCGCATAATTAATCGCTAACAGCCACAGCCACAATGCCGGATTCCGGGGTTCCAGCCAAAAACCTACCCGGCTCAAGAAGCGCCCAAACCACGGACTCAGCAAAGCACTAACCAAGGCATGACGACCGAAGTTGAAATAACTACCAAGCCATCTGAGTAAATCCCTTGGCCCAGCAAGTTGCCAAATCCATAAAAGCAAGGCAGGATTTTTACTAGCTGCTTTAAGTGCTAGGCGGTTAAAGGTTAACCAATCACACCGATCTTTGATGAAGTTATCTGCCACCTCTACAGGTTCGTCTGCCAACAGCCCAAAAAAGGTGTTGAGCATGGAGTTAATCCGTTGCGGTGGTAAAAATTTCCCTGTGGGCACCATCATGCCTTTGGAAAATAGCCAAGTCACTGAAACGTTGCTTTGGTAGGCGCGAATTTGGTTCAAATATCGGAAACTCAACAAATCATGTTTGAGAGCAGTATCCAACAGTGTTGTTAAGCGCTCTAAGTTGCGAACTAGGGAACCAAAACCGGTGAAGACTAGGGGAGACTGGAGTGATGCAGCATCACCGATCGCAATTAATCGATCAAAGGCAACTGTGCGATCGCTACTTCCCACACTAAAATGCCCCGGTATATACCCAAATGTCGGCTTTTTCCACACCAATTTGTCCATATCGCATCGGCGATACTCTGGCAAAATCGTGAAAAAGTCCTCGTACATCTCCAGCAAGGAACCGGGATTTTCAGCATTGACTTCATGGTAATGAAATAAATAAATCGTCAGTTCATCACCTGCTCCAGGAAACAATTCCCAAATCAGCTGCCTTCCCCGCGAAATATCCCCATGACTGTAAAGAACGTCTCCATATTGGGAATCCCACACCCCCGGCTCAAATCCGCTCTCAATTGCCGCTCCCACCGTCGGACATACACTATCAAAAGCCCGACCACCATTTAATTGCCAAGCGATGGGCGACGCAGTTCCCATTGCATCTATTAGCAGTCGTCCACTTACTTGCTTCTCGCTTTGACTAGGTAAATGCTTGACTTTCAAAATAACTTGTGATATATCAATATCTGCACGGATAAACTCTGTTTCATCCCAAATTTCACCGCCTGCCGCTTGCAGTTTTTGCCCACACATTTGGAGCCATTTTTCGGAATCTAAACCTAAATTTAGGACTGTGGGTGTGTGGAGGACGGGCGATCGCAGTTTGGCTGGATTATTAGCATCAAAAAACTTATTGAATCCGTCTTTGTATTCCCTGGCAATGATAGTTTCTAACTCATCGGGGGTGACTAAACCCAAATTAACCAAGCTTTGAATCTCATCGCGGGAAATATTCCATTCTCGGTTCATCCGACCAAAGGGCATTCGTTCCACAAGCAGAACTTTATATCCGAGTTTTGCCATCAGTGCCGCATGAATCGCGCCTAGTGCGCCGCCGATGTAGATGATGTCGTAAGTAGGGGATGAGGGGGATGAGGGGGATGAGGGGGATGAGGGGGATGAGGGGGATGAGGGGGATATTATTTTTCTATCTCCCTCATCTCCCCCTACTCCCTCATCTCCCCCTGATCTTATTCCAGAGCGCGAAAACACGACTTGACGCGGCTGCCGAGGATTCCGTACCCCTTCGCGCCATCGTTGTTCCCACCAGTAGGCACGCGTTAGGTCATATTCACCGTTGGGCATTTTCTGAAAATACTTGACGGTGAGGGGGTAAACAGAGCCTAGTGCTGCAAAAATTGATTGCTGGGATAAATCAATCGCTGGCGGTTCTGGGTAATGATGCCGAAAACGGCTTCTGATTTCCTTGGTCAGGCGTTGCAGGATTTGTCCCTCATTAGCAAAGGGTTGTTCTGCCCAACGAAACACTTTCAGATAGGTAGTTCGTTGCACCGACCAGACAAATACCGAAAGTTCCGCAGGTAAGTTTTCGGAAATATCCCCGGTAGTAGTTGTAGTTGCTGTGGGGATTTTGAGGCGAAAGCCTTCCGAGGTAAGCACTTTTTCTCCATTTCCGGGTTCAAAGTTTGTTTGTAACCAGCTACGCACAGTTGCTATATCTGGAGTTGGAACTTCTAAATAAAGGATTTCTCTCATCGTTTGCTGACATCTCCGTTCAATCTACTCACTAAGACAGATTTTATGAAGGCACAAAGTAAGGTAAACTCCGCCCTATTAGTTTCGTAAAGATTCAGTGAAGAAATTTTAAGAGTTTGTCAAAGTTATTGTTCATTTTGTATTTCTGTAAACCCACGCCATGAATTATCCCATTCCAGACAGTCCCCAGGAAATTGTTGCTCTACGACAACAGCCGATTGATGAAGAACTAGTTGCCAGTGCGATCGCTGGAGTAATTAAAATTGTCCGCGCTCAGGGTCAATCTTTGGAAGAATTAACCGCTCAGTTGCTAGCAGATGATCCACTGCTGGATCAGCAACAACGTCGCTGGTTGAGCCAATTAGTTGCCCAATCCTGGGAAAAGTTCTCCTAAAGCCTTGCATAGGATGAAGTTTTTGTCGCAGCATTAGATTTCTAGGTAGCACCTAAATATTGGCTTGGCGATGCCTGCGGCGGGCTACGCCTACGCATTTTAGGTATAGGAGTAACATGTCTGGAATTGGCAATTGGGTTGCTATTTTTGCATTTACGGCACAGAAGCCACTGAATTAACCATATCAGCGTTTTACGTTGCTAACGAATTTTACAACGTTCTTAAACGGAAAGACCTCTGCTTTGCACCAGAGGTCTTTTTTTTTGGATCAATCTTGATGCTCAAGGAATAAATGTTTTTGGCACACAAATCAGTTGTGCGATCGCCTGCCATCTCAACGAAAAGCCGAAATATATTACCTACATAGCGGTTTTGTCAACTAGAAGCTTTCAGGACTGTTTCTGCTTGGGATTGCAACAACAAGCCGTATTCCAACCCCTCCACCACCGCTTGATAGGAAGCCGCCAAAATATTGGTAGAAACTCCTACCGTCGTCCAGCGTTGACGACCATTGCCTGATTCCACCAACACACGGGTTTTCGCCGCAGTACCCGTATGTCCGTTGAGAATCCGCACTTTGTAATCTGTCAAATCAAAGGTTGCTATTTGGGGATAAAAGTTCACCAAAGCCTTGCGTAAAGCTGCATCCAAAGCTGCCACTGGACCGTTACCTTCCGCCGCCTCCAAAATATTTTTCCCGTCAACGGCGACTTTAACTGTAGCTAGGGCATTGCTAGTTTCTTTCCCCTCAATCAAGTCACAGTGGACTTGGAAACCTTTGACTTCAAAAAACTTCTGGCGACCTCCCAAAGCTTCGTGCATCAACAATACAAAACTGGCCTCTGCTGCTTCAAATTGAAATCCTTCACTCTCCAAATCTTTGAGACGCTGGAGAATTTCCCTCGCCTCAGCCTTTTGCTGATCGAGTTCAATGCCAAAACTGCGGGCTTTGGCTAAAACATTGCTGAGTCCAGACTGTTCCGAAATCACGATGCGGCGAGAATTCCCGACTTGTTCCGGCTGAATGTGTTCGTAAGTTAGGGGATTACGTTCTACGGCTGATACATGAATACCGCCCTTGTGGGCAAAAGCCGAACGTCCCACAAAGGGGGCGTGTTCATCTGGCGCAAGATTGACCACCTCACTGACAAAACGACTAGCTTCTGTAAGTTGTGTGAGCTGGTCTTCTGTGATACAACTGTAACCCGCCTTCAGTTGTAAATTGGGAATTAACGAACAGAGATTAGCATTACCGCAACGTTCACCGTAACCATTAATTGTGCCCTGTACCATCTTTGCCCCTGCCATCACGGCGGCTATTGCGTTAGCAACCGCCATTTCGGAATCGTTATGAGTATGAATTCCAATTTTAGGAATTGTCCCCGAAGTTCTGATCGCCGGAAGCCGCCGATCAGACTTCTCTCTTTGTCCATCGTCCTTGGTCATTGGCTCTTGACAAATGACAAATGACAAATGACCATTGACATCTTGAACAATTTGGCTAATTTCGTGGGGTAAAGTGCCGCCATTGGTATCACAGAGAACTAGCCATTCAGCACCAGATGCGATCGCAGTCTCTAATGTCTGTAAAGCATAATCCCGATTGTGCTTGTAGCCATCAAACCAATGTTCGGCATCGTAGATAATCCGACGACCTTGAGAACGGAGATACTCAATTGTGTCGCTAATCATCGCCAAATTTTCTTCTAATGTCGTTTTGAGTCCGGTTGTAACGTGTAAATCCCAAGACTTGCCAAAAATCGTTACCCAGCGAGTTCCCGCAGCCAAAATATCCTGTAACATCGGTTCAGTTGCGGCAGTGGAATTGGGGCGTCGAGTCGAACAGAAAGCCACAATTTCAGCTTGTTTGAGCGGATTTTCTTGGAGTTGCCAGAAAAATTGTACATCCTTGGGATTGGCACCAGGCCAACCGCCTTCAATAAAGGGAATTCCCAGTTGATCGAGTCTCTTGGCAATGCGTAACTTATCTTCTATCGATACTGATAGCCCCTCGCGCTGAGTGCCATCCCGTAGTGTAGTGTCATAGAGCCAAAGTTGAGGTGAGGAATTTGTGGTCATAAAACTGGGACCGACGAGACAACTTTCGAGGCAATGTGTAAATATACAACAAAATGCCAGTTTGGCAATTTAAAAATGCCTAAAATACTAGCTCAAGGTAAAACAATTGAGTGCGAACAGGGAAGCGATCACCGAAGAATTTTGCAGCAAAATGGTATTGACCCTCCGAATTTTAGATTTTAGATTTTGGATAATGGAATTTTTGGGGTACAGAGCCACCACCCCTAGTGGGTGGAAAAATCTAAAATCGTCTTTTCTTCAATCCCCAGAGCTACGCACCCTCGTGGCCGGGGTCAATCCAAAATCGCAAATCTAAAATCCAAAATTGGTTGACCTCTACAATGACGGTGCTAAGGTAATAAACTATCGGGGCATTGGCAGTTGTAGTACCTGTACGGTTAAAGTAGAGGGCAAAGTATCAGCAGCGAATTGGCGTGATCGAGCACGGCGATTTGCTTCCTTCCCATTCTCCTATAACAGACCTGTGTAAGAAACTGCCAAACTCTGGTTTTAGGCGATGTGAAAGTGACAAAGTTTGATGGATTTTGGGGACAAAGTTCTCGAATAGTGTGGACACCAAAAGGTTAAAAAGGAGTTAAGACAAGATGGGTAGATGGACACCCTTAATTTTAATGGCTGGAGGTTTGGCCATTCTGCTTGGTACATTACTAGGCATCAACTTTCCGATGGGCGTACAAAGCGCTAACGCTCCCGGTGACAAAAAATCACAAGTCCTGCCAGCTAATATCAATGTTAATAGCAGTGCTGGCAGCAAGAATGATGAAACTGCAACTGAAGGAAACGAAACAACTCAAACAAACCAAACCAGACGCACTATTGTCGCCCCAAGACTTGACAAAAGGAGTAGCGTTGCCCAGAATTCTGCCGATGACTCAACATCACCTGCTGACAGTACAACAGACGGCAGTACAGATACTTCAGGAACAGACACGCCATCCAGCAATACAAATCAAGGCAACGAACCAATTCGCGCCTTGTGGTAACGAGAGATCCGTCTTTAGTTACGAGTTATAAGTTATAAGTTATGAGTTATGAGTTATTAGTTATGTACTAATGACTAATGACCAATGACCAATGACTAATGACCAATGACTAGTGAGATTGTAATTATTGGTGGCGGCGTTATTGGTTTAGCGATCGCCATTGAACTAAAACTGCGCGGGACACACGTCACCGTGTTTTGTCGTGACTTCCAGGCTGCCGCTACCCACGCCGCCGCCGGGATGTTAGCACCAGATGCGGAAAACATCCCGAATGGGGCAATGCGTTCCTTGTGTTGGCGATCGCGTGCTTTATATCCCGACTGGACGCGCAAACTAGAAGAACTGACCGGCTTAAATACTGGCTACCGTCCCTGCGGTATCCTCGCACCCGTCTTTGAAGAGGCAGGGGGAGATGAGGGAGCAGGGGGAGATGAGGGAGCAGGGGGAGAAAAATTAATTCTTTCATCCCCCTCATCCCCCTCATCCCCCTCATCCCCCTCATCCCCCTCATCCCCCTCATCCCCCTCATCCCCCTCATCCCCCTCATCCCCCTCATCCCCCGCTTACTGGTTAAACAAAGAGGCAATTCATCAATATCAGCCAGGATTAGGAGCAGAGGTAGCTGGTGGCTGGTGGTATCCTGAAGACGCACAAGTTGATAATAAGGCTCTAGCTCAGGTATTGTGGACGGTGGCTGAGTCTGTTGGTGTTGAACTCAAAGACGGCATTACAGTAGAAGCATTTTTACAGCAGCAAGGACAAGTGGTTGGCGTGCAAACCAATGCTGGAATAATTCGCGCCGCGCACTATGTTTTAGCTTCAGGTGCTTGGTCAAATGAATTATTACCACTACCCGTCCGCCCCAGAAAAGGACAAATGCTGAGTGTGCGGATACCGGAATTTGTGCCAGAATTACCCTTAAAGCGAATTTTATTTGGACAAGATATTTACATCGTACCGAGACGCGATCGCCTGATTATTGGGGCAACAAGCGAAGACGTTGGCTTCATCCCCGGCAACACCCCAGAAGGTATTCAAAAATTACTACAAGCTGCCATCCGGCTGTATCCCCAACTAAAGCATTATCCCATCCAGGAATTCTGGTGGGGATTTCGCCCAGCCACCCCTGATGAGTTGCCCATCCTTGGCACCAGCCATTGTCAAAATTTAACCCTTGCTACTGGTCATTACCGCAACGGGATTCTACTTGCGCCCGTAACAGCCGTATTGATTGCCGATTTAATCTTGTCACAAAAGTCTGACCCCCTACTTGCTGATTTTCACTATTCACGCTTCCAGTCCAAGCCATCTACCTCCACCCCAATGCTGACTCACTCTGCCAATTTCTCCAACGGGCATCACCCTCCTACATCCTCCCACCACTCCCCACTCCCCACTCCCCACTCCCCACTAATTATCGCTGGCAAAACCTTCCAATCTCGCTTGATGACTGGAACTGGTAAGTATCGCAGCATTGAGGAAATGCAGCAAAGCATCGCCGCCAGCGATTGCCAGATTGTCACCGTAGCAGTACGACGGGTACAAACCAAGGCTCCTGGACATGAAGGTTTAGCTGAAGCCTTAGATTGGACAAAAATTTGGATGTTACCCAATACCGCAGGTTGTCAAACTGCTGAAGAGGCGATTCGGGTAGCGCGTTTGGGGCGAGAAATGGCGAAATTGTTAGGGCAGGAAGATAATAATTTTGTAAAGTTAGAAGTAATACCTGACCTTAAGTATTTACTCCCAGATCCGATTGGGACACTGCAAGCAGCAGAACAACTAGTCAAAGAAGGGTTTGCAGTATTGCCCTATATCAATGCTGACCCCATGTTAGCCAAGCGGTTAGAAGATGTCGGCTGTGCTACAGTAATGCCTTTGGCATCGCCAATTGGATCTGGACAAGGACTGAAAACAACTGCTAACATCCAAATCATCATCGAAAATGCTGGTGTGCCAGTGGTGGTAGATGCTGGTATTGGTTCACCCTCAGAAGCCGCCCAAGCAATGGAATTGGGAGCAGATGCCTTGTTGATTAATAGTGCGATCGCTCTTTCTCCAAACCCAGCAGCAATGGCTCGTGCCATGAATTTAGCAACAGTCGCCGGCCGTCTAGCATACCTTGCTGGCAGGATGCCCATTAAAGATTACGCCAGTCCTAGTTCTCCTCTAACTGGGACGATTACTAGTTAACGAACAGGGCATGGGGAATAGACGGACAAGCAAGACAAGGGAGACAAGGGAATAACCAATCCCCAATGCCCAATCCCCAATGCCCAATCTTTAATGTAACGATTTATCTAGCGGTTTGAGAGCCGATCTAGTACTTATGTAACATTAAATCAAGGATAATTAAGATAAAGGAATTAATTCATGCCCTATACAAACGAAGAAGGCGGCCTTCTGAATAATTTTGCCCGTGAACCAAAAATTTATCAAGCAGAACCTCCCACGGAAGGGCAAAAGCGAACTTATATCTTAGTAGGAATCGCCGGTACAGCTTTGGTTGGCGGGTTGATTCTAGTCGCCTTCTTTGTTTCCCAAATCAGTTGAGCATCAAACGTTGTAATAAAATTTCATCTTTATAGTTTTTCAGGTTCCGATTTTAAAAGGGGCCTGCTTTTTTATTTTTTGTTAAAATTGAGTTAGCGATTAAAGTATAATTAGATACTGTTTTATTCTTCTAGACCGGAAGGCTCAATTTCTCCTGAGCCGCATAACAGCCAATGAAAAATCATTTTCATTATCAGATTTTCAGCCCACTTTGATGCGCCCAGAAAGGTGATACATACTGTGTTTTGGCTCTTTAGCCGCCATGAGCGTGAATGATACTGCACACAATGATAATTTTGCTTGGAATCGGCAAGTATACCAGCGCCTGAAACTTGCCCTAAGTCTTGGCTTACGACGACAACTTTTTTTAGCCGTATGTGATGATTTACACTTAAGAAATCAAGTAGCAGCCCGTTTGCATTCTACATTGGCTTATCCTGTTGGACAAGTGCTATATCAGTCATCAAATGCCCAGGAAAATAGCACTCCAGCTTATCCGCGATTAGTGACGTTGCGTTTGAATTTAAACGATCCCAATCCTATCGTTCAGATAAATCAATGGTTGGCAAATTATCCACCGCCAATTGTTGGGGCATCAAAAGATATCCCAGGAAGACCTTTTCCCATACCAGCATTTCAGATTGTGGGCGTGGAGCAGCTAACTAAGCAACCAGTAGCGATACAACGGTTATTTTTGCACTATCTCCGCTTAAGCGAACAATATTTCTCTACACAAGAATCTAGCCGATTCCTAGAATCTAACTTGCTGTTGTGGATACCGCGTCCTTGGTTATCTGCTATCAAGCAATCAGCACCACAGTTTTGGCGTTGCCGTACTGGGGTATTTGTGTTTGCCGGAGAACCCACACCAGCGCCTCAGAATTCGGGCTATCCAGAACGTTTTTCACGTTCTGGAAGCTTGGATTTAGGGAATGTTGAGCAGTCGATTCTAGATGAATCAATTACCCAAGCAGAACTCAGAACCGCAGCCAGCGAGTTAAAGTTTCAGAATAATTCCGATTTTCCCGCAGAAACACAAGTACACAAAACTCAGGAAGCTTCGCCGTCAACAGGGGATTTATTGAAGACTGCGCCACAACAGCAGGAATCTACTAATAGGTCTGGTAGTGGGATTAATAATCAATCGCTGTCATCTTTATCTCATATTAGTAGCGAATTAACGGAGCTAGTAATAGCAACAATCAACACAAACATTGCTCAAGATACAGAGGATTACTTACAACCGCAGCAGATTTTGTTGGAGATTGAAGAATTACACCAAAAGCAAGTTCCAGAGGAGGTACTAGCAGAAGCTTATCATCGCTTAGGCACTTTATACCGCCTTCGCATTGAGCAAGGAGAGTCAACCCTAGAAAACCTGATGGTGGCAATTATTGCCTATCAGGAGGCAATTAGCTATGACGAAACCTCACCGCAACTCCCAGATATTTTAAATGATTTGGGTACACTCTACTGGATGCTATACCGCACACCACCCAATTCTGAGGAGGGACAAAGTTATATAGAGCAGGCAATAGAATTTTATCAGTTGGCGTTAAAGATGATTTCGCCTCAGACACATCCCGAAACTTACGCTCGTGTGCAAAATAATTTGGGGACGGCTTATGGTGATTTAGCTCGTTTTTCTCACCCATCTGAAAATTGGCAGCAAGCAATTTTAGCTTACAGTGAAGCACTTAGCTACCGTACAGCCGATATGGACTCATTAAAGTATGCGGCTTGCCAGAACAATTTGGGTACTGCTTACTGGCATCTAGGGCAATATAATCAACCGATTGTGCATTTAAAGAAAGCGATCGCAGCTTACAACGAAGCACTTATACACTACAACCCTGAAGAGGAACCGCTCAAGTATGGCATGATTCAAAACAATATCGGTACTGCCTGTTGGAATCTGGCACAATACGAACAACCTGCCCAAAATCTCCAGCTAGCTATAGATGTTTATAGCGAAGCTCTCAAGTATCGCACTCCAGCTAATGTTCCCAGCGCCTGCGCCGCTACACAAAATAATCTGGGTACTGCTTACTGGCATCTAGCAAACTTATCTCAGACAACTAAAGAAGCACGGCAAAAGTATCTGCAACTATGTATTAGCGCTTATGAAGAAGCCATAGCCTTGGCTCATTCACTTAGCGGTATTCCTTTAAGTTTTGATTTATTTGCCTCTTATAATAATCTGGGACTAGCCCATTATCAGCTAGTAATAGATAAGTCTTTTAATGGCGACAAAGCAACACGTTCTCAACACTTAGAAGTAGCATTAGATAACCATTTGCAAGCCTTAAACGGATTAAGTAAACAACCAGAAGCTTATCAAATAACTTTCACTTATGTGGTGAAAACTATTCGCGCTTTTCATAATGAATTAGGGATACAAGGACAAAATCTGGCTTTATCTAAAGTTCCTAGTCAGTTGTTGCCAGAGATTTTGTCAAAGTTATAAAGCCTAATTTAAAAATACTTGCTCTGTAACGTATCTGTAACGTATAGCGCTTCTCGACCCTTATGAGGTACAAGAACCCCACCCCCAACCCCCTCCCCGCAAGCGAGGAGGGGGCTATGATATACCTCATCTGATTAGGAAACGCTATATAGGGAAAACTTCTTTATTCTTCCCGCCCCTTGGTAACTTGATATCAACTTTATAATTCATCCGGGAAGCAAGTGCTAAAATTTCTGTCCCCAGTTTCTGAGTTGAAGAAACTGGAGATATTTGACGCATCGTTAACATCAGCTAGTTTGAAGATATCACCATTTACAGTTGAATCGTTAATATACTTTCGTTGTCTTAGTGGGGCATTTTACTACACCGTTTATGTATTCTGGTCGAGAGGGTATACGGCCAAAGCTTTCAATGTGTTGACAGACAATACTTATCGTTTTGAGTTGTTTATCCCCAGTAATAGGAACAGCAAAGACTGCTCCAACATACCACCTAAGCTCTAAACCCCACATACCACCACAGTCATCTTGAACGGCATAGCTATAAACAGCATCAATAGTTGTCTTAGAGAGAACGTCAGCATTTATCTCAGTATAGTAACGATAACAAATTTGTGTTCCGAAAATTGGTGGAAAGGAACCATATTTAGTTCCTGGTTCATCACGAGGTTTAAAAAAGGTTTTGTGTTTGGAGAAGTAGCTCTGTTGCTCCTGAATCTTATATCTAAGATGCTTTTCTGCTTCTTTCTCAAGTCTTGATATCGTTTCATCCATTGCCTTATTTTCGTCTTCATTATTACACCCAGCAAAAAGGAAGCTTAGTGGAATAATGATAAAAACTAAGAATCTCAGAAAAAAGTAAAGAAACAAGTTTTTTGTTAATGTCATTTGTACTTGCGACAAGCTGCTAGCTTAAAACAAGAAGTTGTTAGTGTTGTTTAACTGGGTAACAGTCAGGTTTTGCAAAGTGACTAATGATGTAGGACGTTGACTACCTAAGAGGATGTTTGAAAAGTCCTCTTGTCGGTAGCAAAACGTTCTAGATCCCCCTAAATCGCCCTTAAAAAGGGGGACCTTGATTCCGGTTCCCCCCTTTTTAAGGGGGGTTAGGGGGGATCTGAAAGTGCCTAAAGTCACAGTTAAACACTTTTCAAAGAACCTCTAAGCCATCTGAATCAATTTGAAGTATGGCATTATTTCCAGAGGAGCCAAACTTAACATAGCTGTCGGCGATGGGGTTAGAACTACTATAACCAAGACTCTTCAGTAGTTCGGTAATCACAATTTTGTCGGAGCCTATAGTCAAAATTTATGAACGCCAGCGAAATACCTTTCTCATCAGAAATATCGCTATACTTGCACCTATTACACCGAATATAATCGATATACTCAAAATGAAGAATCCAGAGGAAGTTTGATGAGCAAAAATAATAAATTTAAGTATTTCATTTGGACTCTTGTCTTTCCGATTAGAAATCCCCCAGACTACTAGACCTTCATATCCTCCTAGAACTCCAATTAATAGTCTAAATATTTCAATAAATAAATTGGTTTTCCTTATGATAATTAGAGTAGCTATGCCAGCAAATGCTCCTCCCAATAAACATGGTGTAATTAATGTTATTCATAACATTAATAGCGTTTGATTGTCTGGTTCCCACATAACCTAAATTATTCCTGACGAGAGAGAAAAATTTTACTACTTCAAAACATTTTCAAAACATTATTGATTATCTACCGCTAAACCTTGCAACAAGCTACTAGCCGCGTGCGAGTAGCAATGGAACCAAAATGTACGCTAACGACTGATTCCTGCGATAAAAATAAAATTTCTACTTTCTTCAACGCCTCATTATCACTGTTTATTCAGGCAATGAGTGCATTTTTCATGTAGTAATAATCTTTATCACAGGAATAGACAGATTTGATGGGGACGCCTCAAACTCAATTATATTTTGCATCTTGGGCTTAACGTACATTCCTGTTCCATTGCTACCAGAACCCTCTGTTTTACAAATTATAAAGTGGTAAAATATTTTAACTATTCATAAACATAAATTTTTCATTAAGATATTTATACACATATAAAATTTTTATAAAAAGTATAATAAAATATTGGTGTATTTTCCGTAAATTTACAAACGTAAACTGAAGACATAGTTAAGAGAAGCCCCAGGATGAGAATTGAAACCTAAGTTATGAAACTAAGTTTGGTTTTTGCTACTGCTATATCTAGTTTTTTTGTGAGTGCGACCACAGGATTTGGTTTCTCTGGTCAAGCAGATGCTCTCAGTTTTTCTGGTATCTCTAATGCTACATGGGGAGAACCTACTCCAGGAAGTATAAATACCGATCCCATATATACAGGTGTGGGAAGCAACACATTTAATTGGGGTGATTCTAATGTGTGTCCAGCAAGTCCAAATACTCCTAGTGGATGTACAATAACAGGCCAAAATAAACTAACCTTTAATGGAAGTTCATTTTCAACTGACATCAACTCTGTATTCAAAATAGCTGATTTAACTTACTTTAATGGAACGGTATTTGAAGGTACAAGCGTTGAATTTGTACCTTTAAATATCAATGTATCCTTCAGCCCTCCTACTGGAATCAGCGAAGTTTTTGACTTCAAATTGCATCTAGTAAATACAGTTAACGAAGCAACAGATCCTCAAAAGAATACAGACTTTGTATTTATAGACACAAATTTGAGTAATCGCAGTTTCACCTTTGAAGGCAATAAATACACGATTGAGCTAACTGGCTTTAATCCAGACGCTAGCCAGATAAGTATTAAGGCTCTTGAAGGAGCCACAACTACAACAGCTATTTATGCCAAAATCAAAACCATACCCGAACCTGCAACAGTTGCGGGTCTATTCCTGCTAGGGATATACCTGATATCTCGGAAAAAATTCGGCGACGTTGATGAAACAGCTGACAATTCAGGTCATGTGGAAAAGCTAACGATTGACCTAACCCCCTAGCCCCCTTCCCGACACGGGAAGGGGGAAAATTCAAAGTCTCTCTCCTACAAGGAGAGAGAAATAGAAGTGAGGTTTTCCAGATAAGAGTGAAAAGTCAGGATGAAGCAGAAGGGCAGCGTTGATTACTCTTTTGAATCTAAAATCTAAAATCGTTCGACTGAGCATCTCGACTTCGCTCGATGAAACCGAAGTCGAAATCTAAAATCTAAAATTGTGTGACTCAAGTTTGTTAACCCACTCAGACAACTAGATCCAGTATTCCACGCAATTGAATAAATTTTAACTCAGCACAACAATTGCTGCGATCGCATCAAAATATTCTCACCTTTAAATTCGCTTGTTCTGGAACTTTTTTAAATTTGGTGACGCACATTAGTGACTTGATTGCTCTTTTCAATCTAAAATCTGTCTTGAAAAGTTTGCTCAAACTCGTCCACCCCCGCACACAACTTTATGTCTCCGACACGCTACGCGAACGCAAAATCTAAAATCTAAAATTCTGTGACCTTCGGAATACGCCTATAGATAGGTTCAAAAACAATGAGAAACAATCTCAGTGAACCCTCGTCATTACATACATCAGATACATAAAGGTTTACCCACCTATGACTCGCTTACATCAATGGAAATTTGGAACTTCTGCACTTATGGCAATGGCCGTTACTACAAGCGTCATTAGCCCCCTATTGGGCTTGGCTCCTGCTAATGCTCAATATAGAATTGGGCAAGACAGAATTGGGCAATACGGAAACGCGACCATTCCTTCTGGGGTTACTTTTCCTGTCACCTACGAAAAAGAGACAATTACTATTGCTCCTGGAGAAACTAAATCTCTAACCTTGAGAATAGCGAACAACATTATCGACAGAAATAGAAATGTCTTAATTCCTGCTGGTACTAAAGTAATTGGACAGCTAGAATCTGTTGACTTAAATAGTGATTCAAGAGATACAGATGAGAACAAAGGAAAAGGCGTGCGGTTTGTAGCTCAAGAATTAGAATTTTCTAATGGTCAGCGTCAGCCAATTAATGCAACTTCTCGGACATACACCACAACTGAAAAAGTTACACAGGGCCCCAGCACAGGACAGGTTTTAACTGACGCAGCTATTGGTGGGGGTGCTGGTCTTTTAGGTTCACTAATTACTGGCAACCACAGAATTGACGATTTAAAACCTGTTATTGGTGCGGGTGCGGGTGCGGGTGCGAGTATCCTGTTGCGGAAAAAACAAGTAAATGCCTTTGTCCTCAGACCTGGACAGGATTTGAAGCTGACACTGAATTCTAACTTGAATTTAGTACCACCATCCCGCTACTAGATTTAACTCAATTTAAGTTGTGACTTTAATCATCCATGATAGGCGATCGCCACTTTAATTATAGTGTGCGATCGCCTTAATTTTTAGCCCAAAAAAATCTATTTTCCAGCAACTATTCTATCTCTGTATCATCTGACTCGGTATCCATATTTATGGGAATAGTTCTTTAATTGCACTATGGGGCAATACAGTTCAGTTAAGAATTTCTTCCTTCTCTTCCTTCTCTTCCTTTGCGTTCTTTGCGTTCTTTGCGGTTCGTTTAAAAAATTGACTTTGACAAAGAGTTTTAGCCTTAACTGAACCGTATTGCACTATGGGGGAGCGAGGAAATTCGGCTCTATTCTGTATTCAAAAGAGTATTCAAAATTCCTGAATATCCTGATATTTTTATTGAAGAGTGCCGATAAAGGAGTATTTTCTTGTGGTAATTCAAGGTTTAAGTTTCAGCGCATATCTGGCAATTCCCGTGGCGTTAAGTCTTTTTGCTGAGGGAGAAAGGATAAAAGTATATTTAGCTGAAAACGTCCGTCAGGTATCCACTAACAACCGCGAGCTAATCAGCACTAATGCAACTCCGAAAACATACTATGTTAGTGGTACTGGAAACGACGAAAATAGTGGAGTTTCTTATTTATCTGCCTTTAGGACAATTCAAAAGGCAGCAGATATGACTAACCCTGGTGACACAGTATTGATTATGAATGGAGTATACACAAATTCACCCAAAGCTGGGAGTGTAGTAGATATTAAACGTTCTGGAAATGCCAAAGCATGGATTACCTATAAAGCATATCCTGGGCATTTCCCAAAAATTCAGCACAATACATGGAACGGTATCGGGTTGTCAAATGGAGTTTCATATATCGAGATAAATGGGCTGGAGGTCATCGGGAACAATGCCAATGTAACCCTTGATTATGCGATCAGTCAGAAGAATAACAAACTAAACCCACTGACGAACGGAAACTGTATAAGCATTGATGGACGAACCAATGGTCATGTTCATCACATCCGTATTCTGAACAACAAAGTACATGGCTGTGGAGGAGCAGGTATTTCAGCGATTGAATCGGACTATGTGACAGTAGATAATAACGTGGTGTTCGATAATGCTTGGTACAGCGTTTATGGTTGCAGTGGCATTTCCATGTTGAGCAATTGGGATTCTGACAACAATCAGGGATACAAGATGTTTGTTACCAACAACAAGACCTACAACAATCGTATGTACATCCCTTGGATTGCAGTCGGGAAAATCACAGACGGTAATGGCATTATTATCGATAGTTCCAGAAATGATAATAACCCCAAATTGACTGCATATAAAGGACGTACTTTAATTAAAAACAATCTGACATTTTATAATGGTGGTTCAGGTATTCATGTATTTTTTAGCGAGCATGTTGATATTATAAATAACACTGCTGTTTTAAATAATCAGAGTCCAGAAATACCAGATGGTCAAATATATGCTCATACATCATCTGATATCCAAATTATCAATAATATTCTCTATGCTTTTCCTGGCAAGGATATTAATAGTAATACGAACAATAAAAACGTGATTTATAATTATAATATCTACATGAATAGTTCTAATATAAGTGTTAATGGTCATGACGATATTGTTGCAAACTCAGAGTTTTTAAGTAAGCATCCCACTCTAGAAAAAATATCTGGCGATTGGAAATCGTGGCTAGATAAACAAAATCGGACAACGCTGACTTCTGTAGAGCCTAAGTTGGCAGCTTTTGTTTGTGAGCCAGTGACTTATCCTTTGCAAGGGAAACTCATCAAAGTGGGATGCTCCCCGCAATCTTTGGCTGAAACTGCTTTTTCTGATGTTTCATCTAACTATTGGATGGCACAATTTATTCAACAATTGTTACAGCTAGGTGTAATTGCCGGATTGCTTGATGGTAGCTTCCGCCCTGAAGAACCGGTGACTTATCCTTTGCAAGAGAAACTCATCAAAGCGGAATGCTCCCCCCAATGTTTGGCTCAAACTACTTTTTCTGATGTTTCATCTAACTATTGGGCGGCACAATTTATTCAACAATTATCACAGCGAGATGTAATTGCCGGATTTCCTGATGGTAGCTTCCGCCCTGAAGAACCGGTAACACGCGCTCAATTTGCCGCTATGGTCAACAAAGCTTTCCAAAAAACACAGGAACGGCAGGCAATTAATTTTACTGATGTGCCGAGCAACTATTGGGGATTCAGTGCGATTCAGCAAGCTTATACCATTGGTTTCTTATTAGGTTATCCTGGTAATCGCTTTGAGCCTAACCAAGCTATTCCCCGCGAGCAGGTTTTGGTTTCCCTCGCTAATGGTCTAAAATATACTGCTGGCGGCAATACCGAAAGCACTCTGCAATACTTCAACGATGCCTCTAATATCGCTAGCTATGCCCGTAGCCCCATCGCCGCAGCAACCCAGAAGCAAATTGTGGTCAACTATCCGAATGTGAAGTTACTAAATCCAACCGCAACTGCTACACGGGCGCAGGTAGCAGCTTTTATTTACCAGGCATTGCTTAGTTCTAATCAAGCCTCAGCAATTAACTCGCCCTACATCGTGTCAAATCTCAGCAATTAACTGCCCTACATCAGCAAGTGGTGACTTTAATCACCCCTGATCGACGATCGCCATTTTAACTCTAGTGTGCGATCGCTTTCATTTTTAACCCGAAAAACTTTATTTTCCAGCAACTATTCTATCTCTGTATCGTCTGACTCGATATCGATATTTATGGGAATACTGATTTAACAAACAACGGTTTGGTTGAAGTCCCCGGCTACAAAAGAAGCCGCAAGTTTTGTGGCAATGAGTCTTTATCCCCGTTACAAAAGTACAGACGCGATTAATCGCGTCTCTACGACTTTCGACTTCCGATTTCGGACTTCCGACTTCTTTAATTGTGCTATGGGGGAGCTAGGAAAGTCGGCTCTATTGTTCTCTGTATCCAAAAGAGTATTTAAAATTCCTGAATATCCTGATATTTTGATTGAAGAGTACCGATAAAGGAGTATTTTCTTGTGGTAATTCAAGGTTTCAGTTTCAGCGCATATCTGGCTATTCCCGTGGTCTTAAGTCTTTTGGCTGGGGGAGAAAGGATAAACGCATCTTTAGTTGAAAACGTCCGTCAGGTATCCACTACCAGCAGCGAGCTAATCAGCGCTAACGCGGCTCCGAAAACATACTATGTTAGTGGTACTGGAAACGACAAAAATAGTGGAGTTTCTTCTTCATCCGCCTTTGGGACAATTCAAAAGGCGGCAGATATGACTAACCCTGGCGACACAGTATTGATTATGAACGGAGTATACACAAATTTACCCAAAGCTGGGAGTGTAGTAAATATTAAACGTTCTGGAACCGCAAATGCATGGATTACCTATAAAGCATATCCTGGGCATTTCCCAAAAATTCAGCACAATACATGGCACGGTATCCTGGTTTCAAATGGAGCTTCATATATCGAGATAAATGGGCTGGAGGTCATCGGGAACAATGCCAATGTAACTCTTGATTATGCGAGGAGTCAGAAGACTAACAAAACAAACCCACTGACGAACGGAAACTGCATAAGCATTGATGGACGAACCAATGGTTATGTTCATCACATCCGTATTCTGAACAACAAAGTGCATGACTGTGGAGGAGGAGGTATCTCAGCGATTCAATCGGACTATGTGACAGTAGATCATAACGTGGTGTTCAATAATGCTTGGTACTCAGTCTATGGTAATAGTGGTATTTCGATGTTGAACAATTGGAATTTTGACAACAATCAGGGATACAAGATGTTTATTACCAACAACAAGACCTACAACAATCGCATGTACATCCCTTGGATTGCAGTCGGAAGGATCACAGACGGTAATGGCATTATTATCGATAGTTCCAGAAATAATAATAACCCAAAATTGGGTGCATATAAAGGACGTAGTTTAGTTAAAAACAATCTGACATTTTATAATGGTGGTTCAGGTATTCATGCATTTTTCAGCGATCATGTTGATATTGTAAATAACACTGCGGTTTTAAATAATCAGAGTCCAGAAATTAAAGGCGCGCAAATATATGCCAATACATCATCTGATGTCCGAATTCTAAATAACATTCTCTATGCCTTTCCTGGGAAGGATATTAATAGTAATATTAGAAATCAAAACGTGGTTTATGATTATAATATCTACATTAATAGTTCTAAGATAAGTGTTAAAGGTCCTCACGATATTGTTGCAGACTCAGAGTTTTTAAGTAAGTATCCCACTCTCAAAAAAATATCTGGCGATTGGAAGCAGGTAGATAAAGAAAATCCGCCAACACGGACTTATCCAAAGCCTCAGTTGACAGCTTTTGTTTGTGACCCAGTGAGTTATAGTTTGCAAGATAAACCGATCAAAGTGGGATGCTCTGGGCAATATGAAGCTGAAACGGCTCAAACGGCTCAAACTACTTTTTCTGATGTTTCATCTAACTATTGGGCGGCACAATTTATTCAACAATTGTCACAGCGAGGTGTAATTGTCGGATTTCCTGATGGTAGCTTCCGCCCTGAAGAACCGGTGACACGCGCTCAATTTGCCGCTATGATCAATAAAGCTTTCCAAAAAACACAGCAACGACAGGCAATCAATTTTACTGATGTGCCGAGCAACTATTGGGGATTCAGTGCAATTAAACAAGCTTATACCATTGATTTCTTGTCAGGTTATCCTGGAAATCGCTTTGAGCCTAACCAGGCTATTCCCCGTGAGCAGGTTTTGGTTTCCCTCGCTAATGGTCTGAAATATGCTGCTGGCGGCAATGCCGAAAGGACTCTGCAATATTTCAAGGATGCCTCTAATATCCCTAGCTATGCCCGTAGCCCTATAGCCGCAGCAACCCAGAAGCAAATTGTGGTCAACTATCCGAATGTGAACTTACTAAATCCAACTGCAAATGCGACACGAGCGCAGGTAGCAGCTTTTATTTACCAGGCGTTGGTTAGTTCTAATCAAGCTTCACCAATTAACTCGCCCTATGTCGTGTCAAACCCCAGCAATTAAATAATTCGTAATTCGTAATTAATCAACCCTGATGGGCGATCGCCATTTTAACTCTAGTGTGCGATCGCCTTCATTTTTAACCCAAAAAATTCTATTTAACAGCAACTATTCTATAGGACTAGTATAAGATTAGTGAAATGCACGTAGTGGGCTGTCTACGCAAAATAGTGCATTAGACGTAGAGGTACTAGTCTGTCAATAAATAATTGATGGATAAATTAAGAGTAGAGACGGCCATTTATCGCGTCTCTTTAACCATCAAAATGAATTTGACAGACTAGTAGGTTGGGTGGAGCGGAGCGCAACCCAACATACAGCGCATTTCAAGTTGGTGAGGTACACAACCAAAGTCTCAAACCCTGGTGTAAAAGCTGTTTTACTTCTGAATTCTGACCCCTGAATTCTGAATTCTGCTGTATATCAGGATGTTGGGTTACGCAAAGCCTCCACCCAACCTACAATTTTTTTTGCAACTTCATTTTTTAACCCGAAAAATTCTATTTAACAGCAACTATTCTATACTCTATATCGTCTTACTCAGTATCCATATTTATTGGAATGCTTATTTAATTGTACTAAGAGATAATACGGTGATTAGACTACTTCTATTGTCTAAGGAAAGCGGCGTAAATAATTAAAGGTTTATCTGAGAAATTTAGCCCTCCCTTGAAAGCTGAAACCCTTACTAGAAAAGGATATCAAAAATTTTCATATTACTTAATATGCTTTATTTTATTCTTGCCTACTTGCCTACTTACTTTGACGGATATTTTTTGTCCGTGATTGTATGTCTAAAGTAATGGTTTTTACAAAAAGCATAAATAATTGGGAACCTAGCACTTCAGTAAATGTCTAGTTAATTAACAAGTAAATCAGTAATTATACTGGAATAATAAATAATGTTTACTTTAAATCGTTGGCAATCTCGGACAGCTGCATTCATGGCTTTGAGCGTCACAGTCGGTACTGTAGCGCCTTTGATTACAGCTTCGCCATCTTTGGCTCAAACTACTTTTTCTGATGTTTCATCTAACTATTGGGCGGCACAATTTATTCAACCGTTGTCACAGCGAGGTGTAATTGCTGGATTTCCTGATGGTAGCTTCCGTCCTGAAGAACCGGTGACACGCGCTCAATTTGCCGCTATGGTCAACAAAGCTTTCCAAAAAACACAGCAACGGCAGGCAATCAATTTTACTGATGTACCCAGCAACTATTGGGCATCCAGTGCCATTCAGCAAGCCTACACTATAGGTTTCTTATCTGGTTATCCTGGAAATCGCTTTGAGCCTAACCAAGCTATTCCCCGCGAGCAGGTTTTGGTTTCCCTCGCTAACGGTTTGGCATATACTCCTAGTGGTAACACCGAAAGCACTCTGCAATATTTCAACGATGCCTCTAACATCGCTAGCTATGCCCGTAGCCCGATCGCCGCAGCAACCCAAAAGCAAATTGTGGTCAACTATCCGAATGTGAAGTTGCTAAATCCAACCGCAACTGCGACACGGGCGCAGGTCGCAGCTTTTATTTATCAGGCGTTGGTTAGTTCTAATCAAGTCTCAGCAATTAACTCGCCCTATGTCGTGGCGGCTGTCGGGTCTACTACCCCAACAGCTGCATCAGTCACAATTCCCCAAGGGACTGCTATTGCTGTGAAATATGACAAAGCAGAAAAAATTCTGGTTACAAAGGATGAAACAGCGCCTTTGACATTGACAGTATCCCAAAACGTGGTTACGCAAGACGGAACTATAGTGATTCCTGCTGGTAGTCAGATTATTGGTCAACTCAAACCTGCTACAGGCGGTTCTCAATTCGTTGCCCAGAAACTAGTTTTGGCCAGTGGTCAAGAGTATCAGCTGAACGCTACTTCTGAAGTGATTACCAAAACTGAAACCGTCAAGAAGGGAATTAGTACTAGTGCAATTATCAAGGATACTGTATTGGGTGCAGGTGCAGCCACTGCGATCTCTGCTGTCACTGGCGATCGCGCCATTGCCACAGAAGAAATCTTGGGTGGCGCTGGTATCGGTGCATTAGTTGGTCTGCTTTTAGGTAAGAATAGTGTTGACTTAATCGCCATTGACCCAAATACCGATTTACAAATGACAATTAATCAGAACTTGTTGGTTTCACTTAGATAGTTATTGGGCATTGGGCATTGGGCATTGGGCATTGGGCATTGGGCATTGGGCATTGGGCATTGGGCATTAGTATTTACAACAGGACTTACGCATTGAAAACCTGAAACCTTGATCCCCCCTAACCCCCCTTAAAAAGGGGGGGATCTTAAAAGCCCCCTTTTTAAGGGGGTTGGGGGATCTCTTGTGCGTAAGTTCTATACTAATGACAAATGACAATTGACAATTGACAAATGACAAATGACAAATGACAATTGACAAATGACTAATGACTAATGACTAATGACTAATTTTGAACTTCCGGCAACCAAATAATAAACGTAGTCCCTGGCGCATCGGGTGAAGAAAGCTTCGAGTTGATTGCAGGGCTGAAAACCTCGATTTCGCCCTGCATTTGCTCTATTAATTGTTTAGCGATCGCTAACCCCAAACCTGTACCAGGGATTTCTGTTTGCGCTTGTACCCCCCGATAATGCCGTTCTCCAAGATGCTCTAAATCTTGAGGTGGAATGCCTGGCCCGTTGTCACTGATGACAATTCCCTGAAAATTCGCTTTTTCTCGCCCCGCCTGAATTAAAATTTTGCCCCCACTAGGAGTATATTTCAATGCATTATCGATGATGTTAGTTAATACCTCTCGTAATGCTTTGATATTGGCACGTACTAGGGGTGAATTATGTTGAATTTCAGTTATTAGTTTTAGCTTTCGCTCTTGGGCGATCGCTTTGGCTGATATTAATAATGGTTCTAATATATCTGCTAGTGAGCAGTCAACTGCTTTATCTCCCGTTCCCGGCAATAATAACAGTGGTTTAGCGGATTTTTGAATAGTTGCTTCTACAAATACTTCATCTTCCGCTAGATGTAGTGGTGCTAAATCTGCCTCTGTCAAGTCAATTACTTGCTCAAATTGTTGCAGCAATTCTTGGAGGCGATCGCTTTCCCGCACAATACTATTTGCCACATCCCGGTTAGGGTCTGCTGGTCGTAGTCGCTTCAATAGCAGTTTACCAAAAGTCCGCAATGCCGTTAATGGGTTGCGAAACTGATGCAACAAGTTATCGAGCAAATCGCGCTGTTTTTCTTGGAGAATTTGTTGCTCACGTAACTGCTGCTCAAACCATGCTCGCCGTTGATCTAAAATACAAGCGATCGCTAATGTTTGGACTATCCGTTGAATCTGACTTTCCTCGTGTTCATTCCAAGCGCGGTCTTCCCTACCTGTCACCAGTAACCCCATCATCACACCCTCATAAATCAGAGGTAAAACAATTTGGTTGCCACTAAATAAGTATTCCTCTTTTAGATGGGGCCCAGACCCATCTGGGATCTCTGACTCCCGTGACGAGGTTGGAGATTCTGACCCTGGTGTTAATAACCTTCTCTGACGATTGGGTAATACAAACACATTTCCAACTTGAAGTTGCTTGTGTACCGTTGCTTCAGCAGTTTCCTCCCCTGACGCTAATAATGCTGTTTCCGGGTAAATCACCACAGGAATCAGTTTAGCCTCACCTGAAGGAGTCTCTACCAATTCTTGTGTTAGGTACACAATACTTAAAGTTGCTCCCAGCCCTTGGGTTAGCAGCGCTATTTGCTCTCGACACAGAGCAAGAAAATCGGAACTGGCAGACATTAACATTTTTTAGCTCTTGCTCAAGATTACAGATTTTGAGGCATGATTAAGAGAGGATACTTAATTTTTACCTCACTCATTTAATAAAGCTTAACTAAAATTTTCTTAGAGATGGTTTGTACTAAGGGATTATATTCTTAGGTGATCGAACAGCAATATTGGCACCAGTCGTCAGAATACAAGAAGGGTATTTTGACCGAAAAAGCGGATGAATAACCGGCGTTTTTGCACCCCCAGCAAATCGTAGGTTTGCTGGTCAACAAGAAAGTCGCGGGTCCCAATCCCCGACTGATTGATTCAGAATAGCTGAATTCTGACTTCTGAATTCTTCTTCAATTTGTTTTCTCTATCTTCAAAGATATTAACTTTCTTATATTAAAAGGTTAAAAACTATTGATATTTTGAACTAGAACCTATATAATGGCGACGGATTTTGTAGCTAGCACTACAATCTATAGCTTGAAAGAGGAGGACAATAGATTGGCAAGGAGACGCAAAAGGAAGAGCCGTCGTCGTCAAGAAGGACGGCGAATTTTGGAACATGTGCCTCAATATAGCATCGAAAGTGGCGAAGAAAAACCTGTGACAGCAGCGAGAAGATTCATTCAAGCTGAAGGTATTTTGCCACCGGCGTTGCTACTTGTAAAGCGAAATGAACACACAACAGATCGTTATTTCTGGGCAGAAAAGGGACTGTTTGGTGCTCAATACGTAGAGGAAAACCATTTCTTGTTTCCTAGCTTGAGGGTGTTAGAACCTTCGCCAGGTCAAGAACCTCTTGCTTTAGCTAGTCGGTGAACCAAAGAAGGTCATCTTACGCATTGAATGTGGCTCCTGACTATCATTAACTGGCAAAATTGCTAAGTTTATGCAAAATTTAATTTTTTTTTAGTTTGGAGCTGATTTGCCAGTAAATCTATTCCAGGTAGTTGGAAGGTAAACTTGTCTCAAACCACGCTATATTGCATGGGTTGATGCTATTTTGATGATGCAGAAGGGAGTCGGTATAGAGCCAAGAGTGTCTAAAAGCGCTAGTGAAGTTGCGCTCCTATGCCGTAGATAGTTAAGCAAGCTCTGTCAACAAATTTAAGTTAATGAATTTAAATTTTTCCCCACGACATAAGTTGTGGGGAAAATTGACAAAGCAGCAATCTTGATTTTCTCCTTCCTACTTTCCATTCCCTAAAGAGTAGGTCAGGTCAGAAGTCTGCATATCATAGTTAATAGATGATCGCAAAAATCAACAATTATTCACCAGACTTTAACTGTAGAGTCCTCTGTAACTCACTGAGTTCATCTCGATGGGCGACTACAGTGATTTTACTTGAGGAGGTTTGTTCGCTCTGAGTAGTTTCTACTTTGAGCGACACCTTCTCAAGTCTTCCAGATTTTTGCCAATAAAATAGACCGCTTAAAGGCGACAGCAGTACCATAGCCAAAACAAGGGTACTGAGGCGAGGAAAAAGCAGGGATACGACCAGAGATAGACAAACAATACCAGTAGCTGCTAGTAGAGTTAGAAATATAGCTAAGAACCAGCTGGGGCGAACATTACCTTCAAAAGTCACCTGATTTTGTTCTCGGTCTACCTCTGCCACTCGGTAAGACCGCGATCGAAAATACTCTTTTAATTGAGACATGAAAGCAGCTTCGTCTTGCTCAGATACCAGTTGTACTGTTTCTGTGCGGTCTTTAGTCGAGGCACGAATAAAGAAAAACAGCCCAACCGATAACAACAAGGTTAGCAGGAACGTAGATGGCAGAATAGCACTATCCATAACTAATTGTTAGTGTTTGACTGGAGGAGACTTATTCATTATCAATTATTCGTTATACCAATTTGAACAATGATCGCAACAAATGGAGCGCTAAAAAGCGATTACCAGAGACTCTTCCAAAATCTAAAATCCAAAATCCACAATCTAAAATCTAAAATCCAAAATCCAAAATCCAAAATGGTATTACTTTGTCCTCCTGTTGATGTAGCCTTGCCAAAGCAAAGCTAAATCCTGCGCTTGAACTTGCCATTCTGGAGAAACTTGGTACATCCGCCTGGGGCGTCCCCGTCCTTCGAGTTTCTTCCAATATCCACTGATTGCCCTTTGGTCTTCCAGAAATTTGATTGCACTATAAAGTACGGTATCCGAAAGCCTATAGGTGGGATATTCAGTTTCTAATTGCTCAATCAACTCGGTTCCGTAGGATTCATTTTGTAACAAAACAGACAGTATGTAACAAACTGCTACTTCCTGACAAAGGTAAGTTGGCGGAGGATTTTCAAAGAATTGATATATATCCTCAAGTTTCATAGTTAGTGAATGGCTAAAAAAATGCCTTAGGGTAAGTATATAATCCTTGTAGTTAGTATAGAGTATTACTCGTTAGTGAGTAATATATATAAAGCTACTTAGACTAAATCACCAAAGCGTAAACACCAGATAATTACCCACGCCTGTGAAGTTGTGGGACGAGTTTGCGAGTTTTAGGGGCACAAAATAGTCTACCCCTATCCAAGCTCGATACGGTGTGGTGAGAAGCGAACAGACAGTGGCAAAGTCACTATCTTAGTGTTAAGTGATGCCGATCTGGTTAGAACTGCTTAAGCAATAAAATGCCATCGAAGAAATTTTACAGGTAAAATGCTATTTTGTCTGTAAAACTTAATAAACACTTTGTTTTACAGTGATTTTCCCAATGCGGATTCTCAAAGCTTAGGCTAGGGGATATATCTGGGTTTAAGCTGCTACGCCTGTAGACACATCTAAGCAGTAAGCATTTCTGATTTCCTCGACAAGAGAATCTCTTGTCTTTAGGACTTACGCAAAACTACACGCCCTCTGGGGCAATTCATGAATTGCCCCTACCTAAAAATCATTCTTTTCAGCTATTGTTTGCGTAAGTCCTGGTCTTATTTGGCAAGTGTGATAGTAAATTTATCAAAGAAGACGCAAAGACTAGGAAAGGAGAGACGCAAAGTGGGATACTTCTCAACAAGGCTTTCCGTGTCCCTGTGTTTTTGTGTCCTTTGAAAGCGCCCAGCAAATTGATTCACAGTATGTCACAAACTCCCGATGCCCCATCATCTTCCTCAACTCTTAGGGCAATTGCCCAAACTTTTCGCCTTACAGGTTGGATTAGCTTCTGGATTCAGCTAGTACTAGGCGTTGTGTCTAGCATAATTGTGCTGCTGTTCGCCGTGTTTAATCAAAGAACTGGCAGTCCTAGTAATAATCCTGGGACTGGCTTTGGCGTATTTTTAGCAATTTGTGGACTCGTTATTTTGGGTGCGGGAATTTATTTAGCTTACCGTTACACTAGAATTGGCAAGCAATTGGAATCCTCCAATCCCAGCAATCGGCCTCGGAAAAGTGAGACTGTGCAAGTATTACGCTTAGGGCTGTGGGTGAATTTAGGAGGAACGCTGGTGACTCTTTTGGGGGCACAAGCGATCGTTGGAACACTGGTAGCAAGATCCATATCTCCTCAAGCGATAACTACCCAACTTTTTGACCCTACCCGAATTATTAGCGGTCTAGATATGCTTGTGGTACAGGCAAACACTAACACTGTTTCAGCCCACTTTGCAGGGCTTGTGGCGTCGCTTTGGCTACTCAATCGCATTAACCGAGCTTAATATAAGCGCAGAGTCGGGGAGAGTAAATAATTAAATTTATATTGCGTAAGGGACTGACAAAGAAAAAATACTCAACTACTTATTGTGGGGTGGGCATCTTACCCGCCCATAGACAAAGGCGGGCAAGATGCCCACCCCACAAGATTGGATAATTTATTTGTTGAAAATCCCTAACGTAGTTTGATTTATTCTTGCCCACTTATTTACCAGTTCATGATTAGTTAAAATGCATTATCTGCTTTCGTCGCCCTGGCAGTGATGCTAGGGTAAAATTTTGATATAGGTTAAAACTGATTTTTGCAATAAACTTTGTTTTTCAGTCATGGCAAGCCAAAATCAGTATATGCTGATGTTTTGGCAGGTAGATAATAGGCTAAAAACTGAGAAAAATCTGTGCTGGATATCAAGCAAATACGGGAAAATCCGCAATTAGTTCAAGAACGCTTGAATAGTCGTAGTGGTAAATACGACATTGAACCGATATTACACTTAGATCGGCAACAACGGGAACTTGAGGGGAGGCGTAGTCAACTCCAAGCCCGTAGCAACGAAATCGGTAAAATAGTCGGGCAAAAGATTAAATCTGGGATCAATCCTCAAGACCCAGAAATTCAAGCTTTGCGGGATGAAGGTAACTCTGTCAAAGCGACGTTGAGTGAACTTGAACCCCAGGAAAAAGACCTCAAAGCTCAAATTACCCAACTTGTGTTGGCACTTCCCAACTTACCAAGCGACTCTACACCCCTTGGTAAGAATGAGGAAGATAATGTGGAAGTACGCCGTTGGGGTAATGAGTACATTCCCCAAAATCCAAATATTCTCCCTCACTGGGAAATTGGTGAAAAGCTAGGTATTCTCAATGTTGAACGAGCTGTAAAAGTTGCCCAAAGTCGCTTTGTGACATTGATAGGCGCTGGTGCAGCGTTGGAGAGGGCATTAATTCAATTTATGCTTAGTCTCCATACTCAAGCTGGGTATGTCGAAGTTAGTCCGCCCCTGTTAGTGAATACTGAGTCTTTGACGGCGACCGGTCAGTTACCCAAGTTTGCTGAAGAAAGCTTTAAATGTGCTGATGACGACTTGTGGCTGATTCCTACGGCTGAAGTTCCAGTTACAAATCTCTATCGGGGTGAAATTCTCGCTGCTGAAGATTTGCCTATCTACCACTGTGCTTTTACTCCCTGTTTTCGGCGCGAAGCTGGTAGTTATGGGCGCGATATGCGGGGATTAATTCGTCTGCATCAGTTCAACAAGGTGGAAATGGTGAAATTTGTCGAACCGAGTACGTCTTTTGATGAACTGGAAAAACTGGTGGGGAATGCAGAAGCAATTTTACAGGCGTTGCAGTTGCCTTATCGAGTCGTAAATTTAAGTACTGGAGATTTGGGATTTTCCGCTACTAAAACTTATGATTTAGAGGTTTGGTTGCCCTCTTCTGGCAAATACCGCGAAATTTCTAGCTGTTCCAATACTATAGATTTCCAGGCGCGACGGGCTGATATTCGTTTCAAAGAGGCGGGGAAGAAAGGTACCCAGTTTGTCCATACTCTGAATGGTTCGGGTTTGGCGGTGGGAAGGACGATGGCAGCAATTTTGGAGAATTATCAACAACCTGATGGGACGGTGAGGATACCAGAAGTGTTGCAAGCTTATTTGGGACGTGAAGTTTTGTAATTTGTCATTGGTCATTTGTCATTTGTCATTTGACCAATAGCTTCTTGCATAAATAATTTTTTGTCTCATGCAAAGGCGAGCCAGTACTTTGGGCGGGTGTTGATGTAACAATACATAGGTAAATGTAATAAATAATTTTTGAAAATAGATTATCCAGCGACACCGACAGAAATTAAACAACAGCTTACCGAAGATAGCAATCAAATTGTTAGAGCAATGGCTATGGCAAGTTTAGCTTAACCATAGAAGGAAAAATTAATGAAACCTGAAACCGAGCAACTATTAGCAACAGTGGAAGTTCTTATTCAAGGATTAAGTGCTGGGATTGGAAGTGAAGGAGATGAACCTTTTCAAGCCTTCGTATTTGAAGAAGCAACAGATAAGAATAATTTTACTATCAGTGAGCATCTTCACAAACTAAATTACTTTAGATATGTAGAAATAAATACGTTTTTGCAAGAGTGGCAGCGAAAGTTGCCTAATCATCTTCTTAAGTCACAGATGAGTAAACAATATTCCTCTTTAATTCAAGTATTACAAGCTCATCTTCTTGAGTTACAAGTATATGAGTTAATTACAGATAACGAAGGTAATTGTCTTGATAAAGTTTACTCAGATGATGAACCATTTTTAATTCTTATTGGTCAAACTAAAGCTAACGACTGGGTAGGACTATCTCCTCTTTGGTCTGCACCTCATACCTGTGGTTATGGCAAACGGCTAGAAAGAAAGATTCAACCGCCTAGTCAAGCTGCTTTAGATTTGAAAGCAGAGCTAGAACCAATTTTACAAGAATTACTATTTGTTATTGGAGATTCTTCTAGAGGGTATTATCCTGTAAAGGATATTGTTTGGAAAGTGGCTCATACAAAAGCATTACTTATTGAGCAACTACTAGAGTCATCTAGATATATGAAGACCTGGGAATTTCATGGTTTCTCCGATGAGTACAGCCAAAGATATAGGGATAACGAATATTTTGATAATGAAGTTCCTGAACAAGAGATTCAAATGTTTGAAGAAGGTGAAGAATTATGGTGGCAACAGTACGAAATTGAAGGTTATGGAAAATTAGAAAGTGAGAATTGGATTAAGAATTGGGATCTCAATGGAGTTAAATATGAATTTTACTCATTAGAAAAGTTTATGTTTGATAATCTTAGAAACCGTCGAATCTATGTAATGGGTAACAGCGCTATCTTTCGGATATACGTTGTCGGTCGAACTAAAGAAAGTGATTGGCTAGGAATTTCTACTAAAGCTGTTTGGACGTAAAGTCTATAGATTTTGATCCAGTCTGGATTAGTGTTGCCGCCACTTTTTTCGCCTGTGAAGCAGTTGACCAACTTCCTTCCATCATCGCAACCACGATCGCACCTTACACCAACAGAAGCAGTTACCTGACTAACTGTTAATGCATATTTTGACTTGAAATAATGCCCCATGCCCCATGCCCAATGCCCAATGCCCAATTAGAATGGAGATAACCGTATCTTAATATCTTCACAATTTAGTCTATGTCAGTTTTAGCAGCGATCGCAGTCTTGGCTGTTTTGATTTTGGTACACGAGTTGGGACATTTTGTTGCAGCACGTTCTCAAGGCATTCTCGTTAACCGTTTTTCTTTGGGTTTTGGCCCGGTTCTTTTGAAGTACCAAGGTTCACAAACCGAATATGCTGTCCGCGCCTTTCCCTTGGGCGGTTTTGTGGGCTTTCCCGATGATGACCCCGATAGCGATGTTCCACCCAATGACCCAAATCTACTGCGTAACCGTCCAATTTTAGACCGGGCGATCGTTATCAGTGCCGGAGTGATCGCAAATTTAATATTTGCTTACTTGGTGTTGGCTCTGCAATTGGGTATTGTCGGCATTCCCAAGGAATTAAACTATCAAGCTGGTGTCGTTGTACAGCCTGTTAATCAAGAATCTGTTGCCTACCAAGCCGGAATTCGGGAAGGAGATATTATTCTGGCTGTGAATGGTCAAGAACTCCCGGCTTCTGACAAGTCAACTCCTTTGCTGACAAAAGAGATTCAAACTCATCCTAATCAGCAAATCGAACTGAAAATTCAGCGTGAAAACCAACAAAAAACCCTGAAATTAACACCAAAACTCGGAGCCGATGGCAAAGGTGTAGTTGGTGTGGCACTCAGTCCAAATGCTACGGCAATTTATCGCCGTCCTAATAGTCCTTTTGAAATTTTTGGCATTGCTGCTAATAGGTTTCAACAATTATTTGTTGGCACACTTAGCGGTTTTGGACAATTGATTACTAATTTTCAACAAACTGCTGGACAAGTTTCTGGGCCAGTTAATATTGTCAAAATAGGTGCAAAATTAGCTGAGGATAATAGTGCAAATCTGTTGTCTTTTGCCGCAATTATCAGCATTAACTTGGCTATTATCAATATTTTGCCTTTACCCGCCTTGGATGGGGGACAACTCGCTTTTCTGCTAATTGAAGGTTTGCGCGGTAAGCCTGTGCCTGCCCGCATTCAAGAAGGTGTAATGCAAACTGGTTTGGTGTTACTCTTAGGGTTAGGAATTTTTCTGATAGTCAAAGAAACCACCCAATTAACTAGCCAGTTGGAATGGGTGCAAAGATTGTTTCAGTGAAGATAGGGAGTGGGAGAGACGCGATTAATCGCGTCTGTACTAAGGAATGGGGAGTCGGGAAAAGAAAGTTTTACCTTTAAGGAAGCGATCGCTAGAAATTTTAGCTCGTCTGAAGCGTCTTTATCCAGATGCTACTTGCTCTTTGAATTACTCAACACCAGTACAATTGTTGGTGGCAACGATTCTCTCTGCTCAGTGTACTGATGAGCGGGTAAATAAGGTGACACCAGCTTTATTTGAGCGGTTTCCTGATGCTGAAAGTTTAGCGATCGCTGACTTGGTAGAATTAGAAAGTTTGGTGCGTTCAACTGGGTTTTATCACAATAAAGCCAAGAACATTCAAGCCGCCTGTCGAATGATTGTGACTGAGTTTAACTCTGTTGTCCCCAACCAAATGGAACAGTTGTTAAAGCTTCCAGGTGTGGCGCGGAAGACCGCAAATGTAGTCCTGGCTCATGCTTATGGCATTCATGTTGGAGTGACGGTAGATACTCACGTCAAGCGCCTTAGCCAACGTTTGGGTTTAACTGAAGCAAAAGACCCCGTTCGGATTGAGCAAGATTTAATGGGTTTATTACCACAGCCTGATTGGGAAAATTGGTCAATTCGGCTGATTTATCATGGTCGTGCTATTTGTAAAGCCCGCTCTCCCGCCTGCGTTGCTTGTGAACTTGTTGATTTATGTCCTGCTGCTAATAAGCCAGTGGTTGTAGGGTAAACGAAACTAGTAACCCCAGAATTGATGGGGAGACTGTAGAATGGAGAACGGTGTCTTTAAATAAGTTAGAGAATATATGGCAAAAAAGAGCTTGATTGAGCGCGAGAAAAAGCGCACCCGGTTGATAGAAAAGTATGCTGACAAGAGAGAAGCTCTTTTGGAAGAGTTCAGAAGTGCAGCATCTCCTCTGGATAAGCTGGAAATCCACCGGAAGATTCAACAGCTACCCCGGAATAGTGCGCCCACCCGCCATCGCAACCGTTGCTGGTTAACTGGTCGTCCTAGAGGTGTTTACCGCGATTTTGGACTGTCTCGGAACGTGCTGCGAGAATGGGCGCATGAAGGTCTTTTGCCTGGAGTTGTTAAGTCTAGTTGGTAGTCAAGAGTCATTAGTCATTAGTCATTAGTCATTGATAAAGAACAAATGACAAAGGACAAATGACAAATGACAAATGACAAAAATTATTGACCACAACATTTATCAATTCCCAGACTTTCTAAGAGTAGATCGCTGACGGCGTTGGCGATCGCAAACTCTCCATAGAAGCTGTTAGAAAAATCATACGACTGCATCTCTGTGACAATGGCAATTACCAGAGAACCAAGGTCGTTTTCTCCTTCCATCCGTTGACGCACAAAAATCTGTGCGGCTCGTTGGGCAATATTTTGGTTGACTGCTTCGGGGATAAATTCGGTATCTAGCCACCGTTGTAAGCGCTCTCGCAACCATTCACCTTCGAGTTGCGGATTTTCAGGGGGTGGTAGGGTGATGGGTGGTATTGGTTGATTCATTTTTTTTAAACGCAGAGGAACGCTCAGGTTGACTTGTAGCATCAAATTGCGTTTCTAAGAGTGTTTTTTTTATATTTATTTATGCAATATGATATCGCGGCTATTGTTGAGGGCTATGCACAAGGCTATTTTCTCATGGCTGATGAGTGCGATCGCCTGAGTTGGTACGGAAGTCGCGATCGGACTTTTATTCCTTTGGATGAGCGATTTCGTTACCCCAAGTCTTTGCAGCGCGTTCTGAATCAAGAACGGTTTACTGTGGCGATTAATCGGGACTTCCAAGCTGTGGTAGCTGGGTGTGCTGACAGAGAGACAACTTGGATTTCACCGGAATTGCAAAAGATTTACTGGCTACTTTACCAGAATGGTTATGCTTATAGTTTTGAAACTTGGCAGGGTGACGAATTAGCTGGGGGAATTTTAGGAATTGTCATTGGCGGCGCTTTCATTGGCGAGTCGATGTTTTACCGCATTCCTGAAGGTTCAAAGGTAGCGATGGTTAAGTTGGTGGAAAGGTTACGCCAGAGGGAATTTGTATTTTTTGATGGCCAAATGATGAATCCCCATTTGGAAAGATTTGGTGCTTATCGGGTTGGGAATAAAGAATATCAAGTTTTACTCAAGCAAGCGTTGCAACGTCGCTGTAACTTAGTATAAAGCTTGAAAAGATTATAAATAAAAGTAGTTTATCTTTTTCAGGACTGAGAGAAGTTTTTGAGATACGTAACTATCTAGCCAAGTACACCAAGAGTACAAAAAGAACTTATCAAGAGGGGTATATAGCAGTTTTCAAATGATTGGAATATATCTCATTTTTGGTGATATTGAAAATCGCACTTAAGACTGTCTGTTATTTTTAAACCTTGAGTGCGATCGCTAATATTGGCTAAGATTGTAGGTTAGGTTAACGCTAGGAAACCCAACATCTTTTTCCACTCACAATCTTAACCACTTCCGCTATTCCAGGTAATAGAGTGGTCAATGTCCATTCTTTAGCTATAATTTCGTTAAATTGCACAACTACTTATGGGACAATCACATCACAGCAAAATATACTTAGCACTGTGATTTTTGGTTCACATAAAACGTGATTAATTTAGATACTAATACCGCAGTTGCATTCATTGCCGAAGGTTCTCACGTTCGCCATGAATTACAAGCGTTTGTCAACAAGCAACAAATGGTAATAGCACAAACTGCATTTAATGAATTCGTCAATATTGTGCAGTACTCAGCAGGTAGCTCAGAACAGACAAGAGCAAATCGTTTTTTGCAAAGAGTTACGGTTGTTCCAGACAATCCTTCAGCAGCAGCCCAAAAATTAAGACCAACTCGGAGCCTGGATACTAACGATATAATCATTCTAGGAACAGGCGACCAAATAGGTGTTGTAACCATGACAGCGGATGCAAAAGCTGTTCGCGCTGCCAGTGCCCAAGGGGTTGATTTTAATGTCTATCTTCATCTCCCCTTTTCATTAACAGGTAGTTGAATTATGCAGAAGACAATCCCAGCCCATTTAGCAAGTACTTATCAGTTGGTTCAGTGTGCTTTTCCCCAAGGCATTGACGATCAGAGATATTTACCAATGCTTTCAATACTCTACACAAATATGTCCGATCGCAGTTTAGCTCAAGTGGTTGCTGAGTATACGGGAAAAGATTACCACGTTGTCTTAAATGACGTTTACCGAGTTGGGTCAATGACGACTTTTTCATCTGAGATCATTGATTCTGTCAAGCAAAAGCTGATGAGTTGCAACTACGAAAAGTGGTTAGCAGATGAGTAATAAAGCGATGTCTACGACAGAACAATATAGTCCGCATTATCTCAGCACGAAGGGCAAACCGATATGAGCGTCAACGACTTGAACAATACCTCACGTACTGATTGGGCTGCATTAGAGGCGATGACGGATGAGGACATTGATTACTCAGACATCCCACCGTTAAGCGATGAGTTTTTTGAAAATGCCACGCTGAGGATTCCGGCAACACAAGCCACTGACCTGATTCAGTTAGATTCAGAAGTAATAATGTGGTTTCGTGAACAAGGTGCAGAGTACAAAACGCTGATTAACTCAGTTTTGCGCCGTTACATTGAAAATAGTGGCAATCGGGGCGCGGACTAGCGATCGCGTTACAGCAAACGCTACCACTTACTTTTAAAATATAAGGTTAGGTAGAGGGACAGCGTTAGCCAACATCTTCTTCCACTCACAATCTTAAACACTTCTACCATGAGAAGTGCGATCGCAATCTAACAAACCTACTGCACCGTAACGTCGTTTGAGGTTTCTTGGGCTACCCTAAACATAATAATCGGAAAACTAGCCTTGCTATGAGTGTTGTAATCTCAGACGAAATTCTACAAGCATCTCAGCTTACCCCAAGCGAGTTTTGTCAAGAAATTGCGCTGTTCCTATTCCAGACAGGACGCTTAACGATAGGCTACGCCAGTCAGCTAGCGGATATGCAGCCCAATACCTTTCGCCAACTCCTCAAGCAGCGAAACATCCCTCTCTACTCCTACGACGTTGAGGACTTTGAATTGGATTTGAAAAACCTGCGAGAGCTTGGAAGGCTGTGATTGTTATCAGCGATACGTCCGCAATCACAAATTTGGCAGCAATTCAACACTTGCAACTTCTGCCTCGACTCTACACTCAAGTCACCATTCCAGAAGCAGTATATTGTGAGCTTACCGATATCGATCCTCCTGTTCCGGGAACTTCTGAAGTTCAAACTGCTTCTTGGCTGGAAGTTCGGCAAGTTGCAAACCGTGAGATTGTTGAACGCCTTCGAGATGAGGTGAGATTAGACCCTGGAGAATCTGAGGCGATCGCCCTCGCCTTAGAACTGAATGCTGATTTGCTATTGATTGATGAGCGTCGAGGTCGAGCAGAAGCTAATCGCCTGGGGTTGAGGATTACTGGATTGCTGGGTATTTTGATTGAGGCGAAACACCAAAATCTCATCGTTGCTGTCAGACCCTTGATGGATGCCTTGATTACTACCTCAGAGTTTAGAGTCTCTCCAGCCCTATACAATCAGATTTTAGATATGGTAAATGAAGCCTGATCTCTACAATCAGTCCAGCAACCAGCTAAATAAACCTTCTACTGTCAGGCTAAAATCTTTAGCAAATTCTGGCACTGGTAATTGTGTTCCTAGTTCTTCGTAAAAAGTGGTTGGTTGATCTGGCAAGTAGACAAACACAGATTGTTCTTTAGGATCAATCAGCCATCCCATCTGAGTTCCATACTTCAGGCAATGCAGAATATTCTTGGTAACTTTAGTTTGACTTTGATCGGGAGATAAAATTTCAATTGTCCAATCTGGGGCAATTGAGAAGATGTTAGCAACCCTACCATTTTCTTGGCGGGAAATCCTGTCCCAGGTAAACACAGAAATGTCAGGGACAATTGAGCGATTATCGCCAAAGCTACAGCGAAGCTCACAGAAAGCCCGCGCAATCTGTTTGGGTTTTACAACCAAGTTAATTGCAGGTGCTAACTCGGTCTGAATGGCGCTGTGTTCTCCTTGCGGCATCGGTTTTTGGATGATACGCCGATCAATGTATTCACTGGCAGGTTCTGTCTCTGGCAGATCCAGAAATTCACTTAAAGTCAGGGGTTTAGCAGGGGTCTGTACCATTTAAGGTTTCCTTACGAGGGGTAAGTTGTACTACTGCTATTTGTTATTCTACAGATGGATCAATCAGTTAAGAAAATAGGATAGAGAAATAGTTGAAGAAGAATTCAGAATCCAGAATCCAGAATTCACCAATCTTTCAGTCGGGGATTCAGCGCTGCATTGCGGTCTTGGGGTCTCCCCTCTTGTGCAACTTTGTAAGAGAGACCCGCGACTTTCTTGTTGACCACAAAACTAGAATTTTTGGTGGGGGTGCAAAAACTCCGATTATTCATCCGCTTTTTCGTTCAGAATACCCTTCTTGTATTCTGACGACTGACTCCTGAATTCTGTTCGATAAAATTCATGCCCAGGAAAATTCGGGATTTAAAAGCCCAGATTGGGCGTGAAGGATTCGTTTATACCCTTTCTTCAGTAACTAATGTCAGACTAACCCATTCGCCTTTCTCGTTGTAGCTGCGAATCATCCGTTGGCGCAGGTTTGGTTGAATTAACCAACCCACTTCCAGAAATAAGGGTTGACGTAACTGCACCTTGAGAGGAGAAGTTGCAGAAGCCCCATCTGGTAAAAGTAATACTTGCACCTGCTTTTCTGGATCTTGGTCAAAAAGGATGATGGGATCTTTGATGGTAGCAGTTGAGGTAATTTGACGTAGACGCGTTGGCGTAGCCTCTCGTAGAGAAGCGGCTTGTCGTGAGACATCGCTAAAAGAAGTACTTTGAATTAATCGCCCAGTATCATCTAGTTGTAATTTCAAAGTTGTAGAGTAAGTATCAGGCGATCGCAAATCTCGATATATTGTCACTGCTTGGCCAAGCCATTCTCCCAACAACTGATCTAACTGCAAAGTTGGACGTTCTGCTACTGGGGTTCCAGCCAGATGTTCTCGAATTAGAACTAGTTCATTTAGCTGACCAGTTTTATCAAAGAGTTGTACCAGACGTAAGCGACGATTTTCATGAACCAAAGCAAGTTCTCCACCGAATTCGGAAAATGGCCCTAGCTGAATTAAACCTTTAGAAAACGAACCATTTTCAAAAAACAGCAGACCCCCTCCCACAGAACTAAATTCTCTGATTACATCTTGTCCCGAACGGCTCAGAGTTAGGCGCACTGTCTGGTTATTGTTCAAACCTTCTAGGGAAAGACGGCTAGGAGTATCGTTGAGAAGTGTACCTTGGGGAGAAAAATTGGTAAATGAACCTTCCCAAACACCGAGATTCTGCAAAAAACATTCCCATTGCGATTTCATAGGTTTTGTCATTTGTCATTTGTCATTTGTCATTGGTCATTGGACTAATGATTAACCTTTAGCAAAACGTCGGACAGCAAATAAGCTCCCCATTAATCCTACAGCTGCACCGAAACTTAAGAGAATTAGGGGCAATAATAAAATTTCTGCTGTAGTGAGTTGCACTCCGTCGGTGATGACTTGGATAAACTCAGGTTCATTGACTAGCAACTTACCGAGAAACTCTTGAATCAGAGAAATGAAACTCCAAGCGATCGCACCACCAATTAAGCCAAAGGTAATTCCTTGTAAAATAAACGGGAGGTAAATCCAAGCGGAAGTTGCTCCCACTAGTTGCATAATTTCAATTTCCTGGCGACGCGCCATGACAATCAGCCGAATTGTGGTGGTAGTCACTGCGATCGCACTTAAAGTCAGAATAATCGTAATTGTTAAAGTAATCCAGTTCAGACCTTGATGCAACTGGGTAATACGTTTGACTGCTTCATCGACATACTGCACCGTCTCAACTCCTGGTAACTTAGCCAACTGCGTTGCTAAAGTTGGTACAACTTGAGAATTACGAGCTTTTACCTTTATCTCATCAACTAGAGGATTCTCACCTAGCTGCTGAGTAGCCCCCTCAATATCAGAAATTCTCATTTCCTTAACTAACTTAGTCCAAGCTTCCTCTTTGGTAATAGTTTGTATCGTCGCCACTTCGGGCATTTTTGCGATCAGTGGCTCAATACTTCCGATTTGCGTATCCGGTTGGAGATAAACTGATACTTCTAGCTGACTGCCAAACTGATAGAGGAGTTTTTCGACTTGCCAAGAGGTTTGCAAACTCAAGCCAAATAAAAACAGTAACACCGTCACAGTACTTATAGCTGCCCAATTCATCCAACCTCCCCGCAATAAACCGAGGAAAGTTTCTTTGAGCAGATAGTCAAGTTTCGTCAGAGATTTAAACATACATCACCCCAGTCAATAATTCGTAATTCGTAATTCATAGTTCCCAATTCCCAATTCCCAATTCCCCACTCCCTACTCCCTACTCCCTAGCTTGATAGAATTAAAGTAGTAGGAATTTTCACCATTTAGCCATCGAGACTCATGCCCTCTGAAATTGCTGTAGAGAAAAAAAAGTTAAAAAATCCACCTTTGGAGCTTCATTATTTAGGCGATCGCGTGCTGCGTCAAGCTGCAAAGCGGATTTCTAAAGTAGATGACGAACTCCGCCAACTGGTGCGCGAAATGCTGCAAACTATGTACAGCAAAGATGGCATTGGTTTGGCTGCACCCCAAGTAGGAATTCACAAACAACTAATTGTCATCGACCTGGAACCAGAGAACGCAGCTAATCAGCCCTTGGTGTTGATTAACCCCACCATTAAACAAGTCAGCCGCGACATCTCTGTTGCCGAAGAAGGATGCTTAAGTATTCCCAATGTATACCTGAACGTGAAGCGCCCCGAAGTCGTGGAAATTGCCTATAAAGACGAGTATGGTCGTCCCCGAACATTAAAGGCTAATGACCTCCTGGGACGCTGCATTCAGCACGAGATGGATCACCTCAACGGCGTGGTATTTGTAGACCGTGTAGAAAACTCCTTGACTTTAATCCAGGAGCTATCTAAGAATGGCTTTTCGTATCAAGCGGTGAAACCAATAGCATAGGGGGCTAGTAGTGTATTTAACTCCAAAAAGCGGTTTATTTCTGGGTGGTTCTTGTGTAAGTGCGATCGCAGCTGTCGGTTCGATTTTTGAACTCAGTTACGGACATCCAGATTTTGGTGTCCCAGCCACGGCAATTATCCTGGTATTAAGCATTCCACTCACCGGATTATTTTTCTTTGCCGCAGTTAAGGACGCAAGGGCTAACATGAAATAAGCATCAGGTACATAAAAAAGGTAAAAGGATGAAAGAAACACAACGTTTATCCTTTTACCTTTTATTTTTGCTCTCCATCTTCCACTGCTGCTAAAATAAGTATTGGGCGAATAGAATAGAGCCTCCGGTACGCTGACGCGAACGCTACTACACAAACTCTCGTCCACCGACCTGGACTAATACAAAATCAACCGTTTTTAACCCTCTTTTATCACTTTCGGGAGATAATAATCTGTAATCTTTATGGGATAAGACTTTTACCAAAAACCTTGATTTCAGGCATTGTGTTAGAAAATAAACGCTCAAATGCCCGTTATATCTACATCTGAAAATTTGGCTCTTATTTTTCTTTTCTCAGAGTGACAAAACAGGGTTAACCTGCGTTCGCCTAGCGTTCCGTAGGAAAGGCAGCTTAACCCTGTGTAGCCGCGATTTCCAATCGCCCGGCGAGTATTGTACGAATAGAATTCGCTAATACAAAATCAAGTGTTTTTAACCTGCGTTCGCGTAGCGTTCCGTAGGAAAGGCAGGTTTTGTCTGTGTAGCCGCGATTTCCAATCGCCAGGGCTAGTAATAAAATAGAAGAATGCTGTCAACTCCTACTCAACTACTGCGACTGTCTCAAGGACAACTGAACTTACTAGAAGTTTGTCCGCGTAAATTTCAACATACCTACCTAGAAAAACTCAATTCGCCCTCAAATCCAGAACAAGAAGAACGCCAAACTTTGGGTAGTCGCTTTCACTTGCTAATGCAGCAGCAAGAAATGGGTCTGCCAATTGATAGTTTCCTGCAAGCAGATGCTAAACTGCAAAGCTGGATGCTAGCTTTTGCCGATGCAGCCCCAGAAATTTTAACGGCTGCATCTGATAATCAAACTTTCCGTGAAAGTGAACACTTCCGCACTCTGCAAGTTCAGGACTATTTGCTGACGGTTGTCTATGATTTATTGATTGCAGATAACCAACAAGCGCAAATTCTCGACTGGAAAACTTATCCTAAACCACCCAATCAACGCAACTTAGAATCCAACTGGCAAACACGGCTTTATCTGTATGTATTGGCAGAAACTAGCGACTATTTGCCAGAAAAGATTTCGATGACTTACTGGTTTGTCCAATCTGAGGGCAAACCGCAAAATATTAAATTTAATTACAATACTGCTCAACACACACTAACAGCAAAGAAACTTAATCAACTATTAAGTCAGTTAACTAATTGGCTGGAAAATTACCAAAATAACCAACAGTTTCCGCAAGTGGTGGAGGGTAGTAATACCTGTGATTATTGTCAGTTTGCCAAACGGTGCGATACCTACGGCGGTAAACTACGCACACAAGCTACTGAAGAAGCAGTAAAAGACTCGTTGCCAAATTTTGACAGCATTCAAGAAGTCTCACTCAACCCTATACATTAGAGGATGTTTTTGACATACTCCCCGACGTGAACGTGCGGGGATTCTAAGCTAAAACAGCAATTGCAGGCATTGCCTGTCTCACATCGCCTAACTTAGCAGTTGATGCCCCAACCGCACAAATATTTTTAGCGGCGTTTTGGTCTCTCCCATTAACTGACTGGCAGGACGGGCAACGCCACTCCCTAACTGACAAATCCAGACTTTCTAAAACGTGTCCACAGTTAGAACTAGATGCTCTGATGAAGAATACGAAACGCTTTTAAAGCATTGTGACAGAAAAGAACGTAGTTTGAATGATGTACTAAGGGAACTAATCAGATCCCTCGAATCAAAGCCGTCCTAGAAGGACGGGGCTTTAGACCCAGCCTTTTGGTAAAATCCAATCGGGGTATAAATAAATTACAACTTCTAAATTTATGTCAAGTTATGTCAAACTTTGAGGAAACTGAAACAATTTATGTACGCGAATTAGGAATTGATGACATTGCTCCCGTTTACCACTTGGGAGAAGGGTTATTTACCAGCGATTTATATCCTTATTTATACCGCACCTGGGATGAATGGGAGGTGATTGGACTTTACAACACCGATCCAGAATATTGCCTCGTGGCCGAAACAGACGGAGAACTAGCAGGATTTATTTTGGGAACCATCATCACCAAAGCATCCTGGACTTACGGATACATTTTATGGCTGGGAGTTAGTCCAAGATTCCAGCGTCGGGGAGTTGCAGATAAGTTGGTTGATAAAGTCGTCGCCCGGATGATTGAAGATGGGGCGCGGTTCATGTTGGTAGATACTGATCCCACCAATACTTCCGCATTAAAGTTTTTTAACCGCAAAGGTTTTGGTAATATCCGCCAGCATATTTTCTTGTCAATGAATTTAAGCAAGCATGAATATTATGGCAGATTAATTGATTACGAACACCAAAAAGCTGAAAGAGCAGGTTATAGGCGATCGCGTCCGACTATTCGTTCCCGTAAACCCGATAGCGTCGCTAATGAAGTCGTCCTCAATCCTCTAGTGAATGAATCTCAAACAACCGAAGATCAATCTTCAATCTAACAAAAGTTAGGAGTTAGGAGTGAGGAGCAAAACTACAACTGTAGGGGCAATTCATGAATTGCCCCTACATGAATAAAGCGCAGCCTCACATAGAATTGGTATAACGCACCATAATATTATATAAATCAACTCTTAACTCCTAACTCCTAACTCCTAACTTAACTTTATATGCCAGAACAACAGCAGTGGACTATAGCAGCAACCGAACAACCCCCGGAGTGGTTCATCGAAGCCGTGAAACAGCATACACCCGCATCAAGTGGAATATATGCAGCGCAATTGTTGTGGCAACGGGGAATTAAAGATCATCAACAATTAACAGCTTTTATCAACTATAAAGCTTATCAACCAGCAAGTCCCTTTGAGTTTGGGCAAGAAATGCACCTAGCGATCGCCCGGTTGCAACAAGCAGATAACGTCAGAGAAAAAATTGCCATCTGGGGAGACTTTGATGCTGATGGGATTACCGCTACATCTGTACTTTGGGATGGATTAGGGCAATTTTTCAAACAAAATACTCAGTTAATTTACTATATTCCCAATCGCCTGAAAGAATCCCACGGACTTAATAATCAAGGGATTGATAACCTAGCAAAACAAGGTTGCAAATTAATCGTTACTTGTGATACAGGTAGCACAAATACTGAGGAAATTATCTATGCCAAACAACTAGGCATAGATGTAATAGTTACAGACCATCACACCTTACCCGCCCAACGCCCACCCGTCGCAGCGATTATCAATCCCCGCTATTTGCCAAAGGAACATCAGCTGTTTCATCTTTCTGGGGTGGCGGTAGCTTATAAGTTGGTGGAAGCATTATATCACACTCTGCCTAATGTGGCAAAACATCCGTTAGAGGATTTATTAGATTTAGTAGCAGTAGGATTAATTGCCGACTTGGTGCAGTTAAGTGGAGATTGTCGCTATTTAGCGCAGTTGGGAATTCAACGACTGCAAGCAGATTTTCAACAGCCAGCAGCAGCGCGGCGCCGTCCAGGGGTAGGGCGATTATTAGAATTGTGCCAGAAAAGTGGCGATCGCCCCACAGATATTTCCTTTGGTTTGGGGCCAAGAATTAACGCCGTCAGCCGCATCCAAGGTGATGCCAGTTTTTGCGTTGAATTATTAACTAGTCGGGATGCTAAACGTTGTAACGAACTAGCCGAAGTTACAGAACTCGCAAACGCCCGCCGCAAATCTTTACAAAAAGATGTGCAAGCGCAAGTAGCACAAAAACTTACTCAATTAGACTTATCAACCACCAGCGTCATAGTCCTAGAAGATGCCCAATGGCCTGCGGGTGTATTGGGCTTAGTCGCCGGACAGGTAGCACAAGAAACAGGTCGCCCGACTATTTTGTTGAGTACAGAAGGGAGTGGGGAATCGGGAGTGGGGAGTGGGGAAGATCAGGAAGGAATTTCTCCCTCATCTCCCTCATCTCCCTCATCTCCCTCATCCTCCTCATCCCCTCCCCTCGCTCGTGGTTCCGCCCGTTCGGTGAATTCTGTCGATTTATACCAACTGGTGAAAGACCAAGCACATTTGTTACATCGTTTTGGGGGACATCCCTTTGCAGCAGGTTTGAGTTTGTTGGTGGAAAACATTCCTTTATTTACAGCGGCGATTAATCAGCAGTTGCGACAATCTTTAGGTACTACAACTCTAACGCCAACTGTGCAAGCAGACTTGACGCTAACAGTCGCAGACTTGGGGAAAGAGTTATTTTTGGAACTGAAACTGCTAGAACCTTGTGGAATGGGTAATCCTGTTCCGAAATTGCTAATTCAAAACTGCTGGTTTGAAAATTCTTGGCATCGCAATCAGCAGGATTGGCAAGGGAAAAAGGTACAGTATATTAAAACCGAGTTTGACATTCGGGATGATTCCAGCAGAAGTGTTTTTCCTGGTATATGGTGGGGACACTACAAAGATGAATTACCCATAGGAAGGTGTGATTGCATAGCAGAACTAGACTACAACACCTTCAAAAAACGTTATGAAATCAGATTAATTGCCGTGTGTCCCAGTGTTAACTCAGCACTCAACACTCAGCATGGGCTAAACGCCCCGCTATCGCTAACACCACTCATCCTAGACTGGCGTAGCTACCCCACTCCCCACTCCCTACTCCCCACTCCCCCACTTTTGCTTGAAGATTGTCCCACAAATTGGGATGATTTACGCGCGTGGTTGCGGCGATGTCTAACGATCAGCCGCTCTACATCTGGGCTTGACAATCAGCAACAATTAGCGATCGCTTGGTCTAAACCTAATCCTCAACCACCCAATCAAATTTGGCTGACTCTTGTCGGAATTGCCAAATATCTCAGTCGCACAAATCAACTAGTTACCCGCGTCCAACTTTTAGAGAAAATCGGCATCACCGACCAAACCTTACTTGTAGGCATCAAAGCTTTAAAAGATTTAGGCTTCACAGTCAAACGACAAGACCGTTATTTGCAAATCACCTGGCATCCAAGCGATAATGCAGAAAACTTTGCTGAGGCAGCTGTTGCACGATTTTTAGCTGCTGTCCGAGAAGAACAATTTCAACGACAGTATTTTGCACAAGTGCCTTTATCTACTATTGTGGCGATCGCAAGTTCCGACAATTATATGGGTACAAACCTGTGAACTACTCAGACTTGCCTACGGCTGAAGTCGTAGCTCTCCCAATTCATCGGGAACAGCCTCAAAAACTTCGTAATGGTATAGCAATCAACTGATGGCCGAGGAACTGCAAAGTTTTTTCACCCCCACTTACTTCGGTTGAAAGTACAATAGCCGCGCCCCATCTGCTTCTAGTTGTTCTTGCTGAGTATAGGCACGATAAACTAAAGGTTCATTTCCTACATGCCAGTAGTTAGGTGTTCCGCCCAACAATCGCCCTATAGCTGTGTCAAATACTTGAAAACCGCTAGGCATTTCTCTAAAATCCTGCCACTGTTTAAATCTTTGAGTTTGCTCCTGTTTGAGTTTTGGCTCTGCTCTTTGCATTTCCTCTGGAACATTTAACAGCAAAAATCGCTGAGGCTCTGTTGAGTACATCAGCTTAAGATGCTCTAACGACTGGATACGCTCTACGAGATTAATCGGCTCCTCAAAAAATTTATCTTCTCCTGATAAATCATCAACGTCACCAGAGGTGAAAATGCTACCTTTGGCATCGGTTTCCATAAGAATATCTTCTACTTCGCTGCAACCGATATAAAAAGCATCACTATTAATATGCATTGCTAATTGAGATAATCGGGGGCGATCAGCATCTCTAGGCCGACGGCATAGTAATTGCTCCGGCAATAGTTTGACAATTGTCCATCCGAATGATCCAATAAACAATCCAATTATCCACAATTCGTTACATAATAGCCAAGGTTTACCACGCAGTTTTTCAATATCATCGTTAGGAAGGATCGTTCAGAAGGCAGAAGTACGAAGGCAGAAGGCAGAAGGCAGAAGGGAACCCACGTTTAAAAACGTGGGATTGAAGCAATGACGCTTTGTATCTCGCGCTACGCGCCTCGATACAATTCTTTTTTTAAACTGGGCAATAACCCAGAACTAAAGTTTTTATTAATACTCCTTTCCTTCTGCCTTCTGCCTTCTGCCTTCTGCCTTTCTTGTAAAGGGATACGCCGACAGCCTTCTTGCTCAAAAATGCGGGTCAAAGCTTGTTCTATTAAGTCTAAGTTATTACAACGGATATAGTAGGTGAAATTAGAAAATCTACTCATTACAAACTTGTTAACCTGAAATCATTTGATAGTAACTAGTAGTCTGTCAAGAAATAATTGATGGGTAGTGCGAGCATCTTGCTCGCGTCATGAGCGAGACTTAAATTGATGGGTAGTGCGAGCATCTTGCTCGCGTCGTGAGCGAGACGCTCACACTACCAACCCAGCAAAGTTGACTTGACAGACTACTAGTAGTCTATGTCATTAGTTTTGATGGGTTGGATAGATTCGTGAAAGTTTAATTCTCGCATCATCTATCCGAAAGCGCCAA
>NZ_JBALBY010000037.1:0-20941 GCF_036919575.1 Nostoc sp. | reverse complement strand
TAACTCTAAGCTTTCCAGATTTGTTAATATAAACCATCCTTCTGACGGTGCTACTCCCAATATTTTACGTTTCCATTTACAGGCTAAATTAAAACTTAAACTCGCTCGTCAACTCTATCAGTTTCTTAATCCGTTAGATATTCTTTTAGGGGATAGAGCTTTTTGCGCTTATGCCGACTTAGTTGCTATTAAAAAACTTGAGTGTGATGCCGTATTTCGTAAGCATCAAGCTCGAAAAACTTCCATGCGAAAAGGTAAAATTGTTGGAGACTGCGATAAATTAGTTACTTGGTACAAACCGAAAATCTGCCCCAAAGGATTGAGCCAAGATGAATTTGATGCTCTACCTCAAGCCATAACTGTTCGAGAGATTTATTATTACATTGTTATTCCTGGTTTCCGTACAGAAAGAGTCAGTTTAATCACTACTTTATTCGATAAAGCAACTTATTCTACTCTGGAGATCGTTGGACTTTACGGTAAACGCTGGGATGTTGAGCTAGATTTGAGGCATCTCAAAACTACCTTGGGTATGGATATTCTCAGATGTAAAACACCCTCAATGATACGCAAAGAAATTTATGTTTATTTGCTTGCTTATAATCTATTGCGTAGTTTGATGTGGTCGGCTGGAACTACTTCTGGTACTCCTCCATTGCGCTTATCTTTGCAAGGTACTCGCCATCATTTAAATAACTTTATTCACCAATTGTTAGCTGTTTCTTCAACAAAACTTCACCGGATTTATCGCACTTTATTGAAAGTTATTGCTCACAAGGCTGTTCCCGATCGCCCAGGCAGAAGTGAAGCACGAGTTCATAAACGTCGCCCAAAAGCTTACCCCTTGATGACAAAACCCCGCCATGAATTACGCAAGCAATTACAAACTGCTTAAACCACAAGTGTTCCAGCTTTTCTTAGTGCCATTCGAGTACAGCCATAGTTTATGCAACTGCCGCCCAATGCATCGCGCTCAAATAGAACGACGTTTCGACCTGCTTTGGCAAAGTCAGCGGCGAGTGGAACTCCGCCCTGACCACTTCCAATCACAATTACATCTGCTGTTTCCATGATTACCTCTGTTGATAGCTGGTCATTACAATTTGTCGAGTCCGACTGGCTTTAATTAAATCGGCTGGCTTCTCGCCAATCATGTTGGTAGTGCTATAAGGGACATCCAAGAATTAAATTACTCAATTCCTGCATCAAACACTAGTATCCAATTTCTTCTCCCCCTGCTCACCCAAGCGATATCAGTAACCGTCAACTTCGACGATGGCCTTGGCAAACTCCTGTGGCGCTTCCTGAGGTAGGTTGTGCCCGATGCCGCCGTTGATGACCCGGTGTGCGTATTTGCCTGAGAATTTCTTGGCGTAGGAACTGGCATCCGGGTGCGGCGCGCCGTTGGCATCACCCTCTAGCGTGATGCTTGGCACGGCGATCGCGGGAGCTGCTGCGAGCCGCTTCTCAATCTCGTCATACTTCGACTCGCCTTCGGCCAGACCGAGCCGCCAGCGGTAGTTATGGATCACGATACTGACGTGATCCGGGTTGTTGAAGGCGGTCGCACTGCGATCAAACGTCGCGTCATCGAAGTGCCATTGTGGCGAAGCGAGTCGCCAGATGAGCTTGTTGAAATCGTGCCGATATTTTTCGTAGCCGAGCTTGCCGCGTTCCGTCGCAAAATAGAATTGGTACCACCATTCGAGTTCGGCCTTCGGCGGCAGCGGCGTCTTATTGGCTTCAGGGCTGCCGATCAGATAACCACTTACGGAAACGAGCGCCTTGCAGCGTTCGGGCCAGAGCGCCGCGATGATGTTGGCTGTTCGCGCGCCCCAATCATAACCAGCGAGGATCGGCCTCTCAAGCTTGAGTGCATCCATCAAAGCGATGATATCGACCGCGATCGCTGACTGCTGCCCATTCCGGAACGTCTCGCTTGAAAGAAAGCGCGTCATGCCATAGCCGCGCAGATATGGGACGATCACCCGGTATCCCGCCGACGCTAACAAAGGGGCAACATCGACATAGCTGTAAATGTCGTAGGGCCATCCATGCAGGAGGATGACTGGACGACCATTCGCGGGACCCGCTTCAGCGTATCCGACATTCAGGACACTGGCATTAATCTGCTTTAGTGAGTCGAACGACGTGTTTGTCCCCGGCTTAGTCATGACCAGAACGGCTGGTTTTGTTTTGCTCGATTGTGCGATCGCAGAACCGAATATGCCTAGCTGTGTAGTCGCAAGGCTCAGGGCCGCAGTGCCCAAAAAGCGGCGGCGTTGATAGTTGATTTTTTCAGACATTGATCTTTGTCCAATTGGGTTAAACCCAACTTGCTGTAATTGAATCGGCGTGTGGCAGGCAAGGCACCGTGACGATGCCCAGCCATCCCCACAAATGCACCACGATGTAATCGGGGAAAGGGCGTCGGAAGCGTCGGTGCACCCACACGTGACTGCACCGCCCGCAGCCCCCTCCCCCAAAGCATGAGGCGCTCGCGCCCTTAGGACTCGCGCCAAAATAAGTTGCCCAGTTTTACCTTAGAAAAGAGGAAGAATGAAAGAGAAAATGTTGATTTAGCGTCTTTTCACCTTTTTCTATAACTTTTAAAACAGGTAAGTTATTTCTGCGCGGCTACTTAGCTTTATTTTCCGTCGATAACAACCGTTCACTTGGTCCGAGGAATGAATCCAGGCACGCCGGTATCGACCACTGCGTTGAAGCGGACTCTGGTCGTGATGCGGTCGCTAATCTCCAGCATAGCGTCTTTGGGCAAGGTCGAGATATCAAAGCTCTCTTGTATATGGCGAGGGGATGTCGAGGTGGTCAGGAGAGCCGTACCGCGTTGTACGGCCCAGGCCAGCGCGACTTGCTCTGGGGTCCGGTGGACGAGCTGCGCAACAGCCGCGATTATCGGGTCTTCCGTAACTTTTGGCTCCATCGCATGACCCAGCGCGGCAAATGCGAGTAGGATAATACCCTGTTGCTGGCAAAACTCGAGGAGATCCCACTCGGGGAGATACGGATGGGATTCAACCTGCACCACGGCAGGCTTAATTCGCGCCACGGCAACGATCTCTTTCAGCCGCTCCAAACCGATATCCGATAAACCTATCGATTTACACCGACCGCCATCCACCAGGCGCTCCATCGCGTGCCATGTCTCCACCAACGTGACACCAGGATCGTAGATGACCTGGCCATGATCGTCCCTCGGTTCCTGTTCATCGCCCGGCTGAAAGGCAAACGGGGTGTGGATAAGATAGCAATCGACATAGTCGATTTGCAGTCGCCGGAGACTAGCCTCGAACGCAGGCTGGACACGCTCTGGACGATGGTTGTTGTTCCATAGCTTTGTGGTGACGAAAACGTCCTCCCGCCGGATACCCCCTGCCTTGAACACCTCCTGCATCGCCTCGCCGACGACGGCTTCGTTGCGGTATCGCTCCGCGCAATCGAGATGCCGAAATCCCGTTTCCAATGCAGCCTTGGTCGCTTGCTTGGTCGCGAGAGGATCGGGGATGAGTGTTCCAAACCCGAGCGCCAGATCCATGGGTGAGAGGTATTGTCGTATAGCGAAGCGTGTCTTGGGTAACCATGTTTATGCTCCTTGTCTTGACGTGACGAGATACGGGAACTCTTGGAAGGTGTTGCAACGAAGATCCTGACTAGTGACGGAGCAAGACTCAGGCGCCCCAGGCCGAGGAGCGAATCACGTTGCAAAAGTTTCCTCGGTGAAAATGAGGCTCTTTGTCGGCGATGACATCCCGATAGTTGCGATCGCGGTACGCCTTGACAAGAGCCGCGCCGATGCCCTGCGATGCGCCGGTAATAATAACGACTTTCTGTTCGATGCCCATAGTAAAACTCCTTTATGCTTTTGAGGGGTTGGTGAAACGAGGGACGAATCTATTGAATGGCGCAGTGCAATTGCAGTCTGTTTTTAGTCATAGAACTTACACCTTGACAAAATTTTGATTATGTGGTCTATGCTATAGGATAATAGATTTGGACTGTCCAGCCCGGACTGGTCGCCCTTGAAAAAGATGGCTTCGGACAGGTTGTTTCGGGGTGCGATCGCTTCCTGATATTCCCAAACACAATCAAATGCCACATGGTCTTGAAAATTTTGCCCCACACCGGGAAGGTGCTGCACGACCGGAATTCCCAAACGCTGCAACTCAGCCTCATCGCCAATGCCAGATTGCATCAGCACCTTCGGCGTATGGATCGCACCGAGCGACAGTACGACTTCGACTGCCGCACCAATGCGATAGATTGCGCCCCGATAAGAAATCTCCACGCCAGTCGCCCGCTTACCCTGGAACGTCAGCCGCGTCACCAGTGCATGAGTGAGAACCGTCAGATTGGGTCGATCCATATAAGGGAAGACGTAGGAGCGAAAGATAGATTCGCGCTTGCCATTGCGGACTCGCACATCGCTGATAGCGGCGCCCTTCACTGCTTCCATCATGCGACCGTTCGGATTCTCGAAAGTAGGAATACCGACCGATCGCGCTCCTGCGATCGTTGCGGGTGCGATCGGGTTTGGATCTGGCGCGGGCTGCACAAAGACGGGTCCTCCCGTTCCCCGGGACATCGCGTCTGGCGCACCATGTTAATCTTCCAGGCGGCGATAGAGATTCAAGACCGATTCATAGCCCCAGGCTGGATCATTCACTTCAGCGGCGAAGAGATCCCAATCGTGCTGGTGTCCGCGTGCCCAAACCATGACGTTGATGCTTGATCCACCGCCGAGTACTTTGCCCATCGAGAACGGAATTGAACGATCGTTCACATGGGGATTCGGCTGTCCCTGGAAGCTCCAGTCGCGATCGCTTCCAAGATTCATAAACCATTGATTCGCGGCGACAACACTGGGTACATCATCGATGCCGCCAGCTTCAAGCAGTAGAACGCTAACATCCGGGTTCTCAGCCAGTCTGCGGGCAACTACTGAGCCAGAAGATCCAGATCCGCAAACAATAAAATCGTACTGGTGTCTTAGTTCAGAGGTGAGCTTGTGCTGGTTGCTGCGGACGCGATCGGTGAAATTGTCATCATTACTGGTGCTACCCGGATCGTTGTCCCGTTCATGCTCAAATTCATTCTCAAAAGTTGTTAAAGAGTAGCGACGATTATGATTAATTTCTTGGGACACGTGCCGACCTCCTTGTAGTTACGTTCTTTCCAAAGCAGTCATTTTGACGCGCGCAGCGATCTGAACGCTGCCCTGAGTTCTTGAGTAAAAATCGTTGGCTGCTCCCACGCCGCGAAGTGTCCGCCCTTTTCCACTCGGTTATAGTGGATGAGTTTGGGATACGCCCGCTCTGTCCAACTTCGCGGGGCTGCATAGATCTCATCAGGAAAGACGCTCACGGCAACCGGAATGGCGACGTGTTTAGGGTCGAAAAAGGCAAACTTATTCTCCCAATACAGACGAGCCGAAGAGACAGCCGTGTTCGTCAACCAGTAAAGCGTGATGTTGTCGAGGATGTCGTCTCGCGTCAGTCCCTCAGACTGTCCGTCAAAGACACGTGCGATGAGCGCATAGCTGCGTGCGTCGTGGTCGAGTATCCAGGCAACCAGTCCGATCGGTGAATCCGCAATGCCGTACAGCGTTTGCGGGCGGTTCGCCATCTCCTGAGCGTAGCCAAGTCCGTGCTTATAGAAAAAGTCGAGCTGATCCCACGCATTCTTCTCTTCGGCTGAGAAACCGGATGGCGGTGGGTCGCCGAACTTGAGTGCTTTTGCAACATCGGCTGGAACAGTGGCAGGCATGTTGGTATGAATGCCGAGCAGTCCCGGAGGTGTCAGCAGGGCCATTTGCTCTGTGACTGCATTCCCCCAATCACCCCCTTGCGCCACAAATCGCGAGTAGCCAAGGCGCTGCATCAGCACAACCCAGGCGCGTGCGATACGGGCGGAGTTCCAGCCGGTCGTGGTCGGCTTGCCTGAAAAACCATAGCCTGGAAGCGAGGGAATCACGAGGTCGAAAGCGTCCGCTGCATTGCCGCCATCTGCTGTGGGGTTGACCAGTGGCTCGATAATCTTCAGTTGCTCGATGATCGATCCGGGCCAGCCGTGCGTGACGATGAGCGGCAAGGCATTTTCCTGGTTCGATCGAACGTGAATGAAATGAATATCAAGTCCATCGATCGTGGTGATAAATTGCGGTAGAGCCTTCAGTTTCGCCTCAACCTTGCGCCAGTCGTAATCGGTTGCCCAATAGCGCGCAAGTTTCTGAGTCGTTGCGAGCTGCACACCCTGCGACTGATCGGCGACCGTCTCCTTTTCGGGCCATCGCGTTGCTACGATGCGACGGCGGAGGTCGTCGAGTGCCGCTTGTGGAACGTTGATGTGGAAGGGACGGATTGTAGTTGTGTCGGTGTGCAAGGTTTCAAGTTGAGTCATGGTGGTCTCCTTTGGTGTTAATTTGCTGGATTGGGCATTGGCAGAACCGAATCGACCTAGCTGTGTAGTCGCAATAGTCATCGCTGCAATGCCCAAAAAGCGGCGGCGTTGTTGGTTGATTTCTTTAGACATTGATCGTTCTCCGAGTGGATTTAACTCATTGAAACTGACGAAACTTTCGTAACCCCAGACATCATCTAGAACTCACCCCATCGCTCACTTCACCGAGGAGAAGGCGGTCGGTTTAAGCAGTTCGTTGCTGATGTTTTGCACGAGTGGACCGTCTTTCTCACTTTCTTTACTGATCGCGATCCATTCGGGGTCGGCGAGAAATGCACTCCAACGCTCCTGACGCTCAGCCATGCTGTCCCAAGCGAGCAGGTAAGTGAGTTGCTGGTTGCTCTCGCCAATTAGCGTCGTCCAGAACCCAGCTTGGCGGATGCCATGTTTTTCCCATATCTGTATCGTGTGGTTCTGAAAGCGCGAAATCAGTGCTGGCAGTCGTCCGGGCACGGATTGATAAATGCGTAATTCATAGATCATAGCTGTGTTCCTTTTTGGAAGTGTTAGAGTTACAACCGTTTCCATTTGCATTAACCACACCCCACACCCAAATTCGTTAGCCTATGGCTTACTAAACTGAAAACTGCTGCATTTTTCTGATCGCAAGGCGGTGTTAATGCCCCGCGCTCTGTCCACCATCGACATGCAGGATTTCGCCCGTCACAAAGTTGGCTGATTCGAGGTAGAGGATGGCATCGACGACATCAGATATCTCGCCCATGTGACCGATTGGGTGCAGGGCATCAAGCTGGGCATGGGTCTCGGCGGGATGCATTGGCGTCTTGATGGTACCCAGCGCGATCGCGTTCACCCGGATACCACGCTTGGCATACTCGATCGCCAATGATTTGGTCGCGGCATTCAGTCCACCCTTGGTCAGCGATGCGAGTACAGAGGGTACGCCCGCGATCGCGTGGTCAACCAGGCTCGTCGAGATTTGCACGATATGACCGCTGCCCTGCTTCTCCATTTCTGCGATGGCGAGTTGCGTGATGTGAAAGAAGCCAGTGATGTTGGTGCTCAGGGTGGCTTCGTAGTCAGCCTCGGTGTATTGAGTAAAGGGCTTGGCGATGAAGATGCCAGCATTGTTGATAAGCGTGTCAATGCGTCCGAAGCGGGTCACGCCTTCGATGATTGCACGCTCGGCAGTTTTGCGATCGGCAATATCGCCGGACACCACCACGACTCCATCGTCGTCCGATGGCTGAATTGAGCGCGAGGTTGCGACCACCCGATAGTTGCGATCGCGATACGCCTTGACGAGGGCTGCGCCGATGCCCTGCGACGCGCCGGTAATCACAGCGACTTTCTGTTCAGTGCCCATAGTAAACCTCCTTTGTGATTTTGAGGGGTTAGTGGAACGAGGGTCGAATCTATTGAAAAGTACAGTGCAATTGCAGTCTGTTTTCAGTCGTTCTTAGGAGTTAATTTTTTCTGTCCTGACTTTAGGTGGTCCTTCAGAGCCCTAAATGCGGAACTAATAGAAATGTCTCAAAGAACCAGGTGGTATGTGCTAAATGCCATTTAGGAGGACTGACATCTGACATACTTTGCACGCTATAGTTTTCCAGCTCCAGAGGTTGACAGATCTTTTTACTCAGCGATCGTATGTGCTGATAGCGATCGCTCCAACTTAAGCGAACTGCCGATTGGGTAAATACAGCAGAAGTTGGCATGGCTAATTCTCGCAGATTAGATATAAAGCATTGAGTAGAACATTCATCAAGACTTGAAAGGTTCAACGGAAAGCCGCTCCACCGATTGGAGAACCTACAATGCCACCATCAACTAAAAGTTCAACCGACTGGATATAGGAGGAATCGTCTGAGGCAGTTTATATTTATCGCATCAATCTGTTGTGGAGATCACGCCGCAACTTTATCGTTTACGGCAAGTTGATACGCTTCCAGCAGTTTCACATTGTCGATCGATCCGTGATGATGAATCTGCCGCCACCCACCGTCTTTTTCCGAGTACTGAAAACAGCGGCTCGTTCTGAATCTAAGTGGAATAATGCGAGCTTTAGTTGTAAATTCACCGCGCTCTTCTCCAGCAAAGATGGCTGTTTCTCCACTGAAGTACTCCACAACATCCTGGAACTCAACCCAGACGTTTAACGATCCTGTGAAGAGTTTGGAGTAGAGATCTCGAATCGGCTCATAGCCTCGGAGCATTCCTCCCACCGGATTGTTTAGTTGAACCAGTGGACGGTTGAGCCAGATCTGAGTAAGCGTCTCAAGCGAGTGTTGATTGAAGGCATAATAGAACGTTTCAAGTGCCGCACGCGCCCCTGCTTCTGACGGCTGAGTCGCTTCATTCAGCAAGTTACGAGCCGCTTTGCCATAGCTCGTGGTAAGATAGTTCACTATGAAGGTCATTGATTTTGTTCTCCTTTGGAAAATGAAGGTGTGAATGTTGCAGGTCAGGCGATGGTCGCAGTCGCTATGCGGTGGTTATGGTCGGTACTGATAGCGACTGGCAGCCACGCTTCGATTTCCTGTGCCATTTTTGCGGCGTTGCTCCGGTACATTGCGATCGGGTCTTTGCCAACGGGCAAATGCAGCGGCGGACGGTCTGTATTGGCAAGTTGAAGAATCACCTGAGCCAGCTTTTTCGGATCACCGGGTTGGTGCCCCTGTAGCGCATCGGCTCCGCTTTGCATCGGTCCTACTGTTATCTCGTAATCGGGAATGATGGTTTTAGCGGCGACGTAAGATTCAGTGCTTAAGAAGTCAGTCGTAAAAAGACCGGGAGCGACTGCCGTGACTTGAATGCCGAGCGGTGCCAATTCGATCGCCAGCCCCTTCGAGAGACCTTCGACGGCAAACTTTGTAGACCCATACAATCCCCAGCCCGGAACTGCATCGTAACCAAACAAAGACGAGATATTGATAATCCGCCCAGACTTTTGCTGGCGCAGGTACGGCAACACAGCACGAGTCACGTTCAGTACCCAAACACGTTGGTATCGTACAGTTTTCGGACTTCGGCATCCGTGGCTTCCTCATTGCTATAGGTGTTGTCTAGTGTTGTTGGCGCTCACTCTGACCGCCTCATCTGGAAAAAACTGGAAAAGCCTCTTCCATGTAACGGTCAGCGGCGACGGCTGCCTCTTTTGAACTGCTGCCGTTCTGACGCGCACTCAGGTAGGGCGCGTACCAGTCCGACCAGTGGTGCTCGGCGTGCGTCTTCTCGTAGTGGTCGTGGTGCTCTGCCGTCTCGCGGAGAAGGTTTGCTAGGGTTGCAACGTCTATGTCTCCTGCTGGCGTAGAGTTCCACACGCGACCGGGAGCGCGAGTCTTCACTTCTTGGAGCACCCAACCATTGCCGTCTGGATCGCTGAATGAGGCAAAGGAAGCATAGTCGCGACGTTTCGGATCGGGACCAGATACCCGTCCCTCGGTTCCGGCGTGGTGGAAGATCCCTCCGATGTCGTGGAACACCTCACTCACCTCGACCCCCCGATCGACGAGTTCGGCGCGGGCTGCCTCGATGTCAAAAACAACGAGGTGCAAACCCTGCACTGATCCCGGCACGGCTGAGGTGATTCCGGTGCCGATAATGATCGAGCATTCTGAGCTGGGAGGGGTTAATTGCACTACCCGGAAGTCCTCACCGGTTATGAAGTCAGCATCCAGGCGCCATCCCAATGACTCATAGAAGCGCTTGGACTGATCGACATCGGAGACGGGCAATGTTAAGACCTCAAGTTTCATATTTTTACTGTCCACGTTAATGCTGCTCATTTTGTTGTTCTCCGTTAGGTTGGCGTTAGGTTAGTGAGCTTGATGCCCATTTGGTTACACTTCAGTCTTGAGCGATCGCAATGCGACTATCGCTCAATTCAGAACACTCAAGTTCTTTGAGCAAAAACGCAACTTAATCGTTCTGCTTTGAATTGTGTGATTGAGGATCAAAGCACTTCATTACTTGCTGCGATAATGGCTGCCATCAACTGCTCCATGTCCCAGCGATGCCTGGGTTGGGCTACGCCGGAGCAATACCGAATTCCATTAATAAACAAAGCTGGTGCAGTCACTACTCCACTTTGGTGACCACTCTCGATATCTTGATTGATGCGGTCAACATGGACTTGTTTGGAGATATCCTGCAAAAATTTGTAAATGTCGAGACCTAAATGATTGGCATACTCAACGAGATAGCCGTTTCCCAATGCTTCTTGGTGGGTGAGCAGCATCTCGTGCATCTCCCAAAACTGACCTTGCGCTGCTGCTGCTTCTGCTGCTTGGGCTGCCTTTTGTGCTTGAGGATAGATTGAATGTTCGATAAAGTGACGAAATACTACACAAATCGAATTTTTCTCAGTCAGCCCGGAATTGAAATCTTGCTGAATTGCTTGAATCAACTGATGCACTTGCCTGAACTGAGGACATTCGTAATTCCCATATTCCACGAGTATGACCGGGGCATTCAGCATCCCCTGATAGCGATCGCGTTCGGAAGGCGGAACAAAAAGTTGATTAAAATTACTATCTTGATTCATCGGATACTGTATCAAAAAGGGTTTCTCACAGCATCAAGGGATTGGCATCACCGAAGAGGCAGGGGAGCAGGGAGCAAGGGAGAAAGATACTGTAATTCCCCTGCGACAAGGGTTTCAGAGTAAATAAATTTATTTATGCTCAAGGGAAAAATATTTATTTCGAGATGCATAGCACGTTCGCCTTTGGCGTCTCGTAGAGAGAAATAATATGTCCTCAGTTCAGCAAGCCCTATGTATGGGTTTCTCCCCCCTGCTCCCTGCTCCCTGCCCCTTGTCCTCTTCATTGACTCCTATCTGTGATTCCTCCCGACTCCGTTATTTGTATGTATTTAGCGTATGAAATTAATTCAGCTTTGTCGCCAACTCAAAGTTGAGTGATTCAAGGGATGAAACAACAGTTGCTTACTATCTCAACAACGAACCCTCAACCGAACTTAAGTTCAGTTGGGCTTGTTTCACAACTTGGCGAGTCCTCGCCTCAATGCGGTAATCACCGCTTGAGTGCGATCGCTCACGCCTAATTTGCTCAGAATTCGGTTGATGTGAAATTTGACGGTACTTTCAGTAATATTCAAAGCCGCACCAATATCGTGATTCCTCAATCCAAGCACCATCTGTCGAAGAACCTCTTGTTCTCGATCGCTCAACTCTGGAATTTTCATCCGTTGCACCAGTTTGGCAGCAACTTCGGAAGGGATATATTGTTGTCCGATGTGAACAATATGAATCGCATTCAGGAGTGCATCTGGTTCAGCGTCCTTCAGCAGATAGCCCTTGGCTCCGGCGCGTAATGCTCGATAAATATCTTCGTCCCCGTCATAAGTGGTCAGTACAATTATGCGGGCATGAGCGAATTCAGCACAGATTGCGACGATCGCATCAACGCCGCTGATCTGGGGCATCCGTAAGTCGATTAAGGTGACATCAGGCTGGAGTTGCCGATATTGAGCGATCGCTTCCTGCCCATTGCCCGCTTGACCCACCACCGTCATATCTGGCTCATTCTCAATCATCGCGGCCAGTCCTTGCCGGACGATTGAGTGATCGTCAACAATCAAAACGCGGATTACTGTAGACTGACTCACGCTGATGCCTCCCGATGTACAGATACGAGGGTTTCTGTTCCCTGCCCTAGTCGGCTCTCAATTGATAGTTGTGCCCCAATTCGTTCCGCTCGTTCGGTAATCCCCAGTAAGCCAAACCCCCGATTTAGGGTTGTATGGTTGGCTTCAAATCCTTGTCCATTGTCTCTAATTCGTAAGAAGAATTGCATTGGTTCATAAACTAATTCAATCCGAATTTCCTTTGCATTCGCATATCTAATTGAATTCGTAAATGCTTCCTGTGCAATTCTGAGAAGATTATTCTCTGTTTCAGGGGGTAACGTATAGGGCCTGCCAATAATATCACAAATCAGGCTGGTTTCGGTTGAAGATTGCATGTTAGCTACAAATCGTTGCAGTGCCGTCCACAGATTGCCATCTTCTAGGGATTGGGGACGCAGTGCTGCAACCGACCGTCGAGCTTCTGTTAGCCCGCTACGAGCCAAATCTCGCACGGTATTAATATGTGTTTGAATTGCTTGCGGGTTGGTTGCCACTAATCGAGAAACGGTTCCCATGTGAACCAGAATCCCCGTAAAGGCTTGGGCGAGAGTGTCATGAATTTCGCGTGCCATACGGTTGCGTTCCTCTAAAATTGAGGCTTCTTCGGCACGTTTGCGTTCACGCAGTGCAGCGTTTCGCTGTTCGCTGATATCTGTAATCAGACCATAGTATCCTTTTACTTGACCATTCTCATCGAAATCAGGGATGAGGGAATTACTGGTATATTTCTTGCCAAACACACAGGGAATGTCTGCCTCATAGGTTGTGATTTGCCCTGCCAGTGCTTGATTGATATACGGTTGTACAACTTGATAAGCTGCCTCATCCAAGTTGTCGCAAATATGCTTGCCCAGAATCTCACCTCGACTACAGTGAAACCAGTCCTCATAGGTGCGGTTGGCAAACCGATAACGCTGGCCGGCATCTACATAGGTGATACAAACAGGTATAGCGTCCGTAATCACTCGTAATTCCTGTTCTCGCTCGCGCAGTTCTGCTTGGCTTTGCTGGAAAGCTGCCGTTCTTTGAGCTACCTGTTGTTCTAGGGTGTGGTTGTAATTGGCTAAGAGGTGTTCTGCTTGTTTCCGCTCTGTGATATCTTGAAAGGTGGCGATCGCATAAACCACATTGCCCTGTTCGTCAAAGACTGGAGTTCCCCATGCCTCAACTGGAATGGTTGCGTTATTTTGATGAATTTCTACGTCGTCAACTCTGGTGCGTTCACCGCCCAACGCCCTGATGATTGGCAGTTGCTCAGTTGGATATATCCGATCCGTTCCTGCCACATAAAGTTGATAAACCTCTGCGATTTGCTCCGGTGCTACCAAAGGATCGATCTCTTTGCCCATTAACTGGATTCCCCGTTGATTAGCGTAGTATGGACGACCAGTCGCATCCACTATTCCAATTCCTACCGGAACCGCTTCTAGAAATTGAGCCATCTGACTTTCGCTAGTGCGTAGCTTTGAATAGAGTTTGGCATTTTTGATCGCAATGGCTGCTTGAGTTGATAGCAGATGCAAAACTTGCGATCGCTCCGGTGTAAATGCTCCAGTTGCTAATTGATTTTCCAGGTACAACACGCCAACAAGTTTACTTTGATTCAACAGCGGCAAACAAAGAAGTGATTTCGTTTGGTTCTGCTGAATATATGGCTCATTAATGAAATTTCCTTCACGAGTTGCATCATTTAAGATGACAGATTCATGGGTCCGAATCACATAATGAATGATGGATTCGGGTAAGCAATTTGCTATCGGAGTTGATTGCAGCACTCGTATCGCACAGACCTGTGTACCCTCATTGAATTCACAAGCCGCTTCGAGCGTCCATTCTCCTGCGTTTTCTAAAAGCAGACATCCGGTTTGTGCCCCAGCATTTTCAATTAGAATCTGCATCAAAGAACGAAGTAACTGTTCTAGTTCAATCTCACTTGAAATTGCTTGAAATGCTTTTATCACCGCTACTAAATCGAAAGCAACATCTGAGGTGTTAGAAGTAGTTCCAGCAATGGTGTAAACTGGTGTGGGAGCCACATTCAGCGACTGAGGAAAAAACTGTGGATAGCGAGTCTCTAAATCTTTGGCTTTTGCGGTTGCTCCCCACCGTTCATAGCAGTAATGGGCTTCCTTCATATAGAGTTGAGCAAACCTTTCTCGACCACGAGCTAAGTAATGTTTTGCAGCTAATTCATAGCCTAAAGCTTCTTCTTGAAGATACTCGTTTTCTTTAGCGCCAAGAATTGCTTGTTCGTAAAACTCCTCTGCCTCAAAAAACTGACCCAAAACTCGTGCTTTCTCTGCCTCAACTAACTGAAATTTATGCAAAAAATTCATGGGGGCATGGTGTGCCCATTTCTGCATTTTTTCCTGATTGGCGTTAACGCGATTCAACCAAGCTGCTTTTTCAGAGTTTGAAGCATCCGCCAACAAGCCCAGAAATATTAGGGAGTCATAGAAATGAAATATAGATACAGAGATTAATGCTGTGGCTGCGCTTAAATACTGTTCTGCCAAAGTAGCCGTTTTTGCAGCTTGCTCATACTCTCCGAACAGATAGGATAAAATCAGTTTATTTAAGTAAAAGTAGTGAAGGCTAGTTCCATCCTTGACAGCGATCGCCCATGATAGTGCTTGCTCTTCGTCATAGATACAACCCACTAAGCGACTTGGATTTTCAGATTGACCTCGCAGGTTAAGGATCGTTTGCTGTAACATTGCCAGCCAAGTAGCAGGAGTCTCTCGTCTAATTTGATTGGTAGCTTTCCGATAAATCGCTGTTTGTTGTTCCAGTTCCGTCAGTTCTTGTCCGGTAAAAAAGGGGCAATAACATAGGCTAAATGCACAATAACTCGCAAATTCAAATTCTCCACTTTCTATACCGCTTTGATAAGCATCAGATAAGAAAGGGAACGTCACTTTAAGGTGGTCTTTCCAGTGAATTATATGAAAATTCACCATTAGCAATGCTTTGCAGTTAACTCTCTTATTACTTAATCTTTTCGCTAAATTTAAGGATAGTTTGCCAAATTGATAGCCCAGTTCAAGGTCTTGTACAACTCCACATAGCATCATGCCGTATGCAGCATAACCGAGAAGCGACCAGATGGCGTTTCCATGAGCGATCGATAAATTCACCATCTTGCACACAATCAGCACCATCAGAGCGGGTGACACATTAAAAGCCGCACCCACTGTGCTTACTAAAATGTAGATTGCTGCCAGTGGTACAGGTTCAGTCATCTCTGGCAGATCAATCAAATCTTCGATTTCCCGCCCAGCCAATCGTGAAGCGGTTTCCTCTAATCCTGCTTGAACGTCTAACTGACTTGGAGCTTCTACTAAACTAATTCCCAAGAGTTGCAGCACTTCCAAGCCAGTTTTAAGGGCTTCTTTAGGGTCGCCCCGCGACAGCCATGCTTGAATCCTGCTATCGTAAGCTTTCACTGTGTCTAGCACTGTCTTCGCACGGTTAAGCACTTCTTCTACAAGCCGCTCCATTTTGTCAAAGTGACCACTGAGGTATGCTGCCTCTGCTGCCTCTGAATGCAACGCCAGGGTTAAATCATACTCGCGCTGCCAACTCTCCACATCAAGGAGTTTAAGCCCTGCATTGAAATACTTGAAAGCTGCTTCATAAGCCGTCGCTGCCAGGGCTTTCTGACCTGCTTGCAAATTCAGTTTGGCAATCTCATTCCGTTCAGATTGCTGACTGATTAACTCGGTTCCATAATTCAGTTGGTCAACAATTTCAAACAACCGCTCTGCTAGCTGCTCCGGCGAAGTCTTTTCGAGTAAATTGCGACCGATTTGCAGATGTACCCCAAGTTTTTGCGACTCATCGATTAAGGTGTATGCAGCTTGCTGTACGCGATCGTGCAAAAACTTATATTGTTGAACTAACAAGTCTTGGTCTAATTCAGAGAGCGGTTGAATGAATCCAGTTTCTACTGCTGTTAATAAATCCTGAAAAACGGTTTTAGGCGATCGCTTACACACGATCGCCAACGTTTCCAAATCAAATTCACACCCAATGCAGGCGGCTAATTGAAGAAGCTGCTGTGTCACCTCTGGTAGTTTCTTCAATTTGCTCAACAGCAAGTCCACCACATTATCGGTAATATTCTGAGCTTCAATCTGAGCAATGTTCCATTGCCAGCTTCGCTGCTTACCGTTAAAGCTCAACAGTTTCTCAGCGTACAGCGATCGCAAAAATTCTCCCACAAAGAAGGGATTGCCTTCGGTTTTATGCAACACTAACTGGGCTAGGGAACAAACAGCGTCAGCATTCTGGTGCAGCGTCTCGGCAATCAACTGATTCAGCGGCTCCAGCGTTAGGGGGGAAAGAAAAATTTCCTGAAGCACTGCCCCTTGCTTTCGCAAGTTTTCTAGTGTCAACGCTAGTGGATGGGTTGGAGTAACTTCATTGTCTCGATAGGCTCCAATCAAAAATAGAAATTGAGTTTGCTCATCAAGCATCATCAGTTCGATTAACTTCAGAGTGGCAGAGTCAATCCACTGCAAATCATCTAAGAAGACCACAAGGGGGTGTTCTTCAGAACAAAACACCCGAATGAACTGCCCAAAGACTCGATTGAAGCGATTTTGCGCTTCCGTTGCCCCAACTTCCGGTACGGGTGGCTGCTCGCCAATAATTAACTCAATCTCTGGAATGACATCAATTATGAGTTGTCCGTTGTTGCCCAAGGCTGTGAGCAAGCGCGATCGCCACTGTTGAAGTTGCTCATCCGGTTCACCCAGCAATTGTTGCAGCAATTTTTGCAAAGCATCTGCGATCGCGCTGTAAGGAATATTGCGCCCAAATTGATCGAATTTACCCCAAATAAAATAGCCGCGCTTTGCGGTGATTGGTTTATAAAGTTCCTGCACTAATGCTGATTTCCCAATTCCCGCATAGCCAGAAACCAGCATCATTTCGACTTTGAAGGTTTGATTGCCTGTTAGTTTCTGTTCTGAAGTTTCTTGTACAAGGTTTTCTGAAGCAACGCGCTCAAAAGCCGCTAGTAACATTGCAACTTCCTGACCCCGTCCATAAAGTTTTTGGGGAATTTGAAACTGATCCCAAACATCTAATAGACCCAGTTGAATCCTATTAATTTGCCCGATTTTTTTTAATTGGTCAGCACAAATTTCTAAATCTGCTTTGATACCCCAAGCACTCTGATAGCGATCCTCCGCATTCTTTGCCATTAGTTTCAAAACGATATCTGAAACTGCTTTGGGAATAGTTGCCTTCAGTTCATGAGGCGGAACAGGTGATTTGGCAAGATGACAATGGACAAGTTCAAGAATGTCTGTTGTGGCAAACGGTAACTGTCCAGTGAGCAGTTCGTAGAACGTTACGCCAAGGGAGTAAAAATCAGTACGATAATCAAGCAAACGGTTCATGCGTCCGGTTTGCTCTGGAGATACATAGGCAAGAGTGCCTTCTAGAACATGAGGGTTTTTGAAGGTTGGATTGGTGCGGTTAAATCGAGTCGCAATTCCGAAATCAATAAATTTAACGACCCCGGTATCTAGATTGAAGACAATATTGCTAGGGTTGATATCTTTATGAATGACACCAGCAGCATGAATTCTGTCCAGAATACCTGTGAGTTTAATGGCAAGGGATAGAAAAGCTGATAAGGGCATAGGGCAGAAATCTGGACGCTGCTGTATCCATTGTTCCAGAGACTCTCCACCGAAATCTTCTAAAAGAATAATGAGTGTGCGCTGATATTCCTGCTGACTATATGCCTTGATCGCGCCTTCTAAGTTAAGCGATCGCGTAATTTCATATTCCTGCCTGTAGCGGGTGAGTTCCGATGCCGTAGGATAGTCCTGTTTGAGAACTTTGAGAATAACAGGCGTGCGATCTGACAGCTTGATGCCACGATACACCACAGAATTATTGCTGGAATATATCTGAGCATCAACCGCAACGTCTGGTAGCGCAATCATTCTTATCACCTTGTCAAAGCATAGAAAGAACCGCAAACCCAAATAGAATTAATACTTATTATTCAAGTTCTACTTTGAGAAGTCAATCTACCTGATAACTATCTTGCAATGCTAACACTCGCTTCTATCATCCTGCGGCTCTAGTTTTAAAACACGCCCTAATAATCCCCTCACTCCAGACGAAATCCTGGATCAATTTCTATTTCTGCCTTAGCAATTGGGTCATCCTCATCATCATTAAAGAAACCATCATCCTCGGAATCTTCTCCCAAAACATTTGATCCGACTGGTTCTGTCGCAACAGGTAACGACACAGGACTTGGCCCAGTGGAATCAAAAAAAGAAACCGAAGGGGGAACCAAATTAGCTGAAACAGGAGTTATTCCTACTCCGTTAGTTCCAATTGTTGGTTGTAAGCCAATTGTACCTTGCGAGAAAACTCCACTATGAGGATTAACAAGAACTATCTGGGGCAGTACAGTCTCTAACTATGCCACTCAGTCCCGCAGTGAAAGAAGGTATGGTAAGTAACTCCATAAAGCAATACTGTAGCCAAAAAAAGAGTATAAAAAGAGGACTGATGTAGTAGAGTTATAGTCTTCCAAAACAACAACTCGAAAGCTCGCGCATTGCCCATGTTTGACATACTAGCACTGTTACAATGCCTACTACCAGAAATAAAAGTCACGACGATGCGGCAATTGAGCCAGATCGTCATGGCTATGTTAGCGATGAGCGGACGAGTCACGATGCCCTTGAATATCACGTTGGACACTTAGTCGTGGTAGTTATCGGACGGTAATCAGATTCTTTCGTACAGTCATACCGTGGGCAACGGTGTTCTGGGTGTTTTTTCGGCGGCATTTGTTTTGCCCAAATGATGTTTATTTGTTGGCAGGAGACGAAGTAGTAATAAGCAAAGCTGGGAAAAAAACCTATGGATTGGATAGGTTCTTTTCTAGTCTAATAAGTAAACCAATATCAGGATTATCTTTCTTTACATTATCCTTAGTAAGTGTCAAACAAAGGAACTCATTTCCGATTCAGATAGAACAGGTTCTAAAGAGCGATGTAGAAAAAAGTATTGTCTCACCAAGCCCAGAAATAAAAGCCCAAGAAAAACGTGGACGCGGACGACCAAAAGGGAGTAAGAACAAAAATAAACAGGAGGTAATTTTTACATCTGAATTACTAAGAATTCAGAAGATGATTAATGAGCTATTGAAATTAATAGCTAACTTTATTCCCCTCACTTACTTAGTCGTAGATGGTCACTTTGGGAACAATAATGCTTTGCAGATGGCTAGGCAGGTAAAGTTACACATAATTTCCAAGTTACGCCACGATTCGGCGTTATATGTACCTTACCAACATCCTGACCCCAATCATCGTTCTCGTCGTAAATACGGGGATAGATTTGACTGGCGTAATATTCCTGGGGAATATTTTCGTCAAAGTATTATTGACGAAGACATCCAAACCGATACTTATCAAGCTACCTTACTGCACAAAGAATTTGCCCAGTCTCTGAATGTAGTGATTTTGGTAAAAACCAATCTGAAAACTCATGCTTGCAGTCACGTAATTCTGTTTTCTAGTGACCTAATTTTATCTGATGAGAAAATAATCGACTACTATAAACTGCGCTTCCAAATCGAATTTAATTTTCGTGATGCCAAACAATTTTGGGGATTGGAAGATTTTATGAATAGGGGTCAAACTGCGGTAACTAATGCTGTTAATCAATATTTTTCATGGTCAACTTATCCCATTATCTTTTAGCTCAGTTTCGTGAAGATAATCCTGGCGAAGAGCATTGTTGATCTTCAGGCTTATTGTCGGGGTTTTCGATATGTTCGGGAAATGTTAAAAATGCTTCCGCAACAGCCTGAGCCTATTTTATTATCCCAGATTTTTGCCAAGCTTACCTCTCTTGGTCGTATTCATAATGCTTCTACAGCCGTTGAACCCTCGTAATTTGGCTACAGTATTGAGAAGAGCAAGCAAACTCACTAGAAGAACAAGCAGCAGAAGATCCAACAATAGCAGAAGATTTAGAAACTTTACGCGATGGCGCGGGAGCGCCCGCCGTAGGCGATCGCATAGCTACTGACTCTGCTAGAGTAAACATTGGATCGTGGCGTAATTCATCGTGGTCATTCAAATCTTCATACCCCATGACCAGCCCGTATATCCGTTGTTTAATTAAGCTTTCTATAGAATGGTCAATTCGATTTGACTGACGGTAATCTTGGAAACACTGTGCAAACTGTGATGTGATTTGCAGTTTTCTGTCTATTTCAGCAATTAAGCAAAATCGGTGCATCGGATATTACCTGTCCACCGTTGAAATTAACTACGACTGGGAGTGACTTTGGCTGTTCAAATCTGAACTGTGTTGGAAGTGATCGCCTTGCAGATCGAGTCATAGTTTAAAACTGCTAAAATGCTTGCTATATATACATTTTAGCAGTTTTTCACTCGGCTTTTTTCCGAGTTTGTGAGAAATCCGGGAGGGAGAGATAACCCCATCAAGAACTGCTGAGGAACGCAAATTATCTCAGGCTTAAATGTCCTTCGCCCAACAAATCTCGGATGAGCCAAAAAGCTTGATTTTCCCAATAGCGATCGCCGAATGCCCTAAAAATACATTGGAGGTTTGGTTTTTTGGTAGTTAGGTTTAAACACTTACCTACTCACGCAGTGCCAAAGCGATCGCATATTAATAATATAATGATCCCGAAAAAATCAATTCCGGCATCAATCAGAAAAACCAGTGATTAGCCCCCAATTCCTACGGTGTAGAAACTAGTGAAGCCCCCAAGACTTTTTCCGCGAACCTGGAATAATCAACTTTTGGACAGCACGGCGTTTAGTTTCTTCACCGC
>NZ_JBALBY010000036.1:0-14069 GCF_036919575.1 Nostoc sp. | reverse complement strand
GATTAAATCCTAATAAGAGACAATGTTATCAACAAGGACAGAGAGCTATGAGGCTTATCTTGTCTGCATCATAGCCATTTCTGTCGCCCCGTCAGTATCCAGGGATACGGAAGCAAACAAAGCACTTGGATTCACCCAGAAATCGCCATTGATTTAGCTCGATGGGTTTCTGTCGAATTCCGCATCTGGGCTAACAGAACTTTAATGAAAGTGATGCTCTCAACCCAAGTAGAGCCAGTAAAACAGCAAGAACCAACACATTCATTAGCCCCGTCCCACGAAGCCGCACAGTTGGCAATGATGTTGGGGGAATTTGCTGGACTAGAAAAATCCCTCACCGCCCAGTTAGCAGTTAATGCCGCCACCAGAGTCAACCCCGCACTTAAGCCAGCAGCAGATGAACTTAAGACTGCGATCGCTCAACGAATGTTGCAGAAGACGCATTTCTCAACCCAACACAAATTGGCGAGGTAGTGGGAATGTCTGCACGGGCTGTTAACCACTGCTTACTAAATTCTGGACTGCAATACAGAACAAATGACAAGAAAATTCCCTATCGTCCTACTGAATCAGGCAAGCAATGGGGGCGGATGGTTCCCGCAGTCGCCAAGTCTTCAAACCAAACTGTTTTTCAACTGCGGTGGTTGCCCGAAATAGTAAAAGTCATCTCTCAATAATTCCCTACGTAACTCAACAACAATTATGAATACTCTACGAAAAACCTTGGCAGAAAAATATGGTCTTGTTGCTGATATTATGCACGACGATTATTTTTTTGTTCAACTACCAGAAAACGAAGATCATTCACTCAAGTTTAAGATGAGTAATTTACCAGAGTGTATTCGGGTTGAACTTGCAGAATGTTTTGCTGGTAGCGTTATTGCAGCTTGGGAAGTCCCGTTATTTTTACTTCCTCAAGTGTTACAGCAAGCCCATGATTTTGTTGTTGAGTATTGGGAGCAAGTATCTCAAGAAAAATGAAGTCTTCTCCATCAACCAAAACTAACAGCAATTCCTTCATTTACACATTCAATAGTAGTAAAAAACTATCATGCAACAACTCAATTTATTTGCTGAATCAGCCCCAGTTTTACCTATTACCTACTATCCCGATTTCTTGGGAACTGAAGCAGCCAACTCACTCTACCAACACTGTCTACAACTGGAGTGGCAGCAAAATCAAATCAGGATGCTGGGTAAAACAATGCCCGTTCCCCGCCTTGAGTGCATTTATGGTGATGCCGGATGTGATTACCTTTATTCCAACAGCGTGTTTTTAAAACCCCTGACTTGGACAGACAATCTGGCTAACTTGCGGGACAGAATCACCGCTTTAACTGGCTACAAGTTCCGCATCGTCATCGGCAATCAATACCGCAGTGGGCAGGACAGCATCGGCTGGCATTCCGACAACGAACCATTGATGGGATTCAACCCAGCGATTGCATCAGTCAGCCTGGGGTCATGTCGCAAATTTCAAATTAAACCGAGAAATGGCAGACCAACAGATTTCTGGCTGGAACACGGGAGCCTGTTTGTGATGCACCCCGGTTGTCAGTCCACACATCTGCATCAAGTTCCCAAGACCAACAAAGTGGTTAGCACACGTATTAATCTCACGTTTCGACCGCACACCGGAGGAGGCAGATAACGCCTTCTTCTTGTTCGCCTTCATAGCAATTCGATTCATTTTCAGTAATTAAAAGTAATTCAAAAGGAGTTAAATCATGGGAGAAGCAAAACGCCGTCGTCAATTAGATCCCAACTACGGAACAACTCAACTTCCTGATGAATTCGCTCTGATTTTTGATGATTTTGTCAACAAACAAATTGACATTGCAATCATCTCCAAACAAGATTTAACTCAGCCTTGGTCACAAAGATTTGCCTATCTCAAGCCAGAAGGCACAGTATTAGTTACACCTCAGTACGTCAGTATTCCTATATCACCTTCTCAAAACTTTGCAAGGGCAATCTTTCTGGAATATCAGCTTCAGATCATGGCTTCGATCACTCCACGAATACAACAACGTGGTTGGATTAGTCAAATTAACAATTCAAAAACCTGCGATATCAGCATCGTCTATGCTCCAGAAACTACAGATAATCTCAATTGTCTGGAAACGCAAGTTTTCACGAGAACATTCGGGAAGATGGTTGGTGTTTTGATGAGAAATGCTCTGCAATACTTTTGTTTTCAAAGAGACAATCTTTTGATTCCGGTTGTTGCAATGCCGGCCAGTGAGTCCGACCCATATTACTTATTTTGCCTCTGAAAAATTGAAGAGTAAAGGCTAACAAAACTTTTACTCTGACTGACTCTTTAATCTTTCATCTGCTTAAAAGCTTTAACGGCGGCACAGACTCAAGTGCCGCTCCATCTTCATGCGTCAAAAATTTAGAGGAAATACGGTCATGCTTCGTATAAATGAAACCGATTCTCAAGCCAAGCACTTACAAGAGTGGCTCAGTAGCGGGGTTGACGAAGAAATCTTTCATCTAAATGTCAAATCGCTCTACGGCACAACACCTTACGAATATCTTCTCTACAGTCCCAAAATCTCCCGTCGCAACGATGGACGATTGCGCGATCGCGATTTTAAAAAGTACCAGCACATTGAACTAGGCGGCTGGTGGTGCAATGGCGTTGACCCACTCAACAACTACGTCCTGATGATGTGGGGCTGCTTCAAACCCGACCATCCCAGACGTGACCGCCAAAAGATCCACAAATTCATCAAATACGAACACCCATTCAGAGAAGAGACACGCGCTTTCTTCCTTTTAGTACCGAATCGCATCTGGGTGAAAGTGTCCAATCGTAGTGGTATCCCCATAACCGAAGAAGATTTACAGCACCCTGGTGGTTTCTGGCATTGGGTCTGGCGGCACAATGTACCAGTGACAATTGTTGAAGGTGTCAAGAAAGCGGGGGCATTACTGACTGCTGGTTATGCAGCGATCGCAATTCCGGGAGTAAACGCTGGATACCGCACCCCCCAAGATGAGTACGGTACTGCCATCGGTAAACCATCCCTGATTCCCGACTTGAAACATTTTGCAACACAGGGGAGACAGGTTAACATCTGCTTTGACCAGGACAACAAGCCCGAAACTGTACAGCGAGTCAGAACTGCTATCAGTCGCATGGGACGGCTGCTGGTAAATGAGGGTTGTTCGCTGCGAGTGATTGATTTACCTTTTGGCCAAGAGAAAGGTGTGGATGATTTTATCGTCGCCAAAGGAAAAGAAGCATTTGACGCACTGTATAATACAGCCGTTGAACTCCAATTGTGGGAGATTAAGCTGTTTACTCTGTTGACTTACCCGCCAGCGATCGCTCTTAATCAACGTTTTTTGGGTCATCTTCTCGTTCCAGAGGGTGAAAAACTGATTATCCTCAAAGCTCCCAAAGGCTCTGGTAAAACCCAATGGTTGTCTACTGAGGTGGCGAAGGCGCATGATCAAGGGAGACGGGTATTAATTATAACCCATCGCATCCAATTAGGTGAGGCATTGTGTAATCGGTTTGGTGTTAACTATGTTACCGAAGTACACACGAATGAAACAGGCACATTATTAGGATATGGTGTATGTGTTGATTCACTGCATCAAGATAGCCAAGCGCGATTCAACCCCAACGACTGGTCAAATGATGTGATAATCATTGATGAATGTGACCAAGTTTTCTGGCATCTGCTTAACTCTGGTACGGAGGTGCAAAAGCGGCGTGTCTCTATTCTCAAAAATCTTAAATCTTTAATTCAGAATGTTCTCGGTAGTGAGCATGGGAAGATTTATTTATCTTCTGCTGACGTGTCAGATACAGATGTAAAATACGTTCTTTCAATGGCTGGAGAATATCGAGTTAATCCTTTCGTTATCGTCAACAATTATCGCCACGTCGCCGGAAACTGTTACAACTATTCTGGCAACAACCCCAAGAATTTGATTGCAGCATTGGACAAAGCCATTGCCAAAGGTGGGCATCATTTATTATGCTGTTCTGCTCAAAAGGCAAAGTCCAAATGGGGAACGCAAGCTCTGGAAGAACGGTTCCGTCGCAAATTCCCACATCTGCGGATTCTGCGAATTGACAGCGAATCCGTTGCTGACCCCTCTCATGCGGCTTTCGGCTGTATCGCTCACCTGAACGAAATTCTTACCCAGTACGATTTGGTTATCGCTTCTCCAAGTTTAGAAACTGGCGTATCCATCGACATTCAAGGACATTTCAGCGCTGTTTGGGGGATTTTTCAGGGTGTGCAGCCGGTTAACTCTGTACGGCAGATGTTGGCGCGGCTGAGGGAAACAGTTGACCGTCATATCTGGGTGAGAGAGTGGGGCATGGGAGTTGTGGGCAATGGTTCCACATCCATAGGGGGATTATTGCGGAGTCAACACGTCACAACACAAGCGAACATTGCGCTATTGTCGGCGGCGGATAATGACGATTACAGCTTTGTTGACCAAAATTTTCAGCCCGAATCCCTACAGACTTGGGGTAAGCGTGGTTCTGTCATCAACGTTGAGATGCGGCGCTATCGGGAATCGGTGCTTGCGGGTTTGGTCGAAGATGGCTACACCGTTATCGATGCTGACGATGCCGACGATGATGAGAGTGGGGCAGTAATTGAGTCGGTTAAAGCGGCATCTGTTGAATTGTATGCTGCTGAATGTCAGGCGATCGCGGATTCTCCAACCATCTCTGATGCCGAACTTAAGAAGCTGCAAGACACAAGGGCGAAAACCAAAACCGAACGACACCAGCAACGCAAGGCTGAATTGTCCCGTCGCTACGAAGTTGACGTAACCCCTGATTTGGTCGAGAAAGATGACGATGGGTGGTATCCTCAACTGCGGATGCACTATTATTTGACACTGGGGCGAGAGTTTCTGAACAACCGTGATGCTAAACGGGCTAAGGCGCAGTTAGAGGCTGGGCAGAATTCGATTTGGAAACCAGATTTTAACAAGGGGCAGATGTTGTCGTCGGTACTGTTGTTAGAAGAACTGAATCTGTTGCAGTTGCTTACGCCTGGGGAACGGTTACGCTCTTCTGACGAGGCAATGCAGGAGTTGAAGAAGGCGGCGATGAAGAATCGGTATCTCATCAAAACTTGTTTAAACGTCACCATTTCGGAAAAATTTACTCCCATAGCGATCGCACAGAAACTACTTGCCAAGATTGATTTGAAGTTGGATTATGTTGGTCGGTTGGGTAAGCGTGAAAATCGGGAGTGCGTTTATCGGTTTGTTGCCCCTGATGATCAGCGTGATTCGATTTTTGGGCAGTGGTTAAATCGGGATGAAGCAACTAAAAGTGAGTCGGTGTCAGTCACGAATAATATAGAGTTACAAACACAAGTGACTGGCACAACCTCCCAAATATTAGAAGAGGTAGTTTCCAATCCCCAAGGACAAGCCTGGAAAGGGCTGAAACTGAAATTGCAGCAAGGTTTGGACAGTATTGGCTCTTCCTACAGCGAGTTAATCTCCAAGGTAGGCGAGGCTGTTGGCGTTGCTGATGGTGAGCCTTACTGGAATGGGTATTTGGGGCAGTGGCAAGTTTGGGTTAACTTTGCTCCCAGCTGTACGTCTGTGGTGTGCGATTGGTTGGTGGGGGTGTAGAGATCGAATAGACCGTCGCAGACATTGCCCTGACCAAATTCTCCCTACCTTATTTAATAAAAGGATTTTGAATTTTTAGTTCAGCAATCCCTTGAAAATCATTAGCATTTCTTGTAACCAAAAATGCGTCTTTATGTAGTGCAGTAGCAGCAATAATTGCATCAGGAAGCTTAATTTTATACTGTCGTTTCAATTGGATTGTCTGCTCTTCAATCTCCCTTAACAAGGGAACTGAGTAAAACTGGGATAGTAAATCTCTGATCGCTTGCTCTTCTTCTTTCTCTAAGCCTGCAAAACTTAATAATTCTATGTGGATAATCGGTGAGATCAGAACTTCGTGCAAATTGAGAAATTCTTCTGTAAAAAATGAATTAACTGCTGGTTCATCCGCAAGATAATAAATAAAAATATTTGTATCATATACGTATCTCATGCGTCCCACTCCTGACGTACAGCATCTAAATGAGCCAGCATGGCTTCTTTTTTATGCTTTAAAAGCCCTTTAGCTTGAGAAACTTTTTTATAGTTTTTTTCCCAATCTAACAGCATTGATTCTGGTATATCTACTGTAATTGAATCTTCATCTTGATATATAAGATAATGTTTTGGTATTTTAATTATTGGCACAGTTAGATTCTCTTTTTTCTCAGATTTATTGGTTTGATTATAACGGATTTGTTTTAATTCTTATCAAACTTGATGACTGTCAATATAACCGTTTAAGTCAGCAAACCCGTGTCCGTACATAAAACTGTGGTCTTGTGGTTCATTGTAGGTTGCTCCACCGGCGGCAAGTGCTTCTGAGCAACCATCGCATCAACTTTTTCTCGGCTTGATGAAGAAAAACATACAAGCACCTTATCCCTAAAGAGAGACTGAAGCTTTTGCCAAAAACTCATCTAGGCAGTCAAAAGTGGAGTTCCACCCTTCGATCACACCCATCTGTTCATGCTTACGCCGATCCTCAATAGACTCATGCATAATCTGGAGCGTGAGTTTGGTATTGCTATCTAAATCCTCGAAAATGGCTGTTACAACCATTCCCTTTGGTAAATCAGCATTTACGACTTTTTCAAAGCCTTCATCAAATTCATCACTGGTAACAATCCTCTCAAAGGGTACGATTTCGCGAAAAACACCTTTGGCCGGGTACTCCCTGCCGTCTGGCCCAGTCATCACGTAGCGCCATTTCCCGCCTGGACGCAGATCCATCTCAATCACACGGGTTGTGAAACCAATGGGACCCCACCACTGCGCTATGTGTTTGGGATCAGTCCATGCCTGGAACACAAGGGAGCGCGGCGCTTTCAAGACGCGGGTGATCACGATCTCACGTTGAGATTGAGCATCAGTGTCATCCTCAATGTTACTCATCTTGTTTCTCCTGAGTTTGTAATTCGTGCAGGTAATCATCAAGCTGATCAAGCCTCTGTTCCCATAATTGGCGATATTGCTCAATCCAATCCGCCGCCTCTTTAAGCGGCTGTGCTTGAATCTGGCATGGTCGCCATTGAGCTTCGCGACCTCGCACAATCAGTCCGGCACGCTCTAGTACCTTTATATGTTTGGAGATTGCAGGAAGACTCATCTTAAAAGGCTTGGCTAACTCACTTACCGATGCCTCACCCTTGGCGAGGTGAGCCAGAATTGCACGCCGCGTAGGATCGGCTAGGGCAGCAAAGGTAAGGCTCAGTTGTTCGTTAGACATTTTTATTTAACCTAATGGTTAATTAACTACTAGGTTAAATGTACTATTGAATCATGTCAAGCCCCCACTTAAGGGAAATCCAAGAAATAAAATGCCCGTTTGGGCAATATAGTTGTACTGCGTAACACTTAGTGCTTCACCATACAAACTTTGCGTGGTGGTGAGCAGAGGGACAGGGGTACAAAGGGGCAGGGGTGAATGGCACTAATAAAAGCGTAAATCCCTAGTATTCCTGGATGAAAGGTGTAGAGAATTAAGAAGATGTTGTAGTATGTAATATATTCGCATTTTAGTGTCTTAAATACTACATCTAATACCCTACCTCCAACATCCTGCCCTCACTGTCTTTTACAAAATGATTTTGGTACGCACAATGCCAAAGTTATTGTTCTTGTTGCCATAAATAAAGACATTGATAGCCATAGTAAATGACTACTATGGAAATACATTGCTGTAATTGCTGATGGAATAAAACCAATTACAGTGGCTTTCAGCATAGCTTGACGAAGTGTATGACCTTGAGTCAATCCTAGAAAATAACCGTCTAGCGCATAAGCGACTGAGCCAAAACCTAAAACTGGTAACAACCAAGGAATATAAGAACGTAAATTATTGATAATTTCAGTATGATTGGTCAGCAATCTTAACAGTGATTCTGGGGCAAAAATAAATGCAGTAGCAAACATTAATCCGATAACCAAGCTACTGACTACAGAAGTTTGCAATAGTTGTTTTAAAGAAGTAATATTTCCACTACCTTGATAAATTCCAGCCAAGCTCTCAGTCGCGAATGCCAAGCCATCAATGAAATATGCTGCCAAGCTCACCACTTGCATCAGCAGGGTATTTGCCGCCAGAATTTCAGTTCCTAACATAGAACTCAGGTTGCTAAACATCGCCATTGTCGAAATTAAAGCAAAAGTCCGAATAATAATTTCTCCATTCAGCATTAAAGCTGATTTTAAAGCAGACAGGTCAAATAGTTCCCCAATTAAAGCTTGTATTTGTTTAAATGAAATTGTTTGACAATATAGCAAAATACCTACCATCAGCATGAGATACTGACTAGTGGCTGTCGCTAACCCAGCTCCTCTACTTGACCATCCCCACTGAACAATAAATAGATAATCTAGTAGTACATTTGCACAATTGCTAATAGCTGAAAGCAACAACACTTTACTACTTTGTGCTTGTCCAAGAAACCAACCAATCAAGACAAAGTTAATCAATGTTGCTGGGGCACCCCATACTAAAGCATTATAGAAATCGACTCCAGAACTTTTAACTTCTGGTGTAGCACTTAGAATCGCAAACCCTAATATTTGTAAAGGTTGTTGAAATATCAGGATAGCGAGTCCTAATATCAATGCTAAAATTCCATGCTGTAAACCAATCAGTACTGCCGATTGGTTATCTTTACGCCCTATAGCCTGTGCAACCATTCCAGTTGTACCCATGCGTAAGAAACCGAATGTCCAATAAATATAATTGAATAAAATTGTTGCTAGTGCCACACCTGCTAAATGACGAATCTCCGTTAAATGCCCTAAAAACATTACATCTATTAGTCCTGCCAACGGAACCATTAGATTTGAAAGAACATTTACAGATGCAAGTTTGAGAAAATGGCGGATGAATACTGAACGTTGAGCAAAGATAGACAAAATTACTAAATCCCTTGACCCGTGCTAGAAATTGTAATTTAGAAATAACAACACTAACTAATACCAATTCCCGAAAATCCTGATACATATAGATTTCTCGTAAGGGCATGGCATTGCCCATTGGTGTCAACTTAAGCAAAAAGTGAGCATCAGATGTAATCTAAGAATATCAAGAGACATGTTCTTAGTGATACATCATGCCGAGGAAAAGACCAGCTAGAATTGGCAACCCAGACCTGCGGCAACAAAAACATATACCAGCGCCGCCAATTGAGGAAATCGAGAAACAGATATTTTCATTGCTATCGCCTGCAAGCTTCAAACCCCTAAAATCTTATGAACAAAAACAAGAACAAGAGGCAGAACAAAAGAAAAAATGGCGAGACAGAATATTGACTCTGCCAGTGATGATGGCGATCGTTGTCAGTTTAGTGTATCGGCAGATTCCTGGCTTAAGAGAAGTACATTGAGTATTGTCACAAGAGGGATTGTTATGGGTGGGGCAAATGGAAGTAAGTGCCCAAGCAGTTTCAAAAAGATTGCGAACATTACCAATCGAATTATTTGCACAAATTTTTGAGCAAGTAATGGCAAAAATCAGCAGCCAACCAAAAAATCAGGCAATACCAGGAAACTGGCAGCCAGTATGCTCCCAATTCACAGCCATCTGGATTGCCGACGGTTCAACGCTAGAAGCACTCAGAAGAAAGCTCAAAGCACTGCAAGAACAAGAAAAAACACTCTTCTGCAAAATTATGATGGTGGTGGAAGCCTTTAGCCATCGCCCAGTCACAACCTGGTATACAACCAACAGCAAAGCTAATGATAAAACCTGGTGTGATCAATTACTAGAACGCTTACCAGTTGGTGGATTACTGATTTTCGATTTAGGATTTTTCAAATTTCCTTGGTTTGATGCATTTACAGCATCTGATAAGTTTTTCGTGACACGACTACGAGAAAAAACTTCTTACAAGGTGATTCGTTGTTTGACTAATGCCCCATTCTACCGTGATGAAATTATTGACATGGGAGAATACCGTTCTAACCCAAGAAGCGTTCAGTTCGCTTAGTTTCTGTGTTGTGGGGTTCAACTTGGTACTACTACCTGACAAATGTACTCGACCCACAAATATTATCTGCACAGCAGGTCTGTGAATTATATCGCAGGCGTTGGCGTGTTGAAGACGCATTTTTGCTCACAAAACGACTTTTGGGTTTGGCTTATATCTGGGTTGGTGATACCAATGGTGTACAAATTCAAATCTTTGCCACTTGGATTTTTTATGCTGTTCTCAATCAATTATGTATTGATGTAGCGTTCGCGAAGCGTGTGCGAAGCACTCTCGCATTGAATCAGCCCTTAGAGCGAATTTCTACGGAAATGGTCTTTCGTAGTTTATACCATTTTTCCCAAGCTGTTCTACGTAGTGATGCCCGTGAGGTTGTTCCTTATCTTGTGGAACGTCAAAAGCTGTTTGGACTAGTCAAAACCAGGCGTAAGCGTCATAGAGAGATTGACGCTTACACCCAACAAATATGGGCTTTAGCCCCTTAAGTTGACACCAATGGGCATTGCCATGCCCCTACCAACGTATTTGTATCGTCATTAAAGTGAAATGGTATAAGCTGTTCCAATAAGCTGTTCCACATTTAAATTGTATATACTGGGCAGGCAGGATGCTTACCCCCAAGAGTTACAGCACTTCCGGCAGCTATGAGGTACATCCTCAAAGCTGAAAGCTATGCTAGGAGAGGGGCAATGAGAAAAACTGTATTGCATAATAGCGGGAAGCGCTGTATTGATTCGGAAAAATGAAAGTAGACGGCAACGGACAAGGCAAGATTTTAACCCAAGAGGAACTAAAGCGATTATCGGGAAAGGCAGAGGGCAGGAGGCAGAAGGCAGAAGGGAATTCTGCTTCCTGTCAAGAAGCCCGTGACCGGACCGAACTTGGGTTTAAGACCCCCACTGAACTCTTGTTCAGTGGCTCCAAGTCAGGAGGGGTTTGAATCCCCAACTGAGGTGATCCTTCTGCCCTCTGCCCTCTGCCTTCTGCCTTCTTCAACAAGCGTTTATTTACTGCTAATCCTAATCGACCAAGTTATGCAGATCGTCTGTCTGCAAATTTGACGAGTCAGGAATTAGAGATTATTAAAAGTTTATTTACTCGTTACTTACTCAACCAATCCGTTAATTGGTCAAGCACTGTGGCATTTTTCCTCCTTAGCGGATGAATATTTTCTACTTCCCAAATCACAGTCATTTATAATGATGATTTCAAGGATGCAATTACCTTTTAAATAAGTCGGAAGTTGGAAGCGATGCCCTTCGGCAACGCTTGGGGTAATGTGCTACTTTGTGATAAAACTTACTTGCGACTGCGAAAGAGCAACTTGTTTTAATAGTCATTGTCAGCCACAGAAATCCCTTTACATTTAATCCCGTTCGTAGCGGTACGCTGACAGTGAGAACATAGAACTTTTTCGTTTTCTGTTTCTTGATTTATACTGCTACTTGTCGTTAAAAAGTCTTTTTCGGTCTGAAGTTTTACAGTCATATATTTTTTGTGTTTGAAACATATGCAGATGATTGAAGAAGGCAGAAGGCAGAGGGCAGAGGGCAGAAGGTTCAATTTAGAAGGGGATTCAACACCGTACTTAATTGAGGCCACCAAATTGAAAATTTGGTGGGGGTCTTAAACCCTTGTTCCCTTCGGTCACGAGCAGAGGACACGAGTCAGAATTCCCTTCTGCCTTCTGCCTCCTGCCCTCTGCCTTTCCCGATAAAAGTGCTGTTATTGATGGGAACTATCGATATTTACTAGGACGTGAGTGGAATACAAAGAATCCACAAATCACTTTTGTGATGCTTAACCCAAGTACGGCAGATGCTGACAAAGATGATCCTACCCTCCGTAAATGTATCAAGTTTGCAAATTCCTGGGGTTATGGTTCCTTGGAAGTAGTAAATCTGTTTGCCTTCCGTGCTACAAAACCATGTGATATGACTCAAGCAGATGATCCTATAGGTTTAAATAATAACTTTTATCTTCAAACAGCTACAGAGCGTGCTGAGTTAATCATCCTAGCATGGGGTATACATGCTCCCTTTCTAAATCGAGATAAAGCAGTATTGCATCTAATTTCTAGCAAACAAACTCTTTACTGTCTAGGTCGGACGAAAGCTGGACATCCACTTCACCCCTTATGGTTGAGTAATAGTACACAACCAGTTATTTTTTATAGTTACAACTAGCAGATCAGATCAAACATAATGAACTTACTCAATCAAACACTGAAGGATTATCTCTATCTAAAGGTTCAATTAGCGTAAGTAATTTAGGCACTGGTTCAGCTGGGAACGTAGATATTGATGCAAATATAGTTTCTCTGAAGAATAATTCTTCCATTACTGCTGCAACCGCATTGGCAGACGGAGGTAATATTTTTATAAATGGGAGGCAAGTACAATTACTTGACAGCATTATCAGTGCTAGTGCCAGTAATCCGCAGGTGGCTTATCGTCTTTTAGGTATCGACTTCCCCTACAGCCTTGCCCCAACTGGTACTGGCAACCGTGGCAACATCAATATCAACACAATATTCCTAACTGCCTCAAAAAATGGCCGCATTACAGCTGATGCTTTCAAAGGAAGAGGCGGCAATATCAACATCAATGCCCTCGGATTCTTTTTTTCTCCTGATAGCATAATTACAGCTAGTTCAGAATTCGGATTGAATGGTAATGTTCAGATCAACACCTTGGTTAATAATCCTGGGATCAATAAGGCTGCACCAGAAGTAATTCCAATAACTCCTGAAATAACCCCAGTTTGTCAGGCACCAGCAGGCACAGAAGTAAGTAGTTTTCGAGTTAGTAGTACTCGCAATCTCCAATCTCAGCCTAACAACCTGATGTCTAACAATGTTGAGCAAAGCAACTCTGTTCTCGTTCCAGCTTTTAATAATTCACATAATCCTAAATCGTTAACAAGTAACCAACCCACACAAATCATAGAAGCCAACGTTTTGATTCGAGATTCTCAAGGTAATTTAGTTTTGACGACAGACCAAGCAAATCCAACCGCGGATTTTGGGTCAGTTAAATGAATCGGAAACAGTTCTACAAGAAACATTAACGCTAGCAAAACTTGTATCTTCATCAAAGATTAGTGGTGTTTATCTGTCTCTGGGTAATATTGAACAGACAATTTATCAGCAATTGCAAGATAAATATTCTTGGATAGAGGAACCACTTTTTAGAGAGCAGATTGCTAATATTATTCCACAAAAGGCGCAAAAATCACTCTTGTATTACCAAATACTGGAAAACATACCAAATATCTCGAAATCAGCTAAACTACAAGCTCAGTTGAATCATTTGACTTTACTGATAAGTTGGGAAAAATGGCTAAGTCATCAACCAAATCAAGCAAACCTCCATACTCAAGTTAATCAACAAATTCGAGTATTGGTGAATCAAATAGATGAAAATTATTCTGCCTTTTTGGAGTTATCACCTGAGCCATCTATTCATGCTCGGTTGAATTTTGCTAGTAACCTCAGCCAGATTCCAGATGAACAATTGAAATCAGTAGCGATTCGATATGCTAAATTAGCCTTGAAAATGGCTGAAACTATTAATAGTACCCAATGGTTATCCTATAGTTTTGGTACTTTGGGTAAATTATCAACTCAAACAGAACAAAAAAAGGCATATTTTAACAAGGCTTTAGGATTCGCTCAATCAATTCGGGCTTCGGATATCGCCTACCAATGGCAGCAGCAGTTAGGACTAATTTACCAAAAGCAGGGAAAAACTGAGTTAGCGATTCAGAACTATAATGCTGCGATCGCAAACATGACTCAGGTGCGTGATAGTCTTTTGTCAACTAACGGAGATTTGCAGTTCTCTTTTCAGTCAGAAATGGAGCCGACCTATCGTAATTATATGCGATTGCTCTTAACACTGGAGTTTAGACTAGGCAACAAGAAAAGACTCAGCAACGCTGAGTTGAAAAGAAACAGATTTCAGATATGAAAATCTATAGTATTAAGCAGAT
>NZ_JBALBY010000035.1:0-51908 GCF_036919575.1 Nostoc sp. | reverse complement strand
GTCAGAATTCAGGAGTCAGAATTCAGGAGTCAGAATTCAGGAGTCAGAATTCAGGAGTCAGAATTCAGGAGTCAGAATTCAGGAGTCAGGAGTCAGGAGTCAGAATTCAGGAGTCAGAATTCAGGAGTCAGAATTCAGGAGTCAGGAGTCAGTTTTGTTAAAAATTAATATTAATTAGCCTCATAAGTGGCACAATTAAAGCCAAAATATACTTTAATTAAATTTACGATTTAAGTATATACTTATACTGCTGCCGCTTATGCCATCACCCCTTGAGCGCCCGCTAAAATTTGAAATCAGACTGCCATCCTCCCATCCTCAGTTATTAGAAGGACTAGATATCTGGCTGCGCTTAGGTTTGATATCCGATACCCAAGTTAGGCAGCTATGCCAAGAATTTCTGGTGTGTGCGGTGGTGTTGCAACCCCAGGCTAAAGCTAAAACAAAGGTAGCATTTGCAACTTCCGAATCCGTGCAACAGTTGCCCGTAGTAGCTTTAGAATCTAGTAGCCGTAGAGAACCGCAACAAAAACCAGCTAAACCCAACTTTATCAGCACAATGTTACAGTCCTTGGGAGCAGAACTGAGTGTGCGTTGGCTGCTTTTTCTAGGGGTATTTCTGGTAGTGGTGTCCTCTGGGGTACTGGCTGCGAGTCAGTGGGAGAGGTTTCCCGCTTCTGGACAGTATGGAGTTTTATTTGCTTATACTTTGACTTTCTGGGGATTAAGCTTCTGGGCAACTAGGCAAAATAATCTCAGATTGACGGCTCAAACATTGCTGATTGTCACCCTTTTGTTAGTCCCAGTGAACTTTTGGGCAATGGATAGCTTTCGGTTGTGGCAAAATCCTCTGGATTGGATTGTAGTTGCGATCGCCTGTCCTACCCTTACTGCTATAACTGTTTTACTCTCTAAAAATCGCACCATTTTTGCCAATTTACATACCGACAAATTACCTCTAGCAAATATTCTGGGGCTGAGTTATCTGCATTGGGGTTGGCAATTATCAGGATTTCCCTTGATTGCCGTTTATGTGGCAATGATCGGCACAACTATTATTACCATTTATCACAATCTTTACCAACAACCTAATTCTGTCAGCGAGGAAGATCGGCGCGATGTCTACGACGGGCTACGCCTACGCCATAGCTTAAGTATTAGTCTACTTTCTGCTGTAATTATTTATGCCTTGATAGTGTTATTAGTGCGGGCAATTTTTGTTGCTGGGGTAGATGTCACGCAGTTGGGATTAGCTATTGGTATTTGCGGCTGGTTAGTGACTTGGTTAGCACAGCAGGGAAGGGAGAGGGCAGGGGGCAGGGTGCAGGGGGCAGGGGGAGTAGAAGAAGTAACAGTAATATCTCCCTCATCCCCCTCATCTCCCTCATCCCCCCCATCCCCCTCATCCCCCTTACTCTGGGAAAAACTCGGTAGCATTTTACTCTTCCTGGGTTGGCTGGTTTCAGTAGTAGATTATCCTTGGCAAGCGATCGCTATAAGTGGTTTGAGTTTGTGGTTTATGGTAAATCGCTTGCGGCGGTACAGTTTAAAGATTGACTTCGCGGCAGTTTTTGTCATTGGCTTACAGACGATTTGCCTCTTTTGGCGGTTAGTACCTGATAGCTTACAGAAATGGGCGATCGCAATTGGCACCCAACTCACCAATTCTCAAAATGAACCTGGGGCATTGCTGAGTATAGCTTTATTTCCCTACGTAGTTTTGATGGTGGCGCTCACAGATAGCCTCTATCGCCGCCAAAAGCGAGAATTAGCTAAGTTTGGCGAACTACTCACCCTCTTATTTGGAGCTTTTTTAACAACGATCGCTCTCATAAATCCCACATTGCGATCGCTAAATCTGCTATTTTCCACAATCACTCTCGCATTCGTCACCCAACGCCGCTCCCCCTCATCCCCCTCATCCCCCTCATCCCCCTCATCCCCCTCATCCCCCTCATCCCCCCCATCCCTTCCCCTGATATATCTAACTCACATCATGGGTGTGCTGACCTTTTGTTCTACCATTAATTGGCTGTTACCAACCCTGACTCAACAAGCCTGGGCAAGTATTTTATTAGCTTTAATGGTTGCAGAATGGGTATTTAGCCTAGAGGAAGGTTTATGGCGACGTAGTGCATGGGACATCGGTTTAGGACTAGCCGCCGCTAGTTTTTTCCTATTGTGGATGAATGCAGAATTATCTTGGTATGGCCTGGCTGATAGTCAAGCTGATTGGGGAGTCTTATGGCTAGTTACGCCTTTAGCTCTCACGGGTGTTGCTAATTGCACAATTATAGAACGTCGGACTACTAGCCGTTACTTAAGCGTTTTGGCTGTCGGAGTTGCCCAGCTACTTACTTTACAGCTACCAGGAACCAGATTAATCGGTTTAGCTGTGGCTACCGGATTGATGTTTGTAAATACACGCTATTTACGAAACCAAACATCTGCGGTAATTACAGAAGGATTTGCTCTGAGTTTCATTGGGGCGCTGCTGTGGACGGGTGTACCTGGTTTACCTCGCCTCGCGCTAGCAGGTTGGTTTGTCGTGGGAGCGATCGCTACTCTCAGTTTATGGTTAGCGCGGACAGTTTTGAGCCGACGCAGTAACGAATTAGCAGTTATATATGCAGCCGCCAGTGATAAATGGGCGATCGCCTTGTGTGGTTTTGAGTTGTTGGGTTTGACGTTGCACTCAGTACTGATTTACCAAGGGTTTACTACTTCGGGATTTTTGTACTTAATTGCCACTGCGATCGCCTTGGCAGCCATTGTTTATCGCAGTTGGCGAGAACCGACAAATTGGGCATTTTATAGCATCGGTTGGTGTTTGGAATTGTTGACTGCCCAAGCGCTGGGATTTGGGGAACCTTCAACTGTTAGAATTGCGATCGCGGAGCGTGGCTTGCCAATCGCAAATATCGCTTTAGGTTTAATTGCTCAACTTGTCGGCGAGTGGTGGCAACGACGACATCAATTAGAAAGGCTTCCTAGCAGTTTTCACATTCTGCCATTAATTTATGCTGTATTTAGTGTATTGCTGCGTTTGGATACCTTCACCGAATGGACTGGTTTGTATTCTTTGGGTGTAGCTTTAATTATCATTGGCGTGGGGCGACGGCGCGAGAACTTTAAACCCCTGCTGTATTTAGGAATCATTGGCGTATCCATTTCTGCCTATGAACTTTTGTTCTATCAAATGTTACAAGCTTCAGGAGGAGCATTAGGTGATGGATTGATTGCCATGTCTACCCTTGGCGCCACTATCATGTATGCTTACCGCATCTTGTCGCCAAGGCTAGTCAGCTACTTACGTTTAACTCCCCAAGAACTGAAAGGAATTGCCCATATTCACTGGGTTTGGAGTAGCTGTTTATTAATGGCTGCCATTATTACTCCCATTGGAGTTAATCGTTTGGTGGGATTGGCAACGGGGGTATTTTTGATTCGTTATGCCATCTTTCAGGGACAAAATTCGCGCACTTCCTCCAGCATCTTGGGAGGAATCACAATCGGCGAGATGTGGGTTTACCTCGGCTTATTAGAAATAGCGGGTATGAGGATTTATTGGCGCGAGACAGCAGTCGGAAAATTTTGGGCTGGGCCATTAGTTCCTTGGAATGGTGCGATCGCTTGTGTAGTAGCCTATTTTCTATACATCCTACCTTGGGAAAATTGGGGTTGGTCTAAAAGACCTTGGCAACAAGCTGCATACATCATACCACTGATCATTTTATGGGAAACCAGACTGCAAACTTACCCTATCACCTTGCTACTCGCAGCTGGATTTTACATCTTCCTAGCAAAGGTGGGTGAAAACATCCGTTTTACCTATATTAGTGTGGCGTTGATTGATTGGGCGCTTTACCGTTGGTTTAATTCCTTACATCTAACTGATGCTTTGTGGTATATAACACCCATTGGATTATCACTGCTTTATATTGCTCAAGTCGATATCCAACTAAAGCTACCAGAGTATAAAACCGCTCGTCATATTCTGAGAGTGTTAGGTAGTGGTTTAATTTGTGGGTGGGCTATTTTATTTCATCAACATACAGTCTGGATACCAGGGATTTTCAGCCTCATCGCCATTTTTGCCGGATTAGCTTTGCGAGTGCGGGCTTTTCTCTACATTGGTACAGCCACTTTTTTAATCACTACAATCTATCAATCGGTAATTTTCAGCTTGCAATACTCTTTCTTAAAATGGGTTGTTGGCTTGCTAGTTGGCATTTTACTGATTTATATTGCCGCCAACTTTGAAACCCGTCGCGCTCAAATAACTTCCTTAATTCGTAGCGCCATTGATGAATTTCAATCATGGCAATAGGGGTTTTTAATTGCGTACTCATCCACTTCTCTGTGCAGGTGGGCGATTGACTCGCATAAGTTTTCCAAACAAAGATTCTTCAGCCGTAATTGCCTCATTAATCCGGGTGGCTAATCGCTGCCGATCTAAATCTTCTGTGCAAACAATGATACCTGCATGGTCTGGACTGATGCGATGCAAGCGAATAAAATCATCTCGATTCACTGTCAGCACTGCCCGCCCCTGAATCGTTGCAAATGCAAGTACTTGGTCATCGGGAATTTGCTGGTTGGCTTGCCCTGCTTCTTGTACCGTCAGCACATCGTGACCGAATTGACGCAGTAGCCCCGTAACCACCTTGGGAAACCCCTCATCAGTATAAAGCAATGCCACGCTTAAGCCGCCTCTTGGCGTGCGATCGCTGCTTCAATCTCTTCAGGATAAACCTCTGCATACAGCCATGCATTCACTAAATCAGCAGCGGTTAGCGTCGGGTAATCTTCTAACAAATAGGCTTCACTTGCCCCTTGATGGCGCAGGCTAACCAACAGCCAAACAGGAATTCGACTCTGCCGAATACAGGCATCGCCCCCCATCACGCCTGGTGTTTTCTCAATGCCAATCAACCCATTGCCCAGACTCGCCGCCAAAATCTGAATTGCCTGTGCCTTTTCTTTCAAAGACAGGGCTAAAAGTTGAGGTTGTAGCTCTTTCAGTGTCATTATGGGCATCAAGCTGAATACTTGAGATGACGATTGTTCTTTATTATAGGTAAGAACCAACGAACAAACAGCGTGTATGCTCTTTAAGCTAAAAGGACAGGCGATCGCACCCCTGCTTACGATTCGCAATGAGCAAGAGTATGAGCAAGCGATTGAGCGATTAAATGATTTAATTAATGAAATTGGCACAAATGAACAGCATCCTCTTTATAACTTTCTTGATACGTTAGGGACGCTGATTGGGGTTTATGAGGCAGAGCATTATTCTATCCCTAATTGTAGCGGGAGTGATGTATTGGCTTATTTAATCGAGGAACATGGGCTAAGTTTCTCGGATTTAACTGAAATTGGTACATCGGAAACAATAAAAGCTATTTTAAACAAAGATCAAGCCTTAACCCTGAGTCAAATTCAACACTTAGCACAACGTTTTAAGGTTCAAGCTCAAGTATTTCTAGATTAACAAAGTGTGACCTCCGAAAACGGCGATCGCATTCCAAGATCAGATGATCGCGCTTATACCATTTCTTTGTGAGGCTGCGCCAAATCCTTTTACAGCTATTTTCAGGTAAATAAACCACGCGGGTAGGGGCACAGCAATGCTCATTGGTGTCAACTTAAGCCCAAACGCTTATCCCACAGGCGTTTTACCCCCCTTAATCCCCCCTTATAAAGGGGGGAAAAAAATCCAGTTCCCTCCCCTTTATAAGGGGAGGGTTAGGGTGATTAAAACATTTGCTCTAAATATTGCTCATAGCCTAGTTGTTCTAGTTTTGCTTGCTTTGCAATTACTGATTCAGATAGAGTTTGGCGATATTGTTGCACTCTTTCTAGCAATTCTGGTTGCTGAGTTGCGAGGATTTGTACAGCTAAAAGTCCGGCATTTTTGGCATTACCGATCGCCACTGTTGCCACCGGAATACCCGCAGGCATTTGTAAAATAGAATACAAAGAATCAACACCTTGTAAGTTACGGGTGGGTATAGGAACACCGATGACAGGAAGTGGAGTTAAAGACGCTACCATTCCCGGCAGATGGGCAGCACCACCCGCACCAGCAATAATCACTTTAATGCCGCGTTGGTGTGCAAGTTGAGCATATTGCACCATGCGTTCTGGGGTACGATGAGCAGAAACGATCGCCACTTCGCTCTCAACGCCAAATTCTTCACAAACTGCGATCGCATCTTTCATAGTGGGCAAATCAGAATCGCTGCCCATGATAATACCAACTAGGGGAGTCATAGAATTTTGAATTTTGGATTTTGGATTTTGGATTAATCGGTGATTGTTTCATCTAAAATCGGATGAGATTTAGCTATCTTCTCGCCAATGTGATGACCCAAGCAACACAAAATCCTGTAGATATTATCAATGCTAGAGTACCAGGATACAAAGATTTGCAGATGCTCTTGATTAATCATGAGGGCATAATTGAGCAAATCTTGCCAATGGGTACAGTAGGGGCGCACAGCCGTGCATCGATAATAGATGTAGCAGGCGACTGGATTTCATTGGGTGGTGTTGATTTGCAAATTAACGGTGCGTTGGGTTTGGCATTTCCTGATTTGACGGCTGAAAATGCTCATATACTCGAGAAAATAAGGCAATTTTTGTGGGATGTCGGGGTAGATGGATTTTTACCGACACTTGTGACAACTTCAGTAGAAAACATTCAGCGATCGCTTGCTATTATTGCTGATATTATCCCCAGTCAACAAGCAGGTGCCAAGATTCTGGGAGTACATCTAGAAGGCCCATTTTTGAATTTCCAAAAGCGCGGCGCACACCCAGCAGAGTACCTGTTACCCTTAACAATTGACGAGGTAAAGCGGGTTTTGGGTAATTATGAAACGCTTGTGAAAGTCATCACCTTAGCACCGGAGTTAGATTTCACTGGTGAAGTAATTCCATATTTGCGTTCTCTGGGGATTATTGTCAGTTTAGGGCATTCTCAAGCAACAGCTGCCCAAGCGCAACGTGCGTTTGAACTCGGTGCAACGATGGTAACTCATGCTTTCAACGCCATGCCAGTATTACATCACCGCGAACCAGGATTATTAGGGGCAGCAATTACTCATCCTGATGTGATGTGTGGTTTTATTGCTGATGGTAAACACGTTTCGCCCACAATGCTGCAAATTTTACTTCGGGCTAGCTATCAAGAAAAAGGGCTGTTTCTTGTTAGCGATGCCCTTGCACCTTTGGGGCTACCCGATGGCGTGTATCCTTGGGATAGTCGGCAAATTGAAGTTAAAAACGGTACGGCACAACTGGCCGATGGAACTTTGTCGGGGACGACTTTAGCCTTGTTGGTGGGAGTGCAGAATTTGGTAAAATGGGGAATTTGTGATGTAGAAAGTGCGATCGCTTTAGCTACTAATGCACCTAGACAAGCAATTGGTTTACCAGGAATTGCCAAGAGTCAACCCGCTAATTTATTACGCTGGCATTGGGATGAGACTACAAAAGAATTAACTTGGCAACGATTATTGACTAAAAATGTAGAGACGCGATAAATCGCCGTCTCTACAAAGGACTGATTATTGTAAAGACGGCGATTTATCGCGTCTTTGTGATCTAGGATCTGTCATGAAAAAACCTTATCCGAACCGTATTGGGAAAACTGCTCGTAATTGAACTATGCAGGGTTAGGTTGAGTTCGACTTTGAAGCAGCTGAATAATTGCAGCTTTTTCTAAGATTCCAACTAGAACGCCATTTTCACGAATCACCGGGAGGACAGACAGCTTTTGTTGTTCGAGTAACTGCATGACTTCTAGCAGAGGTTGATCGGATTGGACTGTGGTAGATTCGGTAATTGGTCGCATGACTTCTTTGATTGGAGTTTCTGACCACAGTGCTGTTGGAATGCTTCGTAAATTATCAACCGCGATCGCACCTACTAATTGTCCATGATCATCAGTCACTAAGTACCGATGCCAGTTTTGCCCACTTATGACTCGCTCATCGGCAAACTCTCTCAAGCTAAGATTAGCAGATACAATCGGGCTATCATGAGTTACAGCATCCTCGGCTGTCAAACCTGTGAGCTTTTCTTGCACTCTGGCAAATTGAGCCGCATTACCAGCATTTTGCAACAAGAAGAAGCCAATTAACAAGTTCCAGAAGTTACCGAAGCTGCCAAATAATAGTAGGGGAACTATACCTGAAAGAATTGCTACCCAACCAAAGATTTGTCCAACTCGACTAGCAAAGGTTACACCTTTATAAGGATTACCTGTAATCTTCCAAACTATGGCTTTCAGTATATTTCCGCCATCTAAAGGCAAGCCAGGAATAAGATTAAACAGCGCTAATGCCAAGTTAACAGACGCTAGAACACCAATAATTGCAGCTAACGGCCCTGATGCAGCAGTCGTAATACCAATAGCTGTAAGGATACCGCATAGTAATAAGCTTACTAATGGGCCAGCGATCGCTACCCAGAATGCTTCACCTGGAGTTTTCGACTCTTTTTCTAAGCTAGCCAAACCGCCAAATATAAACAGTGTGATCGATTTGACATCAATCCCCTGACCAATCGCAACGAAACTGTGGCCTAATTCGTGGGCGACGACAGAGGCAAATAACATCAGCGCACTCATCAGTCCTAGCAGCAAAGCTAATCCCGCAGATAATTGGGGAAATTGCGCCGCCAGTCCACTGCTATAGCTCCAAGTTACCAAACCCAGAACTAAAAACCATGACGGATGGATATAGAAGGGAATTCCGAAGAGATTTCCAACGCGAATTGTGCCATTCATGTCGCTCACCTTTGATTTCAGCTTCGAGAGGTTTGCTTTCGTCCTTCTCGATATCTTTAGTGTAACGAGATGTTAAGAAATTTTAATCTTGATGACGGTAGTGGTGTCCGTCCGTAAAGGTGCGGTTATTGGGCCACTGCCGCGAGTAATACCATTTCACACAAACCCTGATACATATAGATTTCTCGTAGGGGCACAGCAATGCTCATAGGTGTCAACTTAAGGTGAAACCTTGCCAAGCACGTGATATTCAATTCTTTGGCTTCTCATCACGATCCGCGTTACCCCACCCTAACCCTCCCCTTATAAAGGGGAGGGAACTGGATTTTTTTTCCCCCCTTTATAAGGGGGGATTAAGGGGGGTAAAACGCCTGTGGGATAAGCGTTTGGGCTTAAGTTGACACCAATGAGCTTTTTCTGTGCCCCTACCAACGTATCTGCCTTTTTCCGGTCAATGGTATTAGGTATGCACCTATGCTGCCATTATCTCCATCTGCTGAGAACTTTTCTGCAACATCGGGGTAATTATATCAGCAGGGACAGGACGACTGAAGTAATAACCCTGACCTTCGTCACATCCACGCATTTGCAGGTAGTCAAGCTGTTCTTTGGTTTCTACACCCTCTGCCGTAATTTTCAATCGGAGGCTTTTGGCGAGGGCAATGATCGCATCGGTGATGGCGGCGCTATCAGGATTGGAGGTGACATCCCGTACAAATGACTGATCAATCTTGAGCATATTCACAGGAAAGCGCTTCAAGTAGTTGAGAGAGGAATAACCGGTGCCGAAGTCGTCTAGAGCCAACCATATACCCAGTTCTCGTAATTCTTTTAAGGTTTTAACCGATCGCTCAATGTTACCCATCAAGAAGCTTTCCGTCACTTCCAGTTCCAGGTAAGATGTTTTGAGTCCAGTCTCCTGAATAATTTGGCTGACGACTTCAACCAGATTCGGTTGTTCAAACTGTCGAGATGACAGATTTACAGATATCCGAATTGGGCTAAATCCAGCAAGCTGCCAAGCACGGTTTTGGGCACAAGCAGTTCGCAACACCCATTGATCAATTGGCACAATCAAACCATTGGCTTCGGCAATGGGAATAAACTTGGCTGGAGAAATCAAACCTAATGTAGGATGCTGCCAGCGAACCAACGCTTCCATTCCTGTAATTTGTCCGTTGTCTAAATCAATCAGAGGTTGATAATAAACCAGCATTTCGTTGCGCCCAAGCGCTCCATATAATTCATTTTCTAAGGTCAGTCGCTCCTGCAACTGAGCATTAATTTCCGGCGAATAGTATTGGTATTGGCTACGCCCTTGCTGCTTCGCCTGGTACAGTGCCATGTGAGCCTGTTGCAAGAGTTCATCTACGCTATTAGAATCATTTAGATCATTTATTGTGATGCCGATGCTGGCGGTGATATGAATCGATTTACCCTCTAAAAAGAAGGGTTTTTTCAGCGTACTTAACAGCAGTTGAGATAGCTGAATCACACTTTCAAAAGAAATAATGTCCGTACGGGCAAGGACAAATTCATCTTTACTCAAATGGGCAAGAATATCTGTTTGTGCGATGCAGGCTGATAACCTCTGAGCAACTGCTCTTAACAACAAATTTGTTGTCTGATGCTCCAACCCATGACTCATACCAGTGAAATCATCAATAGCCAGCAAAAAGACAGCTACAAGGCGCTGGTTGTTTTCAGGTTGAGATAGAATCTGGTGGAGGCGATCGCGGAATAAATCACGATTGGGTAATCCAGTTAGATCGTCATAATTAGTGATGTAGTGAATTAACTCATCTAATTTGTGAAGAGTTTGTGAGGTATCCGCCATCAATGTCCCCGCTTCATCAACAAATTCTGTGGGCAATTCCGGTAGGGTTTTGGTGGTCAGATAATTTTGCAATGCGGCAGATGTCAAAATAACCGGTTTGAGGAGGTGGTTTAGGGCGTAGAGGGTGGCAGCCGTACCCGCTAACGTCGCCAAGAGAGCAACGATCATAACTCGCGCCGCCATCTCCAAAGAATAGGAGTTTGAGATGACGAAACTCAAGAGTAAGGTCAAAAGTGGTACATGAGTGCCCAAAAATGCCACCAACATGATTTTAGCGGTGTAACTTTTCTTGAGCCATCCGAAATGAGCTAGGAACGAGTACAGGTAGAGGTTGTGATTGAGTTTCATAAATTCTGTTTCATAGTAGGCGAATTAGTTCCGAGCTATCCTGGCAAAAGAATATTTTTGATTGACAATCGAGTGGAATCAGCTCTCATGGAACCCAACCCTTATTAGGTTATATTTTATGCTTCCCAATCTAGGCTTATACTTGATCTATCTAACGATAAAGTTTCTGTAAAACTTATTCCATAAGCAATTTCACAATTAAGAAGGAATTGTGTTGATTGTTACCCTCTTAGTAGTTCTTAGTTTGTCTTAAGGTGAATAAGAGCAAAAAAATATATGGCAATCCTATCTGATTTGTGTTGGCGTAGCCTGCCGTAGGCATAAGATAATTTTTTATAACTAGGACTTACGCATTGACAAGAAATACCAAATATGTATAGGACTAGTATTTGATTTTTGAAATGCACGTAGTGGACTGTCTACGCAAAATAGTGCATTAGACGTAAAGGTAGGTTGGGTGGAGCGGAGCGCAACCCAACATATATCACGATGTTGGGTTACGCAAAGCCTCCACCCAACCGACAATTTTTTTGCAACATTTTAGCCTAGAGGGTCCACTACAAGACTACCGAGATTTTTTCAGAAATCAAATATGATTCCTATATCAGGTGAAAAACCATATCTTTCGTAGGGGTTTAGCATGGCTCATGCGTGTCAACTTAAGCCAAAACCCTTTTCAAATCTCGTTTCCAGCCTCTTGCTGGAAATGCAGTTACTGGTGGCTCTGCCGCCAGGAACAGAGGCGGAGCCTCAATGACGGGCATTCCCAGTCGGAGACTGGGAACGAGACAATCTTAAAAGCTGCTTATAGACTGGCTTTCACGTTAAGTTGACACCAACGAGCATGGCTTTTCCCCTACAGCATCGTCTATTTCCGATCGCTGAAAATTGCTGTAAAGACGCAACAGATTATTTCAGGCTATAGCCTGAAAAGAGCCGATTTGTCACTTGCTCTAACACCTTTAATGCTGTTAATGAACCTCGAATCAGCCGAGTCGCAGCAAGGGGTTGTCGAAGCATTGCGATCGCTAAAGGCAAAGGCTTTAGGGAGCCATCAGAGTTAATTGCTGGTGTAAGATCAGGGATATTATGCTGACAATCGTCGCTGACGACTCGCAGTATTGCCACGTCCACGCCAGATGCATTGAAAAACTCTAGGGCGGTAAATCCTTCCATATCCACAACATCAGCCGCCAAAGTCTCACCTAAACGGCGTTTTTCGGCAGCAGACCAAATGAGGCGATCGCTTGTTAATGACTTGACTAAAAGTGGGGAGTGGGGAGTGGGGAGTGGGGAGTGGGGAGTGCTGAGTGCTGAGTACAATTTTGCTGTGAAAGTGCGATCGCATTCTTGCTGCTTCCCCTGATAAACGCAATCTTGATACAGCACAATATCACCAACTGTATGGCGATCGCTCAAGCTGCCACATATACCCATAATCAGCACTCTGGATTTTGCAGCCAGAAATTGTCCTTGTTGCAGATATTTGCGTAAAGGCTTCATCCCAACAGGTATGGCTACTACTGTAGGGATGGAGCCAGTAACGCCGCGAAAGGCGCGACACACAGCTTTATATTCTGCTCCCTGAGGTACCAGAATTGTGTTGATGGGCAAAAAATTAGGCACTATCCCTCTCAACAGAAGCAAGTTTCATCTTTGAAGTTTCCTTTTGCATTAAAGATTGGGTCATATCTGAGTAACAATAAATAATATTGCCGTTTACTAGTAACCAAAACTCGCAAACCCAAGGTGATTGCTGCTCCCAAACAGCTGGCTAGGATTGTGTTTTTTCATTTTTAATTTTGAATTTTTAATTTTGAATTGCTTAATAATTGTGTCACCCACACGATAATTTTCCAAGATGGTAAAGCTTCATAACTCCAAATCCGCACGAGAACTCTTCAATATTTCCAAATTGGCGATTCAATTTTCGTGGCTGACGGTGAGTTTTTGGATTGCCGTAACCGTAGCTGGTGTTCTGGCTTTCAGTTCGCTTAAGTATGCCTTGTTTCCAGATATTACCTTTCCAGTGGTGGTTGTGAATGCTACAGCCCCCCTGACAACTGCTCTGAATACGGAGGCGAAGCTCACCAAACCCGTGGAAGAACGCCTTCGCTCCCTAGAAGGACTGGAAAATGTCCGCTCATCTACCTATCCTGGTCAAACTGCTGTTAGTCTTTCTTTTGCGGTTGGGACGAATTTGGAAACATCGACCAAAAAGGTTGAAACTGCTCTGAAGCAGTTAACTCTACCTCCGGGAGCGACTTCTAAAATTATTCCCCTGAATCTAAATGAGTCAGCCGCCATTAGCTATGCCATAGAGAGTCCTACACGGAATCTTAAAGATTTGACGAAGTTGGCGCAAGATGAGATTGTGAGTGCGATCGCTAAACTACCTGGAATCCTGAAAGTCTCACTACTGGGCGCAGCGACTGCAACTCCTCCCCTAAATCCAGCGAATGCGAGTGCAACGGCTCTCCCCCAAGGTGGGGCGACATTAGTCCGGTTTAATGCTCAAGATGCACTCGCATTTCAGGTAATCAAACGCGGTAACGCTAACACCTTGGAAGTAGTGAGTCGAGTTGAGAAAGAAGTCCAAAGGCTACGCTCTACCCTCAAGGATGTCAAGCTGACTTTAGCTGCCACCCAAGCAGAATATATCCGCCACGCTACCCAGTCAACAATCGATGCGCTAATGGAAGCAGTCTTGTTGTCAATCGTGGTAATTTTTCCTTTTTTATGGAATTGGCGGGCAACTCTCATCTCTGCCTTGGCGATTCCGACGTCTTTGTTAGCGACGTTTATCGTCATGGCGATTTTCGGCTTTAACTTGGAGACAATCACCCTGCTGGCTTTAGCTTTGGTGATTGGTAGTATTGTTGATGATGCGATCGTGGATGTGGAAAACATCATGCGACACATTGAAGATGGGGAAACTCCTCGGCAAGCGGCGCTTTTAGCGACAAATGAGATTGGGTTGACAGTCACCGCCGCCACTTTGACAGCAGTAGCGGTTTTTCTGCCCATAGGTTTGATGGGTGGGGTAATCGGTCAGTTCTTCAAGCCTTTCGGCATCACTGTTTCAGCCGCGATGCTTGCTTCTATGCTAGTTGCTCGGACTTTATCTCCAGTTCTGGCTATTTACTGGCTAAAACCTAAATCCTCACTCTCCCCGCATCAGGAAGCAAAAATCTGGGTGGCGTTTACCCAATCTTACAGAAATTTGCTGAGTTGGTCTTTGAATCACCGCAAGATAGTTATCGGGTTAGCTGTCCTCAGTTTCATCGCAGGTATAGCACTGATTCCACTAATTCCCAAAGGGTTTATTCCCAAACTCGATCGCGGCGAATTTAATATTGCTTATACGGCTCCTTTGCCAAGTATCCCCGAAGGAGCTCAAGATATCTTGAGCAGAGGAGCAGAGGGGCAGAGGAGAAACCCCAATGCCCAATTCCCACTCTCCACTCCCAACTCCCCACTCCCCATTCCCAATCCTTTGAACGACTCTCTTGAGGTTGCGAAGAAACTAGAAGAGGTTGTGAGAAAATCACCGGCAGTTGAAACGGTATTTACCACTGTTGGTTCTCGTGAGGGTGAGCCGAATAAAGGGACACTATATGTAAAGTTAAAGGAAAACCGGACAATCACAACTGGGGAACTACAAGATCAATTGCGCTCCTCCTTACCTGCTCTTTCTGGGGTAACTACCAGTGTTGAAGATATTCAATTTGTCGATTCTGGCGGTCAAAAACCCTTGCAAATAGCATTACAAGGTAATGATCTCCAAGCTCTGAGCAAAGCAGTCAAAGCGATTAAAGAGAGGATTCAGAGGCTACCGGGATTCGCTGATGTCACAGTTACAGGTGAAACGAATCCGCAGGGCAAGGTTTTTCAGATCGAGCGTCTGAATAATCAGCGCGTGGCCTACATCAGTGCTAATCTTGGCCAGGATCTGTCCTTGGGTGATGCCACTGACAAAGTAGTAGCTGAAGCAAAGGCGGTGTTACCCTCAGATGTTTCCTTAAATTTAGGGGGAGACTCTGCCCGTCAAGATGAAGTTTTTGGCAGTTTCGGCACTACTCTAGCTCTATCTGCCCTGTGTATTGTTGTGGTACTAATTTTGCTGTTCAAAAGCTGGGTAGACCCTCTGGTTATTGGTGTATCTTTGCCTTTGGCACTGGTGGGAGCAATGTTGGCGCTATTAATCACCAAGAGCGACTTTGGCATGATCTCACTGATCGGTTTCGTCTTTTTGCTGGGGCTGGCAAATAAAAATGCTATTTTGCTTGTAGATTTCATCAACCAGTTACGCAACGCTGGCTTAGAGCGCACTGAGGCGATCCTCAACACCGGACTAGTGCGCCTCAGACCAATTATGATGACCACGGCCTCGACTATTTTAGGAATGCTACCGATCGCACTAGGTTTTGGTGCTGGTTCGGAATTGCGATCGCCTATGGCTGTAGCGATCGCAGGTGGACTAGTAACTTCAACTATCCTCAGTTTGATTGTTGTGCCAGTAGTTTACACCATTTTGGATGATTGGTTTCCCCGATTTCAGAAGAGGGGGATAAGTTAATGCAAGTTTTTGTGACGGGGGGGACGGGTTTTATTGGTGCCCATTTGGTACGGTTGTTGTTGCAACAGGGTTACACAGTCAAAGCACTGGTACGCTCAAGCAGTAATTTGGAGAATCTACGCGGTTTGGAGGTGGAAATTGTCAAAGGCGATTTGAATTCACCAAATCTCTGGCAACAAATGGTAGGTTGTCAATACTTATTTCATGTGGCAGCCCATTATTCGCTGTGGCAAACAGACCGAGAATTACTCCATCTTCATAATGTCCTGGGTACGCGCAATGTGTTGGCAGCAGCTCGCAAAGCTAATATTGAGCGCACCGTCTACACGAGTTCAGTGGCAGCAATTGGGGTAGGATCATCTGGTGAAGTCGTCGATGAAACACATCAGAGTCCCTTAGAAAAGTTGGTGGGTGACTACAAAAAGTCTAAGTTTCTGGCTGAACAAGAAGCTATGCAAGCCGTTGCTACAGGTCAGGAGGTAGTTATTGTCAATCCCAGCAGCCCCATTGGGTCGTTGGATATCAAACCTACCCCGACAGGTGATATAATTTTACGGTTTTTACGACGGCAAATGCCTTTTTACTTGGATACTGGTTTGAATTTTATCGATGTGCGGGATGTGGCATGGGGGCATTTACTGGCTTTGCAGCGAGGTAAATCAGGCGATCGCTATATCTTAGGTCATCAAAACCTCACTCTCAAGGAACTACTGGAACAACTCGCCGATATCACAGGTCTAATAGCACCTCAACGAACTGTACCGACTTGGTTGCCCCTTAGTGTTGCCTGGGTTGATGAAAAGATTCTCGCACCACTGGGAAAATTGCCCTCAGTGCCATTGGATGGAGTTCGGATGGCGAAACAACCTATGTATTACAATGCTGCTAAGGCTGTACGAGAGTTGGGTTTACCTCAATCTTCGCTGAACGCGGCACTCAAGGATGCTGTGGATTGGTTTGTTGCTCAGGGTTACGTCAACCCCGGAGGGGAATTCAAAATTCAAAATTCAAAATTCAAAATTAAAGACCCCACAGATAAATCTTGCTGACTTTTCATGTTATCTGGAAAATCTCACTTCTATTTCTCTCTCCTTGTAGGAGAGAGACTTTGAATTTTCCCCCTTCCCGTGTCGGGAAGGGGGCTAGGGGGTTAGGTCTTTCCTGGGCTTTTCCACATGACGTGAAAAATCAGATAAATCTTGGGGCTGAGAAAGTGGTGTTTTGATCTACAGAGGAGTAATCGAATGGCAGTTAATATACAACAAGCTATGGATATTGGGAAGTATCTTGTTACTCAGCGTTTGAAAGGACGTAAACGCTTCCCGTTAGTATTAATGTTGGAACCTCTTTTTCGGTGTAATCTAGCTTGTACTGGTTGTGGTAAGATCCAACATCCAAAGGAAATTTTAAAGCAAAATCTCACCCCAGAACAGTGTTTTGCCGCAGTGGAAGAGTGTGGCGCACCGGTTGTTTCAATTCCTGGAGGAGAACCTCTGCTACATCCCCAGATTGATGAAATTGTCCAAGGATTAATTGAGCGCAAGAAATATATTTACTTGTGTACCAATGGTTTGTTGTTAGAAAAGAGTTTGGATAAGTTTCAACCTTCTCCTTACCTAACTTTTAGTGTGCATTTAGATGGGATGCGGGAGTTGCACGATCATTGTGTCGATCGCCAAGGTGTTTTTGATATTGCCGTCAAAGCCATTCGCGCCGCTAAAGCTAAAGGCTTTCGTGTCACCACTAACACCACTATCTTTGAAGGTACTCAACCCAAAGATATGCAAGAGTTCTTCGACTTTCTGGAAACACTAAATACTGACGGAATGATGATTTCTCCCGGTTACAGTTACGAGTGGGCACCAGATCAAGATCATTTTCTCCACCGTGAACAAACACGCGCCCTCTTCCGGGAAATTCTGGCTCCATACAAAGCTGGTGAAAAAAACTGGAACTTCAATCACAATCCGCTATTCTTAGATTTTCTCACTGGTGAGAAAGACTACGAATGCACACCTTGGGGTAGCCCTAGTTATAGCGTTCTCGGTTGGCAAAAACCTTGCTATCTGCTGAACGAAGGTTATTACTCTACCTTCAAGGAATTATTGGCACAAACTGACTGGAGTCAATATGGACAGAAGAGTGGTAATCCCAAGTGTGCCGATTGTATGGTTCACTGCGGCTACGAACCCACCGCCGCAATCGATGCAATGCAGCCGCAAAATATGGCGCGTGCCCTTGGCAGTGTGTTTGGTAGAAATTAGTAGGTAGTAAATACTACATCTTCAAGGGTGCGATGCCCTTCGGCGCAGGCTCAGGGTAAGACCTGCGGTGGTAACAGAGCCAAGCGATGCCCTGAGCTTGTCGAAGGGTCGAAGTGCGGGCGTAGATGCACCACCCTTGAACAAAAATATTGAGGGAGCATCTCAGTGAAAGCAAATATACCAGATGAGAAACAAGATTCTTGCTCCCTCTCCTTGGTAAGGAGAGGGTTGGGGTGAGGTTTTACAAGGCTTTTTACACTCATTGAGATGCCCCCAATGTTGAGCGCAGTCCCCACCTAAAAATACTAAAAAATGGGTAACTGTAGAGACATTATGGGTGAGTAATATCCAGAAATAGAGAAAATTTCCTAAAATTAAAGATTTTCTCAAATAAAAATGATTTTGAGAGCAAACAAGGGATAAATAAAGATAGTTACATCTTTAGTGACGATTCTCTTAGTTTTCTATGACCTATTGCCTCAGAATTGCCGACCTACCTACAAATGAGCGTCCGCGTGAACGACTAATGACGCATGGTGCCAAAATTTTAGCCACAGCAGAGTTAATTGCTATTCTTTTAGGCACTGGACAAGGGCCAGGGAAACTGTCTGCTGTGGGTTTGGGACAATATATCTTGAGCGAATTAGGCAAACACCAACGTGATCCTTTGGCAGTTATCCGAGAAGTTACTCCAGCTGAATTGATGCAAATATCTGGTGTTGGGCCAGCGAAGGCGACAAGTATCTTAGCAGCAATTGAATTGGGCAAACGCGCTTTTCAGTCTCGTCCCAATGACGGCACATTAATTGATAGCCCACTTGCTGCTGCTGCTACCCTCAGTCAAGATTTGATGTGGCAGATACAAGAACGTTTTGCAGTGGTGCTATTGGATGTTAAGAATCGCTTACTGGGTACGCAAGTAATTACCATTGGGACCGCAACCGAAACCCTAGCCTCTCCCCGTGAAATCTTTCGAGTAGTTATTCGTCAAGGTGCAACGCGGGTAATAGTTGCCCACAACCATCCTTCTGGGAACCTTGAACCCAGCCAGGAAGATATAGAATTGACGCGCCAGTTGTTAGCAGGGGCGCAGCTTTTGGGCATTCCGGTACTAGATCACCTGATTTTGGGTAATGGCAATCATCAAAGTTTACGAGAACTGACAACCTTGTGGGATGAGCATCCACAGGGAGATTAAAATAATTCGTAATTCGTAATTCGTAATTCGTAATTAAGTTTTGTGATGGGGATTTTAATGAAGTGTCAAAACGTGCTAGCCGTCTTGCTGGGGAATTAAACTGAACATACTTTGTTAAATGGGAGCATCTCAGTTTTTTTTGCAAATATCACCAAGATTCCTGCTCCCTCTCCTTGCTAAGGAGAGGGCTGGGGTGAGGTTTAGGCTTTCTACGAAAGTGAGATGCCCCGATTAAATTAACAGGACGCGGTGATGCAGAGAGTTTTTCATGAATTTTGAATTGTTAAGCTTCATCTACCCAATAAAGATAATATCGTTCACTATCCACCCAAGCTCTCTGAAAATCTTTGATCGGAACAATCTTCAAATCATTGCGGTTAACATTCAGTTTTTTATTTAAAATGAGCAAAATTTTCTTTTGCCCATCTTTATTTTTGAGTAGAGAATTAATTTGGCTTAATATCTCAGGTTGTTCGACATCTTGACGACCTTTTTTAAATAGGGTAAAACTTCCCATTTTTTGAAGCTCAGGATAGTAAAGTTTTCGATTTAGATAACCCGATAAAGGAGCCATATTTGCATCTCTACTGGCAACAATAAACTCATTACCTAACCCAGCTTTTTGAATATATTCAGATGTTTCCCGACTGGCAGAAAATGGTACAAAGAAATCTCTTGAAAAACTATAAAGACCTCCCCCAAACTGAACATAAAGAATTAGCATCAAAGCGATATGATGCCATTTGTTCACAAATGTAATTGAATTTGGGCGAATAGAAAACTTGTTGAGTAAAACTGGAGACTCTTGATAATAATTTCCCAGCCATAAAGCCGCTATCAGAACTAAATAGAAATGTCCAAAATGCCGAGGCATACCGATAAATCTCAAGTATGTAAAGGAAAATATTACACAATTACCTATAATGTAGAAAAAGAGAGCAACTGGCTTTTTAGATAATTTAATCAAGGTTAAAATTACAATGAATAAAGCAATTACTGCACAAACAATTAAATCCAATAATTTTTTGTGTGCAGGAATAATTAATAAATAACTACCAAAGATTCTACCTATGCTTCTCAACAAATGACGGATATCTAATTGGATTACCCAACCATTATTTAACCCCCCATGAAGATAACTATCTGTCGGAGGAGTAAGAATATAAATGGATAAAAGAAAAGAAAATGTGATAATTAAAATACTTAAAAATAAGTCGTAGTTTTGGCTTTGACTAAAATACTGCTGGCGATGTTCGCTATCAAAAAAAAATTCAGCTAGCAAAGTCAATGATAAAGAAAATGATACTAATAAACCATAAGCACTACTATTTGCTAATAAACCTAATAAAATTGCCAAATAAATATAAGTTACTTTTCTGGATGAAAAAACCGTACAAAATGCAAAAATAAACAACATACTAAAGGCATAATTTCGGGAAATTAAAAGATATTCATAAAAAGGAAAGAAACCAAAAGAAAACAGAAATTTCTGTTGCCAATTAAAAGGGCTATATAGGCAAAAAAGAGCAACCGAAGTAACTGTAATTGCCCAATGAAAGATTTGCATAATCATCGGGTTATCAACTATTTTTCTCAGAATTGCCAGAGAAAAATACCAGAGGACAGGATGACCTTCGTAATGAATATTTGCAATTAAATCGCCCAAAGATTCACTATCTCTGACAATCAGCCAGGGATTTAGTTCATCTCGCCACATCGAATGGTTGAGAATACCTATTAAACCAAGAATAGAAAAAATAATGATAATAAACCAAGGAGAATGAAAAGGTAATCTCGAAGTATATTTGATGATTTTTTTATTTAACATTGTTAGTTCAGAATGAAATTTATTTGGAGCAATATATGTACAGTCTGTCCAGCCATAGAGTCATACACCCCTCTGCTTCGAGAAATAGATAGATTACCACATTCTCGTATTAGTGGGATAGAATCTTGAATGAGTTTATGAAATCTGAGGGGAGCATCTCAATGAGTGTAAAAAGCCTAAACCTCACCCCAACCCTCTCCTTGGTAAGGAGAGGGAGCAAGAATCTTGTTTATCATCTGGTATATTTACAACACTGAGATGCTCCCAATCTGAGTGGGTTACACAAGGGGATAATTGCTGTAGCAGTGGGTGCCCAGCTACGGTAGGAATGATATGTATATTGTTCAAAGTTTTGGTTGATATCGCTGCGATCGCATGCCCTTCAGATTGGAAGTATATTTTGTATTACTCATCACATATTTTTGGCAAATATTATGTATGAATATTACTGAATTTTTTGGCTTCACAGTAGAAACAAGCCGTATTTTTCAAATGCTTTGAGAAATTCAGATTTATTTGCTACTTTCGACGATCAACTGCTCACTCAATAAAAAAAATTGAAGCCAGATGATAAATATTACTCTATATACCCTATAATTCTCTTAATTACGGTATCTGCTTATAAATACCGTAGATTTAGGGGTGAATTCTGATGAGCAAGTCGCAACAACCAACACAATTGGGTAAATTTCTAATTGAAGGAATGCAAGTTTATGCTGTGAAAGCTTTGCAGTCCATACAGCTTTCGTATCAACACACAATTAGAAGTTGGTTGAATGGACGCAGTGTGCAAAGCTTTGTGAGTTTGTTTCTCATCGGTACTTTTTTGAGTGTAGCAGTTGCTTCCTGCTCTGGAAGTAGTTCAGCTACCAAGGGTGATGTCAAGCTCAGACTCGTTTCTTTCTCTGTCACCAAAGCGGCTCATGACCAGATAATTCCCAAATTTGTCCAAATGTGGAAGCAAGAACATAACCAAAATGTGACATTTGAGCAAAGTTATGGAGGTTCAGTAGCTCAAGCGGCTGCTGTTATTGCGGGTTCGCAAGAAGCAGACATAGTACATTTAGCACTTCCTTTAGACGTCAACAAAATTCAGCAGGCAGGTTTAATTAAATCAGGTTGGGAAATAAAATCACCGAGAAGTGGTATTGTTAGTAGATCGGTTGCTGCGATCGTCACGCGCGAAGGCAATCCCAAAGACATTAATACTTGGGCAGACTTGGCAAAAGATGGCGTGAAAGTGATTGCAGCTAACCCAAAAACTTCTGGTATTGCTATCTGGGAATTCTTGGCTTTCTGGGGTTCGGTGAGTCTAACAGGCGGTGATGAAGCGACAGCATTAGATTATGTCACCAAAGTTTATAAAAACACCCCTATTTTAACGAAAGATGCCCGTGAAGCAAGCGATTTATTTTTCCAAAAAGGTGAGGGAGATGTCTTAATCAACTACGAAAATGAGGTTATTTTGGCGGGTAAAAATGGTAAGAACTTACCTTATGTTGTACCCCAAGTCAATATTTCAATTGATAATCCTGTGGCGATAGTCGATAAAAACGTTGATAAGCACGGTACAAGAGAAGTTGCACAAGCATTTGTTGATTTTCTTTACTCGACAGAAGCTCAACGGGAATTTGCAAAATTACAATATCGTCCTGTTAACCCCACAGTTACCCAAGAAGTAGCATCAAAATATCCGCCAATTAAAACTTTATTCACATCTCAAGACTTAGGTGGTTGGGATATTATCCAGAACAAGTTTTTTGGAGATGGAGCAATTTTTGACAAAGTGCAAGCTGCGAAGAAAGCATGATATCTTTTTTCTAATGCAGGATTCTCTACTTGCAGATAGCCAAGCATAAGCAATTCGCAGTAACTTTATCTCAATTGATAATTTATGAGCTTTCGTAGCAGATTTAAGAATAGCTTTTTCCTGACATTTTTAATGATTCTTGCCAGCAGTATCACTGCTTGTAGCAGTAATGAGGAAAAGAAAAGTCAGGTGAGTATTGATGGTGCAGCTGTAGGTTTTCCTATTTCTTTAGCAGTTGCAGAAGAATACGGTAAAGTCAAACCTGAAGCGAAAGTAAGCGTTGCCTCAAGCGGTACTGGTGGTGGTTTCAGTAAATTTTGTAATGGCGATATTGATATAGCTGGTGCTTCTCGCACCATTAGAGATGAAGAAATCAAAAAATGTAAAAGTAAGAAGATTGAATTTGTCGAGTTGCCTATAGCTTTAGATGGCATCGCTGTGATTGCTAACCGTCAAAATAAATTCGCCAAATGTCTAACTATTAAGGAACTGGGTACGATTTGGGGTGGCAAATCAGACGGCAAAATCTTGACATGGAATCAAGTTAATCCCAAGTTTCCTAATCAAAAGCTGAAGCTGTATGCTCCATCTTCTGATACGGGAACATTCGATTATATGACTCAAGCTGTGACTGGCAAAGCCAAGAATGGCCGTACAGACTACACTGCCACTCAGAATCAAAACCTTCTCGTACAAGGAGTGTCAGGTGATGTATCAGCCTTGGGTTATGTAGGGATATCTTACTACATTCAAAACCAACAAAAGCTGAATCTAGTTGCTGTAGAAAGTCTTACAGGAAAGTGTGAAAAACCAGTTCCAGTGGATAATGTCATCAAAAATATCTATACACCTTTGTCTCGTCCTCTGTTCATCTATGTCAGTAAAAAATCCTTAGATACTAAGCCAGCAGTAAAAGAATTTGTAGATTTTTATCTAGAAAATTCTTGGAAGTGGGTAGATAGTGTTGGTTATGTAGCATTACCTGATGAAGCTTACGTCAAAGTCAAACAAAAATTTGCTACTGGTGAAACTGGGACAAAGTTTAAAAAAGCAAAACCAGGTGAACCAATCACAAACTTTATTTAAATAAAGTCTCAGTCATTGTAGTCTGAGTGTAGTTAAAACTTAACTGTTTATGCAAAATACCAATTTTCAAGACGATCCTTATCTATTATCCAGACAGTCACTGGATAAAAATGCATCTGAAGATATCTCAGAGAAGATTGTTGCAGCAATTTTATTTGCTTGTGCTTTAGTCTCGGTTTTGACTACCTTTGGGATTGTCGTAATTATTTTTCAGGAGACATTCAGTTTTTTCCAAGAAGTCTCCTTTGCCCAATTCTTTCTTGATACTAAATGGACGCCTTTATTTGCCGATAGACATTTTGGCGTTTGGCCATTGATTAATGGCACTTTCTTGACTACAGCTATTGCAATGGCAGTTGCTATTCCTTTGGGTTTATCTTCTGCTATTTATTTGAGTGAATATGCTGAACCCAAAGTGGCTGCAATTTTACGTCCAGCAGTGGAACTTTTAGCAGGAATACCCACAGTAGTTTATGGTTACTTTGCGCTGTTGTTCCTTACACCATTGCTGCGGAATTTTATCCCTCTGGAAATATTCAACGCTTTGAGTGCAGGGTTAATGATGGGGGTAATGATTACTCCTACTATTGGTTCTATCAGCTTAGATGCTATCCGAGCAGTTCCACGTTCTTTGCGAGAAGGAGCTTATGCTTTAGGTATCACTAAACTGGAAACCATTTTTAAAGTAGTTCTACCAGCCGCGCTTTCTGGAATCATAGCCTCGATTATTTTGGGTATTTCTCGCGCTGTAGGTGAAACAATGACTGTTCTCATCGCCGCCGGACAACAGCCGAGACTAACTGTTAATTTTGCGGAATCAATAGAAACAATGACAGCTTACATGGCACAAATTTCTGGGGGAGATAGTCCGCGTGGTAGTCTCAATTTCAAGACATTATATGCTGTAGGCGCTGTTCTGTTTCTGCTTACCCTTGCTTTGAATATTGTTAGTTACTGGTTTGCTAATCGCTTTAAAGAAAAATACGACTAAATAGATATGGCTACAAGTTATCAACAAGATGATTCTCTAGATTCTGCGGCAGAATTTACCGATAATGTTGAAAGTAGGGAGACATTAGGGAAAGTATTTGAAGTACTTTTTTTGTTAGGATTGCTGATTGGTTTATTTGTCTTAGCATTGCTACTTTTTGATATTTTTCGAGACGGATTAGCCAGATTTTTGTCCCCCGGCTTTCTTACGGAAACTCCTTCTCGTTTTCCTGACCAAGGTGGTATTCGTCCGGCAATTATCAGCAGCGTTCTTTTGGGAGCTGTTGTGATTTTCGTTACTGTCCCCATTGGTGTTGGAGCAGCTTTATATCTAGAAGAGTACGCACCGAAAGCTTGGTGGACAGCGATTATTGAGATTAATATCAGTAATCTGGCGGGTGTACCTTCTATCGTCTATGGATTGCTGGGTTTAGGAGTTTTCAATTATTTGCTTGGGTTTGGCCCTGCTTTAATTTCTGGCGCGTTGACTTTATCTTTGCTGTCTTTACCAGTAATTATTGTGACAGCTAGAGAAGCAATTCGCGCCGTCCCGGATTCCTTGAGAAATGCTTCTTACGGATTAGGTGTCACCAAATGGCGAACTATCAGTAATCATGTCATACCCTATGCTATTCCCGGTATTTTGACGGGGGTGATTATCTCTGTATCCCGCGCTATAGGTGATGCAGCCTCTCTGATTGTTGTAGGTGCTGTGGGTTTTCTCACCTTTAACCCTGGTTTGTTTCAGAGGTTTATGGCATTACCCATTCAAATTTACAGTTATATAACTCGTCCTGAACCGGGTTTTGCTAGTGCAGCAGCAGCGACAATTATTGCGTTGTTACTATTGATTTTAGCTTTAAATGGTGTAGCAATTTATATTCGACAACGCTTCTCAATAAGTTAGGTAATTAAATATCTAATTTAATACATTCACAGATATTTGGAGAATAGAAAAATGACTTATAGCAATAGTAGAAGTCAATCAGATAGTGCCACAATCGACGAAGGTAATAGCGTCTTCAATGTTGAAGGTGTGAAGGTGTTATATGGAGGATTTCTAGCACTTTTAGATGTCTACCTAAAGATTCCTGATAAACAAATAATTGCTTTTATTGGCCCTTCAGGATGTGGTAAAAGTACCTTATTGCGTTGCTTCAACCGCATGAATGATTTAATTCCTGGTGCTAAGGTTGAAGGTAGACTGAATTACCGCGATCGCAATATTTATGATCCTAAGATAAATTCTGTAAAACTGCGGCGACAAGTCGGAATGGTTTTTCAAAGACCGAATCCTTTCCCTAAGTCAATATACGAAAATATTTCCTTTGGACCGCGTGCTAACGGTTACAAAGGTAACATCGATGAATTGGTGGAAGATTCCCTCAGACGCGCTGCTATCTGGGATGAAGTCAAGGATAAACTCAAAGAGAAGGGAACTGCATTATCTGGCGGACAACAGCAACGACTTTGCATTGCGCGTGCGATCGCCATGAAGCCTGATGTATTATTGATGGATGAACCGTGTTCTGCTCTCGACCCAATTTCTAGCCGTCAAGTAGAAGAACTCTGCTTAGAACTCAAGGAGCAATACACCATTATTATGGTGACTCACAATATGCAGCAAGCTTCGAGAGTGGCAGATTTCACCGCTTTCTTCAATACAGAAATTGATGAGCATGGCAAACGTCGTGGAAAATTAGTTGAGTTTAATCCTACAGTCCAAATGTTCAGTTCTCCTCAAACTAAAGAAGCCGAAGATTATATCAGTGGACGGTTTGGTTAAAGAAACATCACAGCAGAAGGGGAAAGGTATAAGGGTTCTCGGTTGGATGCATTACATTTTTGACCTCTCTCCAAACCTCTCTCCTACAAGGAGAGAGGCTTTGAGTCTTAATAATGATGAATAAAAGGCATACAGTGGAAATTCAAGAATTAAAAGCATTGATTAAAGAAACTATGCGTGAAGTTCTGCAAGAAGAAAGACTTCGCCTCTGTCAAATTCTTATTCCTTACATAAGTGATGATGAGCAACGCGAACTTGAAGCCAAGTTTGGTGTACCTTCAGATCATGGTGAGGATGAAGTAATTGATATGACCGATTGGGTAAGATATGGCAATAAAATTTCGCAAAAAAGCGATTAAATTTTTAGAAAAAGCAAATCCCGAAGATGTCGAAAATATTCGGGAGCAAATAAGGCAAATTGTTATTGCTGTCGAAGACCAAGGCATTATCCCGTTTACAGAACTAGATATCAAAAAGATGAAAGGTGATTGGGAGGGATTTTACAGACTACGTATAGGTAAAAACAGAATTATTTTTACAGTGGATATTGATTCCAAAGACATCGAAATTTATGCCATTGGTGCGAGAGGAGATGTTTATAAAAAATAATTCGTAATTAGTAATTTAATAACTGAGAATTAAGTAAGTGGGTCAAATTAAATATAAAACCTCATCCTGCCTCCGGCTTCCCTCTCCTTAGTAAGACTACCGTGTATACACAAGTCGGTCTTAACAGAATTTACGGTTTATCGAATAGTTCCAAAGAAACCTCACCCTGGTTATGCTACGCAAAACCTGTCCCTCTCCTTGGTAAGGAGAGGGATTAAAGTCAGGACTCTTTGAGGTTTTTGTTTTGTTTTGGGTAATTCGATGACTTGTGTGTATACCCTAGCCTTAGTAAGGAGAGGGATTGAGGGTGAGGTTTGATCTTATGTTTAATTACGCCTACCTACTTACCAAAGTAATTCGGGAGAATATGCTGAGGCTTAATAGTACTAAATTGAAGTAACATTTCAGTTTAGTACTTATATTGTGTATTATGTTTAAGCCTCTGTCATTTGCTTTAGTTGCAGCTACGATTCTAGTTGCATCAATCAATAATCCCAGTGCTACCTTAGCTGGAACTTGTGCCTCTAAGTGTGGACGGCATCCAATTCAGTTTACACCTGGGCAACACATCCGAGTTGAAGTTATAAATAGCACACCTAACCTGATTAAAATCCAAAAACCCTCTGGGACTGATGCAATATCCTTAAGTCCAGGGCAGAAATTAAATTTAGAACAAATAGAGGGTACTGAGCCAAATACATCTCTGATATTTTGGAGCCAAACGGGTTTATCACTACAAGCAATTGTCTCGAAACCTAACTTTGGCACATTGCGGCTGGAACTCCGTCCGACTTTGCGTTCTTCGGGCGATCGCTCGTTATATATTATGGATGATGGTAGGATAAACGTGTTTTAGATAGCAAATAATGTTATGAGTCACAGCAATTTTCAGGTAAATAGACCATGCGGTAGGGGCACAGCATTGCTGTGCCCCTACAATATATGTGGTTCAATTAAATGAAAACTGCTGTAATAAACAACTTTCAATTCAACACTCATAACTTTTAACTCCTAACTTTTACTGTGGTAGACCGATCTGTATCTGAACTCTCAAAACCTCGCAGGCGCTTACCTAATCAGCGCTGGCAGATTTATCCACAAAAACCAGAATTTGCCCAGAATTTGGCGGTTTTGACAAATATTTCCCCGATTGTCAGCCAATTGTTGATTAATCGGGGTATGGAAACACCAGAACAGGTACAAGCATTTTTAAATCCAGAGTCTTTAGTTTTGCCTTCGCCGTTAGAAGATTTCCCAGATTTGGCGATTAGTTTGGAGTTGTTGCAAAATGCGATCGCTTCTCAAACTAAAATTGCTATTTGTGGTGATTACGATGCTGATGGGATGACCAGCACTGCTCTACTTTTGCGTAGTCTCCGCACTTTAGGCGCAAAGGTAGATTATGCTATTCCCAGCCGGATGCACGAAGGCTACGGTATTAATAAACGCATAGTTGAAGAATTTCACAGCGAAGGTGTGGGGCTAATTCTGACTGTAGATAATGGCATCTCTGCGTTTGAACCAGTTGCTAGAGCTAGAGAACTTGGTCTTGCAGTTATTATCACCGATCACCACGATATACCCCAAAAATTACCGCCAGCTAACGCTATCCTCAACCCCAAACTAATAGCAGAATCCTCACCTTATCGGGGTGTTGCTGGTGTTGGTGTTGCCTACATTTTGGCAGTGTCTCTAGCACAACAGCTAGGGGAGACTAAGGGCTTAATTCAGCCGATGCTAGCACTATTTACACTGGGAACGATCGCAGATTTAGCTCCCTTAACTGGCGTAAATCGCCGTTGGGTGAAACGTGGTTTACAGCATTTACCCAAATCTAACTTACCTGGAATACGGGCATTAATTCAGGTAGGTGGCGTGCAGACGAGGGAAAATGAGAAAGCAGGGGGAGATGAAGAGAAACTTCAAAATCCAAAATCCAAAATCCAAAATCCAAAATCGCTAAAGCCTGAAGATATCGGTTTTCGCTTGGGGCCACGAATTAATGCTATTGGTCGCATTGGCAACCCTCAAACTGTTATTGAATTACTAACTACAGATGATATGCAGGTGGCGCTGGAACTTGCAAAGCAGTGCGAACAAACAAATGCTAGTCGCCAGTTAATGTGTGAGCAAATTGAACAAGAAGCGATCGCTTATGTAGAGACAGAATTTGTTGCATCTCTACAAAAAGACCGTGTATTAGTTGTTGTTCAACCCAATTGGCACCACGGCGTTATTGGGATTGTCGCCTCCCGCTTGGTGGAACGTTACGGCGTTCCCGTGTTCATCGGTACTTATGAGGATGAGAAACATATACGCGGTTCAGCACGAGGAATTCCAGAGTTTCATGTGTTTGAAGCTTTGGAATATTGTCACGATTTACTAGGGAAATTTGGCGGACACAAAGCAGCCGGGGGATTCTCTCTAGCAGCAGAGAATTTACAGATGTTGCGATCGCGTTTGATTGAGTTTGCTAACCAGTGTCTTGAACCCCAGCATCTCAAGCCTCTGCTCAAAATTGATGCCGAAGTCAACCTCAATCACATCAATCAGCAGCTTTATCAACAGCTTAATGCTCTACATCCCTGCGGTATGGACAACCCCGATCCAGTTTTCTGGACACCTAATGTCCAAGTGGTTGAGCAAAAAATCGTTGGTAAGGGTCACATTAAACTGACAATTGCCCAAACTGTCGATAATCAGGAGTATAAAATTAAAGCGATCGCCTGGCGTTGGGGCGACTATTTCCAGCTACCAACACGAGTGGATGTCGCTTACAAACTGCGAGAAAATTACTTTAACGGTAAGACCACCATCGAGCTAGAGTTAATCGGTGTCAGACTGCCAATTCAGCTTCAACAATTTTTTACTTCGCCACCTACCCCGTCAAGCACCACCTTTGAGTACAACCAGCGACATTATACTTGTGGTTTCTATAAAAACGGTATTGAAGCAGAATTAAGAATTAAAAATTCTGAAGGCAAAGTCTTAGCCATGCAACCAGGACATATAATTGGTTTGCTGGGTACTAATCGTCAAAACGCCAAAGAGGTTGATATTTCTCAACCACAGTATGACAATATTATCCAAGCGGCTCTTCAGGCGTTATCACTTAGGAGTTAGGAGTTAAGAGTTAGAAGTTGTTAATTAACTTATCACTCCTAACTCAGCACTCAGTACCTCAGTACTATTAAAGGTTGCCGTTGCGAAATGCCAGCACAAAGATTACTGCTGGGCCAGCAATCACGATTAGCGCCACGGACAACAATTGGAAAATAACTTCCCAATTAATACTGGTAAAAGCGTTAAACAACTCAGACATTTTTCCTTTTCTCCTTCCTATTGCCTTAAAAAATTTAATAACTTAATTACAAAACCTGCTATCGATCATATCTGGCTATGGTCTGTTAGATTTAATTTACTTAACAAAATTATAAGAAAAGATATAAAAACGTAAAATAATAGCATTGGGCAATGGGCATTGGGCATTGGGCATTGGTTCATCTCCCTCATCTCCCCCATCTCCCCCATCTCCCTCATCTCCCTCATCTCCCCCACTCCCCCACTCCCCACTCCCCACTCCCTAATCCAAAATGTCAACTTGGCAATGTGTAAAGCAATGTGGAGCCTGCTGTAATCTTGATCCAGCAGAGCGTCCAGATTTGGAAGAATATCTCTCACCACCAGAACTAGAACTCTACCTCAGCATGGTAGGCGAAGGGGGATGGTGCGTTAATTTCGACCATACCACGCGAGAATGTCGCATCTACTCCAATCGTCCTCGCTTCTGCCGTGTGGAATCAGAAGTGTTTCAAGAGATGTATGGGGTTGAACCAGAAGAAGTCAACGATTTTGCCATTGACTGCTGTCGCCAGCAAATAGAAGGAGTGTATGGCGATCGCAGTTTGGAAATACTACGCTTCAACAAAGCTGTTGGGGTATAAATCTTCCGCTTCGTTGCCATAGTGCCTTGGAATAAATTCCGAGGCTAATAGCTAAAGTCCTCTCAACAGGACTAAATACAAGATTTTAAGCGATGTAGATAGCTATACTCTGTAAAAACGAAAATTTCAGTCCACGCTTAGTGGACTTGAGCTATTAGCCCTGAACTTCAGTTCTGGGCGTGATTGCCTGTCTGCGCGACACTTTGACTGTTACAAAAATGTGGGTAACGACAAGGACTTAATTGCTGGGGTCAATCTAAAATCTAAAATTGTGTGACACTCCACCGCTTTTTTCTATAGGGTTGCAATTTATTAACAATCTGAGAATATGATAGAAATATGAAAGCAATCTAGCAACAAAACTACTGCCTGTGAAACTTGACTCTGCACCTTTGGACATTTCTGGCATATCTCAGACTGAGATTGGGCTAGAACTCAAAGACAGCAATGATTTGAGCTTAACTCCTGCGATCGCTGTTGAGCCAGTTGGGCCTGTAGTTGTCGATAGTCCTCAAAAGCAGCAATCAGTGCTAGTAGTTTTTGGTACAACTTTTGTAACCATTTTTCTAGCAGAAATTGGAGATAAGACTCAGCTATCTACCCTGTTAATGAGTGCAGAATCTCATTCGCCGTGGGTGGTATTTATCGGATCTGCGGCGGCGCTGATAACCACCAGCTTATTAGGTGTGCTTTTAGGTAGTTGGATAGCCACCCAACTCAGCCCGAAAACTGTAGAAAAATCAGCAGGCGTGATGTTGTTAGTGATTTCCCTAATGCTGTTTTGGGATGTATTTACTAGTCATTAGTCATTAGTCATTGGTCATTAGTCATTAGAAAAAATCCCCACTCCCCACTCTCCACTCCCCCTTAATTATATGGACTGGCATCTTTTAGGACTGAGCTTTATTACAGTTTTTTTATCAGAATTGGGTGACAAAAGTCAGCTAGCAGCGATCGCACTTTCAGGGCGTTGTAATTCTGGGCGTGCAGTATTTTTTGGCGCAGCAGGCGCATTATTGTTGACAAGCCTGTTGGGATCATTAGCAGGGGGTGCAGTAGCAGAATTATTACCTACACGCGTCCTAAAAGCGATCGCTGCTGTGGGATTTGCCATCCTCGCTGCACGTTTGCTGTTATTTAACAATGAACCATCGGCAGATTCTGAACAAACACCTTAAAGAAGAATTCAGAATTCAGAATCCAGGAATCAGAATTCAGAATTCTGATTCCTGGATTCTGAATTACTTTTCGTGGGGGATTGGAACCCGCCAAGGTTTAAAATCAATATCACTCAGTACTTCGACCCTTCGACCCTTCTCTACGAGACGCTATGCATAGCTTGCTTCCCCCTAGGGGGTACGGCAAGATCAGAGCATTGCAAGCTCAGTAACCATCGGACTCGAATTCATACTGAATTCTGACTTGACTGCTGAATTCTGACTCCTGAGTTCTGACTGCTGAATTCTGACTGCTGAATTCTGACTGCTGAATTCTGACTCCTGAGTTCTGAATTCTTCTTATAAAGGTTCCCAACCGGTTCCTTTGTAGCCGTATTGAAAAATTTCTGGATGCAAAACTTCTGCCAAAATTTCTAGAGAATCTACCAGCCGTGGCCCTGGACGATTGAAGTAAGAATTGCCATCAGTGATGTAGACTCTACCAGCTTTGGTAGCGTGCAATTTTTCCCAGTCTGGACGCTGAGTTAACAAATTGGCTTCTTGGCGAGTGCGATTTAAATCAAAGCCACAAGGCATAAAAACAATTACATCTGGATTAGTTGTTAACAGTGTTTCCCACGGCAACTTCGGAGAAGGCTGACCTGTAACACAAAATACAGAGTGTCCTCCTGCTAAGTTAACTAATTCAGGAATCCAATTGGCGGCGATCATCAAAGGATCAGTCCACTCAATGCAGGCGACAGTAGGCACTTCATTTAAAGAAAGTCCTTGGATTCTTTGCTGACAAATTTTGACGCGAGCTTCTAAGTTTTCTAAGATTTTTACCGAGTCTACGCCAAAGATTTTGCCGACTCGCTCAATGTCAGCCCAAACATCCTTGAGACTATTGGGTTGTAAAGAAATAATCTGAGGTTTACTGTGAATAAGTGTAGCAACTGCCTTTTCAACTTCGTCTAAGCTGACAGCACAAACATCGCACTGGTCTTGAGTGAGAATGTGGGTAGGCTGCAACTGCTCTAAAACATCTGTTTTGATTTGATAAATACTCAGAGCAGATTGCAATAAATTGTTCACCTCATCGTTAATTTCGCTGCTGGAGGCATTGGAGTTTAAACGTGCTTCGGTACAAATGGGGCGATTTTGGATTTCTGGAGGGTAATCGCATTCGTGCGATCGCCCCACAATAGCATCAACCAACCCTAGTGTCGCTAAAATCTCTGTTCCACCGGGAATTAAAGAAACAATTCTCACACTACTATCCGTCATCGTTCCACCTCCACAACAGCTGCTGTTACCTTGATTTTGGCAAAATTTAAGGCTTTAGACATCTTTCTCTAGGGGAATCAACAGTATTTTCGTAGTCAGTACTAAACAAAAATTTGATTAAAAAAATTATACTGTCCGGTTAGGGAAACACTTATGACGTAATTGTAGTTATACAAAGACGGTTCTACTTTTTCCGTAGAGATGCAAAGCAAAATTATTTCTTCTTGAGGGAAACTAATGCAGGTGGTGTCGGTTAGAGAGATTACAGAGCAGAAACAGGCCCAAGAGGCTTTACAATTCCGGGCAATTTTTGAGCGTTCCTCTATCGGCATTGGGCTTATAGATATGAAAGCGCAGATAGTCAATAGTAATCTGGCACTGTGCGAGATTTTTGGATACAGCCGAGAAGAACTATACGGCAAGCCCTTTACAGATTACATTCCCACAGAAAGGGGGGGGTTAAAACTTTACAAACAACTGATGTCAGGAATTCGTACAGACTTAAAGAGAACTTCGAGGGTTGGAAGCCGACCCTCCGAACATCAGGAACAGCTTTTCGCTAAACATCACATTGAGATGGAAAGACGCTGCCTGCATCAAAATGGTAGCTTAGTTTGGACTCATATCTCTGTTTCTGTTATACCAGGCAGCAATGGTGAACCGGAATTTTTTCTAGCGATGATTGAGGACATTACTGAACGCAAGCAAACAGAGTTGAAACTGCGTATTTCTCAAGAAGCAGCAGAAGCAGCCTGTCGGACAAAAAGTGAATTTTTAGCAACCATGAGCCATGAGTTGCGGACGCCTCTCAATGCGATTATGGGTTTGTCGCAGTTGCTGCAACAAGAAATAGTTGGCTCACTCAATGAAAAGCAGAACGAATATGTAAATTCGATATATAAGAATGGCGAACATCTGCTGGCACTGATTAACGATATCCTTGATTTATCTAAGGTAGAAGCAGGCAAAGAAGAACTGTTACTCTCACCTTTGCCAGTGTCAGATTTATGTAATTATGCCATCTGGACAGTGCGCGATCGCGCCTTAGAAAAGGGATTGGAACTCACGCATGAAATTGACCTAGAAGCGGATATTTGTATTGCTGATGAGCGGCGCATCAAGCAAATGTTACTCAACCTGCTGACCAATGCCATTAAATTCACCCCAACCGGACAGATATCGCTGGTAGTCACAAAAGTACCGCAAGGGATAACGTTTACAGTTTCAGATACTGGAATTGGTATAGACTCAAATCAGTTTCAATTTCTATTTGAACCGTTTAAACAGCTTGATAGTGGGTTAAATCGGCAGTATGAAGGCACTGGTTTGGGTTTAGCTTTAACACGCAAATTAGCACGTTTGCATGGTGGAGATGTTACCGTTACATCGACTTTGGGAAAGGGTAGTCAGTTCACTCTGTTTCTAGCAAATCCAGTGCATTCGGGAGAAATCAATTCAAAATTCAAAATTCAAAATTCAAAATTAAATAAAAAATTCGGATAATTCAGCTAGGTCAGTACTGATGCGATATTTGAGTTAATTTGTCATAAAAATACATTTTGTCATGATCAATTATTGAAAAAATATATATAGGACTCGTATTTGATTTTTGAAATGCACGTAGGGGACCCTCTAGGCTAAAATAGTGCATTAGACTATAGACGTAGGTTGGGTGGAACGGAGCGCAACCCAACTGATTATCAGGATGTTGGGTTACGCTTTACCTCCACCCAACCTACAATTTTTTTGCTGTGAGAGTTTTTTCCTCATTTTTACATGACTAATACTGGCTTCTTCAAATATTTCTCCCTCTTCTACAAAATCCAATTTTTCGTATAAATTTTTCACATATTCTTGGGCATGAATCACTACTTCTGGAATATTTTTATTAGCTATAACCTCTAGTGCTTTTATCATAATTTTCTTACCAATACCTTGTCCTCTAGCTGTAGACAAAACAGCAAGCCTTTCTATTTTGGCGGTTTTATCATCTAAATATCTAATTCTGGTAGTAGCCACGACTTCCCCATTTAAATAAGCAATTAGATGATCAGATATTTCATCTTTGCCATCAAATTCTAAAGCGGGATCTACCCCTTGTTCTTCCTGAAATACTGCTATTCTAATTGCTTGAATTGCCGGAAATTCTTGAGGTAATTCGGCAACTTTTATAACTAAATTGGTCATAAAGCTTTGTTTATATTATTTAATGACAAAAAAGGTGGACAGCATTGCCCACCTTACCTGTTTTAACACTGTGCGTTCAGTTTAATTTCCCTGCCTAACGACAGCAGAAAGTTTTGTGGCTGGGTCTGTCTTGAGAAAACGCTCCACTTGGGCAAAGCCCAAGACCGCGTTTCTCGCTAAATCCCCGTTACAAAACTGTACTTCCGACTTCCGACTTCCGACTTCCGACTTCTTTAATCAGCACCTTCAATTGGTGCAAAACCTTGGCGCTGAATATTTTCTGTGACTGCGCGTGGTTCCAAAAATTGCAGGAGGTAATCAGGACCGCCTGCTTTAGAACCAACTCCAGAAAGTTTGAATCCACCAAAGGGTTGCCGTCCAACGATCGCACCTGTAATATTACGGTTAATGTACAAATTCCCGACTTCAAACTCTGTTTGCGCCTGTTGAATGTGCGAAGGCGTTCTAGAATAAAGTCCGCCAGTCAAGGCGTAGTTTGTACCGTTGGCGACTGTTAAGGCTTCCTGGAAATCTTTCACCCGAATTACCGCTAACACCGGCCCAAAAATTTCTTCCTGGGCTACTACTGCATTTGGCGATACTTCACTAAAGATCACAGGGCCGATAAAATATCCTTGTTCGGGTGCTGCTAATTCCAACGCCACTTGTGCTTCTGCCTTACCCTTCTCAATATACTCGCGGATGCGATCGCGGGCATTAGCATCAATTACCGGCCCAACTTGTGTACTCGGTAACTCTGCTTCCCCAATGTTCAAGGATTTTGTCGCTTCTACCAATCGTTGCACAAAGGTATCATAAATCGGTTGCAGCACAATTACCCTGGATGCGGCAGAACATTTTTGTCCACTGTAACCAAATGCCGACTGCACTACGCCCACAACGGCTTGGTCTAAATCAGCACTTTCATCGACGATAATGGCATTCTTGCCACCCATTTCCGCAATCACCCGCTTCATGTGCTTTTGTCCAGGTTTCAAAATTGCCGCCTCTGCGTAAATTCGACAGCCGACTTCCTGTGAACCCGTAAAAGCAATTACATGAGTATCTGGATGATTTACCAAATAAGCGCCGACTTGTGAACCCTTACCGGGTACGTATTGAAATACACCTTTAGGGATGCCAGCCTCAATTAAGATTTCTGTAAGTTTCGCGGTAATTACAGAAGATGTTTCCGCAGGTTTGAGGAGAGTACAATTGCCTGAAACCAAAGCTGCAACAGTCATTCCACAAGCGATCGCTAGCGGGAAATTCCAGGGAGAAATAACTACAACAATACCCCGTGGCTGATAAATATAACGATTATTTTCACCAGGAATGTCGTAATTAACACCTTTATCTAAACGTTCCATCTCGTCAGCGTAATACCGACAGAAGTCTATCGCCTCAGAAACTTCTCCATCAGCTTCCTTAACTGCTTTCCCAACTTCCAAAACCATCCAAGCTGAAAGTTCGGCGCGGCGTTCTTCCATCAAATCACCCGCTTTCCGCAAAATATCAGCGCGTTGTTTCGCTGGTGTTTTCTTCCAACCAGGAAACGCCGCTTTCGCAGCTTGCATCGCCTGTTCTGCTTGTTCAACGCTAATCAACCCAACTTTACCAACTACCTCACTGAAATTAGAAGGATTCAGAGAATCAACAAATTCCGGCGTATTAACATACTCGCCATTAATCAGGGGTAAATAAGTTTTACCCAACTGTTGACGAACGCTTTGGAAAGCTTCAGCAGATTTTCTTGTCATCTCTTCCTGTGCGTAATCGGTATCAGCAGCGCCAAGGAAATGAGAGACGCGATTAATCGCGTCTGTACTTTGGAGAGACGCGACGCCAGTCGCTACAACGGGGGGAACCCCCGCAACGCGCTGGCTCATTAATCGCGTCTGTACGTTTTCTTCTTTGACAATCGGCGGCGCTAATAATTCTTCAATCGGTCGATTTTCGAGATTTTGCCGTAAAAAAGAACTATTAGCTGTATTTTCCAGCAACCGCCGAATTAAATAGGCCATTCCAGGCAATAATTCACCGTAAGGACAGTAAACTCTGACGCGATAACCCTTGTCAACCAACGCCTTTGCAACTTTATCACCCATACCGTAGAGGACTTGTAATTCAAAGCGACGGCGGGGGACATTTAAACTTTCAGCTATAGCAATGGCGCGAGAGTGCGATCGCACATTATGGCTACCAATGGCAGAATACACATATTGATGATTTTCTAACAACAACTGAGTGATGGTTTCAAAGTTAGCATCACTTGCCGCTTTCTCGTTGTAAACTGGCTGTGACCAATGCTTCTGCGCTGCTTTGATAGTTTCCTGATCCCAATATGCGCCTTTCACTAAGCGGATTGTCAGGGGATAACCGCGCTGTTTCAACCAAGAAATTAAATCTTTGGTATCTTGCTCACTGTCACGCAGATATGCTTGAATTGTCATGCCAATATCTGTGCGTTGGCGAAACTCTTCTTCCAATAACAGTTTTTTCAGGATGCTGAGAGTGATGTCCTTATAGGCATACTGTTCCATATCAAAATGCACAGCTGCGCCTAATTCTTTAGCACGGCGTAAGAGAATACGAATGCGATCGCTAACTCGCTCCTCACTACCTTTAGCATCTAATGGGTCAAATTGGGAATAAAACGCCGTTAACTTCACAGAAACCTGAACTTTTGGTATTGATTCGCCATCAGCCTCATCAATAGCCGGGATAGCTGACCAATTTTTTGATGCTTCCACCAATTGTTGCATTAGTTCTAGATAGCGTTCTAGATAAGACTGCGCTTCAGCTTCGGTAATTACGGCTTCACCAAGTAAGTCGATGGTGAAAGCCATTTTTTCTTTTCGTAGTCGTTCAACTGTTTTGATGACTTGTTTAATATTTTCCCCAGAAATATATTTATGAGCAAGAGTTTCAACGGCTGTACCAACGGTTGTAGCAGCAACTTGTCCTGGCATAGAGTCGGGGTTAGCAAAGTTGAGCATTCCCTTCAAAGCTGCCGGTAATTCTACAGATTCATCTCCGAGATATTCTTGTAAATGGGAGGCAATTTCTGATTTACTATGCAAAGCAGGTAGCGTATCTATAAAGCGAAATAGTTGTACCCGCAACCCAGGATTACTCATCGCCCAAGCTAGTAATTTATCATCCCAGCGCATTTGATCCCGCAGGGAAGAAAAAAACGAACGATTTTCCGACGTCGCTGCAAGAAGTTGTTTAGCAATTTCTTGGGTTTTAGCTTCGTAGGCGCTTGTTTGTACTTGTAATACCACTGATAATAAACTCCGTTAATCAAGGCAAGGCTTTTTGTACAAAGCCTGTGTCTTCTATTTTGACGCGTTCATATATTTAGTGGGGAGTGGGGAGTGGGGGAGATGAGGGGGATGAGGGGGATGAGGGAGATGAGGGAGATGAGGGAGATGAGGAGGGACAAGAATTAATAACCAATGCCCAATGCCCAATGCCCAATGCCCAATTCAATCACAAGTGTTATCCTTTTGGTAAACTACCCGCCACTGACAGCCGTACAGGTACAGTGGGGGCGCCTCAGTTGCCCTAGAAATATCAAATAAGTTTAGCTGCACGTACTCAGTCTTTCTCCTAGTACGCACATCTAACTTACAAGACAATCCTGAACCACGAGGCTGGTTTACAATCACAGCCCCAATTGCAGAAATATTTTTCGCCCCATTCAAATCAGCGTCACCAATCCACCCACAATGACCACAAACAAACCTCTTACCACTGCGATACGATTCACCCTTCACAGGATGAATGTGCAAACAGTTGTGGCAGGTTTGCGAAGTATAGCGCGGGTCAACAAGAATCAGTTTCACCCCAAACTTAATCGCTTTGTAATCTATGAATTGTCGCAACTGGTAGAAACTCCAACTGTTAGAAAGTCGGCGTTCTCGTTTACTACGGGGCAATATGTTTGTGCGTTCTCTGATTCCGGTCAATTCTTCCAAGGCGATTATCTGATTGTTGTCCTTGGCAGACTTAACAATTTGGTAGCTGCATCGGTGATTAATGTGAGTCTGAAAGCCCCTCTCTTTCCCCGACAACCGTTGCTGAAGCTGACGGCATCTCCGCCGACTACTTCTTGTGCCTTTGGCGGACTTGTGTTGGAGTTGTCCTCTAACTCTGGCGTATTTGTCCCGAATCTTTGTTATGACGCATCCACTAAATTTATCTCCAGACGCTCGTTCGCCCTTGGCGTCTCCCCTTGGGAGAAGACTCGCTACCGCTTCGCTATCGGAAGTAATCGCAATATCTGTGCGTCCGAGGTCAACGCCCAATACCTTGTCAGTATCTTCCGGCGTTGGTGGCTCAGACTCAAGCTGAATATTCAGATAGTATGTGCCATTATTGCGTTTTACCAAAGTCGCTGTTTTCGGATTTTGTCCCTTCAGCAATCCCCTTTGGTAATTACCGATAGCAAGATTAAACCTTTCCCTACCACCAATCCGAGTACAGATTTGGTGGGGGACTCCAAGCTCAAGGAAGTTGATCTATTTCTAACGTCATATTAAGAGTGCAAATACTATTGTGAATACTATGTTTATGCCTACAGAAAACCTCACGCATATCTTATTTTCTAACTGGCAACACACACTCCAACCCTTTGGTGTTGAACAGGTAGCGGCTGAGAAAGCCTTTAATTGCTTGGTTGCAGCTTACTCTACCCCCGATCGCTACTACCATACACTGAAACACATTGATCAGGTTCTCAGCATAATTCAGATTTTGCAAGGCTACACCAATAACCTAGCTGCTGTTCAACTAGCTGCCTGGTTTCACGATGTAGTATATAACTCTCAAGCTGAAGATAATGAAGAACGAAGTGCTGACTATGCTTTGGAATTGCTAAGTAATTTGGGTATTCCAGAGAGTACCATAACTACTGTCACCCGTCTGATTCTGAACACTAAAAACCACCAAGCTGCGGTGGATGACTATGATAGCCAAGTTCTACTTGATGCAGATTTAGCGATTTTGGCTACTAACCTAGTCGAATATCCAGAATATGCCCATGCCATTCGCCAGGAATATGGCTGGCTGGCACAGGCAGAGTATATCACAGGTCGTCGGCAGGTTTTAGAGGAATTTTTACAGCGATCGCATATCTACTTTACGCCTTTAATGTCAGAGTTCGCCGAACCATCAGCCCGTGGCAATATCCAGGGAGAAATTCAGTCTTTATTATCTGGTTAGTTTTACACTTAAATAAAATACAAAACTTCATCCTATATCTAGTCTCCCTCTCCAATATATCGGAGAGGGATTGAGGGTGAGGTAAGCCAGGGACATAAATTGTATGTTAACGTGAGTTCGACAAATCTTGTTTGACCTCTCAAGAGCAGCCCCTCGACCTTGGCGTCAGCCTGCCGTTAGGCAAGCCCAGAGGGGAGTAAAAAGCTTAATTTTTCGTTGCTCCTCCCTTTCCGTTTCGGAGAGGGAGGCTGTCCGGGAGAGGTTTATTGAACTCACGTTTATTTAATTCTTATTTCTTAGCGTCTGCCACTACCACGATAAGGCACTTCAGGCACATCAATGTCTTGTAGCTTTTTTTTAGGTGCAAACACTTCTTGATGTTGTGGGGGCTGAATTTTTTCCTGTGCAAACCTTACACGGGTGCGAACTCCCAGATCGGCATCTGTATCGAGCATTTGCTGAAGTTGATTTGTAATCCGTGACGCTTGATCGGGTAAAGTAACTGCGTTGTTTACCGCCGCAGGCATCGCGTTGCCGCTTTGCGGGTTGTCGCCAGACATCGCTAGTGTTTCTAAACTCGTCACTGCTGCATAGCGCACTACCCACTCTGGATCTTGACAAATTAGTAATAGCGCCTCTAATACCTGAGTCTGAACAGATTCCAGTTTCTCAGACGGTACTTGATGCCAGCGCAAAGTGCCTAATCCTCTGGCAGCTGCCCGCCGCACACTTAAGGAAAAATCGGTTTTTGCTGCCTCTAACAAGGTATCCAGCGCCCGGACATCGCCAATTCCCGCTAAGGCACGAATAGCCCAGGCTCTAGCACCGTAGTTGTAGTCATCAATTAGTTCCAACAGTGGCGGTACTGCGGCTTCCCCGATCGCAATTAGTCCATCTACCGCCGCCACCGCCGCCCCTGGATTGTTGTAGCCCAAAGCTGCAATCAGTGTGGGAACAGATTCCTCTATACCAGCTGCTGCTAACTCTTGAACTGCGTCTACTAGGCGCTCTGAGGAGTCTGCTTCTTGCACAGCACGGATTAATATTTGGGCAAGCTCATTGTTATTCATAGCAATTTTTCATGGGTCATTAGTCGTCAGACAATTGTAGCTTAGGTTATCCGTAGTTGGCATCATACATAAACCCCTAACCCTGATTTTGCAGTTGGGTTGGGGGTTTATGTGTATTAGACATTTAGTTTAAACGTATTAATTAAAACTCATTATCAGAAAAGAATTCAGGAGTCAGGAGTCAGAATTCAGAATTTAATTGGAGTCCGACTGATGTTAGCGTTCGCGCAGCGTCTCGTAGAGAAGCGGTAGCAAGTCATCTCCCAAGGGGAGACGCTTTAGCGCAACGAGCGTCGGTAGCGTGGTTTTCTCCCTTCGCGTAGCGTCTCCGACAGGAGAAGGGCGGGTCAACAACAGAGTGGCGGATCTGAATCCCCTACTAATTTATTCTGACTCCTGAATTCTGAATTCTGAATTCTTCTTAAACTACAACAACGAATCCATCAAATTCATGACTTTAATCGCACCTGCTGAAAAAGTGCTTGTTGCTGTATGGTTAACTTGATGTTCTAGTAATCCTTTAAGAGAAATTAGCTTCAGGCTATTTTCGGCTAGAGTCTGGGCGATCGCATCTGCTGCGGGTAGATATCCAATTGCTCCCAAATCTGCTAACACTGCTCGACGCAATTGCAATTTCTCACCCCCTAAAGCCTTTACCAACCGTTCTCCATAAACTGGTTCTTGAGTTAATTGATACATGGCTCGTGCGGCAGCATATTGCACCAATTCGATTGGATGCTCTAAGAATGGCTTTACCAAAGGGATACACTCAGTTGCCTTCAAGGTTCCCAAGGCTTCTAAGATGGCGTCATAAGGTTGAGATAAATCAGGCTGGTTTGATATCAGCTGCTCTCCCTGCAAACCTACTACTAATAGCTTGATCAGGGCAGGAATACAAACCGGATCACCCAACATCTCTAAAGATTGTGCCGCCGCTTCCCGGACATAAAAATCTGAACAGTCTAAACACCCAATTAAAGGTGATACTGCCTGGCGATCGCTTAGTTTCCCTAAAGCCCTAGCTGCATTCCGGCGCAGAGGATATCCGCCTTCTGGTGTGCGATCGGCTTCATCCTCTAAAGCTTTAATCAATCTTGTAACCGCAGCTGGTTCATTTATCCGAAACCTGCCCAACCACCAAGCAGCATAAAAGCGCAGACCTAAATCTGCACTTTCAAGATTAGCTAGAGCTTGCTCTACTGTTAAAGATTCACCATCGCTAAAGTTACCTGTCGGTGATAAATCTTCAAATTTCTGCGGACTGGAATTCATTATAAAGAAGGAGGAGCGCTTTGTTCGCTATCTGTTTTAGTCTCAGCGTTCAATGGCTGAATGCTGACTATTTTGCCACCCAAGCGAGTAATCCGTTGCATTTCTTGATTCATCCGGTTCTCAGGCACTGTGAAAAACACAGTGGCACTAGAACGAATGGGATAGTTGGTTTTATCGGTTTCTTCGCTTTGGCGCAGACCCACTACTTCATACCGAAAGTAGCGATTACTCGTTCTACTACTAATTAGTCCAACCATAAAATTAATTCCCAATTCTAAATTGTCATTAGTCTCAGTTCGTGGCGCGTCTCCCTTGCCAGAAGTTCTGAGCGGAGACTTCCTCCGATCAGACTTCTCTCTTTGTCATTTATCAATGACCATTGACAAATGACACTAAAGAGGCTTCACACTGGCTATTTTACCACCTTGTTTTACCACTCTTTGGAAGTAAGTAGATAGTTCTTCATAAGGTATGATCACCGCTTGATTGACACGGCGGGTGCTAGGATAGCCAGCTCCAAAAACGCCTGCCACTTCAATGCGGTAGAGTCTGCCTTCTTTACCAAAAGTTCCCGCACCACCGAAAGTGCTGTTGGGGGTAACGCCTTTTTCCGAAGCAACGTATGAAAAGCCTGATTGTCCACCAGAGGGAGGAACAACGATGGATGCACTATTGCGACCTAGTTCGCTAGCAAGGCGGGAGGACTTGCCTTTGAGTTGAGAGGTATCGCTACTGGCATAGCCGCGATAAAGTTGGAATATCCGGCTAAATCCGACAGTTTTCTGTCCTGTTTGGGTTTTAAAGCCGCGATAGTAAGGCACTATATTTTCACCAAAGCTAGATTGATACTCTGGCGAATCAATATAAGAATCAATGTCGGCTTCATATCCCTTGGTTTGATACAAGTCTAAGTGATAGACCACTTCAGACTCATCATAGGGGGCACGACCCAACAAATGTTTATAGTTCAGTTCGATGAGGCGAGTTTGGAAACTGTCGTAGAAAAACTTGGATTTATACAGTTCTGATTTAGCTACCTGACGCACAAACTCTTGTACTGTATTTTTTCCATCGCGCAGGATAGATTCAGCACTTGTAAGGCGGTCAGATGTCAATATGTAGTTGTTGCCCAACACCTGACGATAAACGGCAGCAATTACTCTCTCAATGTCTTCTTTGCTTGCATTTGGACGCAATTCTATAGGAGCCTGATCGCTAAAAGGCTCTGTCCCCAGACGGGACGCTGCTGTTGTAATAGCCATTGGTAATTTTCCTTTTGTAATTCGTAATTGGTAAGGGGAGTGGGGAATGGGGAGTCGGGAGTGGTGAAATTCCCTACTCCCTACTCCCTACTCCCTACTCCCCACCCCAGCCCCTATTTATACGGCTGTAATGCTAATAACCTTACTGCCCTTGCGATTCAACTGCTGCAATTTACTCGAAAGTTGCTCGTAGGGTACGATCAATTCCGCAGTACCGCGCCGTACTACAGTTGAGTTTGGAGAAGCTGCTTGTAGTAGTCTGATGCGGTATGTGTTACCGCGACCACCTGTAGAGAGTCCTGTTAAGGCTCCGGCGGAGACTGGATAAATGGGTGAAGCTAGATTCTTAGCCACTTCCCAGGTTAGCCGTCCTTGTTTTTGTCCTTGAGCGCGATCGCTATTGGCATAACCCCGATACAGTTGGAATAGTCGGCCAAATCCAACGTTTTTCAGTCCTACTTGACTTTTAAAGCCCCGATAGTAGGGCACAATATTTTCGCCAAAACTCTCTTGATATTCTAATGAGTCAATGTAAGAATTAATCTCAGCTTCATAACCTTGTGAGTTATAAAGCTCAACATGGTACGAAATCTCTGACTCATCTTGTGGGGCACGCCCCAATAAATGCTTATAATTCAACTCGATAAACCGAGTTTGGGAGTTGGAGTAGAAAAACTTATCCCGATAGAGTTCCGATTGAGCAATGGCTTGCACAAATCCCCGAACGGAGATTTCACCTTGTTGCAACAGTGATTCTGCACTTACAAGACGCTCTCCTTCCAGTAGGTATTCATTACCCAATACCTGACGGTAAGCCGCCCGGATAACCACTGCCACATCCGCTTCTGTTCTATCGGGACGTAGTTCTACCAGTGCTAAGTTTTCAAATCCTCCAATCCCTAATCTTGCTGCTTGTCCCAAAGCTGCCATCTTTAACCTCCTCAGTTTTAACTGCAAAACTGAAAACTTTTTAGAAAATTTTTTTCTAGTCTTTTAACAGTTTTTTGAAAATAAAACTGCCCGGAGAGGTAAACAACTCATAGAACTTACTTGTCAGTCATAAGAGCTGATTTCCTCTCCGGGCTAAAGAAACACTCTAGCTTAGAGTATTGATTACATAGTCGATGTAAGAATTGGCTTCAACAGCTGGATCGCCACTTAGACCGTGGTTAGCTTTGATGTACTTGAGAGCTTCAATGTACCAGCTAGGAGACAGATCAAAAGTCCGGTTGATTTCAGCCAAGCCAGAAATCAAGAAATCATCCAATGGACCTGTGCCACCGACAACTAAAGCGTATGTGATAATCCGCAAGTAGTAGCCGACATCACGTACACACTTGCCTTTGCCGCGTGCATCAGACGCGAAGTTGGGGCCTTGTTGTTGAGTGGTGTAAGGGAACTTGTTATACACTGCTTGAGCTGCACCTTCGGTCAACCGTTGAGCATTTGCGCTCAAGGCTTTTGCTGCTTGTAAGCTAGCTGGCGCTTGGCGGAAGCGACCAAAAGCAACTTGAATCTCAGTGCTGCTGAGGTAGCGACCTTGAGAATCAGCCGATGAAATTGCTTCAGTTAGAGGTGTTTTTGTCATTTTGGTATTTCCCTTTTACAAACTTTTGGTTGAAATTTTGTTTTGTCCTATGGACAATATCTCGGTCAATCGCAGAAATGTCTGCCTTAAGCTACTGCTGAAGCAGCACGATCAAAATAGCTAGCGATTTCAGCTACTAGAGCGCTGCAATCGCCTCTGGTGATGTTGTTTGTATCGTTGACAATAGCCAGAGAAGCTTGTTTCAGCTTCTGAATACCAACAGCAACTGACGCTCCTGGAGTTCCCAATGCTAAATAGGTTTCCCGCAAACCATTGAGGGCACGGTCATCTAGCACGCTGGAATCGCCAGCAAAGATTGCATAGGTGATATAGCGAAGGATGATGTCCAAGTCTCTGATGCAAGCAGCTGCGCGACGGCTGGTGTAAGCATTACCACCGGGAGTGATCAATTGGGGTTGTTCTGCCCACAAATCACGAGCCGCAGCAGCAACAAGAGCTGAGGCATTGCTGGTAATCCGGTTAACAGCATCTGCACGCTTGTTACCATCTTTCACTAGTTCGCTCAATGCATCCAATTGTGCATCGGAGAGATATTCGCCGCGTGTATCAGCTTGGGAAACTACTTTTGCAAATGCATCTAAAACCATTGCCTTAAATCTCCAAATTTGCTTGGTTAAGAATAATTGGACTCAAAACTGAATAGTTCAGTTTCTTTTTGATGTCAGCACTGCCTGACGAGTTACGAAAGGTTTAAAACAGACATCCAAGAAATAAGTTTACGATCTCCAGGCTTTCAGATTAAAACTTTTGTTAGAAAACTTAAAACTTCTGCGAACGACTGGAAAACCTCATTAAGATGTTGTTTTTTCCCTCTAAGTTCTCTTTATACAATGCTGCCGCGTCATAATTTATTACAAATTATTGTTATGTTTGTTAATTTCATTTACATAACTTTATATTTTCTCAAAGGCTAAAAAGCTCCCTTAAAGAATGAATGCGATGCCTGCGGCGGGCGTAGTTGCGGTGCCTTGGATTTGTGTAGCATTAGCTACTTCCTATATGAAATTGCCAGATTCACAAACCAAAAGAAAAAAGACTTGATTTTGGAGGAATTTTCATGATAGTCTGCGTTAAACCATAAAATACGGTTTCTTGATATGGTTATAGTATTTTAAAATTGCCCAGTGTGTTTGTCACAAACTCATAGTTAATGGAAAGGGAAATCACCTCATTATGGTAAAAGACTGGTTTGAATGGCACGACCTCTATAAGAACGAACCAAAATTGCAACAACGCCTGCAAATTGTGCAGGAATACATTTCCTATAGCTTGAATTTGTCCCAACCAGGGTTAATCCGTATAGTTAGTGTTTGCGCGGGCGATGGACGAGATTTGCTAGGAACGCTATCAAATCACCCACGGGCTAAAGATGTTTATGCCCGACTCGTAGAGCTAAATCCACAACTAGTTGAACGTGGACAAGAAACAATAGAATCGTTGGGTTTGACAAAACAAATTGAGTTTATTAATGGTGATGCAACTATTTCCTCTAACTATGTAGGAGCAGTACCAGCAGACATTGTAATTGTATGTGGTGTATTCGGCAATCTCGCAGACGAAACTGAACTCAATCGCTTACTGGCAAACCTGAGTTTTCTGAGCAAACAAGGTGCTTTTGTAATTTGGACTCGTGGACACTCTCAGGGTATTCCCCACTCTGAGACTGTTCGTAAATTACTAGGTGAAAATGGATTTGAAGAAGTGAACTTCAAACTCACTGCAACAGGAGATATGGGGGTAGGTATTCATCGTTACCTGGGTGAAAGTTTGGCTGCACCCAAAGAACAACAGTTGTTCGCGTTTATTGGTGTTCCAAGTAAAGCCAGGTAAACAGTTAACAGTTGACAGTTCACAGTTGACAACGAAGTTTTATAATTCGGGGGATTTAAAGCCCCAAATTAAAAACAATCTGCCTCAAGGCGGGGGCAAAAGAGCCATGCTATAAAGGTAAATAATGCCGCAAATTCAGGAGGCGGAGCCTCACAATAGGCGTTCCCAGCCAGAGTCTGGGAACGAGAGAATTAATTTTACCAGATGTCTACTGATAGATTTGCGTTGCTTTGAGCATGTGGTAGGTAATTATTAACTGAGTGAGAGCGAGGGGATAACTTTGGATTGTTTCCCCAGTTGTACCAGCAATTTTACCCAGTTCTGGATTACTTTCGCGATCGCAAATATTTCGTAAATGAGGCATATCGGAACAAATAATATGCTCTAGCTTATTCACTTGTTCTAAGGTTGCATGACCATCAACTTCTAAGACATCTACCGGCTTACTCATATCCCTGTCTAGCCCCAGGCGGATCGCTGAATCAGAATTCCCATAGCCAGAATTGATAATCTGGGTAAAATCTGGGTGGGGAATTGTCGGACGTAATACCAAACGCACATTTAAATGTCCATTGGTTTCATCATCTTCGCCGACGGGGGGATAGAAACTAATGACTATATCAGACCATTGCCGTTGCGGACGAATAAATTGTGCTGAGTCTGATTCACGCTTTTCTAGTTCCGCTAGCACCTGTTCAGCAGTGTAGCCCCGTTTTTGGGTATCCCGCTTAACTTTCCACTTAGCGCGTAGTTCTTCAGGGGGTGCAAGGTAAACTTTAACGTCGTAGGAGTCGCGCGCAGCACGGGTAGAATAACCGAGTAATCCCTCAATAATCACGAATTTATTGGGCTTGATATAGTTCGGTGCCTCGAATCTGCCGGTTTTATGGCTGTAAACTGGTTTGAGAATTGGCTGTCCTGTGCGTAGCAGCGATAGGTGTTGCTGCATAATATCTAGGTGGTTGCAGTCCGGGTGGAGAGCGGTGATGCCAATATCTGCACGTTGTTGGCGATCGTAACGGTGATAATCATCTGTACATATCAGCGTGACATTTTCTGGGCCGAGTACCTGAGCGATTCCTCGCGTTAGTGTTGTTTTCCCAGCAGCGCTGTCGCCTACAATACCAAGAATTATTGGACGGCTCATCATACCTCCCAGAATAAAAACAAGTTTATTAATAAAATTCCCCACGATAGTTTTAATTCTAGAAGGGTTTAGGCGAGTAACTCAAACAAAGACTTGCTATGCAATATCTCTACACACATACAATGTTTGGCCGTAGACGCAAAGCGGCTTGCCAAAGGCATCGCTTTTGGCACAATAATTACAAACTACATCACTTTCAGATTAATTTGTACACGAATCCCCGACTGATTGCAATACTGCGTAGGTTTTGAGTCGATCCCCCCAACCCCCCTTAAAAAGGGGGGCTAAAAATGCTTTATTTTTCCCCCTTTTTAAGGGGGACTAAGGGGGATCTCAAATGACTATGCACCAAAAACCGAGCAGTATTGCGACTGATTGATTCTGATTCCTGAATTCTGACTTCTGAATTCTTCTTCAACTTTGACTGAGCGGCATTGAGATTAAACTAGAGCGTACACTTTCGCTTCCCAGGGGAAAATACCTTCTCTGGCTACCCATTCAGATGGAACTATCCGCTCTTGAGTAATTTCCTTCCACTGCTTGCCAACTGGGGTTGCAGGCCAATTCGGGACTCTGTATTCAGAACCAACTTGAGTGCCGTAGTCAGAAAAATTCGCCACTACAATTACTAATTGATCGGCTTTATTACCACGCTGCCAGACTAGAACTCGTTTACCATCATTAAAGTCAACATGAAGAAATTGAGTATCATTTACAGCTAAAGCATCGGAAGTTTTACGCAAGCGAACCAACCTGGCAACGTATTGGAAAATGCGTTGCCGCCAATCATCATTTACACGGCTGTAGTTAACTGGGTCAATCTGCTTATAATTATCTGTTGGAGGCAAATCCTGCTGATCGGCAAATTCGTCTCCAGCAAGGATCATGGGAATTCCTACAGAGGTAAGCAGACAGACAAATGCCAACTTAATGCGCGGTTCAGTATGATCAATTCCATTACTAGCAAGGTAGGTGAAGAAACGCTCGTTTCCATAACCGCCAACATCATGGGAAGTGATATAGTTTACCGCCTGAGAACCATCTGTAAAGCCTAAGTTTCGGCAATCAATTAGTTTGCGGATACTCCACTCAAAGCTGGGTTCATCCCAGGCATTCTTACCTAAAATCACCTGTCGGATGATTTGCTTGAACTTTTCATTCCAAAGTCCATCCAGACGATTTTGTTGGATGAGAGATAGGGGTACACTCAACTCTTCGCCAACTACGAGGAAGCGATCGCTACTTCCACCTCTTTTGTCCCAAAGGCTGCGGGCAAAATCTTTGAATTCCTGCAAAAAGTCATAGTTGGCAATATTGTTGACGCTATCCAACCGCAGACCATCAACTCGATAATATTCCAACCAGTGAGCAATATGGCCTTTTAAGTATTCACGGGCTGGGACAAGCCATGACTTTTGCCCAGTAATCGGATTATAGCCCTCTACCCAGTAGTTGTACTTAAATAAATCCCCACCAAAGCCATCTCTTGACCCTTGTTCTGGATCACCACTAGCCCATTTGATGTAAAATTCCAAAAAATTAACGTTATGGTAAGGATTATTCCGCGAGAATGCCATCACTAGATCCACAAAAAAGCGCAACCCTTGCTGATGGCAAACTTTGATCAGATTCGCTAAATCAGTCGAAGCAGTGGGTGCTGACTGGCTATCTGGGCGTCCTAAGTCAAAATCTGCGGCAAAATAATTTGCTGTACCATAGCCCCAATTGAGATTATCATCACTGTCTTCTGGTGGCAGAAGTTCGAGGGCGTTGATTCCTAATTCTATAAGATGAGCGCGGTCATTCAAGGCGCCCAGTATGGGAAAAGTCGGAGCGATCGCTTCTGGTACTAACAGTGCTAGTACGTCACGAAAAGTGCCGGTTCCTTCTTCAATCAATCCATTTGAGTTAATCTTTGTCCAACGGGTTGGTAATTCGTAAATCACCAGTTGATTATTGGTTGGCAGCGTCTCTAAAGGAGCATCGTCTTCCCAATTTACAGTTTGCCCTTGAGGATCACAGGGAATCAGCGTCTTATTTTGATAAAGCACGACGCTTGCCGGATCGAAGCTAGTAACGCCTCCCGATTCTAACGGCGTTGGTGCAAGTAAGCGTCGATCCACAGTCGTTGCTGTTGGATCTGTGCAGTAGAGAATTTGGTTAGCATTGGCAGAGTCGTAGGGGTCTGAGTTGCGGACTTTAAACCAGTAAAAGTAGACCTGTCCTTCAGTCAGACCAGATTCTTGAGCCGAAACTTCCCACAATTCGGGAAATTCTGTTGATTGACGAAGCGGAATTTCTTTAAATTGAGCTAATCTGTCTGCGCTTTCGGGAGCAGTATTGCCAATATAGAGAGTGGGAGCTAGTTCTGAAGCACTGGGACGCCACAAAACAAAATGAGTTTTTTTGCGGCTCAATAGATCGATAGGCATTATAAAAACCTCTATCAAAGTTCAGTTATCAAGTTCTTACACAAAAGCCAAGTGTTATTTCAGACGATAGGTTGAATTTCTTTAACGGTCAATATTAGTAGATTGGGTGGAGCGGAGCGCAACCCAACTGATTATCAGGATGTTGGGTTACGCAAAGCCTCCACCCAACCGACAATTTTTTTGCAGCATTAAAGCCATGACGGTCTACTACAAGACTACCGAGATTTTTTCAGACGTAGGTTGGGTGGAGCGGAACGCAACCCAACTGATTATCAGGATGTTGGGTTACGCAAAGCCTCCACCCAACCGACAATTTTTTTGCAGCATTAAAGCCATGACGGTCTACTACA